>JARGOG010000046.1:0-7271 GCA_029212785.1 Thalassobaculaceae bacterium
CCGACCAGCGGACCGGTGTCGATACCGGCCAGCTCTTCCTCACCGACGGAGAAGGCGACGACCGGGATGTCCTCGGCCTTGATGCCCTGGTTGGCCAGTTCCTTGTAGAATGGAACGTTGGCGTCACCATTGATCGTGGACACCACCGCGGTCTTCTTGCCGGCCGACCCGAACGCCTTGATCTCGGCGACGATGGTCTGCCAATCGGAATGACCGAACGGCGTGTAGTTGATCATGATGTCCTCGGCTGCCACACCGCTGTCGAGCAGGTAGGTCTCGAGGATTTTGTTGGTCGTGCGCGGATAGACATAGTCGGTACCGGCCAGCACCCAGCGCTCCACGCCTTCGGTCTGGGCCAGATAGTCGACCGCCGGGATGGCCTGCTGGTTCGGCGCCGCACCGGTGTAGAACACGTTCCGCTGGCTCTCTTCGCCCTCGTACTGGACCGGATAGAACAGCAGGCTGTTCAGCTCCTCGAACACCGGCAGCACGGATTTGCGCGACACCGAGGTCCAGCAGCCGAACACGGCCGCGACCTTCGAGCCGGAGATCAGCTCACGCGCCTTCTCGGCGAAAAGCGGCCAGTCGGAAGCAGGGTCGACGACCACTGCCTCAAGCTTTTTGCCCAGCAGGCCGCCCTTGGCGTTCTGCTGCTCGATCAGCATCAGCATGGCGTCCTTCAGCGTGGTCTCGCTGATGGCCATGGTGCCGGACAGAGAGTGCAGGATGCCGACCTTGATCGTTTCCTGCGCCTGGACGGCCGTGGAAAGCAACAGCCCGGTCGCAAGACCGAGCGCTGTTCCCTTCAACATCTTCGTCATTTTCATGGATGAAGCCCCTCTTTGGGCGGGCAGATGCCCGCAACAACGCGAATGAGGCGCAAGACGTGTGCCACTGTGACGTGAGCGGCCCCGAGGGTGGGAAACGTTGAGCTTCAGCGGTTTCCGGGCCGGAGCCGATAAGTGGAACCGCGTAGTTGTGCTTCATATTTTTGCAATGCAAACAATCCTGCCCAAATTTGCGGCATTTGCGAAAGATTCGGCGGCGACAGAAAGTATCTCGCTCCACGCCGAAGGCAGTTTTGCATTTCAAGCGCAGGGGCGGAGTCGAAATATCATTATTAAATGACTGATTTTCAAAGGTTTTGTGAGGTGTTCGCCGATCATTCCGGGGAAGGCAACCGGCTCTACCCTGGCGGTACCCCATGACCCGCGTTCTTCCGCGGTTCTCCGCCGTCTAGAAACTTACCGCGCGTGCCGACGGGACGGTGTCGCCGTGATCGGCCCGTCCGCTATGCCGCTGGGCCAAGGATATCACCGGCTCCCCGCCGGCTGCCTGATGATGGTCAAGCCCGTCGTGGAGGTCGGGCGTCCCTTCTCGCATAGCGTGCGCGCGACGGCCGGTGCCGGGGAGCTCCCCGAGGAAGAGGTGTTCCGGTGCCGACGTGGTTTCATCGGCGGCAGACGCTTTGACTTGGTCGACGGGCCATCGATGCGGTTGGAACCTCGGTCGGTTCGGGCCGGGTCAAAGCAATCCGCGCCGGTGTTCCTGACAGCTTTTCGCCGCCGCGCCGCTCGTGTAGGACAGTCCGATCAATCGGTCGGCCGCGAATGCCGGCTGCCGCAGTCTGTTCGGGAGAACGCCATGAAGTTCGTGAAGTCGCTGGCGCTGGCCGGCCTCGCGCTCGCTCTGTCGGCCACCGCCGCCACGGCTGAGACCCGCGTGACCTACAAGTCCGCGAAATCCTCCTCGTCCTATTATCAGATGGCCGTGCAGATCGCCGAGGCGATGAAGGCCGGCTCCGACGGCGGCATCATCGTCACCGTCGAAGAGAGCCAGGGCTCGGTCCAGAACGTGATGGAGACCGTTGCCCGCCACGGCAACTACGTCTTCACCACTCCGCCGGTGCTGGTCAAGCTGGCCCAGGGCGGCAAGGCCATGTTCGAGGGCAAGGGCAACCACCGTTTCGACGAGATCCGGGCCCTGTTCCCGATCCCGTCGCTGACCATGCATTTCGTGGTGCGGTCGGATGCCGGCGTGTCGAGCTTCGCCGACCTCGAAGGCAAGACCCTGCTGATCGGCAAGGGTTCGTTCGGTGCCAAGGAAGGCGAGAAGTATCTCGACCTGTTCGGCATGAAGGACAAGGTGAAGCTTGCCGATGTCGAGCTATCGAACGCCGTGCCGGCGCTGAAGAACGGCCAGATCGACGGCTTCGTGACCGCCGGTTCCTACCCGGCGCCGAACGTGATCGAGGCGGCCGCCAGCACCGGCGTGACCGTGCTGTCGCTGACCGACGACCAGATCGCCGAGACCAAGCGCGCCAAGCTGGTGATCCCGGCGGGCACCTATGCCGGCCAGGACAGCGCCATCTCCACCACCTCGCTGCCGGTCGTCGCCTTCACCACCACCGACATGGACGACGAGACCGCCTATCAGCTTACCAAGACCTTCTGGGAGCAGAAGGCGAAGATGGGCAAGGACGCGGCCTGGTGGAACGGCGTCGACGCAGGCCTGATGGCCAACATCACCGGCAAGCTGCACTCGGGTGCGGTGCGCTTCTACAAGGAGAAGGGCTTTGCGCTGACCGACGCGCAGATGTGATCCTTCCGTCCTGACCCCGACCGGCCCGAGCAATCCCGTTCGGGCCGGTCTCGTTTCGAGCGACCGCATGTCCCCCTCCGCCCGCCTGATCTGGAGCGCCCTCGGCGCGGTCTCGATCGCCTTTCATCTCTGGTTGATCTTCTCCGGCCTGGTTCCGAACCTGGTGAGCCGGCCGCTGCACATGGCGCTCGCGCTGCCCTGGGCGATGTTGTTCGTCGCCCGCGACCGGGTAGAGATGATCAGCGGTGCGGTGCTGGGCGCGGCCGGGCTTGCCGCCTGCCTGTGGATTGCGGTCAATGCCGACGGGCTGTCCGACCAGTACGGTTTTCTGGAGGGCGACTTCCAGCTCGCCGTCGCCGCCACGCTGCTGGTCGTGGTGCTGGAGATGGCGCGTCGGGCGATCGGCTGGCCGTTGCCGCTGGTGGCGCTGGCGGCACTCGCCTACGGCCTGTTCGGCCAGCATATCCCGGGCGAGTTCGGACATCCCGGCACCCCGCTCTCCAGTTTCCTTGGCACGCTGACCATCGCCGAGGGCGGGCTGTGGGGCAGTCTGACGGCGGTCTCGGTCAATATCGTGGCGATCTTCGTGATCTTCGGCGCGGTGCTGAACGCGGGCGAGGCGGGGCAGGGCTTCATGAACGTGGCCGCCGCCGCGGCGGGGCGCCTGCGCGCCGGCGCCGCCAAGGTGTCGGTCATTTCCTCCGCCCTGTTCGGCTCGATCTCCGGCTCCGCCTCCGCCAATGTGGCCTCGACCGGGGCGATTACCCTGCCGACCATGCTGAAGCTCGGCTATCCGCGCTCGCTGGCGGCTGCGGTGGAGGCCGTGGCGTCCTCCGGTGGCCAGATCATGCCGCCGCTGATGGGGGCGGGCGCCTTCGTCATGGTCGAGCTGACCGGCACGCCCTATACCGGGATCATGGCGGCGGCGCTGCTGCCGGCGATCCTCTATTTCCTGGCGGTCTGGGTCGGTATCGACGGCTTCTCCCTGCGCCATGACCTGCGCGGACTGGACGCCGACGCGCGGCCGGCGACCCGCGACGTGCTGGTCACCTCCGCCTTCTTCCTGGTGCCGTTCAGCGTCCTTCTCTGGGGCATGTTCGTCTCCGGCGTCACGCCGCAATACGCCGCCTGTCTGGCGATCCTCGCCGGTGCCGTGCTGCTGCTGGTCGACGGGCGTCTGAGTTTCGACTGGGCCCGCACGCTCGGCCGGGTGGAACAGACCTGCCTTGGGGCCGGCAAGCAGATCGCCACCATCGCCTCGATCATCCTGTGCGCCTCGATCATCATCGGCGTGCTCGGCATCACCGGGCTCGGCGTGAAGATCACGTCGCTGATCCTGTCCGGCTCCGGCGGGGCCCTGTGGCCGGCGCTGCTGCTGACCGCACTCGCCTGCCTGATCCTCGGCATGGAGGTGCCGACGACGGCGGCCTATGTGATCTGCGTCTCGGTGGCGGGGCCGGCCCTGACCGAACTCGGCTTGACGCTTCTGCAGGCGCATCTGTTCGTGTTCTGGTTCGCCTTGCTCAGCACCATCACTCCACCGGTCTGCGGTGCCGTATTCATCGCCGCCGGGATGGTCGAGGAGAATTGGCTCAAGGTCGCCGGCCACGCCATGGCGCTCGGTATCGGGCTGTATCTGATCCCGTTGGCCATGATCGCCAACCCGGACCTGATCGCGCTGGCGACCGATCCGGGGATGGCCATTCTGGCCGCCGTCAAGGTGGCGCTCGGCCTGACAGCGGTGTCCTTCGCCGTGATCGCCCCGCGCCGTGTGGTTCTTCGCGCCGGCCTGCTGGTCGCGGGCGGGCTGCTGCTGTTCTGGCCGTTCTAGGCGCCGTGCCGGCCCCTCGGCCCGCCGATTAGGACCATTCTCGCCACGCGCGGCGCGCGTTAGGCTTTCCACCGATCCTTGAGACGGCGGGAGCCCGGCGATGAAGATCCTGATGGCGATGATGCAGCATGAGACCAATACCTTCTCCACGGTGCCGACACCGCTCGCGCGGTTCTCGCGCGGTAGCGATACCGGTCTGCCGCTGGAGGGCGACGCCGCGATCAAGGCGTTCAAGGGCACCGGATCCGCGCTCGGCGCCTATATCGAACTGTGCGAGGCCGAGGGGTTGAACTTCGTCCTGCCGCTCGCCGCCGGCGCCTGGCCGAGCGGACCGGTCGAGGACGCGGCTTACGACTACATGACGGCGAAGATCTGCGATGCCGTCGCCGCGGAGAAGCCGGACGCGATCCTGCTGCATCTGCACGGGGCCATGGTCACCGAGAGCCTGGAGGACGGGGAGGGGCCGCTGATCGCCCGGGTGCGCGCGCTCGCGCCGGACACGCCGATCGGGGTGACCCTGGACATGCACACCAACATGTACCCGGCGATCGTCGACAATGCCGACGTGGTCGCGGGATACCAGACCTATCCGCATGTGGACATCTACGAGACCGGACGGCGCACCGCCTTGCCGATCCTGGCGATGCTGCGTGGGGCGACGCGGCCGACCATGGCCTGGGGCAACCGGCCGATGCTGCCCCATGTGATGCGTCAGGGCACTCACGACTTCCCGAACAAGCAGATCCAGGAACTGGCGCAGAAGATGGAGGTCGACGGCGCGCTTTGCGCCAGCTTCTTCACCGGATTTCCCCATGCCGATATCCGTCTGGCCGGCTCCAGCGCGGTGGTGGTGACCGACGACGATCCGGACGGGGCGCAGCGCATGGTCGACGCGCTGCTCGACCTCGCCTGGAAGGAACGCCGGGCCTTCGTCTACGAGATCGAGCCGTTGGAGGAGTCGCTGGCGCGTGCCGCGACGATGACCGCGGACGGGCCGATCGTGCTGCTCGATCACTACGACAACGCCGCCTCGGGCGGATCCATGGACACCATGGCCGTCCTCAAGGGTATCCTGGATGCGGGGCTGGAGGATGTGGCGGTCTTCGCGATCTGCGATCCCGACGCGGTTCAGGCGATGATCGCGACCGGCGTCGGCAACCCCGTCACTGTTTCCCTCGGCGGCAAGACCGACATGCCGTCGATCGGCCGCACCGGTGAGCCGCTGGAGGTTTCAGGCCGGGTGAAGCTGATCTCCGACGGACGGTTCCGCAATGTCGGGCCGATGAGCAAGGGGGTGTTGAATGCCATGGGGCCGACCGTGGTGCTGGACACCGGCAAGGTCGAGATCATCGTCACCTCGACCCAGCAGGAACCGAACGATACCGCCGCCTTTACCTCGCTCGGCATCGATCCCCGGGCCAAGCGCTATCTGATGCTGAAGAGCCGTATCCACTGGCGCGCGGGCTTCCGCGACATCGCCGCCGAGACGGTAGAGTGCGCCGGCGTCGGGGTCTGTACGTCGGATTATTCGATGCTGAATTTCGAGACCGTGCGCCGGCCGATTTTCCCGCTGGACGAGGACCTGCAGCCGGTTTCGGTCACGACGTGAGCAGGTCCGTGACGGCCCGGCGGTAGCGCGTCCGGATCGCCTCGCGTTTGGCGTGACGACCGCCGCTGACGACGTGTCGGCCGGCGGCCCAGACATCGGTGACCACCCGGTCGCCGGCGGCGAAGCAGAGTCCGTCGAGGACCTGATCGTCACTCAGGGCGGAGAGGCTCGGGTCGTCGGTGTCGAGGGCGATCAGATCCGCCAGTCTGCCGACGGCGATCTGACCCGCCTCGCGGCCGATCGCCTGCGCTCCTCCGGCAGCCGCGCCGAGGTACAGCGCCTCGCCGACCGATCCCTCGCCGGGCACCAGCACGTTGCGGGCCCGGTCGCGCAGGCGCTGCGAGTATTCGAGTGTGCGGAGCTCCTCGCCAAGGGCAATGCGCACATTGCTGTCCGACCCGACACCGAAGGCGCCACCGCACGCCAGATGGCGAGCCCCGTCGAAGATGCCGTCGCCGAGATTGGCCTCGGTGATCGGGCAGAGTCCGGCGACCGCGCCGCTGCGGGCGGCGCCCTCGGTCTCCTGCGGCGTCATGTGGGTGGCGTGGACCAGGCACCAGCGGTTGTCGACCGGCTGGTGCGCCAGCAGCCAAGCGACCGGTCGGGCGCCGAGCCAGGTCTCGATCTGCTCGACCTCCCTGGTCTGTTCGGCGATGTGGATATGGACCGGCCCCCGCGGGTGGGCGGCGACGGCGGTAGCGAGCTCGTCGGGGGCCGTGGCGCGCAGGGAATGCGGGGCGATGCCGACCACCGTGTCGGCGGGCAGGGCGGTCGTCGCGGCTTTCGTCGCCTGGACCAGATCGGCGAAGCGGTCGGGACCATTGGCGAAGCGGCGCTGCCCGCCCGCTACCGGCTGCCGTCCGGCACCGCCATAGCTGTAGAGCACCGGCAGGAGGGTGAGGCCGATGCCGGTCTCGGCGGCGGCGGCGGCGATCCGTCCGCTCATCTCGGCGAGATCCCCGTAGGGTGTGCCGTCCGCCTGGTGGTGCAGATAGTGGAACTCGCCGACCGCGGCGTAGCCCGCTTCCAACATCTCCAGGAATACCTGGGCGGCGATCGCCTGGACCTGCTCGGGGGTCAGGCGCTGGAGGAACGCGTACATCAGCGTGCGCCAGGTCCAGAAACTGTCCTCGCCGGCCTGCCGACGTTCGGTCATGCCGGCCATGGCGCGCTGAAAGGTGTGACTGTGTAGGTTCGCCAGGGCAGGCAGCAGGGTGTCGACACGGATGG
>JARGOG010000046.1:7281-35928 GCA_029212785.1 Thalassobaculaceae bacterium
GGCCTCCGGCGCCGCCCCGGTGTCGGTGCCGGTGATGCGAGTGTCCGAGATCCGTATCGTCACATTCCCGGCCCAGCCGTCGGGCAGGCGTGCGCGGCGGGCGAAGATCGTCGTCATCGGTGTCTAACGGCGCTCATGGAACGGCTCGGCCCGTGGCCGGCGTTCGAAAAACACCATGGAATCATAGATCAGGATGGCATGGGTCTCGGCGGCGAAACGATAGGTCTGCAACGCGCCCTCCCGGTCCGCCGGTGCGGTCCCATACCGGGATAAGAACAAGTTTTCTCTGTGATACGGGGAGTGAAGAACGTCTATTAACTTTTTGGTATATTGAATAAATGTGACGTCCGTGCCGCCGTCCTTGAAACCATCCCAATAGCTCGTGTGGGTATCCTCGCACACATAGACTCCGTCCTCGGTCATGGCGGGATAGAGGAAGTTGAAGGTCTCGATCTGCTGCAACGCCGTGTGCCCGCCATCGTCGATGATCACGTCGAACGGGCCGAACTCGGCCTCGAGGGAGGCGAGGAAAGCGGTGTCGCGCTGGTTTCCGACGCGGATGTTGATGTTCGGGCGCATGCCGTCGAACACCGAGACCGCCGGGTTGATGTCCACGCCGACCAGGGTCGCCTGATCGCCGAAATACTCCGCCCACATGCCGATCGACCCGCCATACTGCACGCCGATCTCAAGCATCCTGAGCGGTCGGCCGCGATAGCGCGACAGATGCCGTTCATAGGAATCGAAATAATGGTGCCAGCGGTGAATGCGGCCGTCATTGCCGGCCAGGAAGAGATCGTAGAGCGGTCCGCTCGACTGCTCGATCACCTTGGCCAGGGCGACCGGATCGTTGAGACGTTTGCGGGTCATCGGCGATGGCCCCCTTCCGGGATCGCGGTTAGCGGAATTCCGCCAATGGCTCGGCGCGGGGCCGCTTTTCGAAGACGATCATCGAGTCGTAGAACTGAATGCTGTACGTGGTCGCCGCGAACCGGCTGACCAGGAGATCGCCCTGACGCTTGTCCAACGGCGTGGCATAGCGTTTTCCGGCGACGACGTCCGGACGGTAGATGACGTGCATCTCGTCGATCAGCGCCTTTGCGTGCTCCATCATCGTGCGGTCACCCGCGTCCATATAGTCCGGCCAGTAGCTGGTGTGGGTGTCCTCACAGATATAGACGCCGTGACCCTCCACGGATGCGTACATGCCGTTGAAGGTTCTGATCTGTTGACGCGCGGTGTGCCCGCCGTCGTCGATCACGATGTCGATCGGACCGAAATCCCGGCTCAGGGTCTCCAGCGCCGCCATGTCGCTCTGGTCAGCGGTAACCACCCTGATGTTCGGGCGCAGCCGGTCGAAGGCCCGGGCCTTGGGGTTGATCTCGATGCCGATTATTTCAGCGTCGGGGCCGAGATACTCGCTCCAGAGCTCCAGCGATCCGCCATCCATGACGCCGAACTCCATGAGCCGGCACCTGGTTCCGCGAAACCGGGCGAGG
This sequence comes from Thalassobaculaceae bacterium, assembly GCA_029212785.1. Classification (GTDB taxonomy): domain Bacteria; phylum Pseudomonadota; class Alphaproteobacteria; order Thalassobaculales; family Thalassobaculaceae; genus Thalassobaculum. The sequence continues at coordinate 8,781 of JARGOG010000046.1, forward strand.
TGGCGCTCATAGACATCGAAATAGTGGTGCCATTTCTGGATTTTACGGGCGCGTGTGTCGCGGTTCCAGGCCAGGAACGTCTCGTAGAGTTCGCCGCTGGACTGCCGGTCGACCCTGGGGAGGGTGACGCGTTCGGCGAGCGGAGGACGTTTCGGCTGGTCGGCGGGGGCATTGTTTTCGGGGGCCACGGGCGGAAATCACTCTCCAGTTTTCACTGCGACATAGCTGCCGGGGGCGTCTTCGATCGGTTTCAGTCCACCGTCGCCCGGCACCCTGGCGGATACCTCACCGCCGCTGCGCTTGTCCAACCATGACTTCCATTCCGGCCACCACGACCCGTCATGCGCGGTGGCACCCGCCAGCCACTTCTCCGGATCCTTCGGCGCCCGCCCGGATTTGGTCCAGTAGCCGTATTTCGGCTTGTCGGTCGGCGGGTTCACCACGCCGGCGATGTGACCGGACATGGCCAGCACGAACTTCACCGGCCCCTTGTAGATCTGGGTCGCCGCATAGGTCGATTTCCAGGGCGCGATGTGATCCTCGCGGGTCGACAGAATAAAGGTCGGCAGCTTGACCGTGGTCAGGTCGATCGGCACGCCGTCCAGCGTGATCCCGCCCGGCTCGATCAATTTGTTCTCCTGGTACATCTTGCGCAGATAGAAGCTGTGCATGGCCGCCGGCATGCGGGTGCTGTCGGAGTTCCAATACAGCAGGTCGAACGGGAACGGCTCCTTGCCCATCAGGTAGTTGTTCACCACGAAGGACCAGATCAGGTCGTTGGCGCGCAGCATGTTGAAGGTCGTCGCCATGGCGCGGCCGTCGAGATAGCCCTCCTTGTTCATCCGGTCCTCGAGGGCCGCAAGCTGCTCTTCGTCGATGAATACGGACAGTTCGCCCGCCTCGGTGAAGTCGACCATGGTGGTGAAGAAGGTGATCGACTTGATCCGGTCGTCGCCCTTGACCGCCATATAGGCCAGTGTGCTGGCCATCAAGGTACCGCCGATGCAGTAGCCGATGGCGTTGATGTCGCGCTCGCCGGTCGCCTTCTCGATCGCGTCGAGGGCGGCCAGCGGGCCATCCAGCATGTAGTCGTCGAAGCTCTTGGCCGCGAGCTCGGCGTCCGGATTGACCCAGGACACGATGAATACCGTGATGCCCTGGTCCACCGCCCATTTGATGAACGAGTTCTTGGCCCGCAGGTCGAGGATGTAGAATTTGTTGATCCACGGCGGCACGATCAGCAGCGGCCGGCGATGCACGGTCTCCGTGGTCGGCGCATACTGGATCAGCTGCATGAGGTCGTTCTGGAACACCACCTTGCCGGGGGTGGTGGCGACGTTCTCGCCGATCTTGAAAGCGGCCTCGTCGACCATCTTGATCGACAGCTTGCCCTTGCCCCTCTCAAGATCGTCGAGCAGGTGTTCCAACCCTTTCAGCAGGTTCTCGCCGCCGCTCTCGATCGTCTCGCGCAACACCTCCGGATTGGTCATCACGAAGTTGGAGGGCGCGACCGCATCGGCGAATTGGCGGGTGTAGAAATCGACCTTGCGCCGGGTCTTGTCGTCCAGGCCTTCGACCTCGTGGACGGTGCGCTGCATCCATTCCGCGGTCAGCAGGTAGCTCTGTTTGATGTAGTCGAAGACGACGTTCTCGTTCCAGGCCGCGTCCTTGAAGCGCCGGTCGTGGTTGTCGCCGGCGACGACCGGCTGGGCGGTCGCGCCGAACATGCGCGAGGCGGTGCTCTGCCACAGCGTCATGTAGGATTGCCACAGATCCATTTGCGCTTTCATGATCTTGGCGGGATCGGCCATCATCTTCGACGTCATGTCGATGAAGGCTTTGCCGATGTTCAGCGGGTCGGACATGCCAAGCGCGTTCGGATCCTGATGCTCCAGAAACTCCAACACCAGACGCTGGCTGCGCTCGGCCATATGAGTCATGGCCTGGGACATCTGGACAGGATCCGGCGCGGAGACCTTCTTCTCATCGCTGTCGGTCATGGGGGCATCCTCGCTGGTGCGTTCGACCGGGCGCGCCGCGATGTCGGCTTCCGAGCAGCCATTTCCCATCATTCCGCGCGCCGGAGCGTTGTAGCAGAAACCCTCGGTCCAAGGCCAATGGGAAGGCCCCCCGACCGTCGACATGTGCGCCGTTGGAAAGTCGTGGTATTTTAGATGCTTGGAATACTGGTACGCGTGGAATAGGAAACGTACACTCCGGGCGCGGTGTTGCGATGCCGTTGGCCTGTCGATGCGGGAGAGGATGATGGTCGAAGCCGCGAAGAGAGACGGAGACGAGGTTGTGATGCTGCGCTCTGACATGAGGCGGCGGCTCACGGCAACGCCTGTCGTGACCCTGGCCGCGGTCCTGGCTCTGACCGGATGCTCCTCGGTTCCGGATGCTCTGAACCCGGTCGAATGGTACGAATCGACGACCGACACGGTCGGCGGCTGGTTCTCCGACGACGAACCGCAGGCCACGGCGCCGGCGGATACCGCGGCGACGGATGGCAAGGATTTCCCGAACCTGGCCAGCGTTCCCGAGCGGCCGACGCCGTCGACCACGGCGGAAGAGCGCGCCAAGATCCAGCAGGGGCTGGTCGCCGATCGGGACAATGCCCGCTACACGGACAGCGCCGACGCCTCGGCGCCGGCCGATCCGCCGAAACCCCGCGCCGCGACCCAGACCGCGTCGGTGCCGGCAGCCGCCCCCGCTTCGAGCGCCCCGACCCCATCGGTCGCAGCGCCGAAGGCGTCGGCCGCGTCGCCGGTCTCGACTCCGGTCACGGCGCCGAAGATCGCGAACGCTCCGCCGCCGCCGCCCCGCGTCGAGCCGTCGAGCGAGCATTCGTCGCTCTGGCCGCGCCGTCCCGCTCCGCCGCGCGAGAGCGGAACGCCGCTGACCTCGGGCAAGGTCTCCGACTCCCATTCGACGTTCGTCCATACGCCGCCGTCCCAGGCCCAGCCGGCGACGCCGCAGGCGCGTCCGCAGGCCAATGCGGCGCCGGCAGCGTCCGGAACGAGCCTGGATTCGGCGGGTAACGGCAACACACGGGTGCCGTCGTCCGAGGCGGGAGGCCCGCAAGTGACCCGGACCCTGGTCTCCACGACGAAGACCAAGACGATGTCCGATGGCCAGATCAAGACCGAGACCGTCGATCATGGGGCCGCGGCTCCGGCCCAACCAGCGGTGGCCCGACCGGCGGCGGAACAGATGGCCGCGGCGGCGCCGCTTCCTGCCGGCGGAGACAACGCGTCCGATCAGTCGCCTTCCGTGATCGTCGACAGCCCGAGCCTCGACCAGTACCAGCTCGGGTTTTCCGGCCCGGCCTATCTCGTCGGGACGGTGAATTTCGGCCACGGCTCGGCCGGCCTCAGTGCCGATGACCGGGACATGATCCGCTCGATCGCGTCGGCGGCACAGGAGACCGACGCCTTCATCCGGATCATCGGCCACGCATCGGCGCGGACGGCGGAGATGGAATTGCCGGATCATGAACTGGTCAATTTCCAGACGTCGCTGGCCCGAGCCCAGGCCGTCGCGTCGGCGCTGATCAGTGACGGCGTGCCGCAGGACCGCGTGCTCGTCGAGGCAATGAGCGCCAGCCAGCCGCTGTTCTTTGAGAGCATGCCGTCGGGCGAGGCGGGTAATCGCCGGGCCGAGATCCTGTTCCAGTACTGACGCGTAAGGTTCAGCGATTTCAGTTCGTTGAGATAGATACATAAAGTAATAGGTGAGAAAATGAGCGAGGCGCTACGGGTTGCCGTCGCAGGGTTGGGCACGGTCGGCGCCGAGACGGTGCGGCTCCTCGCGGAGCGGCGGGCTGCGATCGCCTCCCATGCCGGGCGTCCGGTCGAGGTCGTGGCGGTGTCGGCGCGCGACCGGAACAAGGACCGGGGCATCGACCTGTCCGGGATCGACTGGGCCGACGACCCGCTGAGCCTGGCGACCCGCGACGATATCGACGTGGTTTGCGAGCTGATCGGCGGTTCCGAGGGGGTGGCCAGGAGCCTGGTCGAGACCGCGATGCAGTCGGGCAAATCGGTGGTGACCGCGAACAAGGCGTTGCTCGCCCATCACGGCTCCGACCTGGCTCGCCGGGCCGAGGCGGGGGGCGTGACGCTGGCCTATGAGGCGGCGGTCGCCGGCGGCATCCCGATCATTCGGGCGTTGCGCGAAGGCCTGGTCGTGAACGAGGTCAGCCGCGTCTATGGCATCCTTAACGGGACCTGCAACTACATCCTGACTGCCATGCGCGAGAGCGGGCGGGCGTTCGGCGACGTGTTGGACGAGGCTCAGGCGCTGGGTTACGCCGAGGCGGATCCGACCTTCGATGTCGACGGTATCGACGCGGCGCACAAACTCGCGCTGCTCTCGGCGTTGGCGTTCGGCCACGCGGTCGATTTCGACGCGGTCCACACCGAGGGCATCCGTGGGGTCTCGGCGCTGGACATCGCCTATGCCGAGGAGTTCGGCTATCGCATCAAGCTGCTGGGCATCGCCGAACAGACCGATGAAGGTGTGCGCCAGCGGGTTCATCCCTGCATGGTCGACAAGCACGCCCCGATCGCCCAGGTCGAGGGCGTGTTCAACGCCGTCGTGGCCGAGGGCGACGCGGTCGGCACCACACTGCATTACGGTCGCGGCGCCGGTGCGGGTCCGACGGCGTCGGCGGTGATTGGCGACGTGGTCGATATCGCCTCCGGACGTGGCGCACCGGTTTTCGGCCGCCCGGCCGCAGACCTGGCGACGAACCGGGAGGCGCCGTGGGAATCCATGCGCGGCGGCTATTATGTGCGGCTGATGGTGATCGACCGTCCGGGCGTGCTGGCCGACGTGACCGCGATCATGCGCGACCAGAACGTGTCCATGGAATCGATGGTCCAGCGCGGCCGCGATCCGTATGAAAAGGTGCCGGTGGCGCTCACCACGCACGAGGTGGACGAGGCCTCCATGCGCAAGGCGCTGGCCGATATCGCCAAGCTGGAAGCCGTGCAGGAACCGCCGGCGATGATCCGCATCGTCGATCTGTGACGATGGAATAGAGAGTCGCGAACCCGGTCCGGATCGGTTAAGAACCCGGCCAACGGGATTCACCGCGACGCCAAAGAAAGACCGGAGAAAAGTATGTCCGAGACCGCCGAAGTCTTCACCATGGACCGCAACCTCGCGCTGGAGGCCGTTCGGGTCACCGAGGCGGCGGCGCTTGCGGCTTCGCGGCTGATGGGACGGGGTGACGAGAAAGCGGCCGACCAAGCCGCGGTCGACGCCATGCGCACCGCGCTGAACAACCTCGAGATCGACGGCACGGTGGTGATCGGCGAGGGCGAGCGCGACGAGGCGCCGATGCTCTATATCGGCGAGAAGGTCGGCCGCGGCGGCACCAAGATCGACATCGCGCTCGATCCGCTGGAAGGCACGACCATCACCGCCAAGGGCGGACAGAACGCGCTGGCCGTGGTGGCGTTGGCATCCGAAGGCGGCTTTCTGAACGCGCCGGACGTCTACATGGACAAGATCGCCGTCGGCGGCGGCTTGCCGGACGGGATCGTCGATCTGGACAACAGCGTCGACGAGAATCTGCGGAACCTGGCCAAGGAGAAAGGCGTCGAGGTCTCCGACATCGTCGCCTGCATTCTCGACCGCCCGCGCCACGCCGATCTGATCGCCCAGGTGCGCGATGCCGGCGCGCGGATCATGTTGATTTCCGACGGGGACGTGTCGGGGGTCATCGCCACCTCCCAGCCGACCAGCGGCGTCGACATCTACATGGGCTCGGGCGGTGCGCCGGAAGGCGTGCTGGCGGCCGCGGCGCTGCGCTGCATCGGCGGCCAGATCCAGGGCCGGCTGCTGTTCCGCAACGACGACGAGAAGGGCCGGGCCAAGCGCTGGGGCATCACCGATCTCGACAAGAAGTATGATCTGATGGGCCTGGCCGGCGGCGACGTCATGTTCGCGGCCACCGGCGTGACCAACGGCGCGATGCTGCGCGGCGTGCGCCGCTATGCCGGCGGGGCTACGACCCACTCGATCATCATGCGCTCGAAGACCGGCACGGTCCGCACGGTCGAGGCGACCCACGACTTCACCCGCAAACCGGCGGTCGACTGACAGCAGGAGGACGCGTGCCGCAGGGAGACGCGTTCCTCGGGGTCGAGCGGTCGCTGACCGCGCGGCGCTGGACGCTGCGCGGCGGCAGCGGGGTGGAGGTCGACCGGCTGGCGCTGGCGATCGCCCAGCGCTTCGGCCTGCCGGATATCGTCGGCCGGATCATGGCCCAGCGCGGAATTGGCCTGGATGCGGTCGAGCGGTTCCTGGAGCCGACCCTGCGCACCGAGTTGCCCGATCCGAGCCGGTTCCATGACATGGATGCCGCCGCCGAGCGGTTGGCCGATGCCGTGGTCGCGGGCCAGACCATCGGCCTGTTCGCCGATTATGACGTTGACGGCGCCACCTCGGCGGCCAGCATGATGCGGTATTTCCGCGCCGTCGGCGCCGAGACCGTGCTGCACATTCCCGACCGGATCGACGAGGGGTACGGGCCGAACCTGCCGGCGCTCCAGAGCCTGGTGGCCCGCGGGGCGGGGGTGGTCGTCTGCCTCGATTGCGGGATCCTGGCGACCGAAACGCTCGGCCAGGCGCGCGATGCCGACATCGACGTCGTCGTCGTCGACCACCATATCGCCGAACCCGACCTGCCGGCCGCCGTCGCCGTGGTCAATCCCAACCGGTTGGACGAGGAACCGGGATTCGGCCATCTCGCCGCCTGCGGCGTCACCTTCGTCACCCTAGTGGCGATCAACCGGACCCTGCGGGCGAAAGGCTGGTTCTCCGGCCGCCCCGAGCCTGATCTGCGGGGCATCCTGGACCTCACCGCGCTCGGCACGGTCTGTGACGTGGTCCCGCTCACCGGGCTCAACCGCGCATTCATCGCCCAGGGCCTCAAGGTCATGGCCGGTCGGTCGACGCTGGGTTTGGCCGCGCTTGCCGATGTGGCCGGCCTCGACCGCAAACCCGACCCTTATCATCTGGGTTTCGTTCTCGGCCCGCGGATCAACGCCGGCGGCCGGGTCGGTCGGGCGGATCTCGGTGCGCGGCTGCTTGCCACCGAGGACCCGCAGGAGGCGCGGAGCATTGCCGGCGAGCTCGACCGCTACAATGACGAACGCCGGGCGATCGAGGCGGAGGTGCTGGAGAGCGCGATCGCCCAGGCGGAGGCCGCAGGCGACAGTCCGGCCATCGTGGTATCGGGCGAGGGGTGGCACCCGGGGGTCGTCGGCATCGTCGCCAGCCGCCTGAAGGACCGGTTCCATCGCCCGGCCTGCGTCGTCGGGGTGGATTCCGGCATCGGCAAGGGGTCCGGACGCTCTGTACCCGGTGTCGATCTCGGGGCGGCGGTCATTGCCGCCCACCAGGCGGGCATTCTGGAGAAGGGCGGGGGGCATGCCATGGCGGCCGGGTTCACCGTCGCCGCCGCGCGGATCGAGGCGTTCAGGGCCTTCCTGTCGGCGCGGGTCTCTTCTGCTCTTTCCGACGCCCCGCTTGTCGCCGAGCTGTCGGTCGACGGCGCCCTGTCGCCGAGGGGCGCCAACGCCGACCTGGTGCGCGCCGTTTCCCGGGTCGGCCCGTTCGGGACCGGCAATTCCGAGCCGCGCTTCGTCCTGTCCGGCGCACGGGTCGTGTCGAGCGGCGTCGTCGGCGAGAGCCATGTCCGCTGTACTTTGGCGGGCGGCGACGGCGGGCGGGTCAATGCCATCGCCTTTCGCGCGATGGCCGGCGATCTCGGACCCGGCCTGCTCAAGGCGGGACAGTTGCCGCTGCATGTCGCCGGCCATCTCCGGCTCGACGATTTCCGGGGCGGCGACAATGTGCAACTGGTCATTGACGATGCGGCCCCGGCCACCTGATCCATCGACCGCCGACCGACCCGCAGCGCCCCGCTGGGGAATGTTCTTTGTTGGCAGCGGTCTGGTCGCATAGGATTCATCGGACACAGGACGTCTGTGCAGGTTGGTATCGACAGCGATGGATGAGAGTTTTCACCCGACCGACGCCGATGTCAGCGGCCGAGTCGCTGGGATGCTCGACCGAATCTCGAGAAGCCGAAGTCTCTCCGCATTGCTGTCGATATGGCAGGCCGCCCAAACGGAGGCCGGCGCGTCGGCACTGCCGCGGCGCTCGGCGATCGACCCGATTGACCTGGCCGCCGCGGGGCTCCTGCCCACCCTCATGATGGTGGGGCGGGGCGAAGACGGATGCTTTCGCTACCGCCTGGTGGGGGAACGGATCCGGGAAGCCATGCAGATCCGAATGGCCGGCGCGTCCCTCCTGGAAGTGCATCCGGACGGTCTCGACCGGTTCGTTCACGACCGGTATGTCGCGATCATCGAGCGCGGTTGCGTTGAATATAGCGCCGGCGAATTCCTGCGTATCGCGGACTGCTGGCATGAGGCGGAACGCCTGATTCTGCCGCTGGCGGGCGATGACGGCGTGGCGGCTTTCGCCATCGGCATCATCGAGCCGGGACACTTTCGCCGCCTTGCGGATTCGGGAGATGACCCCCGGGCGAACTATACGGCTTTCGACGTGTTTCCCTGGCAGCATCTGACGAATGACGGGGCGGAGCTTGGTTGATGTCGGTTCTAGACCCTGGCGGTGCCGTTCGCGCTTGATTTCGCGATCGGTGGCTTGTATGTCCACCTTCCTCGGATGACCCCTTCGTCTAGAGGCCTAGGACACCGCCCTTTCACGGCGGCGACACGGGTTCGAATCCCGTAGGGGTCGCCATACTGCCGGCGGTTCGCGCCTGTCCGACAAAATCGGAAAGAACGCGGATCGTTCTTGCAAAGCGGGCGGTGGATTGATATCTACCCGCTCTCCTCTGCGACCCCTTCGTCTAGAGGCCTAGGACACCGCCCTCTCACGGCGGCAACACGGGTTCGAATCCCGTAGGGGTCGCCAAAGGCTTTCCAGAACATTGCTGATCGCCGCGCTCCGTAAGCGTGTGATCTTTCACAGGTCTAGGCCCTGTGAATAACTGCTGATCTCACCTAGAGTGCAATCTTGGAGAGGGTGGGCGCGCCGGTTTCGGCGAGGAGCAGCGATGCGATCCAGGGCGATGACGGGTTTGGCGACGGCGATGCTGTGCGCCTGTCTCGCTGGAGCGCCGTCGGCGGAGGCCCGGTCTCCACTCCTCTTTTTCCGGGGAGTCGAACGGATCGCACTGTTCTGTGGCCGGCCTCTCGACAGCGAGTTGCGCGAGAAACTCTGCGCCACCGCCCGGACATCGCTCCAAGACCTGTCCGGAACGGAAGTGACCCTCGGCACCGGCGCTCTCTCCGACCCCAACGCGATCACGGTCCTGGTGAACGGCTATCCGGTCGCAGGCCCGAACGGCCCGGTCTTCGTGATCGACATCGGTATGCTGCGCAAGGACCACGTCGACGGACGTCTGTTCGGCGCGCCGCCGATCCTGGTCGGGGTAAGGGACGTGGTGACCAAATCGTCCGACGTTGCAGACAAACTGAAGGCTCACCTCTCGGAGCTCGTGGTCGGTCCCTGGCGTCAGGCCAGTCCGCTCGCCACTCCGACCGGAACGAATGGGTAGACGATGACGGAAATCAGCGAAGCCTCATCCTGTTCCTGTGGCACCTCCGGCTGCGTCGGGCATGCGTCGGGCACCGCCGACGGCCGCCAGATGCTGTCCGGCTCGGCGGCGTCGGGCAACGACTACATCGATACCGTCGTCGTCGGAACGTCGAGTAAATGGGGTATCGGCATGATGGGGGTGGGGACGTCCGTCACGTACTCGTTCATGGAAAGTCTGCCGAGTTATCACGACTCTGACTCCAGCTTCACGGTGTTCAACGACGCCATGAAGGCGGCGGCCCGCAGCGCCTTGGATGTCTGGGCAGCGGCGTCGAACATCTCTTTCGTCGAAGTCTCCGACGCGGGGGACGGCGGCCAGATCCGCTTCGGTGCGAACTATCAGTCCAGCTCCGCGGGTTATGCCTACTATCCGTCGACCAGCGATATCGGTGGCGACGTGCTGATCGCCAACAACTTCGACTACAACCTCAGCCCGGATGTCGGCGGTTACGGCTATCTCACGATGCTGCATGAGATCGGCCATGCGATCGGCCTGAAACATCCCGGGAACTACAGTTCCGATGCCGAAGGGCCGTTCCTGTCGAGTGCGCTCGACAACACCGACACAACCGTCATGTCCTATTTTGACGGGTCGGTCACTTATGCGTCGACCCTGGGCTGGCTTGACGTTCAGGCGGTCCAGTACCTGTACGGAACCAGCACGAGCGGGACGATCGGCAACGTCACCTGGGGCGACGATTCCGCCGAGACCTTCACCGGCAATTCCAGCAACAATTACTACCTCGGCTACGGCGGCGACGACCTGTTCCAGCTCGGCGACGGCGATGACGGCGTCATGGCGGGCAGCGGGGCCGACACCCTGAGCGGCGGCGCCGGCGACGATCTGATGTACGGCAATATCGGCACCGACTTCATGATTGGCGGCGCTGGCGCGGACTCGATCTTCGGCGGCCAGAACGGTGGCGACACGCAGACCTACGGATCGGGCGGGACGCTCGCCTACCGCGAAGGGTCGGATACGATCTCCGGCGGATCCGGCAGCGATCTGCTGTACGGCAACCACGGCGCCGACCTGATCGTCGGCGGGACCGGCAGCGACACGCTGTTCGGCGGCCAGGACGACGACACGATGATCGGCGGCTCGGGCGCCGACATTCTGTACGGTAATCTTGGTAACGACCTGATGATCGGCGGCGACGGGTTCGACTGGTTCTACATCACGTCCAACAGCGGTAACGACACGGTCTCCGACTTCACCTATTTCACCGACTATCTGGCGGTGCAGTCGAACATCAACGGCACCGGTATATCGAGCGACGCGGACGTGATCGCCCGGGCGAGCCAATCAGGGAGCGACGTGGTCATCGACCTGGGGTCCGGCGATACGGTGACCCTGTCGAACTACTCGACGGGTTTGCTCTCGACCGCCGACATCTACATATTCTGACGCCCGCCGCCGTCGGATCTGCGGACCGGGCGTTTCTTCCGGGATTATCCTGGTTTACGGCGCCCGCCCCGGCGCCGCAAACTGTCCGGACCTGTCCTGCACCAGTCCCCCAAGGAGGCGGTCATGTCCGCGGCCAATGCGTATCCGGTTGAGCTGGAGGCGCCCGACATCTCCGCGTATCGACGTGGCAACGTGGGCATCGACTACGTCCATACTCTCGATTCCGGAGTGCCGGGGCCGGATGCGATGATCAACGCCGTGATCCACGGCAACGAGCTGTGCGGCGCCATCGCGCTCGACTATCTGTTCCGTCAGGAGATTCGACCCACGCGCGGAAGGCTGACCCTGTGCTTCGTCAATCCCGACGCCTATCACCGCTTCGATCCGGCGCAGCCGACACGGTCGCGCTTTGTCGACGAGGATATGAACCGGGTCTGGACGCCGGAGCGCCTGGACGGTTCCGGCGCGACGGTCGAGCTGCGACGTGCGCGGGAGCTGCGGCCGCTCTACGACCGGGTCGAGCGGCTGCTCGACATCCATTCCATGGGCACCTATTCCGATCCGATCATGCTGGTTCACGGCCTGGAGAAGGAGCGCCGCTTCACTTTGGAGATGGGGTATCCGGCGATGATCGCCTGCGGCTCCGGCCATGTTGAGGGGCTGCGACTGATCGAGTATGCGCCGTTCAACGACCCGGCAGCCGACCGTATCGCCTGCCTGGTCGAATGCGGCCAGCACTGGGCGAAGAGCAGCGCCGATATCGCCATCGACACGGCCCTGCATTACCTGCGGGCGCTGGAGATGATCGACGCGGAGACCCTGACCGCCCACCGCCATACCGAGCCGGTGAGCGAGCAGACCGTCGCCGACGTCACCCACGGCTATATGATCCGCACCGATGCGTTCCGCTTCGTCGAGGATTTCAAGGGGCTGGAGCGATTCCCGAAGGCCGGAACGGTCATCGCCGTCGATGGCGGCGAGGAGGTCACGACCCCCTATGACGATTGCATCCTGGTGATGCCGAACCATCGGGCCCTCAAAGGGCAGCGGGTCTTCCGCCTCGCCCGCTTGGCGGGAAGCGAGGGTCAGGCGACGGGCTGACCGTCCGGCCTCAGGGATCGATCCAGGACGTTTCGCGCCGGCCGTCGTCGGTCCAGGTGAGCGTTGCGCGTCGGTGCGGCGTGTCGGCAATCCAGAGCCAGTCCCAGGCGTTCCACACCGCCTGCAGCACCACGAACCGCGCCCGCCTGTCGATTGCCGGTCCGTCGCCGTAAAGCGCCTGGCCGGCTGACCCGATATCGCTCCACCGCGCATCCACCAGGGTCGGGTCGGCCACGGCGTAGGCGCGGGCCGCCACCCGCAACTGCTCGCCGGTGTCCGGATCCCAGAACGTCAGGGCGACCCTCGGGTCGGCCGCGATTTCGTCGACCTTGTGCGAGCCGGCGTCGGTGAAGATCTCGATCCGCCGGGCTGCCACGTCGACCGAGCGGATCACCACGACCCGCGCGCGGGGCCCGTTGGCGGAAGCGGTGGCGAGAACCGGTGTACGCCAGGCGCCCCGGCGGGTGTCCGACGCGGTAGTGAGCCGGTCGGCGATATGGGCCGCCAGTGTCTCCAGATCGTCGGGCGGGAGCGCTGTCATTCTGTGCGCGGTGTGGTCCGGGCCAGGATGAAGAACAGCATCGAGCTGACCGTGGCCAGCAGGATCATGGTCGACATGGCCGAGTGGTCGTGGTCGTTCTGGAAGAAGCCGACGACGACGGTGAAGCCCGCGCCGATCACCATCTGGCCGAAGCCCATCAGGCCCGACGCGGCTCCGGCGATGGTCGGGTTCACGCTGACCGCGCCCGAGATGCCGTTCGGCTGGCTGAGGCCGTTGCCGCAGGCGACGACGCACATCGGCAGAAAGATCGAGGCCGGGGTGATGATGCCGGCCGTCATCAACGCAAATCCGGCGATCGCACCGATCAGCGACACGCCGACGCCGAGCGGGATCATCCGGTCGACACCGAGGCGGTTCGACAGACGGCTGGCCAGGAAATTGCCGCTCATGTAGCCGAGCGAGATCATCACGAAGTAGAAGCCGTAGACCTCGGGGCCCTCGTGCAGCACCTCGATCATCACGTAGGGCGCGCCGGAGATGAACGAGAAGAAGGCACCGACCGACATCGCCGTGTTGAGCGCGTAGCCGATATAGACGCGCGAGCGCAGCAGACTGGCGTAGTTGCGCAGCATCGCCGGCACGTCGATCGTCGGGATCGGGTGAATATTGGTTTCGTTAAGCCGGAACCAGGCACCCACGAGGACCACGAGGCCGACGATCATCGGCGCCAGGAAGGTCGCCTGCCAGCCGAACCGGGCGTCGATCAGGCCGCCGATGGCCGGTCCCATGGCCGGGGCGACGGCCATGGCCATGGTGATGATCGCGATGGCGCTGGCGGCCCGGTCGCGGTCGTAGACATCGCGGACGATGGCGCGGCCCAGCACCATGCCGGCGCAGCCACCGATCGCCTGCAGCACGCGGGCGACGATCAGACTCTCGATGGACCAGGCGAACATGCAGGTGATGTTGGCGACGAAGTAGATGATCAGCCCGCCGATCAGCGCCGGGCGCCGCCCGAACCGGTCGGAGATCGGACCGTAGGCGAGCTGTGCCGTACCGACCGCCACCAGATACAGAGTCAGCGCGAGCTGCACCATGGCGTAGTCGGTGTGGAACACGTCAACCAGGCCCGGCATGGACGGCACGAACATGTTCAGCGCGAGCGGACCAGTGGCTGTCGCCACGATCAGAATCCAGATCGGCGGAGGGAGGGGTTTGTCTGACATGGAGCCTTCGGGGCGGGTGAGGCGCTTAACTTAACGCTGAATTCAGGATCGACCAGCCTTCTTCGCCTGACGCACGACCAGGGCGACGCCCATGGCGGTCACCGCGATGCCGGCGGCGCCGACCGGGCCGATCCGCTCGTCGAAAGCGATCCAGGCCAGGACCGCCGTCGTGGGCGGCACCATGTAGAAGAGACTGACGACCTTCACCGCCTCGCCAAGCCGGATCATGATCATCAGCAGCGAAAAGGCGCCGATCGACACCACCACCGTCAGCCAGGCCAGCGACAGGGTGAAGGCCGGCACCCATTCCACATGCAGCCCTTCGAAGGCGAGGGCGCCGAAGAAGGTCAGCACGGCGGCGGTCAGGTTCTGAATCGCACTGCCGGAGGCGACATGCATGGAGCTGGCATAGCGCTTCTGGTGCAGGGTGCCGAAGCTGATGGCGATCAGTCCGGCGGCGCAGGTCGCAAGGCCGATCGGATCGACCGCCGACGCTTCCATCCGCTCTCCGAGCACCATGGCGACGCCGGCCAGTCCGAGGGCGAGCCCGGACCATTGCCGCCGACTGACGCGCTCGCCCAACAGCCGTCCGGCGAGCACGGCGGTCAGGATCGGCTGAAGCCCGACGATCAGGGAGGCGAGACCGGCCGGCACACCGCGGTGGATCGCCACGAACACACCGCCAAGGTAGACGCCCTGGACCAGAGCCCCGACCAAGGCGATGTGGCTCGCCTGGCGCCAACTGGTCGGCCAGGGTGCGGCCAACACCCGGGCTATTGCCACGAAGATCACCGTGACCAGGGCGAAGCGGATCGCCAGGAACGTCATCGGTTCCGCATGCGGCAGGCCGAACTTGGCGCCGACGAAGGCAGAGCTCCAGAGCAGCACGAAGATCGGCGGAGCAAGAAACGACAGGGAGGACATGAAAGCCGAGGTTGGCGGAAGGAGGGTCCGATATGCGGATCGCGAACCCGTGTTCTCGCATCTCCGGGTGATTCGTGCTATCAGAACCGTGGGAGATTGGGACGCTTGTGATTGCATAGGGCTGGAAAATCCGGCCGCGAACCCAGGAGTACTCGGTCAGAATGACCACGACGGCCCCACTTTTACCGCCGGGAACCGGGAGTTTCTCGCCGGCCGGACCGCCTTCGGGCGGGCGCCGGCCGTCGATTGATGACGATACGGCGCGGGAAACTGGCCGGGGGACGCAGCAAGGCTCGGGGCCGGGTACGGACCGTGCCACCGAGCGTGACACCACACTTCCAGGACGCGCGCCGCGGGGGGACAGCCAGGCGCAGGCCCAAAGCGAGGCTCCGCCGCTACGACCCGGCCGGCCGCTGATCGGCGGCGGCCCGTTCACCCTCGCCGTCGCCTTCGGGCTTCAGGCCGCCCAGGCCCAGGAAACCGTGACCGCGGCCACCGCGTCGTCGCCGGCCCAGGCCGCCCAGATCGAAGAACAGGCGGCGGCCGAGGGGGAAACAGGCGCTGGCGCGACCGAGCTCTCCGAGGAGGAGCAGAAGGTCGTCAGCGAGTTGCAGCAGCGCGACCAGGAAGTCCGCCGGCATGAGGCGGCCCATGCGGCCGCCGGCGGGCAGCACGCGGGTGCGCCGAAATTCTCCTACCAGCAGGGCCCGGACGGTCGGCAGTACGCGATCGGCGGTTCCGTCTCCATCGATACCTCGCCGGTCAAAGGCGATCCGGAAGCGACCCTGCAGAAGGCGCGCCAGGTGCGCGCCGCGGCGTTGGCGCCGGCCGATCCGTCGGGTCAGGACAAGTCGGTGGCGGCCGCGGCCTCGGCGCTGGAACGCCAGGCCCAGGCGGAGATCTCCGCCGAGCGCCGCGCGGAGCAGTCCGGTGAGGCGGAAGGCACGCCTGGCGCCGAGAGCCAGACACCAGAGAGCGAGACCGTCGAGACCACGCCGTCGATCGGCGCGGCTTCGGGCGAGGGCGGTGTTGTCGGGGCGGGCCAGCAGGGCGGCGCCGTCCAGGCGCAAGGGCCGGGCGCTTTCACCGCGACCGGAACGGACAAGGCCGCGCAAGCCGGCGCAAGCGACGCTTTCGATCCGCGACAATCGTCGTCCTCTGACCAGTCACGGCTGGTGCCGCCGCGCCCGTCCACCGGGTTTGACGGCCGCACGCCAGCACCTCAGATCATCTCCCTTTCCGTCTAGGCCCCTCCGGTCACCAACGCCGCCGGTCGCCGGTCACTCGGTCTTCTTGGTGCCGGGCCTCGTCGCACCGTCTTCGGGCTTGCCATCTGCGACCTGGCCGTCCTTGGTTTCGGCCGGGGCCGGCGGCTCATCGCGGGCGGCGAGCATGTCCGGGTCGAAGCGGAGGCATTGCTTGAAGCTCTGGGCCGTCTGCTCCGGCGCTTCCGAACAGGTGTAGAAGGTGTTCCGACAGGCCGTGTAGTCGGTCTCGCTGCCACTGAACCGCAGGTCGTCGCACAGTTCCATGAAGCGCTTGGCCACCAGGGCGAAGGTCTCCGTCTGGTCCTCGACGGAATCCTTCTCCGGGTTCAGCGGACGCACCCGCAGGAACTGGGCGATCGCCTGATTGGCGCGGTTCAGCGTCAGTTCCGCACTCTGCCGCTCGCCGAGCAGGGTGAAGTAGGTCACATGGATCGCCTCTCCCAGCATCATCTGGCGCAGCATCGGCGGGATGAAGCCCTCGCGGGCATCGCCCCAGATGATGAACTGCACGTCGCGGCCGCCGACCTTGTAGAGGGTCGGCTCGCTGGTCACCTCCAGCGCTTTCAGCTCATCGAGGTTGACGGAGTCGTGCTCGTCGACCCGGTAGGTCGGCAGGTGGTCGGGCGTGAGCATGGCCTGGGACGACCGCGGCAGCGAGAACTGGCCCCATATCGAATTGTCCTTCATGCGCATAAGCTTGAAGCGGTACCCGTCGCGGGTCAGGATACGAGCTTCGAGGATCGGCCGGCCGCTAATCGGGTCGTCGAGAACCTCGACGTACCATTGGATACGCTGCGCCAGCGCGTCCCGGGCGGCGATCAGGGGAAACGCCAGATGGATCGCCAGAATGATGACGAACGTCCTCGTCAGGGGCATGTGACAGGCGCTCCGCTTGCCGTGCTGCGGCTTGAGAATCAGCGACATGATAGCGGCGGGCGGCCGCAATGACGATCCTCGCCAAACTGGCGATCATTGCGGGCCTGTTTTATCTGGCGCTTTGCGCCGTCCTGTTCATGTTCCAGCGTCGGCTGCTCTATGCGCCGGACACCCGGTATGTACCGCCGGCCGAGACCGGGCTGGAGCAGGTGGAAGTGGTGGAGACCCGCACCAAGGATGGGCTCACCCTGACAGGATGGTGGCTCGAAGCGGCGGAGGATCGCCCGATCCTGCTGTATTTTCAGGGCAATGGCGGCAGCATCGCCGGGCGCGCCGGCAAGGCCGAGATCATGCGGGCCGAAGGATACAGCGTGTTGTTGGCCGGCTATCGCGGCTATGGCGGTAATCCGGGCCGTCCGAGCGAAACCGGGCTGATCGCCGATGGCCGTGCCTGGCTCGACTTCCTGACCGATCGTGGCGTCCGTCTTGGGCGGATCGTGCTCTATGGCGAATCCCTGGGCAGCGGTGTCGCTGTGGCGCTGGCCGTCGAACGGGATATGGGAGCGGTGGTGCTGGAGGCGCCGTTCACGTCCATCCGGGCGATCGCCGAGAACCGATACTGGTACGTGCCGGTCCGCTGGCTGCTGCGCGACCCGTTCGACAGTTTGGCACGGATCCGCGGCGTCCGGGTTCCCGTCCTGATCCTGCATGGGGACGCCGACACGCTTATTCCGCTGAGTCACGGCGAGCGGCTGCTGGGATCGGCCAATCCGCCCAAGCACCTGGAGGTGGTCCAGGGTGCCACCCACACGACATTGGTGGAGGTCGGCGCCTTTGCGGCGGTCGACCGGTTCCTCACCGAACATGGCATCGCCCAGAGCTTCCGCTAGGTTCTGCGGCCGTTAACCCGCTCTAAACCGTCGGTGCGGTAGATTCCGGTGCATACGGCTGGTAGGATACGGGAATGGCTATCACCAATGGCATCTACAGCGCTCTGAGCGGCGTCAACGCGGCGGCCCGCCGGTTTGACAATTCCGCCAGTAATGTCGCCAATGTCGAGAGCGTGGCGGCCCCGAACGGCAGCACGGCGACGACCGATGCCGACGGCAATCCCCTGTTCCGGACCCAGCGCTCGATTGACAGCACGACGACCACGGGTGGTGTCCGCTCGACGCAGCAGCTTGCGGATCCGGTGTCGGTGCAGCGTTACGATCCCGACGCCCCTGACGCCGATGGCGAGGGCCTGGTGAACCGGCCCAATGTGGCGCTGGAGCGCGAAGTCGTCGATCAGATCTCGGCGCAGAAGCAGTTCGAGGCGAACCTGGCCACAATCCGCACCGCCGACGAGTTGTTCGAGTCCACCCTCGATATCCTGAGCTGACGCCCGGGCGCTTTCCGCTTCCCCTTAAATATCCCGACTGTCAGGCCGTCCAGGAAGTCGGTCGAGGAGAAAGCGAGAAGGGGCATGAGCCGGGCCTCAGCCCCGTTCCTTCAGCGCCTTGACCGCTGCTCGGAACGGCAGCATCACGCATTCCCAGCGCGACTTCGCCGACCGTACCGGAGCGAAGATCGTTAGCGTCGGCCAGGGGGTGTCCTCGCTCTTTCCCGCCAGATACGCGTCCACCGCGTCGGCCACTGTCGGCAGGGTCGTGACCGGTTGGCCGATCACGTTCTCGGCGATCAACGCGACGGAGGCCTGACAGAGCGCACAGCCCTGAACCTTGGCGCCGACGGCGGTGACCGTGTCGCCGTCGAGGGCGAGGTCCACGGTGACGCGGTCGCCGCAGACCGGATTGTCGACCCGGGCGGTGACGGTGGCGCCGTCCAGGCGGGGCAGGGCGCGGCCCTCGCGGGCAAGGGTGATGATCTCGTCCTGGTACAGGGCGTCGCTCATCGGCCGGTTCCCCGCAGCTTGGCCAGCGCCTCGGGCGTGTCGACATCGGTCAGCACGGACTCGTCATCCACCTCGATCTCCACCGCCAGGTCCTCGTGATTGCCGATCAGGTGTCTGGCGCCCACGTCGCCGGAGACCCGGGCCATATCCTCGAAGAAGCGTTTGGCGAACAGCACCGGATTGCCGCGCTTGCCGCGCCGGGTCGGCACCACGATCGCCCGGCCCTCGACCGGGTCGAAGGCGGCGATCATCCGATCGATGATGGTGGGGCTGACCTTCGGCATGTCGCCGAGGCAGACGATCACCCCGTCCACTTCGTCGCCGACCGCGTTGAGCCCGGCCTTGAGCGAGGTCGAGAGCCCTTCGGCATAGTCCGGATTGTAGGCGTAGGACGGCTTCAGGTCGGCCAGCGCCGCGCGGACGGAATCTGCCTCGTGCCCCAGCACCACGGTCATCGACGCCGCCTTCGACGCGTTCAGCGCCTCGGCCATGTGGCGCACCATCGGCTTGCCGTCCACTTCGGCCAGCAGCTTGTTGTCGGCGCCCATCCGCCGGGACTGGCCGGCGGCCAGCAGAATTGCGGCGATCTTCGGCGCCCGGGCCGGGGTCGCATCGCTGCCGCCGCCGGACCGCCTGCGCGAGCGCGGCATCGGACGGGTCGGAATGTCCTTCAGCAAACCGCCGGCGCCCATGCGGCCGATCTCGGCGCGGCCGACAGGCACACCGGCGATCAGGCGCTGCAGTACCCAATCGAAGCCGTTCAGCTTGGGCGAGCGGGCGCAACCGGGCAGGCCGATCACCGGGATGTCGCCGATGCGCCCGATCAGCATCAGGTTGCCCGGATCAACCGGCATGCCGAAATGCTCGACCACGCCGCCGGCCTTCTCGATCGCCGCCGGCACCACGTCGCGTCGGTCCACCACCGCCGAAGCGCCGGAGACCAGGATCAGGCGCGCGCCCTGGTTCATCGTCTCGTCGATCGCGGCGGCGAGCGCATCGGTCGCGTGATCACAGCGGATCTCGTGGCAGATCTCACTGGCCATCGCGTGCAGGCGCGACCGGGTCACCTCCATGGTGCTGTCCAGCACGCTCTCCTTGGTGCCGGGCAGGCGGGATTGCACCAATCCGACCCGGGTCGCCTGATAGGGTTTCAGGGTGACCATGGGGCTCTCTCGCCGGCCGATCTCCTCGGTCAACAGCACCCGATCGCCGGTGACGGCAAAGGCGATGATCTTCAACGTGCCGATCATCTGTCCGGCCTCGACCGCCTGATAGGGCGGGACGAGGGCGAGCGTGATCGCTTCGTCGACCAGGTTGAAGGCGTCGAGGCGAAGCGGGTCGTAGAGCACCACGCCCGCGGTTTCGGCGTACAGGTTAGCCCGGCCGGTGAAGGCGGCGCTGATCGTCGCTCCGGTTCCGGCCAATGCGGCGGCGAGCCGGTCGGCGGCGGCATCCTCGGCGACGTCGCCGTCCTCGAGGCGGGCGGCGACCACGCTGGCATAGCCGGCATCGCGCAGCACCGTCACGTCGTCGGCACCGAGCACGCGGCCTTTTTTCAGGCTGCGCGCTTCCAGCCGCAGGGAATGGGCCAGCACGGCCCCCTCGGCATCGTCCAGCGGGGTGTCACCGAAAATCACGGTCGATGGTCTCCAAAAGCCTCAGACGCCGGTAGTCAGGCGGCGGCGGCCACGATTGGCTTGGCATGCAGGACGGCGGTCAGTTCCGCCAGGACAGAAAGCGCGATCTCCGCCGGCGAGACCGCGCCGATATCGAGTCCGGCGGGGGCGTAGATCCGGGAAATGGTGGCCTCGTCGAAACCCATCGCCTTCAGCCGCTCGACCCGCTTGGCATGGGTCCGACGGGAGCCGAGACAGGTGATGTAGAAAGCATCCGACTTCAGCGCGATCTCCAGGGCCGGGTCGTCCAGCTTGGGGTCGTGGGTCAGGGTAACGACGGCGGTGCGGTTGTCCGGTTTCAAAGCCTCCATCGCCTCGTCCGGCCAGTCGTCGATCAGGGTGACGTTCGGGAAGCGCTCGGCGGTGGCGAAGCTGGCGCGCGGATCGACCACGATCACCTCGTAGCCGGCGATCGCCGCCATCGGCACCAGGGTCTGGCTGATATGCACGGCGCCGATGATGATCAGACGCAGCGGCGGGTTGTGGCAGTCGAAGAACCAGCGCCCGCCGCCGATCTCGGCCACGCCGCTCTTGTTGTCGCGCAACCGCTCTCGGGCTTCCTTGACGACCGGCTCGGGGATATCCCCCTCGATCCGGTCGGCGAACACCAGCGCCTGGATCTTGCCGTCGAGACCGTCGACCAGGGTCACGGGAGTCTTGCCGCGCCGGGCGGTCTGCAGTTTGGAGAAAATGTCGCCGCGCATCGATCAGGCCTCCATCCGCTCGACCCAGACCTGAACATTGCCGCCGCAAGCGAGGCCGACATCCCAGGCCTGCTCGTCGCTGACGCCGAATTCCATCAGCCGGGGCGCGCCGCCATCCATGATCTCGAAGGCCTCCTTGATGACGGCGCCCTCGATGCAGCCGCCGGAGACAGAGCCGACCATGGCGCCGTCGCCGTCGATCACCAGGCGGGAGCCGACGGGCCGGGGCGAACTGCCCCAGGTCTTCACCACGGTCGCCAATGCCACCTTGCGGCCTTCGGTGAGCCAGCCCTCGGCGGTGCCCAGCACGTCGTCCATGCTGGCAAACGGAGTCGGATCGGTCATGCTTCCACGCCCTCCACGGTCAGCGCGCCCGGATCTACGGAGACTCTTGGCGAGCCTCGTCCTCAACCCGGCGCAGTTCAGCGAGCCAGTCGTCCATTCCCTCCCGCCGCCGCATCGACGTCCGGCCGATCGCGGCCGCGAGCTGTTCCAGACTGTCGAGCGAATGGACCGGCCGGAAGTCGTCGACATGGGGAAGGATGGCCCGCACCCCTTGAGATTTGGGGGCAAAGCCATCGTAGCGCAACAAGGGATTGAGCCAAATCAGCCGTCTGCACGACTTATGGAGTCGGTCCATTTCGCCCGCCAAGCCGGCGCCGACCTCGCGGTCCAGCCCGTCGGTGATCAGCACGACGATGGCGCCCTGAGTCAGCACCCGGCGGCCCCAGAACCGGTTGAACTCGTGCAGACAATGGCCGATACGGGTGCCGCCGGACCAGTCGTTGACCACGTCGCCGACCTGCACGAGGGCTTCGTCGACGTCCTTGTGGCGCAGATATCGCGTGACGTTGGTCAGCCGCGTGCCGAACAGGAAAGTATGGACCCGGTCGCGGTCGTTGGTGATGGCGTGCATGAAATGCAGCAGCATCCGCGAGTACCGACTCATCGAGCCGGAGATGTCGCACAGCACGACCAGCGGCGGCCGGCGGGTGCGCTGTTTGCGGCGCTGCAGGTCGATCTCGTCGCCGCCGGAGCGCATGGTGGCGGACATGGTTCGGCGCAGGTCGACGCGGCGGCCGTGCGGAGAGGGCCGGAATCGCCGGGTCTTGATCTCGGCGATCGGCAGACGCATGTCGCGGATCACCTGCTTTGCCCGCAGGACCTCCTCGGCGGTCATCTTCTCGAAATCCATCTCGCGCAGCAGCTCGCGGTCGGACCACGTCATTGCCGCGTCGAGCTCGATCTCCTCTTCCTCCGGCTCCCGCGTGTCGCCGTCGCCGGCGTTCTCGGATTTCAGCGCCTCGGCGAGGCGGCGGTTCATCTCCTGACCCTTCTCCCGTTCCTCCTCCGCGTCGCCGCGGAACTCGGGCAGGATCATTTGCATCATGCGTTCGAGCAGGCCGGGGTTGCGCCAGAACACGTGGAACGCCTGGTCGAAGATCTCCCGCTGGTCGCGCCGGTTCACGAAGACGGCGTGCAGCGTCCAGTAGAAGTCGCGCCGGTTGTTGAGCCCAACCGCGCGCACGGCCTCGACCGCATCCAGCACCTTGCCGGGGCCGACGGGCAATCCGGCCGCACGCAGGGTGCGACCGAAATGCATGATGTTCTCGATCAGCTTGCCGCCGCCCTCGGCGCCGGCATCGGGCAGGGAAAGGTCGGGCGGGGTAAGATCGTCGGGCATGCTCCGCTCCGCCGCGTCAGGCGACCGCCGCCGCGCCCGCCAGCTCGGCCTTGATCTGGTTCAGGATGCGCGTCGCCTCGTGGCCCTGGATCTTGGCGATGTCGTCCTGGTACTTCAGCAGCACACCGAGCGAGTTCTCGATCGCGTCCGGGCTCAGCGCCAGATGGTCGAGCTGGACCAGGGCGTGCACCCAATCGATGGTCTCGGCCACGCCCGGCACCTTGAACAGGTCGAGTTTGCGCAGCTCGTGGACGAAGGCGACCACCTGGCGTGACAGGTCCTCCGGCGCGGTCGGCGCCTTGACCCTGAGGATTTCCAGCTCCCGCACCGCCGAAGGGTAATCGACCCAGTAATAGAAGCAGCGGCGCTTCAGGGCGTCGTGGATCTCGCGGGTGCGGTTGGAGGTGATGATGACAATCGGCGGCGTCTTGGCGACCTGCGGGCCGAGTTCGGGGATCGTGACCTGGAAATCCGACAGAACCTCCAGCAGGAACGCCTCGAACGGCTCGTCGGTGCGGTCCAACTCGTCGATCAGCAGCACCGGCGCGCCGGCCGGATCGTCTTCCAGCGCCTGCAGGATCGGCCGCTTGATCAGGAATCGCTCGTCGAAGATGTCCTTGGCCAGCGCGTCGCGGTCCGCACCGCCGGCGGCCTCGGCGAGGCGGATCTCGACCATCTGACGCGCGTAGTTCCACTCGTACACCGCCGAGGAAACGTCCAGACCCTCGTAGCATTGCAGGCGGATCAGCTTGCGGCCGAGGGTCTCGCTCAGCACCTTGGCGATCTCGGTCTTGCCGACGCCGGCCTCGCCCTCCAGGAACAACGGCCGCCCGAGGCTGAGCGCCAGGTGCAGGGCGGTGGCGAGCGATCGGTCGGCGACATATTTGCCTTCGCCGAGTAGCGCCAGGGTGGCATCGACGGTTTTCGGCTGCTCAAGGGCCATCAGGAAGTCCATGGAAGGTGAGACAGGGGCGGCTAGGCGCCGCTTGCCCTACGGACATAGCATTTGGACCGGGGGTCTGCCAGGGCAGGCTGCGGCAAAAGCCGGCCACGTCGCTCTTCGTCTGACCCGGATCGCGTGGACCTGTTGGTTGCGGTGTGTCCGGCCGCTGGCCATGGTGCCCGGCCGTCGGGCGCGTTCATCGGGATCGGCGTTCACCCTACGGCTTCTGATGGCCTCGATCGGGACGCCCTTTGCGGGCCGCGTCCTGGATCAAGAAATCCTGTGCCGTCTGACCCGGCAACGGCTCGAATGTCTCTTCCAACGGGGCGAACGCCGACATCCGATCGATCCGGAACACGCGAAACCCGTCGCGCAGTTCGCACCACGCGGCGAGCAACCAGACCGGGCCGTAGAATGCCATGATCAAGGGCCGAACCACGCGTTCGGTCGATCCGCCGTCGAGGTCCTGATAGGCGAACCTCACCTTGCGCTGATCCCGAATGGCGTGGCGCAGCGCCGCCTGGTCGATGGTGATGGTCTCGCGCGCATGATCGGTCGGCGCCCACATCCTGACCAGATCGAGCTGTTGGCGCAACGGCTTCGGCGATACCGCGCCGATCTTGTCCATCGCGGTAGCTGCGGCTGTCGCCAGTTCAGGATCGGCCCACGACTGAACGATACGAGCCCCCAGCAGCAAAGCTTCGATCTCGTTCTGATTGAACATGAGCGGGGGCAGATCGAAACCCGGCCGCAGGATGTATCCGACCCCAGCCGCACCGTCGATCGGTACACCCCTTGCGACCATGTCGCCGATGTCGCGATAGATCGTCCGTTCGGATACCTCCAGGAGAACGGCAAGATCGACCGCTCTCGTCGCCTTCCTGCGGCGCAAGATCTGGATGATTTCGAACAGACGATCAGCGCGCCGCATTCGGATTCCGCCGTGACGCTACAACGTCAAATGCGCGTGGGGGATGGGCGCATCGGGTCCCTCTGTCTGCTGCACGCTCACGTGATCGGCGACAGGCTCGTCCAACGCTCCTGCGCGACGGTGTCCGTCCAGGCAGAGCCCATGGGCAATAACGCGAGCCAGGTCTCTGCCAACTTGCCCCCCTCGGTGCGATAGGACTGCATACCCGATCGGCTACGGGGTTCGTCCGTCTCGGGATCACGCCACTTGAATGCAAAGCGGAACCACGCGCGGTTGCCCACGAACGAATGATCGTACACGACCACCTGTAACCCCGGCCGTTCCGACTGGTTTTGGGCGATCTCCTTCGCGTAGGCGTCTCTCGTTACGGTACGGTCTCCGCTTTCTTCATGGCGAATGTAATTTTCCGCGACGCAGCCCGGGACAAGGTCGAACTGGCCCTCGCGCCAAACCAGTTCCCATCGGTCGAAGAGATCGTTCATCGCATATGTGTCTGACATCGAAGAAGTCTTTCTTTGCTCTGGTACAGTTAACGTAGACATCACTGCATTTTCATAAGAGACAATACCGATTGATCCTGAAACATAATTTAGAAGGAGAAGTGCGGGTTTGCATTTCATTCGCCCTCTTCAGAAATAGGCGCGCGAAAACTCAGGTCCGGCCGAAGATCCGGATCCGAACTTCATCGCAAACCGAGCCGTTTTCGATATCTGTCCTCAGATGCCGCTCATGATGCCGAGGGACCTTACGTCAGAGCTCCTGACAACGTGGTGTCAGGAGAGTGTCGGGAGGTGAAGCGCAATGCGGGCGCTCGATTTTTTCGCCGGCACAGAGGGTCGCGATGGCGGATACAGTGGCGCGTCGACAATGTTGGCGCCGCCAGCGCGCGGGGCACGCCTCGCGCTGGTCAGCTCCCCAGCTCATTTCGTCGTCTGTCGTCCCGGTTCGGGCGAAGCCCGGGACCGAGACGCTACGGCCAGTACGGTCCGGTCGCGCCGGCGATGATGGCGATCCAGCCGAGGCCCAGATTGACCGCGACGATCTTGCGGATCAGTCCCAGCCGCTGCCCCGCCTCGGCGAAGTCGCCGGCATCGACCGCATTGCGGAACTTTGGCCAGGCGGCGAAGCGCAGGTGGCCATAGGCGAGGAACATGATCAGGCCGACGCCATGCATGATGTGAATGTAGATTCCGGCACCGGCGAAGCCGCCGAAGACGTGGACCAGCATGGCGTAGCCGGTGGCGATCAGGGTGATCACGGCGATCGAGACGAACAGGAAAAACCGCTGGAACACCCGGCGCCAGAGCTTCGGGCGCTCGGAGGCGGGCTCGATGCCGCCGATCGCGGGCCGAAGGATCACATAGGCGAAGAACATGCCCCCGACCCAGATGGTCGCAGCGACAATGTGCAGGGCGAGGAGAACCGTCATGGTCATGGTGCGTTGCCTCTCAAGGGCGGGGTGTCATCCGTATGATAACGGCTTCATCCATCCCGATCGATCATTCGCGCGACGGGCGCCGAACAGTGCGCCCGTCCGACCGGACATTGGAGCCAACCTTGTCAGATTCCGAGACCACCGACCCGAATCCAGGACACCGGGACGTCGGTTCCGCCATCAGTTCCGTCGTCGGTGATCGCCGGCTTCTGGCGCCCCTGTGGGTGATCGCGGGGATCGCCCTGGTTGTGTTCTTCCGCGAGGCGAAACCGTTCGTGGCTCCGGTGCTGGCCAGTGCGGTGATCGCCATCGCGCTCAGCCCCATAACCCGCTTCCTTGAGCGCAGCGTCGGTCTCGGTCGCGGGTTCGCCGCCCTGCTGTCATTGATCGTCGCTGCAGGCATCGTCGCCGGTGCGTTGTGGCTGCTGATCCCGGCGACCGAGGGGTGGCAGGGCCGCCTGAGCGACCTGGCGGAGAACGCGGAACGCAAATTGTGGCCGATCAGTTCGACCATCGAGGACGTCAAGAAGGCGACGGAGCAGGTCGGCGAGGCGGCCAACCTGTCGAATTCCACTCAGCCGAGCATCACCGTCGAGCAGAGTGGCGGGTTCCTCACCGATGTGCTCAGCGGCGCGCCGTTCGTGGTCATCCAGGTGCTGACGACCGCCATCGTCTCGTTCTTCTTCCTGCGCGAGCGCCGCTGGCTGCTGCGCAGTGGCATCGGGTTCTTCGCCACCTACAGGGAGCGCTACCGCATCGCCCAGATCGCCCGGGAGATCCGCCGCAACGTCGGCAGCTATTTCCTGATCCAGATCACCATTTCGGCCGGTGTCGGGCTGGTAACGGCGCTCAGCTTTTTCGCCATCGGCATGCCGGCGCCGGCGACCTGGGGCGGGGCCATCGCGGTCGCCAACTTCGTGCCGTTCAT
>JARGOG010000141.1 GCA_029212785.1 Thalassobaculaceae bacterium
CCACGCGGGCCGAGCCGATGATCGCGGTAGATCCCCGCACGGCCGCCTTCATGTCCTCCAGCCCCTTGATCGGGGCCTGGTCGTTGCCCTTGCGGATGTGGTGGGTGATCACCACGGCAGCGCCGAGCACACCGCACAGCCGCGACAGCTCGGCGAAATACTCGGTGACGACCGATCCGCTGGTATCCTCGCCATGGAGCGTGGCAGCCATCGTGTCTACCACCACGGCCGACACCTTGCCGCCCTCGGCAACGATCTCGGCGATGGCGGCGTAGACGTGCGCCCACCGGGGGGACTGGCCGGGCTGCCTGTGCTGATCGTGCGCGACGAACGGGAAGGCCCCGCCGACATCGAGCAGCGGCAAGATCCGCAGGTGTCCGGTCGCCGCGGCGCGCATGCCCCCGTCCGGGTCGATGTCGTCCAGTCGGATGTGCAGCTCGTCGTGAGCGTCCTCGCTGGTGATCATGACCACCGTGCCGCCCGCCGCCTCGTCGGTGACGGGCTGGCCCATCCAGAGCACCTCGTTGTCCGCCGCGGGGTCTGTCCTGTTTCCGGCTGCCGCCAGCCGCAGACACAGGTCCAGACACAGGAACGTCTTGCCCGCCCCGCCTTCGGCGGCCAGCACATGCGTCTGTCCGGCCATGATGAGGCCCTGGACGAGATGCCGGCGTCTCGGGGGCGTGCCCATCGCCCAATTGCCGATGTCGAACCCCCGCAACGCACCGGCCGCCGTGTCGAACTTCACCTTGCCCGCCGGCAACTCGGGGGGAGGGGATACGGTGTCCGGTATCGGGCCGTTGGTGCGTGTGTCGTTGTTGATCTGACCCTGGAACTCGGAGCGGAAGCGCGCCTCCGGCCAGGGCGGGACCATGTGGATCATCATCCAGTCATGGGTCGCCTGGGCGGCCTCGTCCATCGTGAGCTTGCCCCAGCGCACCAGGCGGATGTGATAGCCCGCCACCTGGTTAAAGCTGTCCCACCGCGTCGCGTGACCCTCGCCGCCCTCGTGGATGTCGGTGGTCAGCGCGCGCGTGGCGTCGGGCTTCTGTGCGGCGGCACCGGCCGAGAAGTCCATGGTCCCGCCGCCGATGGGCGGGCTGAAGTCGAGCGCCCCGGTCTTGGCCGGCACCGCCGGCAGCCCCGGCATCGGCTGGGCTTGCTCGATCCGTTCGGCCAGGTCGTCCAGGTCATAGTCGCCGATGTCGTGCAGGGCCTCGATCCGGCACAGCGACACGACACCGCTCTTGCCGTGGATGGTGCCTGGCACGCGCACGACCTGCGGGGCGCGCTTGAAGGACGGATCTCCACCGGCCTTGAGCGCCAGCGCCTCGCGCAGTGCCGCGATGCGGCCGATCTCGGGGCTCGGCTCGCTCAGCCTCCAGTAGACGTGCCGCTTCGGCTTGCCGGCGTCGGTGAGCCCGCCTGACAGCACGACCATGGTGGGGGTGCCGACGATTTCGGAACACCACGCCAGCTTTTCGTCCGTGTCCCCGCTGTCGATGTCGACCAGGACCGCGGTGAACTCCGCGATGTGTTCGAGTTCGACCTTGCGGTCCTCCAGCGCCGACGCGGTGACGACAGCCGGCACTGCGAAGGTGGCGACGTGGTATTGCCCCCACCGCCGGGCGGCGGCCTCCGTCTGCTGCTCGATCGAGCACAGATCCGGCAGCAGCCACAGCGGTTCCTTGAACACGCCTTCCTTGTCGGTGCCCTTCTCGCCGAGCCCGCGCAGCGCGAACACCCGGCCCTCCCACTCGACGTGGGCGAAAAGTACCTCAAAGTACTTTCCGATCTCCCCGGCATCGACCAGCGCGGCGTTTTCCAGGATCGGGTACTGACCGTCGGTCATGGACGGCACTCCATGAAGGCCGCTATGAACTGCGCCGCGGGGCGCGGATCGATCGAGTTGCCGAAGGCGCGCAGCTTAGCCACTCGGGCGGGTACCCGAGTTCCCAGCCAGCGAACTCCGGGTGGAGGGAGCCGGCGCCATTTTCCGTCGGGGCATTCGACGTATTGCCTATCATCGATACTTGCGACGGCAGCGGTGAACCCCCGGCTCCGAAACTCTGCCTCGGCCCACCCTTTTCCCCATCCGAGGCCCGGAGTGTCGACCACAGCGCAAAGGCCACCTCCCTCAGCGGCCTTGAGTTCCTGACAAGCGTATCCGGGCTGGCCGAGCGGCTCTTGTGGTCGCTGGCTGTCGCTGTTGGGTATAGCGCGATCACGATCTTCCTGATTGCCACCTGCCCAGCGCTGTTGCCAGCCTCGGTCCTCCCGGCCTTTGCTGGCGCATTCGAGGTCATGGTGGGCCACAAGCCAATATCGATCTCGGAAATGGTCCGCGTCCGCGCTCGCGGCCTCGATCGGGATTGCCCCCACGGCGTATTCCATGGCTTCCAGATCACCTCGCACGAGACGGAGCCAGTCAGGCGCTCCCGCAACCTGCTCTCCAAAGAAGACTGAAGGGCGTCGCTCTGCGATAAGGCGTCGAAGATGTGGCCAGAGGTGGCGGTCGTCGTCGAAGCCTGCCCGCTTGCCCGCGACGCTGAACGGCTGACAGGGGCAGCTTCCAGTCCAGACGGGCTGGTCGTCAGGCCATCCGGCGAGACGGAGCGCGAGGGACCACCCTCCGATGCCCGCAAAGAAATGGCATTGAGTGAAGCCTGCAAGGTCTTCACTCCGGACATCCACGATGCTGCGCTCATCCACCTCTCCATCGGCAATTTGCCCGGCGGCAATCAGATTGCGCAGCCATTGGGCTGGGTACGGGTCGATCTCGTTGTAGTAAGCTCCGGTCATCTCCCCACCTCGGGCTTGTTATCGAGAAAGGTGACGATCAACGTGCTGATCTGGTCGTAGATCAGGATCAACTCTCCTTCCGATGTATTCACGCGCCACTTTTGGGCTCTCTGGTTCGCGCCGCTCAGAAACCAGGCCCTACACTCGCGGGGCCGGTCGCGCTTCCTGCGCTCCATCTTCCTGTCTGGTGATTTCCGCTTGCGGGCCTTGTTGGAGTATTTGATCTCGCGGACGATCTCGGCCTTCAGGCCCACGGTAAGCTTCAGCCCGTATCTGGCGGCCAAACGCTGCCGTGCGTGTTCTTCTCCCGCGTGTAGCTTCATCCCGACCTCCATGAAAAAGCCCGGCCCGCAGTGCGAGCCGGGCTCCGGTAGACAGAAGGACCAGAGATCAGCCGGCGAGCTGCTCGCCACCCTCGTCAGCCGCGCCCGCGGCGTTGACGGCATCCTCCAGGTCGGTCTGGTTCGGATCGTGCAGCGGCTCAACCGGCGGCGTCTCCACCGCCTTCTTCGGACGGACGTTCACGATGCCGGTGTCGAGAGCGATGGTGATGCTGTCGGCCTGCGCGTGGCCCGAGACGATGGTGTCGGCAATCTGCGTCTTGCCGCCTGTAAGGGCGGCTTCGATCTGCGCGCCCAGCGCCAGCGGCGCATCGACGCTCTCATACGGGAAGCTGACTTCCAGGGTGGCCTTGAACATCTTCATGGGTATCCCCTCGGTTGGTGGATGGTTTTGTGTCGGTCGGTTCGGAGAATAATTAACCTACAATCTGTCGACAAATCAGACAAGAAGAAAACGCTAAGAGTTGGCCTTGCCCAGCCAGTTTGTCGGGGCGCGGGCGGGAGCGGGGGCCTCTGCCGCCGACCAGCAACGTTTCTTATGGTCGCAAATCTTGCACTGGAAGCCCGTGCTGTCCCGTGCGATGCGGGGCAGCTCCTCCGGGGAGGCGGCCTTGACCACCTGAACGCCACGGTCGCTGGCCTCCTGCGCCGCGGCAGGGTCGAACGCGATTAGCTCCGCGTAAATCTCCTGTGTGTCGGCCGACTTCATGGTGAACAGGCCAGGGCTCTCATGGAGCCCGAGATAAAGCATGTTGAGCTGGCACTGAACGTAGTATTCCGATTTACCTTTCTGAACACCGTCTTTTTTGATCTTGTTGAAGCTCTTGTTGCCGAGTTCCTTGTTCTCCCATAGACAAGGGTAGGCCATTTTGGTTCTGCCGATGTACTCTGGCCCGGCCGTAACCACGCCGTCGGCCATGCCCTTGA
Source organism: Thalassobaculaceae bacterium (assembly GCA_029212785.1). Taxonomy (GTDB): domain Bacteria; phylum Pseudomonadota; class Alphaproteobacteria; order Thalassobaculales; family Thalassobaculaceae; genus Thalassobaculum. The sequence continues at coordinate 4,068 of JARGOG010000141.1, forward strand.
TCCGGCCCTTGCCGTCCTCGTAGGCCACGACATCGAAGCGGAACTGCTTGCCATCGGCGCGGTGCGTCAGCAGCGTGAACCCGGCTGCCCGCAGGTACTCGGCCATGCGCTCCTCGGCATCGTGACCGCGATCAAAGATCCGATGCAGCTTGCCGTTGGGCTCGCGCCCCTCGTCGACCGGCACGCGGTGGTACTCGTACCCGAGCGCGCGCTTGCACTCATTGCCTAGCCGGCCCGCTCCGATCGAGGGCCGGCGCGCGTCTTCGTTATCCGCGAAGTACCTGGCGCGCTCCTCGTTCTTCCCGTCGGCGACGACATGGCTGACGTGATCGTCGAACGCCTCGGCGAAGCTGGAAGCGGCAACGCTGTTGGGGGTGAAGTCCATGGCCGGCGTCTCCTTGGGTGTGATCGCGCAGATATACGAGCCGGGGAAGGCATCGAGCACGGCGGCCACCACCGGGTCTTGCTTGGCCTGCATCATGTCGAACCAGTCGATGGTCACGAGGTTTCGCTAATCAGGCTGACCAACTTGTCGGCCATCTTCTGATAGGCCGCGCTCGCCGCGCTCTCCGCGCTCGCCGGCGGCGAGGTCTCTTCGTTGTAGCAAGGGCCATTGCCGTTCTCGGCGAAGGCGGCGACACAAGCGGTCAGTCCGTCGTCGTCCATGCGGTACTTGTCGCCCTCGAACAGGGGCGCACCGCAGGCTTCGCAATAGGCCTCGGGCCAGCCGCGCCCGAACTCATCCCATAGCTTCGCCATGCTGGCGTGCGTATCGCGCTGGCGCTCAATCAGCGGCTTCCAGCGGCGGTTCAATTCAACGCGGTCCATGGGTCGCTCCTTGGTTGATAGATCGGCTTAGCGGTGAGGGCCGGGCACTACTCCTGCAATTTGGCGTCGCCAGCCGGCTCAAGCGCCCTGGCGATCGCCTCTGCTTCGCGCGCCAGACGGGCGTGCCGGATCACGTTGTCGAGAGCGGCTGCATGCGCCAGCGGTTGAGGCAGGCTGTCGAGCCTGTCGT
>JARGOG010000047.1:0-28454 GCA_029212785.1 Thalassobaculaceae bacterium
ACGCCGCCACCAGAGCCGCCGACGCCGCCGCCTACGCCGCCGCCGACGCCGCCGCCTACGCCGACGCCAGAGCCGCCGACGCCGCCGCCTACGCCGACGCCGCCGCCGCCGCCGCCTACGACGCCAGAGCCGTCGCAATCAATCTATGGAAGGAAATATCTGTTGATTGCTCTCTTCTAGATGATTCTGAAGCGCCAGCGGAGGTGTGCGGGCGGGCGCTATGGTCCGAAGCTTTTCCCGAGTCGCTTCGTGTGGCCTGGGACGATCTGTCGACCCGGCTTCTGGCACTCAACCAAGACTGGGACGTCTGGATCGACTGGTACGAGGACCGCCTGGCCGGCAAACGCGGCCGACGGCTGATCGAGCAACTCGAACTGGACCGGGTGCTGGTTCCGACCGACGAGGACTGGGAAAAGGGACCGGCCCATGGCAACGCCATCCTCGCGGAGTTGGAGCGGAAGTATCGCGGTGGGTTTCCGGATGTTGTTTCTGGAGAGTCCCAAGAACCTGTTGATGTTCCGAGACAACGTCCCGCGGTCATCGAAGTCGAATTTGGTGATGATGGCCTGCTGCACCGCAAGCGGGTCATAGCACCTGAGGTTCGCGACGCGGACCAGCGAGAGCGGTTGGAGGCCGCTTGGCGTGCGCATGCGGTGACTCTGGAAAGGCTCCTGGCGCTGAATCCGCAGGGTCGCGGGCTCGAAGGGATACTGTCCGCCTATAAGGACGCACTCGGCGACGGGTTCGATGTGGTGCGTGTCATCGACCTCGGCATTTTTGGGATCAGCCTGCAAGAGATGGCCGAGCGTGCCGACGACGTCTTGCTCGGCGGCGGCGCGGCATTGCTGAAGGCCGTGGCGATTTCCCATGGTATGTTCATTCGCCAGCTTCCGGCGTGGCGCGCATACCAGAGCGATGCGGAACCGGAGCCGTCGCGAGAAGCGACCGAGCAGGCGGTGACGCTCCTTCGTATGACCGGCCAATTCACCCAGGTCATGGGTGATGACGTTGTTGAGGCGGCGAATACGCTCGCTGATGCGACACTGCCGTTGATGGCTGATCCGGCGCATAAGATTTCCGGTCCCTTGAGTGCAGAGGCGGTCAGCAGTGCCGAGAACCTGCTCTCCGGGCTCTTGGAGCCTGCGTATCGGGCAGTGAAGTCGGTTGGCAAAGTGGGCGGGGACGAGGCGCTTAAAGGGTTTGGTATCGGTGTGCGAACCCTTACAGCCGCAATCACCATCGGAACCTCGGCTGAGGTGCTGAGCCTTGCCGAACTCCTGCCTGCAAGCTTCGGCTGGGTGAAAGAGGTCGTCGCAGCGATCATGCTCGCAATGCGATAGCTGCTGCACCGGCGGCTGGGTCCCGGATAGCGCTGGCGCGCTTCCAGGAAGTCGGTTTTGGCGGCGCGGACCGCTTCCGGACGACCTCTGGACCGCCTCTGGCCGACTTCCTGGACGGCCCGTAGGGGCGATCCGGGATCCACCTGAAGCTTTGGCCGCGCGACACACAGTTCACCCGAGCCCCCCGCCTGTGCTACACCCGCGCCCGGCGCCGCAGGGGCGCTGCGGCGGGCGGCGGAGGTCGTGCGTCGAACCCCTACATCTGGTATAGAGAAACGATTCGCGCCACGAACGGTCGCGGACGGGAGCGTTTGGAAATGGCCGGTCATTCCCAGTTCAAGAACATCATGTACCGCAAGGGCGCGCAGGATAAGAAGCGCGCCAAGATCTTCACCCGCCTGACGCGCGAGATCCAGGTCGCGGCGAAGACCGGCGGTGACGATCCGAGTGCGAACCCGGCGCTGCGCACCGCCATCATCGCGGCGCGCAAGGAGAACATGCCGAAGGACAACATCGAGCGCGCGATCAAGAAGGGCTCGGGCGGCGGCGACGACAGCAACTGGGAAGACGTGCGCTACGAGGGGTACGGTCCCGGCGGCGTGGCGATGATCGTCGACGCGCTGACCGACAACCGCAACCGCACCGCCTCAGAAGTGCGCGCCGCCTTCTCCAAGTTCGGCGGCAACCTGGGGGAGACCAACTCGGTGTCCTTCATGTTCAACCGGGTCGGCCAGATCATCTACCCGGTCGAGGTCGGCAGCGCCGACGAGGTGCTGGAAGCGGCGATCGAGGCCGGCGCCGAGAACGCGGAATCGAGCGAGACCGAACACGAGATCACCTGCCCGGTGGAGGATTTCAGCACCGTGTGCGAGGCGCTCGAAGCGGCGCTGGGCGAGCCGCAATCGGCGGGCCTGACCTGGAAGCCGCTGAACACCGTCGCGGTGGACGAGGACCAGGCCAGCACGCTGATCAAGCTGTTCGACACTCTGGAAGACAATGACGACGTGCAGCAGGTCTCGGCGAATTTCGACATCGCCGACGACGTGATGGCGAAACTGTCCGCCTGATCCCGCCGGCATTGGCGGGAGGCGACACCACGGAGACACGCATGCGGCTGATCGGACTCGACCCCGGCCTCAGGAACACCGGGTGGGGGGTGATCGAGACCGACGGCGTGCGCCTTCGCCACGTCGCCGACGGCACCGTTCATTCCGATGGCAAGGCCGATATCGCCACCCGGCTGGTGCAGCTCTATGACGGCATTTTGGAACTCATCGACCGTTACAAGCCCGACGAGGCGGCGGTCGAGGAGACCTTCGTCAACCGCAATCCGGAAAGCACCCTGAAGCTTGGGTTGGCGCGCGGCGTCGTGCTGCTCGCTCCGGCCAAGGCCGGGCTGCGGGTTGCCGAATACGCGCCCAAGCGGGTGAAGAAGGCGGTGGTCGGCACCGGCAATGCCGAAAAGGAGCAGGTCCAGGCGATGATCGCCACCCTGTTGCCGGGGGCGGCGATCAAGAGCCCGGACGCCGCCGACGCGCTCGCCGTCGCGGTCTGCCATGCCCATTACGTCCAGTCCCGTGCCTCCTTCGGCGACAGTGCCGGGACGGCGGCGCGCAAGACCGGGGCGGTGACCGACATGGCCCCGGGGCTGGAGCGGGCGATCGCCGCGGCGCTGGCCAGGGAAGCCGCCAAGGAACCGGTAGGAGGGGGCGGCTGATGATCGCGCGTCTGAAGGGCATTCTCGACGGCCTCGGCGACGGCCAGGCGGTGATCGACGTGAACGGCGTCGGCTACCTGATCTTCTGCTCGGGCCGGACCCTCACGGCCCTCGGCGCGGTCGGCGACGCGGTGAAGATCGAAGTCGAAACCCATGTCCGCGAGGACCACATCCATCTCTACGGTTTCGTCGCCGGCTCCGAGAAATCGGCGTTCAAGATGCTACAGACGGTGCAGGGGGTCGGCGCGAAGCATGCGCTGTCGATCCTGACCGTGCTGTCGCCGGACGAGCTGTTCACCGCCATCGCCGCCCAGGACAAGACGATGCTGACCCGCGCCGACGGTGTCGGCCCGAAACTGGCGACCCGCATCGTCAACGAACTCAAGGACAAGACCGTCAACGTGGCGCTGGGCATCGCCGCCGACGCGCCGGCCGCCGCCCGCACCGCGGCGCTCAAGGCCGCCGGCAGTGACACGCTCGCCGATGCGGTCTCCGCCCTGGTCAATCTCGGCTACGGCCGGGCCGAGGCCTATGGCGCGGTGCAGGCCGCCCAGTCGGCCCTCGGCGCCGATGCGGCTCTCGACCGGCTGATCACCGGCGGGCTGAAGGAGCTGGCCGGGTGAGCGACGACTGGGACGACGAGGCCGAGGACGGCGCCGATCGGCTGATCGACGGTGTGCGCCGGTCCGAGGATATGAGCGAGACGACGCTGCGTCCGCAGACCCTCGACGACTTCACCGGTCAGAAGAAATTGCGCGAGAACCTGAAGGTTTTCATCGACGCCGCGCGTGGCCGCAGCGAGGCGTTGGATCACGTGCTGCTGTTCGGCCCGCCGGGCCTCGGCAAGACGACGCTGGCGCAGATCGTGGCGCGCGAACTGGGCGTCAATTTCCGCGCGACCTCGGGCCCGGTCATCGCCAAGGCGGGAGATCTCGCGGCCCTGCTGACCAACTTGCAGCCGCGCGATGTACTCTTCATTGACGAGATCCATCGCCTTAATCCTGCCGTAGAGGAAGTGCTGTATCCGGCCATGGAGGATTTTCAGCTCGATCTCATCATCGGCGAGGGCCCGGCGGCGCGATCGATCCGGATCGATCTGGCACCGTTCACGCTTGTCGCGGCGACGACGCGCTCCGGGCTGATCACCACGCCGCTGCGCGAGCGCTTCGGCATTCCCCTGCGGCTGCAGTTCTACGAGCCGGAGGAACTGACCCGGATCGTCAAGCGCGGCGCCGACCTGCTGGCTTTCGGGCTGACCGAGGACGGGGCCGGCGAAATCGCCCGGCGCGCCCGTGGTACACCGCGTGTGGCCGGCCGGCTGCTGCGCCGGGTCCGGGACTTCGCCACCGTCGCCGGCAAGCAGGTGGTCGACGCGATCCTGGCCGATGCGGCGCTGACCCGTCTCGACATCGACAACCGCGGCCTCGACGCCATGGACCGGCGCTACATGGGCTGCATTGCCGAGAATTACGGCGGCGGGCCGGTCGGCGCGGAGACTCTGGGGGCGGCGCTGGGCGAACAGCGGGACGTCATCGAAGAAGTCATCGAACCCTATCTGATGCAGCAGGGGCTGATCCAGCGCACGCCGCGTGGCCGTACCCTGTCGGCGGCGGGCTGGCGCTACCTCGGCCTGACCCCGCCGAAAGCTCTCGACTCCCAACTCGACCTGCTGGGCCAAGAGGCGGGCCAGGGGGAGGACGATGTCTGATCCCTTCCGGTATCCCGTGCGTGTCTACTACGAGGACACCGACGCGGGTGGAGTGGTGTACCACGCCAATTATCTGCGCTTCGCCGAGCGGGCGCGGACGGAATTTTTGCGCGCTCTGGGGATCGAACAACGGGAGATGCGGGAAAAGGACGGGTTCGGCTTCGTGGTGCGGCGCTGCACCATCGACTTCCGGGCGCCGGCTTTTCTCGACGACGCGTTGGAGGTGATCACCCGGATCACCGGTATTCGCGGGGCGGCACTGGAAGCGGTGCAGGAGGTCGTGCGCCAGGGCGAAACCGATCCGCTGGTCGTGGTGGATCTGGTGATCGCCGGCGTGAACGGACGGGGCCGTCCGGCACGGCTGCCGCAGAAGGTTAGGGATCTGGTCGGCGGCATTGCCCCGGCCTGAGTGAATTTGTTGAAGGCCGGGTGCCGGCACCGAGGAAGAGGAAGTCGATGCAGCAACTAGCACAAGCGGTGGTCGATACGACCCAGAGCGCGGCCCCGGGCCTGTCCACACCGGGGCTGGCGGCGCCTGTTGTGGCGATGTCCAGCGAATTGAGCATCTGGGGCCTGGTCATGCAGGCCGACCCGGTGGTCAAGGTGGTGATGCTCCTGCTGGTCCTGGCATCGGTCTGGAGCTGGGCGATCATCTTCGAGAAGCTCTTCAAGATGCGCCGCCTGCGCCGCCGCGCCGGCGAGTTCGAGGACGCGTTCTGGTCCGGTGGCTCGCTGGAGGATCTGTATGACCGCATGGGAGGCCATCCGGCGGACCCGTTGGCCTCGATCTTCTCCTCGGCCATGCGCGAGTGGCGTCGGTCGGCCGCCAAGGGCTTTACCCAGCGCTCCGATGAGCTGCGCGCCAGTCTGCGTGAGCGGCTTGAGCAGATCATGACGCTGACCATCAATCGCGAGATGGAGGCGCTGGAGAAGCGCATGACCTTCCTCGCGTCGGTTGGTTCGACGGCGCCGTTCGTCGGTCTGTTCGGCACGGTCTGGGGCATCATGAACAGCTTCCAGGCGATCGCCGCCTCGAAGAACACCAGCCTGGCCGTGGTCGCGCCGGGTATCGCCGAGGCGCTGTTCGCCACCGCCCTCGGTCTGGTCGCGGCCATCCCCGCGGTCGTCGCCTACAACAAGCTGTCCAGCGATCTCGGCCGCTATGCCGGCCGCCTCGACGGGTTCGCGACGGAATTCGGCTCGATCCTCTCGCGCCAACTGGACGAGGGGCGCTGAAGCGTGGCCGGCGGAATCATCAAACGCGGTAGCGGGCGCGGTGGCGGACGCCGGCGCAACCCGCCGATGAGCGAGATCAACGTCACGCCGTTCGTCGACGTGATGCTGGTGCTGCTGATCGTCTTCATGGTCACCGCCCCGCTGCTGACCGTGGGCGTGCCCGTGGACCTGCCGAAAACCCGTGCCGCACAGTTGACCGACGAGGTCGAGCCGCTGGTCATCACGGTGCGTGCCGACGGCAGCGTGTATCTGCAGGAGACGTCGATCGCCCGCGAAGACCTGGTCCCGAAGCTGGTGGCGGTGTCGGGCGCCAATCCGGATCTGAGAATTTTCGTCCGCGGAGACAAGTCTATTGCCTATGGGATGGAGGTCATGGGCCAGGTGAGTGCGGCCGGGTTCTCCCGGGTGGCGCTGCTGGCCGAGCTGCCGGAGGAGTCCGCGGGCGCCAAGTGAGGCCCCGGGACGGTACGGCGATGACGGTTCAACGAGGAGCGTGACGAGCGAGCGATGAGCGTGGGTCTGGTCTTTTCGATTCTGCTGCACGTGGGTGTGCTGGCGCTGGCCGTATTCGGCCTGCCCAGGCTTGCGCGCGACGAGCCGATCGAGAACCGGCTCGTGGTCGTCGACGTCGTGACGGTGGCCGAGGTCACCAACGCGCCGCCGCCGGCTGAAACGACCAAGCCGGACACGACGCCGCCGCCACCGCCAGAGGCGGCCGCTCAACCGGACAGCACGCCGCCGCCACCGCCGCCATCGGCAGCCGCTCCGGCACCCCCGCCACCTCCGCCGCCGGCCCAGGCCGCAGCCGCGAAGCCGGCGCCGCCGCCGAAGCCGACCCAGGTCGCCAAGGCGGCACCGCCGCCGGAGCCGACACCCGTCAGCAAGGCGGAACCGGTTCCCGTGCCGGCCATGAAACCCGAGCCGCCGAAGCCGGAACCCGAGAGGCCCAATCCGGTACCGGTCGAGAAACCGAAACCGCCGAAGGAAGAGCCGAAACCGGCTCAGGAGGCCGCGAAAGCGCCGCCGCCGGAACCGACCGTGCCTGAGCCCGAAAAGCCGGAAGCGGCCAAGGTCGAGCGTGTCGAGAACGAGCCGGCGGCACCGGTCCCGGTCGCCCGCCCGACGCCGCCCGAGCGCCCGAAACAGGTCGCCAAGGCGGAAACCCCGGAGACGCCGGACAAGAAAGAGCCGGAGAAGAAGGACTCGTTCCTCAATGTCCTGAAGACGGTGCAGAACCTTAAGAAAGACGCGCCGAAGCCACAGGCCGAGGCGACGCCGTCGCCGGTGCCCGACGCGGATACGACCGCGCGGCGCTCCAGCTTCGATCCGAACCAGAAGCTCTCGGTCTCCGAGATGGACGCCATCCGTCAGCAGATAAGCGGCTGTTGGCTGGTGCCGGCCGGCGCCAAGAATGCCGCCAATTTGGCGGTCGAGATCGAGGTCACGATGAACCCGGACCGTACCGTGCGGTCCTCCCGGGTGGTGGACAGCGCGCGGATGCAGAGCGATCCGTTCTTCCGATCCGCCGCCGAGTCCGCTCTGCGGGCACTGAAGTCCCCGACCTGTTCCCCGCTGCAACTTCCGCCGGAGAAGTACGACACATGGAAAAGCTTCACGATCACCTTCGATCCGAAGGACATGCTGTCATGACCGACACATCCGATGCCGCCATGTCCGCAGCACCCCGTTCGTCCGAGCCGGTGACGGCGCCACGGCCGCCGCGCCCGACCGTCGATATCGCGATGTCGCGCCGCGACCTCGCCCGACTGTCGTTCGCCGGTCTGGTCGGTGCGGCGGGGATCAGTGGCTTCTCGTCGCCGGCCCGCAGCGAATTGCGGATCGACATCACCCAGGGCCGCGTCGACCCGCTGCCGGTCGCCATCGCCGACTTCAAGGGCGATGGCGTTGAGGCCACGCGGGTCGGTCGCACCATGACCGAGATCATCTCCGCCAATCTGGAGCGCTCGGGCCTGTTCGCGCCGATCAATCCGAAGGCATTCATCCAGACCGATCTCGACTTCGACACGCCGCCGCGCTTCGGCGACTGGCGTCAGATCAGCGCCCAGGCGCTGGTGCATGGCCGCGTGACGATTCCGTCCCCCGGCCAATACCGCATCGAATACCGCCTCTGGGATGTGTTCGCCGAACAGTACATGACCGGCACGTCGCTGACCGCGATCGAGGAATCCCTGCGCCGCGCGGCGCATATCATCTCCGACATGATCTACAAGCGGATTACCGGCGAGGACGGCTATTTCGACAGCCGCTTCGTCTACATCGCCGAGAGCGGGCCGCAGAATCGGCGCAAGAAGCAACTCGCCATCATGGATCAGGACGGGGCGAACCATAAGTTCCTGACCGACGGCAATACCCTGGTGCTGACCCCGCGCTTCTCGCCGACGGTGCAGGAGATCACCTATCTCGCCTATTATCAGAACCGGCCGCGGGTCTACATCTTCAACCTGGATTCCGGCCAGCAGGAGGTGCTCGGTGATTTCCCGGGCATGACCTTCGCCCCGCGGTTCTCGCCGGACGGCAACCGGGTGATCATGAGTCTGGCCGAGAACGGCGTGACCGACATCTACACGATGGATCTGCGTACCCGTCGGGTCGCGCGGCTGACCAACACGCGCTCGATCGATACCTCGCCGACCTACGCGCCGGACGCGAGCCGGATCGTCTTCAACTCCGACCGTGGCGGCGCGCAGCAGCTCTATACGATGGCGGCGGACGGGTCCGGCGTGAAGCGCATCAGCTTCGGGAACGGGCGATATGCGACGCCCGTCTGGTCGCCCCGCGGCGATCTGATCGCGTTCACGAAAATCACCGGCGGCGAATTTCACATCGGTGTGATGCGGCCCGACGGTTCCGGCGAACGGTTGCTGAGCAAGGGATACCTGGTCGAGGCACCGAGCTGGTCGCCGAACGGTCGGGTTCTGGTGTATTTCAAGCAGCAGCCGACCGACCGTAGCGGTCGTGGCGGCAGCTCGAAGTTGTACACGATCGATCTCACCGGGTACAACGAGCGGGAGGTCATTACACCGCTGGATGCATCCGATCCCGCGTGGAGCCCCTTGCTTCGCTAATCAATTAGAAGCTATAAGGAAAAACGCTCGTGGTCGGCTGCCGGGGAACTGTGCAGTCCGGCAGTACGAGTCTGGGCCCGGTCAGGCTGGGTCATCAGGACCACGAGGGGGCGGGGCGCCCGGCACCACAGATTCTCCAGAGGGACACACCTACCATGCGCATCAAGTTTCTGAGCGTGTTCGCTGCCGTCGCGCTGCTCGCAGCTTGCGAGACCGCACCCGACGAGTCGGCTAACGCGGGTTCCGGCGGCAATACGCAGCCGACCACTTCTTCCACCGCGACGGCGCCTACCGGGCCGGCTCCGGGTAGCGCCGAGGATTTTGTCGTCAATGTTGGCGACCGGGTCTTCTTTGATTTCGACAGTTCCGCCATTGGCGCGGAGGCCCGCACGACGCTCGAGCGTCAGGCGTTCTTCCTGCGCAAGTATCCGAGCGTGTCGGTCACCGTCGAAGGCCATTGCGACGAGCGTGGAACGCGTGAGTACAACCTGGCGCTCGGCGAGCGTCGGGCCAGTGCCGTGCGTGACTATCTCGTTTCCCTCGGTATCGATCCGAGCCGTCTGACGACCCTGTCCTACGGCAAGGAGCGTCCGGTGAACCCGGCTTCGACCGAGCAGGCCTGGTCCGAGAACCGTCGCGGCGTTACCGTCATCAACTGACGGCCAGCTATCGCGTAATGGACGGCGGTGCCCGGCAACGGGACACCGCCGTTCTTTTTTGGGCGGGTTCGTAGCGGCGGACGGCAGGCGGCGGTAATCTGCCCGCTGCGCCATAATTCCGCCGCGAGCATCCTGGAGACTGGGACCATGATGCGATTTTTGCTGTTCATCCTTCTTCTCGCCACGGCGGTGCCGACGGCTGCCTCCGCACAGCAGGACGTCTCCGGCCTGCTCAATCGGATTGCCAGGCTGGAGCGCGAGCTGTCCGATCTGCAGCGATCGGTCTATGCCGGCGGTCAGCCCCCGGCAGCGGTCGCCGCCGGTCAGGCCACCCAACTTTCTCAACCTGACGGTGCCGGCGGCTCGCCGCTGGCCCGGGTCGAGATTCGCCTGCAGCAGATCGAGGCGGAACTGCGCCGGGTTACCGGGCGGATCGAGGAGCTGGGCTATCAGACTCAGAACGTCGCCGATCGCATGGACCGCCTCCAGACCGACACCGACATCCGGTTCCGCGAGCTGACCGGCGACGCGGGTACCCCCTCCGGCCAGCCGCCGGCGGATCAGGGCGGCGGCACGCAATCCGGGCCCCGTTCGGAGCTTCCGCCACCGGCCGGTCCGGCCCCGCAGACCTCCGGCGCACAGCCCAAGACTCTCGGCACCTTGTCGGGCACCGACCTGTCGGCGCTGCAGTCCACGCCGCCGCCGGCGACCAGCCCGGCGCCTGCCGCCACCCAGGCGGCTCTGCTGCCGGCCGACGCCTCGGTCGAGGACCAGTACAAGGCCGCCTTCGACCATCTCGTGAAGCATGATCTGCCGACCGCCGAAGCGGCGTTCAAGTCGTTCCTGGAGGCCCATCCGGACGACCCGCTCGCCGGTAACGCCCAATACTGGCTCGGCGAGACGTACTATGCGCGGGAGCGCTACCAGGAGGCGGCGGTGGCCTTCCTGGAGGGCTATCAGACCTACCCGAAGAGCCCCAAGGCGGCCGACAATTTGCTGAAGCTCGGCATGGCCCTGGCGCGGATCGACCGCAAGGAGGAGGCGTGCACGACCTTCGCCAAGCTGAACCAGGATTTCCCGAACGCGCCGACCAACATCAAGCGCCGGCTGATCAACGAGACCAAGGCGCTGAGCTGCAGCGGGTAAATCCGGCCCCACCGGCCTCAAGGGACCGCCGCTGGGAGTCGATCTCGGCGGATGAGGCGGTGGCGCTGCTGGATGCCGTCCTCCCCGTGGGCGGCGGGCCTGTCGCCGTCGCGATCTCCGGCGGGCCCGATAGCACGGCGCTTCTGCACATCGCCGATCACTGGGCGCGCCGCCGCGGACGGAGTCTGCTGGCGCTGACCGTCGACCATCGGCTGCGGGTAGAGGCGGCGGCGGAAGCGGCGGCGGTCGCGGCCGCCGCGGCGACACTCGGCCATCCCCACCGGACCCTGACTTGGCGCGGCGAGAAGCCGGCGACCGGCATCCAGGCCGCGGCGCGGACGGCGCGGCTGCTGCTGCTCACCGAGGCCTGCCATGCGGCCGGAGCCGAGGCCATGCTGCTAGCCCATCACCGCGACGACCAGGTGGAGACCGTCCTGCACCGGATCGACCGGGGGACCGGGCCAGCGGGGCTGGCGGGTATGGCCCCCATTTCCTGGCGGCACGGCGTGCGGCTGGTGCGTCCGCTGCTGGCCGTGGCGAAGGAGCGGCTGGTGGCGACCTGCCGCGCGAACGGACTGACGTATTTCGAGGACCCCTCGAACTCCGATCCGCGCTTCACGCGGGCCGATCTGCGCCGCATGCGTCCGGCGCTCGACGCGACCGGACTCACGGTCGACCGCCTGACGCGTCTGGCGGTCGCGATGGGCGCGGCCCGGCGGCGGATGGACGAGGAGGTCCGGTTCTGGCTCTCCCGCCATGCGGAGATCTTCGCCTGCGGTACCTGCCGGCTCGACCGATCCGCGCTGAGCGATAGCAGACCGGTATTCGTCTCCGCGGTGCTCAATGCCGTGCTCGCGGTGGCGGGCGGTCCCGGTTATCCGCCCGCTGCGGAGGCGATGTCGGGGCTGATGGCGTGGCTGGCGAAACGGTCGCCGGACGGGCGGCGGACGCTCGCCGGATGTCTGCTCGATACCGAGGGAAGCCGCCTCTCCGTGATGCGGGAGCTGGCCGCCTGCGCACCGGCGCAAACCGTGGATGCCGGTGTCACCGCCTGTTGGGACGGACGATTTCTGGTGCGCAACGGAACGGAACGCCCGGTAAGGGTCGGTTCTTGCGGCGCCGAGGGTTGGCGGCGGATCAAACGGTTAGGTCTGCAGGCGGCGATTCCGGCCGGCGCGCGGAGCGTGCCGCACCCGGCCCGGCTTGCATGGCCGATTGTCACCGACCTTGACGGGGTGGTTGCGCTCCCCCACCTTGTGCTTGGCGAGCGAAGGGCGCCTGGCCCAGACGAATTTGGGGTGGATATCCACCTGCTGGCGACGCGTGAGCGACGGATCGACGGCCTGCTGGCCAATGGAAGGCTGACACGTGAATAATTTCGGTAAGAATCTCGCCCTCTGGATCATCATCGGCGTCCTGCTCGTGGCGCTGTTCAACCTGTTCCAGGGATCGTCCACCCGCACCAATCAGCGCAGCCTCGCGTATTCGGATTTCCTCTCCGAAGTCGAGAGCGGGCGCGTCAATCAGGTGACGATCCAGGGCCAACAGATCTCCGGCCGCTTCTCCGACGGCAGCACCTTCCAGACCTATGCGCCGCAGGATGCCGAGCTGGTTCCGCGGCTGAACAAGTCCGGCGTGCGGATTTCGGCGGCACCGCCGGAAGAGGGCACCTCCGGGCTGTTCCAGATCCTGATCAGCTGGTTCCCCATGCTGCTGTTCATCGCGGTGTGGATCTTCTTCATGCGCCAGATGCAGGGTGGCGGCGGCAAGGCCATGGGCTTCGGCAAGAGCCGGGCGCGCCTGCTGACGGAGAAGACCGGACGGATCACCTTCGACGATGTCGCCGGCATCGACGAGGCCAAATCCGAGCTGGAGGAGATCGTCGAGTTCCTGAAGGACCCGCAGCGCTTCCAGCGCCTCGGCGGCAAAATTCCCAAAGGCTGTCTGCTGGTCGGCCCTCCGGGCACCGGTAAGACGTTGCTGGCGCGCGCAATCGCCGGCGAAGCCAATGTGCCGTTCTTCACGATCTCCGGTTCCGACTTCGTCGAGATGTTTGTCGGCGTCGGTGCCAGCCGCGTGCGCGACATGTTCGAGCAGGGCAAGAAGAACGCGCCGTGCATCATCTTCATCGACGAGATCGACGCGGTCGGCCGTCATCGCGGCGCCGGTCTCGGCGGCGGCAACGACGAGCGCGAGCAGACCCTGAACCAGCTCCTGGTCGAGATGGACGGGTTCGAGGCGAATGAGGGTGTGATCCTGATCGCCGCGACCAACCGTCCGGACGTGCTCGACCCGGCGCTGCTGCGTCCGGGCCGCTTCGACCGCCAGATCGTCGTGCCGAACCCGGACATTCTCGGCCGCGAGAAGATTCTCAAGGTCCATATGCGCAAGGTGCCGCTCGGCCCCGATGTGGACGCGCGGACCATTGGCCGCGGCACCCCGGGTTTCTCCGGTGCCGACCTCGCCAATCTGGTCAACGAGGCCGCCCTGCTCGCCGCCCGCAAGGGCAAGCGCGTGGTCGGCATGACCGAGTTCGAGGAAGCCAAGGATAAGGTCATGATGGGCTCGGAGCGCCGCTCCATGGTCATGACCGACGACGAGAAGAAGCTGACCGCCTATCACGAGGCGGGGCACGCCATCGTTGCCCTGCACTGCCCGGACAGCGACCCGATCCATAAGGCCACCATCATCCCGCGCGGCCGTGCGCTGGGCATGGTCATGCGTCTGCCGGAAGGCGATCGGATCTCTCTGTCCAAGGCCAAGATCGAGGCCGACCTGCGGGTTGGATGTGGTGGGCGCATTGCCGAAGACCTGATCTTCGGCACGGAGCGGATCACCACCGGCGCGTCGTCCGATATCCGCATGGTGACGGATATGTCGCGTCGGATGATCACCGAATGGGGCATGAGCGACAAGCTCGGCTTCCTGGCCTATTCCGCCGACCAGCAGGAGGTCTTCCTTGGTCACTCGGTGACTCAGCAGAAGAATGTCTCCGACGCCACGGCCAATGTGATCGACGAGGAGATCCGTCGCGTCACCGACGAGGCGTATGACGATGCCCGCCGGATCCTTGAAGAGAACATGGACGACCTGCACACCCTGGCGAAGGGGCTGCTGGAATACGAGAGCCTGTCGGGCGACGATATCCAGGAACTGCTCCAGAGTGGGACCATCAACCGCGGTGGGCGGGACGAGCCGTCCAAGCCGAGTGGCCCCGGCCGGCGCGCCTCGGTTCCGACCGGCGGGGCTGCTCCTGGCGGCGGCAGCGGTCCCGGCGGCATGGAGCCCGATCCGCAGCCGGGCGACTGAGCCACCCGACCAGAGTTCCCGATGACACATCCCATCCTTCGTGAGCCCGCGCCCAAGCGCGGGCTTTCCGCATCGATCCTCGCGGATGTGGCCTATGCCCGGCCCGTCGGCCTGATCCATGGCGCGGCCGCGGCTGCCGCCGTGACGGCGGGCGAGGCGCTTCCGCTCGCCGGTGGCCCGATCGCCTTCGGCGCCCTGGACCTGGTCCGCCGCGAGGCTGCGGCCGTGCGGGTGCAGACGGTGCCCGTGGCCGACCTCGATCCCGCCCGGATCCCGCCGGGGCTGCTCGACCGGCTGACCGGGGCGAGGGGACCGGCCTGGGGCGACGACGGGCCGGCGGTGATGGGGATCGTCAACGTCACACCCGACAGCTTCTCCGATGGCGGGCGCTTTGCCTCCCGCGAGGCGGCGATCGCCCAGGGACGCCGCCTGGCCGAGGAAGGCGCGCACATCCTTGATATCGGCGGCGAGTCGACGCGCCCGGGCGCGGCGGAGGTTTCCGTTGCCGAGGAGATCGACCGCGTGATTCCGGTGATCGAGGTCTTGGCGGGGGACGGGCATCGCGTCTCCGTCGACACCCGCAAGACTCCGGTGATGCGGGCGGCGCTGGAGGCCGGGGCGGCGATTGTCAACGACGTCTCGGCACTTGCCCACGACGCCGAAGCGCCGGCATTCCTTGCCGGACAGGCCTGTCCGGTGATTCTGATGCATATGCGCGGCGAGCCGGGAACGATGCAGGCCGATCCGCGCTACGATTGCGCGCCGCTGGACGTCTTCGACGAGCTCGCGGCTCGAGTTGCCGCGGCGGAGGCGGCCGGGGTCGCGCGCGATCGTCTGGTGATCGATCCCGGGTTCGGTTTCGCCAAGTCGGCCGCCCACAACATCGAGGTAACCGCCTGGCTGAGCCTGCTGCATGGGATCGGCCGGCCGGTTCTATTCGGGGCGTCGCGCAAGAGTTCGATCGCCAAGCTCTCGCGGGGCGAAGGGGCGGATGCGCGCCTGCCGGGGTCGCTCGCGCTGGCGCTGGCGGCGCTGGAACAGGGGGCGCAGACGGTCCGGGTACACGACGTGGCGGAAACGGCACAGGCATTGGCCATCCGGCGGGCAATTCTGAACGCGACTTAGGGATCCGTGTTAATCCCCTTTAAAGATGCAATGCGTTATAAATATCGAAACGATCGACGGATTCCAGGACCCCGATGACACGCTCCCTGTTTGGAACAGACGGTATCCGCGGCCGCGCCAATGCGGAACCGATGACCCCGGCGACGGCGATGGCGGTGGCCATGGCGGCCGGCGCGCATTTCCATTCCGACCATGGTCGGCGCAATCTGGTCCTGATCGGCAAGGACACCCGACTGTCCGGTTACATGATCGAACCGGCGATGGTCGCCGGCTTCACGTCGATCGGCATGGATGTGGTCCTGGTTGGTCCCATGCCGACCCCGGCGGTGGCGATGCTGGTTCAGTCCATGCGCGCCGATCTGGGCGTCATGATCTCGGCCTCGCACAACCCCTATTATGACAATGGCATCAAGCTGTTCGGCCCGGACGGCTACAAGCTGTCCGATGCGGTTGAGGCCGAAATCGAGACAATGGTCGCGCGCTGGGAATCCCTGCCGCTCGCCGCCTCCGACGCACTCGGTCGGGTGCGCCGGTTGGAAGACGAGCAGGGACGCTATATCGAGGTCGTGAAATCCGCCTTCCCGCGTGACCTGCGCCTCGACGGCGTGAAGGTTGTGGTCGACTGTGCCCATGGTGCCGCCTACCGGGCCGCCCCCCGCGTCCTGTTCGAACTCGGCGCCGAAGTGGTGGCCATGGGGGTGTCGCCGGACGGCTTCAACATCAACGACAGGTGCGGTGCCACGGCGCCGGACGCGATGATGGCTCGGGTCCAGGAGGAAGGGGCCGATGTCGGCATCGCCCTCGATGGCGACGCCGACCGACTGATTCTGGCCGACGAGACCGGGCACAAGCTGGACGGCGACCAGATCCTCGGCCTGATCGGCGGCTCCTGGCTGGTCGACGGCCGGCTCAGCGGCGGCGGCGTGGTCGCTACCGTGATGTCCAACCTCGGCCTGGAACGCTACCTGAACGGCATCGGGCTTGATCTGGTGCGGGCCAAGGTCGGCGACCGCTACGTGCTCGAGGCGATGCGCGAGGGCGGCTACAACGTCGGTGGCGAGCAGTCCGGCCACATGATCCTGTCGGACCACGGTACCACCGGCGACGGTCTGGCGGCGGCGCTGCAGGTGCTGGCGGCAATGAAGCGGGCGGATAAGCCGCTCTCCCAGGTCGCCCGCGTATTCGAGCCGATGCCGCAGATTCTGCGCAACATCCGCTTTGCCGGCGGCGACCCCCTGTCGGCCGATCCGGTCAGGGCGGCGATCGTGGCGAGTGAACAGAGCCTGGGCGCGTCGGGCCGGCTGGTGATCCGTAAATCGGGCACCGAGCCGCTGATCCGGGTGATGGCCCAAGGCGACGACGAGAAACAGGTCTCGGAGGCGGTCGATCGGGTCGTTGACGCGATCGAACTATTGGACACAGAGGCCGCGGAGTAAGGGGATGCCCAGATCTATGAGAGGCCGTGTGCTGATCGCTGCCGGATCGGATTCCGGCGGTGGGGCAGGTATTCAGGCGGACATCAAGTCGGTGACCGCGCTTGGCGGCTACGCGATGACCGCGGTGACGGCGCTGACTGCGCAGAACACCAGGGGTGTCTTCGGAATCCACGAGGTGCCGATCCCTTTTCTGCGCCAGCAACTCGATCTGCTGATCGATGACATCGGTGTCGACGTGATCAAGACCGGCATGCTGCATTCCGGCCCGGTGATCGACACGATCGTCGATGTGATCGAAGAGAAGGCGATGAACGTCCCGTTGGTCGTCGACCCGGTGATGATCGCCAAGGGCGGCCATCCGCTGCTCGATCCGGACGCGATGCAGGTCCTGAAGGCACGCCTGATCCTGCGCGCGCATCTGCTGACGCCGAACCTGCCGGAGGCGGAGATTCTGACCGGCATGACGATCAAGGACGTGGACGACATGCACCACGCGGCGGAAATGCTGCTGTCGCTTGGACCGCCGGCGGTGTTGCTGAAGGGGGGGCACCTGTCGTCGGACGAGGTCGTCGACCTGCTGGCGACGGAGGACGGCGTGCGCGAGTTCCGCAGCCCGCGGATCAACAGCACCAGCACCCATGGCACCGGCTGCACCCTGTCTTCCGCCATCGCCTGTGGGCTCGCCCAGGGGCTTGAGATGGAGACGGCGGTGGCGCGGGCGCGCGACTACGTGACAACGGCGATCGCCACCGCCCCGGGCTATGGCGACGGGCACGGTCCGCTGAACCACGCCCATACCGTAGAGCCGGCTGCCTGACGCGGCGGCGTCGAACCGGCGCCTGACGCTGCTGCCGGCTACTCGGCGGCGGCGGGTTTCTTGTGGCTCACCGGGCGGCCGGCCCGGATTTCCGTCAGTTCCTCGAAACGCTGCATGGTGTGCTGTGACCACTGCACGATGTCGTAGTGGCTCACGTTCCGGCGCATCTTCTGCATCCGGGCGCGTTGCTCGTCCGGCTTCATGTCCAGCGCCTGGTCGATGGCCGCATCCATGAACCGTTCGGAATAGGGATTGGTCATCACCGCATAGGGCAGCTGGACGGAGGCGCCCATGAACTCGGAGATCACCAGGCAGCCCTGCTCGTCGATGCGGGCGGCGCAGTACTCCTTGCAGACCAGATTCAATCCGTCGCGCAGCGGCGTCAGCCAGCACACGTCGGCGGCGCGGAAATAGGCGATCAGGTCCTCCATCGGCACCGCGCCGGTGAACAGCATGATCGGTGTCCACTCGAACGTCCCGAAGCGGCCGTTGATCCGGCCGACCAGGCCTTCGATATCTTCCTGCACCCGCCGGTAGACAGCCATGTTCTGATTCGCCAGCACCGAGACGCACATCAGCCGGACCTTGCCGTGCAGTTCCTTGCGCCGGGTCAGCAACCGCTCGAAGGATTCGAGCATCTCGGTCGTGCCTTTGGTGTAGTCGGTCCGGGCCACGGAGACGATCAGCCGCTTGTCCCCGAGTTCCTCGCGGATTTCCTTCACCTTGGCCTCGGTCGCGTCGGACCGGGCAACCTCTTCGATGTAGTTGACGTTGGTGCCGACGGGGAAGGCGTCGATATTGATCTTCTGGTCGCGGTATTTCAGCCGTGTGACGACCGTCGGTTCCGACAGCGCCATGCCGCGGGGCGACATGCCTTCCTCGACCTCGACCTCCTCCTCGACCGTAACGTCGAACAGAGTGCGGGCGGTGTTGGCGAAATTCATCGCGTAGCGCGGGATGTGGAAACCGACCTGGTCGCAGTGCAGCAGGCTTTCCATGATCTCGTTGCGCCAGGGCAGGACGTTGAACACATCCGGCGCCGGGAAAGGCGTGTGGTGGAAGAACGAGATACGCGCGTTCGGCTTCATCTGCCGCAGATAGATCGGCACGAGCCAGAGATTGTAGTCGTGAATCCAGATGATGGCGTCGTCGGCGGCCTGCTCGGCGGCAGCCTGGGCGAACAGGAAGTTCACCTCCTGGAACATCGGCCAGTCGACCGGTCCGTAGTCATAGGCGTCGACGAAGGAGTGCAGGATCGGCCACAGCGCCTCTTTCGAGGTGACGGAGTAGAAGCTGTTGACCTGCTCCGCGGTGAGGGCGAGGCGCGACACGGTGTAGTCGCCGAAATCGTCGCTGATCGTCACCACGCGATCCCAGTCCGGCATCTCGCCGTATTTGCGCAGTTTCCAGGCGATCCAGGCGCCGTGCGAGACTTCTCCAAAGAAGCTCTTCAGGGTTGGCACGATCCCGTTCGGGCTCTTGTTGGCCCGGAGCTCGATCTTCCCGTCGACCTCGACCTCCTCGTAAGGTTGGCGATGGTAGACGATGACGAGATCGGATTTCATGCCGCTGCCCCCCGCAGACTTGTCAGTGTTTCGATCACCTCATGGATACCGGCGGCGCCGTCGCCGCGGCTGATGGTGGTGTTCTTCAGACCCCTAACGCGCGAGATGAGGTCCGGTTCGCTGTTCGCCACCGCGACGCCCCGTAGCCCGGTCTCGAACAGCGACAGATCGTTCATGGTGTCGCCGGCGACCAGTACGCGCGCCGGGTCGATTTCCAGGTGATCGACGAGGCGCAGCAGGGTCGGTCCCTTGCTCACGCCCTTGGGTAGCACGTCGAGATAGGTGCTGGCCGAGGTCAAACAGTCGAATCCGGCCTCCTCGACCTTCCGGGCGACGGCGGGATCGTAGCGCGCCGGGTCGTAGTAATAGCTCACCCGGTAGCGGAACGGGGTTGGCTGGAGCTCCAGCCAGTCGATATCGGCCAGCATAGCCCGGACCCGGTCGCCGGCATCGTCCCAGCGCCGGGCGATCTCGGCCTCCAGTGCGGGCACGGCCTCGAAGTCCTCGCCCTGCACGATGGTGGTGCCGACATCGCCGATGACGAAATCAGGCTTCGGCACCCAGCCGTCCGAGGTGAGTTCCCGGATGAAGGGGATGTCGCGGCCGGTGACGAAGACCAGCGCCACACGGGCGCGGTTGGCGTCGATCGCGGAATACAGCCTCGACCGCTCCTCGTCGGTGCCGCCGAGGAAGGTGCCGTCGAGATCGGTCGCCAGCACGACGTCGGCCTGGTTCGGGTGGGTCCGGGTCATGGCATGATCTCCGACACGTAATCCTCGACATCGTCTTCGTTACCGTGGGAGATCCGCAGGGTCATCGCCGCCGGTTCGCCCTTCAGCGGGCGCTCCATCAGGCGGCCGATCGCCTCGGAGATTTCCACCCCGTCGGCGACGATCGAACGCACCGCTTCGCAGATCGGCATCTCGACCCCGAGCTGGCGGGCAAGATCGGTCACGGAGACGGCGTTGACCACACCCTCGACCACGCTGCGGCGGTTGCTGAGCAGGTCTTCCTGTTTCTTGTTCTGGCCGAGCGCCTTGCCGAAGGACATGTTGCGCGACTGTTCGCTGGAGCAGGTGAGTGCCAAATCGCCCATTCCGGACAGGCCGGTCACCGTCTCGCGCCGGCCGCCGAGCGCCTGGGCCAGAGACTTCATCTCGTCGAGGCCTCGGGTGATCAGCGCGGCCCAGGTATTGGCCCCGAAGCCGAGCCCGCTGGCGATGCCGCAGGCAATGGCGATGACGTTCTTCACCGCGCCGCCGACCTCGACGCCGACGAGATCGTCGGAGACATAGGGTCGGAAGGAGGGGGTGGCGAGGGCGAGGGACAGGCGGATGGCGAGCGATCCGCGCGGGTCCTTCGCCGCGTCGGCGGACGCGATGGTGACCGCTGTCGGATGCCCGTCCGCCACTTCCGAGGCGAAGCTCGGACCGGAGAGTACGGCGATCGGCCGGCCGGGCATGACCTCGGCGACCACGGTGGTCATCAGCTTGCCGGTCTCGCGCTCCACGCCTTTGCTGGCGAGCACGACGGGAACCCCCTCGGCTGCCACGGCATGCACGCGTTCGCCGATATCGCGGATCGCCTGGGACGGTACGACCAGCAGGATCGCGTCGGCGCCGGCCACCGCTTCGGCCATGTCCGACGTGGCGCTCACCTCGTCCGGAATGTCGCGGCCTGCCAATAGCTGAGCGTTTGTCCGATCCCGGTTGATCGCGGCGGACAGGGCCGGGTCCCGGGCCCAGAGGGTGACCGTTGATCCGGCGCGGGCCGCGGTGATCGCGAGAGCGGTTCCCCAGGCACCGGCGCCGATCACGGCGAATTTTTTGATCGTGCGGACGTCGTTCATAGCGGGTGGCAGCGCGTTCATATCGGCGATGGGGGGGCTCCGAAATTATCAAAAGGCTTCTGATAACATGCACCCCAGCGCCGAATGATCAAGGGTTGACGGGCCGGATCTGGCGAATCCCTGTTGCGCTGCAGCATCAACCGGCTTGATCCCACCGCATCGTCGCGGTTAGCACTATGCGGGTCCCGCGGGGCATCCTTACCACTTTTTAGAGGAAGGAATCGCGATGACGACCGCGGTCTCTCAGAACGACGATCGTACCCGGGAACTGGTGGCGTGGTGCCGCAATGCGCTCGATATGTCGGCCACCCATTTCGACGCCGGGCTGCAGATCGCCCGCGGCCTCGGCGCGCATAAACGCGACGGGCTGTGCGAGGTCGGCTTCTGGGCGCCGGAGCTTTTGGATCGACGCGTACCCGACGGCGACATCTTCCTCGAGGTGCTGGAGCCGGAGGAGCCGATCGACCTGACCGTGTCGCGGCAGACTCTGCGAATGCGCCGCCAGCTCGTGCCAGTCGGCCGCTGCGACGCCTTCTGCTTCGCCGCGGTGGAAGGCATGCGCGCCGGAACCCGGGGCGAACTCGGATCGTTCTACGCGCTCGCCTGGCGCGACGACGAAGGGTGGCACCGGATCCTCGATCCGCTCGCCGCCTCCTTGCCGTTCGGCGTTTTCGCCCCGGCCGAGTACTACGATCTGGCGGCGATGCAGGATGCGCGTCGGGACCGCAGCTATTTCGCCAATCTGCCCGACGGCGATCCGGTCAAGCTCGGCCCGCCGGTCAACATCCTGCAGATTCATGTCGCCACGGCGACCGCCGGCGGTACGCTCGCCAGCCTGACCCGCCGTTTCGAGCATCTGGCTGAGCGGATTCGCATGAAGCTGCCGGTGGAGCCGGCGGACCGGATTTTTCTCGGCTATGACGCGGTGCAACTTCTGCCGGTCGAGCCGACGACGGTGTTCGAGACCGGTCTGGATTTCTGGGAAGAGGTCCCGGACGGCGAGCCGGACGACGAGAGCGTGACCGTCGAATTGCACCGGCCCAGCACCACGAACTGGGGATACGACATCGTGATCTCCGGCATGGGGACGGTGAATCCGGCGATCCTGGAGACCGGGCGGCCGGACGAACTGGTCGATCTCGCCGCCGTGCTCCACACCTTCCCGGGCGGGCCGAAGAAGCTGGTCTTCGACGTGGTCTTCGGCCACAGCGACAACCAGGGTCTGCGGGCGCTGAACCACCACTATTTCGCCGGCCCGAACATGTACGGGCAGAACATCAACTATCGCAACGGCATCGTCCGGGCGGTGTTGCTGGAGATGCAGCGCCGCAAGGCCGATTTCGGTGCCGACGGCATCCGTGTCGACGGCGCCCAGGACTTCACCTATTGGGACAGCAATACCGAACAGGTCGAGCATGACGACGAGTACCTGCAATCCATGTCCGATGTGGTGCAGGAGGTGGCCGGCCGGCGCTATCGGCCGTGGTTCGTGTTCGAGGATGGCCGCCCCTGGCCGCAGGAGGACTGGGAGCTGTCCTCCACCTACCGTGCGGTGATCGATGCCCAGCGCGACGACGATGTCTTCCAGTGGGGGCCGCTGACCTTCGCCCACAACACGCCGTTCCTGTACACGTTCTGGCTGTCCAAGTGGTGGCGGATCCGTGAAATCATGGAGCGCGGATCGCATTGGATCTCCGGCTGCGCCAACCACGACACCCTGCGCCGCGGCACCCAGATCAACCCCAAGCTCAACGTCAACACCCGCCTCGGCGACACCCGGATGGAGATCCTGGACAAGGCCTATGACAATCCGGCCGTCTCTTTGATCACATACTGTGCCTTCCCCGGTGTGCCGATGGACTTCCTCAATGCCTCCGCCCGGGCGAGCTGGGGCTTCATCCGCAACCAGGACGACCAGTACGGAGTGAAGGTGGTTTCGGAGGAGGCGATTTCCCTGAAGTGGCAGGTCGACAACTACTCCTACTCGATCCCGATGGCGTTCCGCCGCCTCAAGGCCATGGGTTACGAGGATCGGGAGAGCCTTGTCCGTTTCATGGAGTTCCTACCCGCTCTGGTCGAGGTTACCGGGTACGATCTGGACGTCATCGCCAAGCTGCTGAACGAAGTCGATCCGCCGCTCGCCGGTCCGGCGCCCTTCACCGTGCCGATCCTCAAGGAGATCGCCCGAGCCTGGATGGACGACATGCACGACTACTGCAACGTTTCCGGCTACGAGGCGGCGCTGAGCGAGAGCCAGACCAATTTCAACCTCGGCCTGCGCGAGTTCCGTCACGCGCGGCCGTGGCTGCGCGACAATCTCGGTCCCAAGGATATCTACGAGTACCGCGAGCCGGTGGACGGACGCGTCCTGTTCACCACGCTGCGCCACGGACCGGACGGCGAGCAGGTCTTCGCCATTGCCCATCTGGAAGGTGGAGCGGTGGACGATCTCGATCCGCTCGCCCTGCCGATCGCGGGGTTGGCCGGCGACGGCTGGAATGTCGCCCTGCGCACCCCGCTGATCGGCGGTGACTATATCGGCGGGCCGATCACCCTCTCCGACAGCATGGGTGTGCTTTATACCCGCGGCGGCAGTCGGACATAGGAATCGGAAATCGGGTGATTGTAAAAATCCTATAATAAAACAAGAAAACAGTTCATGATGCGCTCCTGCCAGCCGGGAGCGCACTATGCCTCAGCCTGTCGAAGTTCCGAACTCAATGGGTCGTGCCGGAAGGGAGACGTTGGTTCGCGACCTCCTGGTCCGCAGCCTTGAGGCTACCGGTCGATTGGAGGCGTCCTATAATACTCCGCTGACCCGCGCCGCCGGAGTCTGGCTGCAGGCGGTCGCCCAGCATGGCGACGCCCACGATCTGGATGTGCTGGCCGAAGCCGGGGCCTTCCTGTTCTGGCGCGACGTCGAGAACCGCCACGGCCAGACCTTGGAGATCGTGCGGGCCAATCCGGCGGCACGTTTCCGGGCGTTCAGCATCGGTCGTGCCGCCTGGAAGATGACCGCGGGCGCCCGGCCGCCGGCGGGTTGGCGCGACCTGAAGGTGGTCAGCGTCTGGGGCCTGAACGATGATCCCCAGGCGACCGAGGCCCATGCGCTGGCCCGCCGTATCCTGGCCGACGCGGCGCGCAGTGATCCGGGGCAGAACGATCCGGCGCACGCCGAGGCCGATCCCGCTCTCGACGTCCTCTCCGACCACGCGGTGGCCGACGCGCTCGCGGCTCTGCGCCCGTTGATCGGTCTGCTCGCCGCCGAGCGTGGCGCGCGGCATGCCGCCGGAGATCCGCTGGTTCCCGACGCGGCCACGGTCGCGCTGCTGGCGCGGGCGGCCGGTGCGACGCCGGTGACGGCCGAGCGGGCGGGGGCGCTTGTGGAGACCCTTCGCCCTTTGTGGCGCGATGTGGTGGCCCTCGGCCTGTATCACAGGCGTCTCGGCCAGCCGGCGCCCGACGTGCCGCGCGATGCCGATGCCGCGACCGTGGCGGCCTCGCTGGACGGCATCCTCGCGGCGCTGAGGGGCGAAAGCCCTGGTGGCACGACGGGCGGGGCGACCGTCTCCGAGTCTGGCGTGCGGTTGGTGCCGGACGACACGCTCATGGCGGCCTTCGAGACCCAGTTGAGTTCGACCGGGGGCCTGTCGGTCGAGTTCAGGGAGGTCCTGCGCACCCAGAATGCGGCGTTCTTCGCGGAATCCGGGGCGGTGCTGTGGCCCTTGCCCCCGATCGCGACCACCGCGCCGCCGACCGTGGTTTCCCTGTTCGCCGAGACGCTGGAGGTCGGTGTCCGGGTGCGGTGGGCAGGCCCGGACGGCGCGGCGCATCTCTGCCGGGCGGACCTGGCGGATCTCCGCGCAGCCGACCCGGCCCTCGCCCTGACCCTCTGGCAGGCGCGCGCCCGCGCGCTGACGGCGGACGATGTCTTTGCCCTGCACGGAGCGTTGTCGATCGTGCCGGCGGAGGCGACGTTCCCGTTCTGGGGTGACCTGACCCTCGGTTATGGGCTTGTGTTCGCCGCTATCGGCGCCGGCGTCACCCGGGATGTCGCCTATCTCCTGCGGGCTCTGGCGCGCGTCGCCGGGCAGTCGGACAAGACCGACAGCCGGGTCCGCCAGACGCTGGACGCGATCGCCGTCGACCTGCTGGCGCAATCCGATACCACCCTGAACGAGGCGCGCCGGGTGCTGGGCGATGAGGTGGAGGTCTTGGCGGACGCGGCGCCCTGGCTGGCGCTGGCCCTGGCCGTCCCGTTCGTTCCGGTGCTCGCGATCACGGCGGAGAGCCTGATTGCCTATGGAGAGAAGGAGTCGATCACGGAGGTGACAACGATCGTCAGCATCGACCGGTTCGCGGCGGCGTTCGGTGCGATGGCGGCGATCCTGCGCGGCATGCGGGCAAGCCCATCCACCCAAACCAGGATCGTCGAGTCCGCAGCGGTTGTGATCGAGGGGATGATCCCCAAAAGCGCCGAGGTCGCGATCCGCTCCGGGGAGGCCGGCACGCGTCTGCGCAAGCTCCTGCGCGAGGCGGCGGGCCAACACAAAGACGCCGTGATCGATCCCGCGTTGGAATTTAGCGTGGAGGAGGGGTTGAAGCTCGTGGTCCCCGACTCATACGATGACGCAAATACACGGCCTCGCTAATTGGTCGCCCCGTCGATCTGCAATGGAGTGGATCTGGCGGTTTGCGCTTGAGCGGCGGTCATATCATTTTCGATGGAATACAAGAGCGCTCGGGATACGCATCCTCGTTGCTTTGAATACGCCGCATACCTGTAAGCCATAATCAGGTCCTGCGCCGGCAACGGCGGTACAGGCCGATAATGGAGAGTCGCCAGCGCGTTGCCAGCAGCGCAGACGCCTTTGGCCAGGGCTTTCCTATAGAGATCATAGGCGCGCTCGGGATCGACAGGCACGCCTCTCCCGGACATGTACGAGTTCGCAAGCGCATTGGCCGCATAGGGCTCGCCATCGGCAATCGATTCCAAAAGCAAGCTGATAGCAGAGGCGGAATCCTGCGGCACACCCTCTCCGGCAAGAAGCAGTATGGCGAGAGTTGTGCGGGCTGGAGAGTGCTCCTGCTCCGCCGCTTTGCGAAACCAGTCGGAGGCTGTTCTTGGCGACCTCTTGACCCCTTCTCCACGGCCGAAAAGGCGGCCGACCCGGTACTGCGCTTCGGCATTCCCCGCCTCGGCCAGGGGCGTCCAAATCTGGTACGCCTGTTCGAAGTCCATCCGGTTGTAGGCGTCCAATCCTTGAATGATTGTCGGACTCTGGTCTTTCAAGTTTTGTATCGGGATCTTCTCAAAGGCATTGTAATCCGGCACCAGCCCCAACTCCTTACTGAAGGGGCTGATGATGTAGGCGACGCCGGTGCCGATCAGCCCGCCGACCCAACGTGGGCCGTAACCGATCAGTTCCAACGGCGCGACGATGGCCAGGACCAGAAGGCTTTTCGCTATCCGTTCGCTGCGCGCGCCGCCCATCCGCTCCTCCGAATCCGCCGGCCCGGCGCCAGCGCCGGTGCTATGCAAGGATAGGGCGTATTTTCCGTCAGGTCACGACGGGCCCGACGCCGCGCTCGGTAGGCTCAGGATGGGGCCTGGGTTTCTTCCTCGGGGTCCGGGCGCTCCCAGGGCTTGGCGACCCGGGGCGGGATGGCGAAGGTCGGGGTTTCCTGGTCCAGGCTCAGGTTCGGGCTGAAATAGGGGTCGGCGTCGAGCCGGTCGCCCCACTTGTCCCGCATCCACAGCATCTCGCCGCGGAACCGCTCGCGCTTCTCGTCGGTGTCCTCGAGCCCGCGCGATACGGACTCGTGGTGGTACAGCTCGGCATAGGGGGTGAGAACGATGCGGTGGCCGGCGGCGCGGATCTTGAGGCAGAAGTCTACGTCGTTGAACGCGACCTTCAGCGCGTTCTCGTTCATGCCGCCGACCTGCTTGTAGATTTTCTTGGTGGTCAGAAGGCAGGCGGCCGTCGCGGCGGAGACGTTGTGGATCAGCCGGGCGCGGCTGAAATATCCGGGCGCCTCGCGCGGCAGGTGCTTGTCGAAATGTCCGGCCACCCCGCCGATGCCGGTGGTGACGCCGACATGCTGCACGGTGTCGTTGGGATAGTAGAGCTTCGCGCCGACGGCGCCGACGCCGGGGCGCTGGAGCTGTCGGACCATTTCCTCTAGCCAGCCGTCGTCGATCGGTTCGATATCATTGTTCAGCAGCAGGACCAGCGGTCCCTTGGCCTGGGCCACGGCGAGATTGTTAAGCCGTGAGAAGTTGAACGGCGCGTCGTCGCGCAACACGGCGATCCGCTTGTCCTTCTGGATCTCGGCGAAGTAGTCGAGCGTCTCCGTCTTCTGCGATCCGTTATCGACGATGATCAGGTCCCAGTTCGGATAGCCGGTGGTCTCCAGCAGGCCGGTCACCACCATGCGCATCATGTCGACGCGGTCGCGGGTCGGCACGATGACAGTGACATGCGGATTGCGTGCCGGGAGCGCCGGGCGGACGCGGTGGCTCAGCCCGTCGCTTCCGGCGATCACCTCGGCCCTGACGCCGCTGCGTTCCAGATGCTCGGCGATGGCCTTACGCGCGCGCTCGTAGGGATAGGTCTTCTCGCCGGTCGCCAGCGCCACACTGCCGGCGACCATGCGCCAGTGATACAGCACGGCGGGGATATGGCGCACGCGCTCCGCACGGGTCAGTTCCAGCACGCGCAGCGCCAGATCATAGTCCTGGCTGCCCTCGAATCCCTCGCGGAACCGACCGGCGCGCTCGACCAGTGAGCGCCGGTAGACGCCGAGATGGTTGATCATGTTCTGCGACAGGAACAGTTCCGGCGACCATTCCGGCTTGAAATACGGATCGCGAAGATTGCCGTCCTCGTCGATTTTATCCTCGTCGGAATAGAGGATATCCGCCTCGGGATCGGCCTCCAGGCTCGCCGCCATCCAATACAGCGCGTCCTCGGTCAACTCGTCGTCATGATCGAGCAGGGCGATCCACTCGCCGGTCGCCAGTTCGAGGGCCGAGTTCGAGGCGGCCGAGATGTGACCGTTGGTCGGGCGGAAGGTGACCTTGATGCGCGGGTCCTCGGCAGCGTAGCGCTCAAGCATCCGACGGGTCTCTTCGTTCTTCGAGCCGTCATCGGCGATGCACAGTTCCCACTCGCCATAGAGCTGGGCCTTCACGCTTTCGACGGCCTTCTCCAGCAGTTCCGGTGGCGTCTCGTAGGTCGGCATGACAATGGAGAAGACCGGGCGGGAGGCCATGCGCGCGATATGGGCGCGGATCTCGGAGCGGTCGCTATCGGTCAGCGTGCAGAACAGATCGCGCCAGTCGCCGTAGGTCTCGATCGGCTTCGGCAACTTCTTGATCAGATATTCCTTCAGCCCCTGGATGCCGCCCCGGCGCAGATTGCCGATCATCGGCCGTATGCCGTCGCCGGCATAGGCGTT
>JARGOG010000047.1:28554-34607 GCA_029212785.1 Thalassobaculaceae bacterium
GCCGGCCCAGCCGGCAAAGGTATCGTCGAAATAATAGGCCGCGCGATCGATCTCCTCGCGCACGGCCCGCACGACATCGACGGCGCCGGCACGGTCGCCGTCATCGGCGCGGCGCACGGCGTCGTAGACCCGGCCGACCCAGGCCATCAGGGCCGGGTCGTTCCTGAGGACATCGTCGTCAAGGGCGTGGTGGCGCAAGCCGGCATCCAGGAAGCCGTCGATCTCGCCTGAAACGGCGTCGAAACGGGCGGCGAAGCCGAGGTCGAGGTCGGCGTCGACCCGTGCCATCTCGGTTTTCCAGCCCGCCATCAGCCGGTCGAAGCTGGCCCAGGATTGCGGAATGTCGGCGCTGAATTCGAGGGCCTCGATCTGGTGGCGCAGCCAGAGCATCAACGCCCGGCCGCGCGGCATATCGTCCCGGCGTTCCAGCGATCGGGCGATCTCCAGGGGATGGCGCAGCATGTGGAGCGTCATCACGCGCACGCCGCGGGCGTCCAGCATCTGCCGCCAGAGCGGCAGCAGGCGGCACATCCGCGGGTCCTTCACACCCCAGAGCGGGGCATCGGCGAATTCCGCGTCCAGAATGGACTCGAGATCCTCGCGGGCGGTTCGGGTCGCCGGGTGCTCCAGCCAGTCGTCCGGCATGGCGCGCGGGTCATCCCAGCGCATGCCGAGATCGGCCAGCAGCCGGTCATGCCGGTCGACCACCCCCTGGTGCTCCCAGAAGCCGCGCTCGTTGTTGCCCTCTGCCGCGTCCATGAGGTCGGTGCCCAAATCGACGCCAAGAAGGTTGACGACACGGGTAAGGGCCGAGGTGCCGCTGCGGTGCATGCCCAGAACGAGAAGGGCCGACTGTCCGTCCGGTTTCGACGCGGACGATTCGCTGGAAAGATGCGGGTCGGTCTGAGCGTCAGGCGTCGTAATCATCGGCTGTCCGGGAAAATTAACTGACGCTGCGATACATGGCGTGGCCCGCCCGGGTCAACTGGCAAGCCCTACCACGCCGCAGGCCGACTGAGGATTTGCAACAATTGTCTTTTCGTAACACACTCCGGCTCGACGGCGGGGGTAACGATTCCCGTTTGATGTATTTGCTTGTTTGGCTATAAGCCAGTGCAACCAAGACGGTTCGTATCACCGGTGCGGGCATCACAGCGACAGCGGACGGCACGATGGGTAAGTATCTCGACGACCTTTGGAACGACCTTGAGAAGACCTGGGATCTCGCGATGGAGATCAACGACCTTCCTGAGGCGGATCGAAGTGACGTAGCCGCCGCGTGGGAGAAGTTCAAAGCTTCCGATCTGGTCGATACGGCCCGCACGGAGACCGAGGCCGCCGGGACCGTTCCTCCGGTCAAGGTGTTCTGCACGAACATCTACGGCGTTCAGTACAATACCGAGACCAAGTACTGGATCCCGTTCCGCCATGGTGACATCGATCTCGCCAAGTTCACCGAGGATTGATGGCGCCGAGACCCCTACTGTCCGGGGTCAGTCGGCGGTAATCTATCGGGCGGTGACACCCTCGGGTCAATGAGGCCGGATTGGTCAGTGCCGCGATGCAGAAACAGGAATCCGTATCCGTCCATAGCCTTCTGAAGGCCTGCTATACGGCCTTCTTCGCGTGCGGCGTGTTCAGTTTCTTCGTCAATCTTCTGATGCTGACGATGCCGCTGTTCATGTTCCAGGTGTTCGACCGGGTTCTGGCCAGCCGCAGCGAAACGACCCTTTTCCTTTTGCTTCTGATCGCGGCCAGCGCGCTGACCGTGCAGGCGGCGCTCGACAGCGTGCGCTCCTTCGCCTTCGTGCGGATCTCTCGCTGGATCGACAGGCGGATCGCGCCGCTGCTGCTGTCGGCGGCTGTCGCCGAGGCGCTCGACCGGTCGAAGACAGCGAACAGCAACACCCTGCGCCAGCTTTCGGTGATGCGGAATTTCCTGACCGGCCCGGCCATGCTCACGATCCTGGACATGCCGTGGGTGCCGGTCTTCCTGCTGCTGATCCTCTATCTGAACGCGCCGATGGGCTTCGCCGCTCTCGGTGGCGCGCTGGTCATGTTGGCGCTTGGGTTGACCAACGACCACCTGACCCGTCCGGCGCTGAACGAGGCCCAGGCCTATTCCAACAGGGCCTACGCCGCCGCCGACGCCGCCGTGCGCAACGCCTCGGTGGTCGAGAGCATGGGAATGCGCCAATCGGTGATCCGGCGGTTCCTGACGGAGAACGAAGCGGTTCTGGCGCTGCAGAGCCGGGCGAGCGACCGGGCCGCCATGTTCCTGGCAGCATCGAAGTCGACACGCATGCTGATCCAGATGCTGATCATGACGGTCGCGGCGACCCAGATCATCGACCCGCACACGCCGATGACCGGCGGCATGATGATCGCGAGCGTGCTGATTCTCGGCCGGGCGCTGCAGCCGATCGAGCAGGGCGTCGCTCAGGCCCGCGGCATGGTTGAGGCGCTCGCCGCTTTCCGCCAGATCGAGGAGACGTTGCGCAACGCTCAGGACCAGCCGGAGCGGATGCGATTGCCGGATCCCGAGGGCCGGATCAGCGCGGAGAATCTGTTCTATCAGCCCCAGGGACTGGCCAAGCCGATCCTTCAACGCATCCAGTTCGAGGTCGAGGCCGGCGAGACCCTGGGGATCGTCGGCCCGTCGGCCGCCGGCAAATCGACCCTGGCGCGCCTGCTCGTCGGTGTCGAGCGCCCTACGGTCGGTTCGGTCCGGCTGGACGGAGCCGATATCTATTCCTGGGACAACGAGGCGCTGGGTCAGCACATCGGCTACATGCCCCAGGACGTGGAACTGTTCTCCGGTACGGTTGCGCAGAATATCGGCCGCCTGCAGGACAACCCGGATCCCGACATGGTCGTCCGGGCGGCCAAGATGTCGGGTCTGCACGACCTGATCCTGCGGCTGCCCGACGGCTACGATACCGAGATCGGCTGGGGCGGCCAGCTCCTGTCGGGTGGCCAGCGTCAGCGGGTGGCGTTGGCGCGCGCGCTGTATGGGACCCCGCGCGTGGTCGTGCTGGATGAGCCGAACGCCAATCTGGACAGCCAGGGCGACGATGCGCTGATCCAGGCGCTGAAGGCGCTGAAGGCGGCCAACGTGACGGTGATCCTGATCACCCACCGGCCGTCGACCCTGGCGCTGATGGACAAGATCCTGGTGCTGAACGGCGGTACCGTGCAGCGCTTCGGCCCGCGCGACGAGACCCTGTCTTTCCTGCAGCAGGGCCGGCGCTCGGCCGTGGAGGGACCGCAGCAGGAACCCCCGCAGATCGCCGACCATCGCGGTCCGCGGCCGGACCCGCGCCCGGCTGGCCCGGAACGGGAAGTGATCGATGCCGACGACGGCGTCTCGGGAGCCGCGGGAAGCGATCGCGTCGAGGAGACGCCCCGCGCCGCGTCCCAACACGCCCAGGGTACGCCCGACATTCCCGAGCCGCCGACGCCCGAGGATGCCGAGCCCGACGCTCCCAAAGGCCCGCGCGGTCGGGGAGCCGTGGTGCGGCCGCCAGGGCCGATCAAGGCCCGGGCGACATCGTTGCAGGTGCAGAGCGTGCGGGCCATTTCGGCCGAGCCGACAAAGGACTGATCGAGGACCGACGTCATGGCCATGGTGCGCAGCGACGAGCCGAAGGACCTGACCCGTTGGGAGAATCCGCTCGCCCACGAACCGGATCGCAACCCGATGGCCTGGCGTCCGGTGCTGTGGATCGGCTACGGCATTCTGTTTCTGTTCTTCGGCGTCTTCGGCGTCTGGGCGGCTTTCGCGCCGCTCGGCTCCGGGGCGATCGCTGTCGGCCAGGTGCAGGTCGCCGGTAGCCAGAAGACCGTGCAGCATTTGGAAGGCGGGATCATCAAGGCGATCCGGGTGCGGGAGGGCGATATCGTCAAGAAGGGCGATATCCTGATGGTTCTCGAGGGCACTCAGGCGACGGTGAACCAGGGACGCCTGACCCAACGAACGCTGTCGCTGAAAAGCGAGGAAGCGCGCCTTTTGGCCGAGCGGGACGACAGGACATCCATCGATTTCCCGGAGATCCTGACCAGCCTGAGCGGCGACGCGTATGTCCAGTCGATCATCGATGGCGAGAGCCGCCTGTTCGAAGGACGCCGTGCGGCGTACCGAAGCCAGCAGGGGCTGCTCGACAAGCGCGTGGCCAAGACCCGCGAGGAGATCGTCGCGCTCAAGGCCCAGCAGCGCTCGGACCGCCGCCAGCTCGAGATCATCGAGGAGGAGATCACCGGCGTACGGGAACTGTTCGAGAAGGGGCTGGAGCGCAAACCGCGTTTGCTGGCCCTGCAGCGCGAACAGGCCAGCCTGCAGGGCTCGATCGACAATCGCGAGGCCCTGATGGCGCGGGCCGAGCAGACGATTGCCGAGACCGAGTTTCAGCGGCTGACGCTCCAGGAGCAGAACCGCGCGGAGATCGAAACCAACCTGCGCGATATTCAGACCCAGTTGCGCGATCTGCGCGAGCAACTCGTCTCCGCCGACGATACGATCTTGCGCAATACCGTCCGCGCACCGCGCAGCGGCAAGATCTACGGCCTGCGCTTCCACACCGTGGGCGGCGTCATCGGACCGGCCGAGCCGATCATGAACATCGCCCCCGAGGACGAGGAACTGATCGTCAACGCGCGCCTGCAGCCGACCGATATCGACGTGGTCCAGATCGGGGCCCCGACCACCGTGCGCCTGACCGCCTACAGCCAGCGCACCGCCAAGCCGATCGACGGGCGCGTGGTAGGGATCTCTCCTGACGTGGTGATGCCGCCGGAAGGTGGGGCGCCCTATTACGAGGCGCGCATCCGTCTCAGCGCGGAAATGATGAAACAACACGATGTCGATCTGGTCCCGGGCATGCCGGCGATGGCGATCATCTCCACCGGCGATCAGACGCTGCTCGAATATCTGATCTCGCCGTTGACCCGGTCGCTGGACACCGCCCTGCGCGAGCAATGATCCGGTGAGCGTTCCTCCGCCCTTTTTGCCCTATGGCCGCCAGTGCATCGACGAGGCCGATATCGCGGCGGTGGTGGACGTGCTGCGCGGCGATTTCCTGACCACGGGGCCGACGGTCGACGCTTTCGAGTCCGCTTTCGCCGCCGCCGTCGATACGCCGTATGCGGTCGCCTGCTCCAGCGGGACGGCCGGACTGCATCTGGCAATGATGGCGCTCGGGATCGGGCCGGGCGACCTGGTCGTGGTGCCGAGTGTGACCTTCCTGGCCAGTGCCAACTGCGCGGTCTATGTGGGGGCGGAGCCGGTCTTCGCCGATGTGGATCCGGACACCGGCCTGACCACGC
The DNA here is from genome assembly GCA_029212785.1 of Thalassobaculaceae bacterium. Classification (GTDB taxonomy): domain Bacteria; phylum Pseudomonadota; class Alphaproteobacteria; order Thalassobaculales; family Thalassobaculaceae; genus Thalassobaculum. The sequence goes on from JARGOG010000047.1 coordinate 33,877, forward strand.
TGGAGGCGATCTCCGACGCCGTGGGTCGCGCCGGCCGGGACCGGGTCAAGGCGATCGTGGTGGTCCACCTGAACGGCCACTGCGTCGACGTGGCAGCCCTGGCCGAGGCCTTTCCGGAGATCCCGATCGTGGAGGATGCGTGCCACGCGCTGGGCGCGACGGCAGGTGGCGCCACCGTCGGTGCCTGTGCTCACTCCGCGATCGCCATGTTCTCCACCCATCCGGTCAAGACGGTCGCCAGCGGCGAGGGTGGCGTGCTCTGCACCCACGATCCCGTGCTGGACGAGAAGATGCGTCGCTACCGCAATCACGGTCTGGTGCGCGACCCGGAGCGCTTCGTCGACGCAGCGGCCGGCTTCGACGCGTCGGGCCAGCCGAACCCGTGGTACTACGAGATGCCGGAGCCGGGGTACAACTACCGCCTCTCCGACATCCATGCCGCCCTCGGCCTGTCGCAGATCGGCCGATTGGGCGCTTTCGTGGCGCGGCGCGGGGAACTGCGCCAGCGTTACGAGACAGCCCTGGCGCGGTGCGGCCCACACATCCGGGCCCTGCCGACGGCCCCCGGCTGTGACCCGGCCTGGCACCTGTCGGTCGCCCTGATCGACTTCACCGATCTGGAGGTGGAGCGCGGTACCGTCATGCGCCGCATGCGCGACGACGGGGTCGGAACCCAGGTCCATTATTTTCCAGTCCACCGCCAGCCCTATTTTCGCAGCCACGTCGACACT
>JARGOG010000048.1 GCA_029212785.1 Thalassobaculaceae bacterium
AGCTGATTCTGCCGGCCAACGAGCCTGGATCCTCGATCATGCCCGGCAAGGTGAATCCGACCCAGGCCGAGGCGCTGACCCAGGTCTGCGCCCGGGTGATGGGCAACCACACGACCATCACGATTGCCGGCGCCACTGGCCATTTCGAGCTGAATGTCTTCAAGCCGGTGATGGCCGACGCGCTGCTGCAGTCGATCCGGCTGTTGGGCGACGCGGCGGCGAGCTTCGCCGAGCGTTGCGTCGAGGGCATGGAGGCCGACCGCGCGCGCATCGAGAGCTTGCTCGGCAAGAGCCTGATGCTGGTTACCGCGCTCGCACCGCATATCGGCTACGATTCCGCGGCAAAGATCGCCAAGAAGGCGCATGAGGACGGCACCAGCCTGAAGGCCGCCGCCCTGGCCCTGGACTTGGTTTCCGATGAGGATTTCGACCGCTGGGTCCGTCCGGAGGCAATGCTGGGCCCGAGCGGGTGACGCCGGCCGATCCGGATCTCGGGCCCGGCACGCTAGACCCGGCGGCGCCGCGCAAGCGCTCGGTCATGATTGCCGGGCACGCGACCAGCGTGTCGATGGAGCAAGCGTTCTGGGATCTGCTGTCGGTGTTCGCTGAGGCGCGTGGTGTCTCGCTCAACGGTCTGGTGACCGAAATCGACCGCTCGCGCACGGCCAATCTGTCGAGCGCCGTCCGCGTCTGGGTATTGCGGGAATGTGCCCGCCGGGCCGGTCTCGACGACCAGAGCCCGGCCGTCGAACGTTAGACGACGAAGTTCAGCAGACCGCTGGATTGCGGCAGGATCGACCCGATCTGGCTCGCGATCGCGCTGTTCACGTTGTAGTTCGAGTCGACGCTGAAGCCCTGTGCCTCCAGATCTTTCTGGATCAGGTAGCGCTCGATGAACTTGCGAGCCTCGTCGGTGAACTCGATCGGCTTCAGGAAGTCGCTGGCGCTGCCGCCGTCGCCTTCGATCGCGATCTTCTCCTCGTTGACGATCTCGCGCTGGATCTTGAGGGCATAGGATTCCGCTTTCAGGCGGCCAAGCGTGCCCTGGGCGACGAACAGGGCGTCGTTCAGCGCACTGACACGGGCGCTGTCGTCGCCGGCCGATACCGCCACATAGTCGAAGCCTTCTAGCGCCGAGCGAAAGTTGGACTCGAATGAGGTCTGCGCATCGATGGTCAGCGTCGAACCCTGCGAGCCGAGCGCGATCTTGATGTCCCTGGCGAATTCGCCGAGCAGATTGTCGCCATCCTCCTCAGCACCGGCGATCAACTCATCGAGCTGCACGCGGAGTTCACGCACCTGGGTGTCGAGCTTACCGCGCGGATCTGCTTCCTCCAGCGCGAAGGCGATAACGGTGCGGTCGCGCGTGAGCTGATCGGTGACCGTCTCCAGCGCCGGTTTCAGATCATCGTCGAGCTGGGTGACGAGCGCCTCGCCGGCTGCCGCGTCGGCGATCGAGGCCGGTAGCAGATCGTAGATCGACGCGGCGAGATCGCCGCCTTCGGCGCGCGCCTGGGTGGTGCCGACGACCGTGTAGTTGAAGGTCCCGTCGGCCAGGAGATTGTCCAGCGTGGCCGAATTCGTGCCGTCGGAGACTTCGCCCGGCGTGTTGATCAGCTGGTTCAGCTCGCCGAGGCGGGCGGTGTAGTAGGCATTGATCTCGGTGAAGTCGGCACCGTCCACCTGGGCGTCCTTGGCCAACTGGCGGATATCCGAAAGCGCGCGCTGGATCGTCGTGGCGCGGTCGAGGCTGTCGTCGATCGACAGCAGCCCGGTGCTCAGCGATTGGGTGTCCAGTTCGAGCGCGAAATTGACGTTGTTCAACGCGTTGGTGATGCTGACCACGTTGATCGAGTTCTGCGTCTCTGCCGTCTTGAAGGTCGCGTTCGCGGTGTCGTAGCTGGCATCGGCCGTATCGATATCGGCGGCCCTGGTCGCATAGGTCGCACCGTCAACGGCATCGCGCGCCGATTGCAGATCGGTCAGGAACCCGGCCAGGTCGGTGGAGCGGGTGATCGCCTTGGTGCCGTCGGTGGCGACCTGGGTGCTGATCTGGGCGGCCGTCGCATCGGTGCCGGTCGGCAAGGCGCCGCCGGTGCCGTTGCGCAGCAGGTTCTGGGTCTGGCCGCTGGACGGGTCGTAGAAGGTCGCCGTGTTGATGAAGCCGTCATCGCCGAGAATGCGGTCGGCATAGTCGAGATATTGCGCCTGCAGGCTGTCGAATTCTTCCTGGTCCTCGGCGTTGCGCAGCTTGCCGGCGAGCTTGTCGAGCTCGTCGAGCACCACGCGGGTGTTCTGCGTCGCCTGGTTGGAGACGGCGACCAGACCGCGTTGGCGGAGCAGCTCGGAAATCGCCCCTTCCTGAACCGCGATCTCGTCGGCATTGATGCCGGCCGGATCGGTGATGGTGGCGAGGTCTTCGTACTGACCGCGGACCGAATCCAACTTTGTGACAATGTCGTTCAGGGTCGCGGTCGCGGCATTGATCGCCTTGGAGCCGCCGGAGATCTCGGTGAGATCGGCCTGCAACTGCTCAACCCGGCTGAGCTTGCTGGCCGAGCTTGAGCTCAATTTGAGGGCATCGAGCTTGATGCCGTTCTCGACCAGGGAGGCCTGCTTTTCCACCGACTGGTTGGCGATCTGGGCCGGCAGGTTCAGGGCGTCGGTGACGATCGCGCGCAGCGCTGAGTCGCCGAGGATCTCGTAGGTGCTGTTGACGGAATTGATTCGCCGCAGGAAGAACAGCGCGTCGCGCGCCGCCGAATTCTGAGTGCCGAGGCTGCGCTCGAACTGCACCGTCAGGTACTTGTCGATGATCTCGGTCTGCTTGGTCGAGAGCTTGACGTTCTTGACGCCGAATTCGACCGTGTCGAGGAACTTCGCCAACTCGCCATAGCGGCCGTCCGCGAGCCGGTTGGCGAAGGAATTCACATCATCCGGATCGCTCTCGATGACCTTGCGGATCTTGCCGACGTTGTTGACGTCGCTGTCGAGGCCGAAGGCGGTCAGCAGGAACTGGAAGGTGTCGCGATCTTCGAGGAGGTCGTCGACCGAGTCGAGTTTGGCGGCGCCGCTCTTGAAGTCCTCAAGCGCGTTCTGCACGTCGCCCCGGTCCAGGAAGGCCTGACGGGCCGCGACCTGATCCTGCTCATAGGCGCGCCACGCGCCGATCGCGGACATCGTTGAGCCGCCGCCATAGAGCGACCCCAGAAGACCGTTGGAGCTACCTGCGGCGCCCCCGAGAATGGCTGATGCGGCTGCGAAGTTCGACACGGCGGAATACTCCTGTTTGTGCCGTAGACCGGGCCATAGATGCCCATGCCAGTCGTTTCTCGACCACCTTGAAATATAGTGACCTCATTGTCTTTGCACAACGAGATTTACATTTCTTAAACCGGCGGCCCGGATTCGAGACCCCGCCGGGCAGTTCTTGCCGGGCAACACCCCGAAACCTATAGTGTCCGCCGATCCCTTGCGAAAACCATACCAAGAGTCTGCGCCATGTTCACGACGCGCCCGGAAATCCGTGGCACCTTCGGTGTTGTCGCCTCCACCCACTGGCTCGGGTCCGCGGTCGGAATGCGGGCGCTGGAGCGGGGCGGCAACGCCTTCGACGCCGCAGTCGCCTGCGGATTCACACTCCAGGTGGTCGAGCCGCATCTGAACGGGCCGGGCGGCGACCTGCCGGCGCTGTTCTACAGCACGAAGCAGGGCAAGCTGCAGGCGCTCTGCGCCCAGGGGCCGAGCCCGGCAGCGATGACCATGGACGCGATCCGGGGCCTTGGCCTGGATCTGGTGCCCGGCAGCGGATTCCTCCCCGCCGTTGTCCCCGGCGCCTTCGACGGTTGGCTGCGGATGCTGCGGGACCACGGGACGATGTCCCTGGCGGAGGTACTGGAGCCGGCGATCGACTACGCCATCAACGGCTACCCGGCGGTCGGGCGCATCGCCGCGACCATCAACACCGTCAAGGAACTGTTCGAGACCGAATGGCCGACCTCGGCGGCGATCTACCTGAAGAACGGCGAGCCACCGGCACCGGGCAGCCTGTTCGCCAATCCGACCATGGGCGAGACCTATGCCCGCATCGTCCGGGAGGCCGAGGCCGGCGGCGGGTCGCGCGAGGCGGTGATCGACCGGGCACGCGACATTTGGTACCGCGGCTGGGTTGCCGAGGCGATCGACGCCTATTTCCACGCCGCACCGATGATGGACGTTTCCGGCCGGCGGCATCTGGGCCTGCTCACCGCCGACGATCTGGCGGGCTGGGAGTCCCATTACGAGGAGCCGGCGGCCTACCAGTGGGGCCGTTACACCGTCGCCAAGTGTGGCCCGTGGAGCCAGGGCCCGTCGATGCTTCAGCAGCTTTCGCTGCTCGACGGCATGGGCGTGGGCGACATGGACCCGACGGGGCCGGACTTCGTCCACACGGTGGTCGAGGCGATCAAGCTCGCCATGGCCGACCGCGAGGCGTTCTATGGCGACCCGGACTTCGCCGACGTGCCGATGCAGACCCTGCTCTCTCCGGACTATAATGCCGAGCGGCGCAAGCTGATCGCCGCGACGGCCTCCATGGACCTTCGGCCCGGCACGATCGACGGCTATCTCGGGTCGATCGATGCGGCGCTCGGCGTCGATGTCGCGCTCGATCCGCGCGAGATGGAGCGTATGGGCGTCGGCGAGCCGACCGTGTCGAAGAGCGGCGCGATGAAGGGCGATACCGTCCATATCGATGTCATCGACAAGGACGGCAATATGTTCTCCGCCACGCCCAGCGGCGGCTGGCTGCAGTCCTCGCCGATCATTCCGGAGCTCGGCTTCTGCATGGGCAACCGGGCGCAGATGTTCTGGCTCGACGAGCGCTCCCCCTCCGCCCTCGGACCGAAACGCCGGCCGCGCACCACGCTGTCGCCGAGCTTCGCGCTGCGCGACGGCGAACCGTACATGGCCTTCGGCACGCCGGGCGGCGACCAGCAGGATCAGTGGCAGACCCTGATGTTCCTGCACCATGCCGAGCACGGGATGAACCTGCAGGAAGCCATCGACTGCCCGGCCTTCCACAGCGAGCATTTCCCGAGCTCGTTCTGGCCGCGCGGCCGCAAGCCCGGCAAGCTGGTTCTCGAAGGCCGGTTCCCGGCGGCGACGGTGAAGGAACTCGAGCGGCGCGGCCACGACGTGCAGGTCGGCGAGGACTGGTCGGAAGGCCGGCTCAGCGCTGCCGTCAAGGACGGGCGGATGCTGAAGGCCGGTGCCAATCCGCGCGGCATGCAGGGCTATGCGATCGGCCGTTGATCCATAGGGTCGCGCTGACCGTGCTGGGGACCGGGGCTTGATCGACGGTATCGACCACAGCGCCGATGAAGGCGTGGTGCGGGTCACGCTCTCCGGCGTGTTCGCCGTCGACGACTTCCGGCGGGCCATGACCGAGGTGGTCCGCCTGCGGGAGGTCAAGGGACCGACCCACGCGATCTGGGACGTCACCGCGCTGGATTTCTCGCGCATCGACATCGATGTCCTGCGTCGCACCAGCGATGCCCGGACCGAGTTTGCACCGCGCCGCGGCGACGAGCGGGTTGCCGTGGTGGCAAGCGCCTCCGTCGAGAAGGCGATCATGGAATTGTTCCTCGACCTCTCCGAGGAGACACGGACGTCGCAACGGGTGTTCGTGAACCGCGCTGCGGCCGAAACCTGGTGTCTGACCGGCGCCGTGCCGGAATAGCCTCGTCTATTCAGGGATGCCGATCGTGGCCAGCGCGTTATTCAGATATTCGCGCAGATAGAGGGCTGTATCCGGGGTCAGCTCGATCAGCGCGACCCGTCCGTCCTCGCGCTTGATCTTGAGGATCAGATTCTCGCCAGCAAGCTCGATGATGAAGGATTCCGCTCGCGCAGCCGATCCCGGCGCGCGTTCATCCTCGCTCACGCTTGGCTGGGCGCGCGTGAACCTGCTCCATTCGCTTTCGGCGGGCTTGGCCATGGCAATTTCGGACGATCGATCCTCGTGTACGCTCGCAATCCATGATTATATAGGATTTGAAAGTGTTTGACTCGTATTTCCTGCGGAACCGGTCGAGGGCGAGGGCCGAGTCGTTATGAAGAAGCTGCTTCTGTTCGTGCTGCTGCCTCTGCTGCTGCTGATCGGCGCCGGTGCCGGCGCCTTTGTCGCCGGCCTGATTCCGGGCTTTGGCGGCGGGGCCGAGACGGAGATGACGGAGGCGCAGAAGGCGGAGCTGGAGCGTAAGGAGAACATCGCCCCCTCGGCCGCGAAGGCGAGTCCGACCGGCGCCGTATTCCATACCCTCGACGAATTCGTCGTCAATCTGCAGTCGAACCGGGGCTATCCGGTCTTCCTCCTGCTCAGCATCACCATCGAACTGTCGGACCAGAGCGCGGTTCCGGTGATCACGACGCAGGAGCCGAGGATCCGCGACGGCATGATCGTCTACCTGTCCAGCCTCACGCCGCAGCAGTTGAACGGCTATGACGGGATCCAGGGGGTGCGCAACAGGACCTGGAAGCTATTGCGCGAACTGGTCGATCCGGATTTGATCCTGAACGTTCAGATCGCCAAGCTCACCGTCAAATAACCCGTCCAGGGAGAATCCCATGTCCCGCATGCTCGCCGTCGCCCGCGAAAGCTGGCCGATCCGCGGAGTTTTCCGTATTTCCCGCGGTGCACGCACCGAGGCGGAAGTGGTGATGGTCACCGTCAACGCGGGCGAGATGGTCGGCCGCGGCGAGTGCGTGCCGTATGCCCGCTACGGCGAGACGGTCGACAGCGTGATCGACCAGATCCAAGGCGTGGCGGCCGCCGTGGCCGACGGGATCGACCGCGAGGCTCTGCTGGACGTGCTGCCGGCAGGGGCCGCCCGCAATGCCGTGGACTGCGCGCTCTGGGATCTTGAGGCGAAGAGCCGCGGGCTGCCGGCCTGGCGGATCGCCGGCCTGCAGAACCCGCCGCAGCCGGTGACGACAGTCTTCACATTGTCGGTCGATACACCGGATGCCATGGGCGAGGCGGCGCGCCAGAACGCCAACCGGCCGCGCCTGAAGCTGAAGATGACCGGCGACGGCGAGGATCTGGCGCGGGTCTCCCGCATTCGCGACAACGCTCCCGGGGTCGATCTGGTGGTCGATGCGAACGAAGCCTGGACCCTGGCCACCTATACGGAGATTGCGCCGAAGCTGGCCGCGCTCGGCGTGTCGATGATCGAGCAGCCGCTGCCCGCCGGCGATGACGATGCCCTGATCGGTGCGCCGCGTGCGACCGCGGTCTGCGCCGACGAGAGCTGCCACGACACCGCCACTCTCGACGCGCTCGAGGGCAAGTACGACATGATCAACATCAAGCTCGACAAGACCGGCGGTTTGACCGAGGCGCTGCGGCTGAAGGCGGAAGCGGAGAAGCGCGGGTTCCGGGTGATGGTGGGCTGCATGATCGGCACCTCGCTCGCCATGGCGCCGGGCGTCATCGTCTCTCAGGGGGCCGAACTGGTCGATCTGGACGCGCCACTGCTGCTGGCAGAGGACCGCGATCCCGGCCTTGTCTACAACGGCAGCACGGTGATGCCGCCGGAACCGGCCCTATGGGGGTGATGCCATGAGCGCCGTCGCCGAGCATTACGGCCGCAGCGGCCTGTTCGATCTTCTGCTGACCCGCCTCGCCGAATATGGGATCCACGATCCGGGCCGGGCCGACTTCTCCGTCATCGACCAGATGCACATGCGCGGGCAGACCGGCACCGAGGACGTGATCGCGGCGACCGGGATGGCGGCGGGCATGACGGTCGCCGATCTCGGCTCCGGCCTCGCCGGATCGGCCCGGATGTTCGCCGATGTGATCGGCGCACGGGTGACGGCGGTCGATCTGACGCCGAGCTTCTGCGCGACCGCCGAGGCGGTCAACGCCGCCGTCGGACTCGCCGACCGGATCCGGGTGGTGGAGGGAGATGCCACGGAGACCGGTCTTGCGGCGGGAGTCTTCGATGTCGTCACCACCCTGCATGCCTGTATGAACATTCCGGACAAGGAAGGCGTCTATCGCGAGGCGTTTCGGCTGTTGAAGCCGGGCGGGCGGTTCTGCTTCTACGATGTGGTTCTCGGCCCCGGCGGCGAGCCTCGCTATCCCACCCCCTGGGCCGAGCGCGCCGAGTTGAGCCATCTGATCCTGAACGGATGCGGGCGTTGTGCGAGGCGGTCGGGTTCCGGACGTTGGAGCTGCGCGACCTCACCGGCGACGCCAAGGCGGGCTCGACGGCGCGGCGCCAGGAGGCGCGGAAACGGGCCGAAACCGGAGAGGCCCCGCCGCTACAGGCCGGCGATATCCTGATGGGCGAGACCGCCGCTGAGAAGATGCGGAACATGGCGCATAACTTCGATGGCGACCATGTGGGCGTGGCGCTCGGGGCCTTTGAAAAGCCGTAAAAAAAGAGCCGCGGTAGGGGGACCGCGGCTCTGTCGACATGTCCGCAACGGGACGGAGGAAGCCCAGGGTGGACCTCAGTCGTTCGGCGAGTATAACGGCCGGTCGATATTCAAGTCAATACATACGCGTCATGCGTGTTGTTGGGCGGCTTCGACGCAGCCACGATCGCCGATTTCCTAGTCCACGGGATAAGGCCCGTCCTCGAATACCGTCTCGTGGTAGCCCTTGCTGCCGACGGTCCGGGCCAGATCGCTGCCGATCGCCTGACCGGCGGAGAGCTGCTCCAAAACCCGCGCGAAATCGAAGCGTGGCGCCCAGCCGAGGTCTCTCCTGGCTCGGGCATTGTCGTAGACCCGGTCGATCTCCTCGAACATCCGATAGCCGAGCCGTTGGTAGACGGCCTCGAAATCCGGAAACAGCCGGGCGACCGCCGCGGCGGGATCGGACCGCAGGGCCGGCAGGTCGCCCCGACTGAAAGGCGTGGTGGCACTGATGATGTACCGTGCGAAGCCGATCTCCGCAGCCCGGTCGATGGCGAGCAGATGGGCGGCGGCGGCGTCCTGCAGATCAACCCGGCGGAACAGGAACTCGTTGGCTTTCGCGTTGGCGTCGGCGAAGGCCGCCCGCCGCTCCCGGCTGTCATCCTCCTCGGGAAAGAAGCGGGAGGTGCGCAGGATCAGGCAGGGCAGGCCATGGCGGCGATGGAACAACTCGCACAGGTCCTCGGCGGCGGTCTTGGTGACACCGTAGATGTTCTTCGGCGCGCCCCGCACGGTCTCGTCGATCCAGGCCGCCGGATCGCCCGACGCTGGGGTCAGGGCGGCGCCGAACGCGCTGGTCGTGCTGGTGAAGATGAAGCAGGAGACGCCGACGCGCGCGGCCTGCTCCAGCAGAGCCAGGGTGCCGGTGATATTGGTGTCGATGAAATCCTGCCGGCTGTGGGTCGCGACATGCGGTTTGTGCAGGGTGGCGGTGTGCAGCACGGCGTCGACCCCTGCCATGGCTTCGGCCACGACCGACACGTCCGCGATTGAACCGACGATCCCGGTATGCGGGCTCGCCTTGATATCGAGGCCGACAGGCTCGTGGGCACTGTCGGCGAGCATCCGCATGAGTCCCTCGCCAAGGTGCCCAGCACTTCCGGTGACCAGGATCCGCATTGTCCATCCATAAGCGATGTCGACCATCTCATCGTCCCGGACCGTAATGTCGGGACGGCGCATTTCCAGGAATATCTTATGCGGGGCCGGGGCCATTCGGCGGCGCGGTCATCCCTGCAGATGCCGAGAGAAGAAGGACAAAAGCCGGGCGTTGTTGAGGTTTTCGGCATCCGGCTGCAGACCGTGGTTCTCTCCGTCATAGTAATGGACCTCCGGTGCGCGGCCCCCCGCCTTCAAGCGGGCTTCCAGGCGCCGGGTGCAGTCGACGGTCCAAACCTTGTCCTCGACACCATGGCTGATCAGGAGCGGGCCGTCGTACCGTTCGATCTCGATCGGCATGGCCGGCATCAATCCCGCGGTTGACCCGCGCCAGCTCCAGGACAGTTTGGCCGGATCCCAGGAGGCGCGCTTCGGATCGGTCCAGGGGCGGGTCACGTTTGGCTCGAAGGCACCGCAGATCACGTCCGACGGCGCGTGGGCGGCAACCGCGTCGGGCAGTCCCGTCTCACCGTCACGGGCCATCAGCGCGGTCAGAAGCAAGGCATGCTCGGCGCCGCGGGATACGCCGAACAGGCCGACCCGCCCGTTGGACAGACCGTCGGCCCGCGCCTCGGCGAGCGCGTCCTGGGTGCGATCCAGGGGGACATCGACGATATCCCCGGCATACCAGAAATTGCCGGAAACGGAGTAGGCGAATGGAATGGCGAGAAACCCGTTGGCAGCCAGCATCGCCGCGTTCCGGTGGCTCCACCCCGACCAGCCGCCCTCGGATCCATGCAACACCAGGACAGACGGAAACGGCCCGTCGCCGGGCGGGCTGTATCCCGTCCTGGACTTGCCCAACGAGCGACAGACGACCACGGGTGTCACCGGGTGCGAGCCGCCCGCCCGCGGGTCTCCGGTGCCGGCGCTCAATAGCCGACCTCGGCCTCCCAGAGGTCGTCGTTCACTTCCCGCATGGTGCGGTCATGGGCGCTTTCCAGGCAGCCGCGCAGAGTCAGCTTGAAGCCCATCTCGGCGTATTGGCCGCAGCGGTCGAGTTCGCTCTTCGCCCGGGCGATGCCGTCCGTCGACAGGCCCTGAAGACCGCCGGACGCGGACACATGGTCCCACAGTGCGGCGCGCTTGAACGGGTCGATGGCGCGCGGATCTACGCCACCCGACATGGCGGCCGGCAGGTGGTTGATCATCCGGGTCAGCGTCACCGCCGCGTCGGGGCGGGATTTGCCGGGGTGGAAGAAGTCGGCGGCGGTGAAGCGCGGCTCGCCGAAGGCCGTCTCGCGATCGCGCTCGGCGATCTCGGCCGGCACCGGGCCGGCCCCGATCGGAATCAGCGAGACCATCGGCGCGATCCGCACCGACACCTCCGTCGCATCGAGCGAGGCGAGACGGGACGCGTCCATCGTGATTCGGGTGCGGGTGAAATGCCCGTCGCTGACATAGGCCAGCAGCCCGGCGCCGGAGAATTCCCGCGTGCTGCCGTCGGCCTTGCGCGCGACCAGGGTGACATAACCGCTGCCGGCGGTGTCATAGGCCTGGCCGTCGGCCGGAGCCGGGCGGTCCTCCTGCAGGCAGAAGGAAGACACCAGCGCCTGGCAGACCACGCCGTCGCAGCTGAGCGGGATCGGCGTCGCATGGGCGACAAGCCCGAGCACCTGTGGCGGCAGGGAATGGGGGGGAGCCGTGTCGGCGGTGGCGGGCGCTGTCATGCAAAACAGCGCGGCGATCCCCGTCAGGGTGACCACGGCGAGATTCATCGGGCGATGCATGCCCATGGGACCTCCCTTGGGCGGATCCGACTGGACGTCGTTCCGACCCGTTTCTGTCGGTTGTGAAAAAGTGTCGCACTGCCCCCATGACCCGGCAAGTCACGAAACCCGGAGGTCTGGTGTCGCTCGTAGTCCATCTCCGACCGATTCCTGTCGCGCGCGGCGCAGAACGAACGTGGCGGGCGCGCATGATCGGATCCTATCGCGGTGTTGGAGACGGACCATGGGCGAAGATCTGGTCGAGACTGGGGAGATGGATGTGGCAGGCGACGCCGGTGGGCGCCGCGAACGGCGGGGACGCACCGGCGGCGGTGGCCGCGATGCGCGCCGCGCGGCACGAGGCCGGCCGTCGACCCTCTACACCCCCTTCATCAGCCGCAACATCGGGACCTTCGACGTGCTGTCGCAGGAAGGGCTCGAGATCATCGAGACCAATGCCGAGACCATCCTGGAGGAGATCGGCATCGAGTTCCGCGAGGATGCGGAATCCCTCGACATGTGGCGCGACGCCGGTGCCGATGTGGACGGCGAGCGGGTGCACATTCCCCGCGGCCTCGCGCGCGAACTGATCAAGACCGCGCCGGCCACCTTCACCCAACATGCCCGCAATCCCGAGCGGTCGGTTGAGATCGGTGGCGGCAACACCGTCTTCGCGCCGGTCTACGGCCCACCTTTCGTCAGCGACATCGACGGCGGACGGCGTTACGCGACGATCGAGGATTTCCAGAATTTCGTGAAGCTGGCCTATGCACATCAGGGGATGCACCATTCCGGCGGCACCGTGTGCGAGCCGGTCGATCTGCCGGTGAACAAGCGGCATTTCGATATGGTCTATGCCCATATCAAGTATTCCGACAAACCCTTCATGGGCTCGGTCACCCATCCGCAGCGCGCGCTGGACACGCTGGAGATGGCGCGGATCGTCTTCGGCACGGAGTTCGTCGAGAACAACACGGTGCTGGTCTCGCTGATCAACGCCAACTCGCCGATGACCTGGGACGCCACCATGCTCGGCGCGCTGAAGAACTACGCGCGGGCCAACCAGGCGGTGATCACCACGCCCTTCATCCTGGCCGGCGCGATGTCGCCGGTCACGGTGGCCGGCACGCTTGCCCAGACCCTGGCCGAGGCGATGGCGGGTATGGCCTTCGCCCAGCTCTGTCGGCCCGGCGCGCCGGTGATCTTCGGCAGCTTCGCGTCGTCGATCTCCATGCAGTCGGGGGCGCCGACCTTCGGCACGCCGGAGCCGGCGCTGGTGCTGTACGGCTGCGCCCAGCTCGCCCGACGCCTCAATGTGCCGTTCCGCTCCGGCGGGTCGCTCTGCGGCTCTAAGGTACCGGACGCCCAGGCGGCGTTCGAGAGTGCCAACACCCTGCTGCCGACGGTGATGGGCGGGGTGAACTTCGTCCTGCACGCCGCCGGATGGCTGGAGGGCGGGCTGGTCAGCTCCTACGAGAAGTTCATGATGGACGCCGACCAGTGCGCGATGATGCGCACCATGCTGGAAGGCGTGGACCTCAGCGAGAACGGTCAGGCCATGGACGCGATCCGCGAGGTCGGGCCGGGCGCGCATTTCCTTGGTTGCACCCACACCCAGGCGAATTTCGAAAAGGCGTTCTACCGCTCCTCGGTTGCCGACAACACGACTTACGAGCAGTGGAGTTCCGAGGGCAGCAAGGACACCTATCAGCGTTCCGCCGCCTTGGTGAAGAAGACCCTCTCCGACTACGAGGCGCCGGCGCTCGACCCGGCGGTGGACGAGGCGCTGATCGCCTATATGACGCAGAAGAAGGCGGCGTTCCCGGACAGCAACGTCTAGCGGCCGTATCCCACCTCATTGTCACCCCGGGAGCGCGATCGCGCTGCTTGGGACCCAGTGGTCGCCGCGTCTGACTGGGGTCCGGCCTTCGCTTTGCTCAGTCGGGATGACGGGAGAGGGATTAGAACATATCCCCCGGCCGCAGGATCGGCTCGTCGTTGGAGAGCTTCAGCCATCCCTTGACGATGCGGTAGATCAGCCAGAGTTGAGCGAAGGCCAGAACCAGCCAGCCGAACAGCAGGATCACGCCGGCCCAGCCGATGACCGTCAGCAGCAGCCAGATCCAGAACGTGCGGATCTGCCAGCGGATATGGGTTTCCAGGTAAGTCCCCTCGACATCTCCGCGCTTCAGGTAGGCCAGGATTACGCCGAACATCGACGGGATCTGGAAGATCAGGCTCGCGCCATACAGGGCGTAGACGACATGGGTCGCCAGCCGATCGTTCTCCGGGGCGGAGAGCTTGAAGGGCAGCGGGCGTCGCTCAACGGCGCGGCTGTCGGACATCCGGTCTTTCTCCTCACACTGTCACGGTCTTAAAGTGTGGACGCACCCCGTGTTTCGCAACATCCGCCGTCAACATCCGGAGCCGTTCCATGGTCTCGTCGAACCCGACCGCCCAACCCCGCGTCAACCTGCACAGCGACACCGCCACCCGGCCCACACCGGGGATGCGCAAGGCGATCGCCGAGGCCGAGGTCGGTGACGAGCAGGCTGGCGAGGATCCGACGGCGATCCGTCTGCAGGAGAAGGTTGCCGAACTGCTCGGCAAGGAGGCGGCCGTTTTCCTGCCCAGCGGCACCATGTGCAACGAGATCTCCTATCGGGTGTGGTGCGACCACGGGGACGAGATCATCCTCGAGGAAAACAGCCACGCCCTGCATTACGAGGTCGGCGGACCAGGGGCGCTGGCCGGCGTGATGACCCGCACCATCAAGGGCACCAAGGGCTGGTTCACGTCCGACCAGGTCGAGGCGCTGATCCGGCCGAAATCCCGCCATATGCCGCGCCAGAAACTGGTGTCGGTCGAGAATACCGCGAACATGGCGGGTGGCACGATCTGGCCGCTCGATACCCTGAAGGGCGTCGCCGACACGGCGCGCGCCCATGGCATGCGCATGCATATGGACGGTGCACGGCTACCCAACGCGGTGATCGCTTCCGGCATCTCCTTCGCCGATTTCGCCGGCACTTGCGACAGCGCCTGGATCGATCTCTCCAAGGGGCTCGGGTGTCCGATCGGTGGCGTGCTGGCGGGCGACAGGGATTTCATCGAGGAGTGCTGGCGCTTCAAGCACCAGTTTGGCGGGGCGTTGCGCCAGTCCGGCATCGTCGCGGCGGCCGGGATCTACGCGCTGGATCACCATCTTGACCGGCTCGGCGACGACCACGCCCGCGCCCGGCGTCTGGCCGAGGGGATCGAGGACGTGGACGGCATTTCGGTCGACCCCAATTCGGTCGAGACCAACATGGTGTTCTTCGACGTTTCGGGCAGCGGCATCGGCGCACCGGAATTCTCGCGCCGGCTCATGGCCGAGCACGAGGTGAAGATCAGCGCGGTGCAGCCGACCGTGCTGCGGGCGGTGACCTATCTCGGCATCGAGGATCCGGAGATCGAGCTGGCGGTCGCCGCCATCCGTGCGGTCGCGGCGGAGGCGTGATGTCGGTCTGAGGAGACATGGGTAACTGGCCTCCTCTCAACTACTTCTCCAACTCGACTTCCTGGACGGACCACAGGTCCGATCCAGGCCCCGGAGTGCTGGGCGCGCGCTGGATCCTGGATCACGCTGCGCGCGTCCAGGAAGTCGGTATTGGGGAGCTATTTCGCGTCGATCGTGCCCGGGCTCGGGTGGATGGTTCCAGGACGGGTGTCTATGGTGCCGATCGGGGCCACCGGCTTCTCCGGACGTTTGAACGGTTCCTTCATCTCGATCGGTGCCGGCGCTTGCGGGCGCGCGTTCGGTTGGATCCGCGGCGGCTGGGTCGGCTGGCGGGAGCGGCGGTCGGCAGGCTTTTTCGCCGCGCCCTGCGGCGGCACCGCCGTCACTGGGGCGGACGGGCTGGCGCCGCCCTTCGGTGGGACGATCTGCTTCAGCGGCGTGCCGTCGGACAGTGAATGGCGCGGTGCCGATGAATCGGCCATCGCGACCCCCGCGACCCCGCATCCGGCGATCAGGCCGATCAGAACAGCGATCCGCCGCATCGCTCACCCACCCCGGGCGATGAAATGCCCGTTGCGGAACTCAGGCTTGGAATAGTCGAACGGCGTGCCGTCGAACTTGGTCATCGACCCGCCGGCGGCCAGCAGCACGGCATGGCCGGCCGCGGTGTCCCATTCCATGGTCGGGCCGGTGCGGGGGTAGAGATCGGCCTCGCCGCGGGCCAGCAGGCAGAACTTCAGCGCCGAGCCGCGGGATACGCTTTGCTTCACATTCATGGTCTCGATATAGGCTTCCAGCTCCGGATTGCGATGGCTGCGGCTGGCGACGACGGTCAGACCGTCGGGGCCGGGCTTGCGCACCGAGATCGCCGTGCGGGTGCCGTCGGCGGTTTCCTCCCATGCCCCGTGGCCCAGCGCGCCGCCCCAGACCATGCCGTCGACCGGCGTATGCAAGGCGCCCAGAACCGGTTCGCCGTCCCAGATCAGTCCGATATTGACGGTGAAGTCGTTGTGCTTGTTGATGAATTCCTTGGTGCCGTCGAGCGGATCGACGAGCCAGAACCGGCCGCCGGAAATATCGGGGATGTCGCCGGCCTCCACGCTCTCTTCCGCCACCACCGGGATGCCCGGGGTGAGCGCCTTGAGCGCCGGAACGATATGGGCGTCCGCCGCCCGGTCGGCCGCGGTCACCGGGCTGCCGTCCATTTTGTCGATCACATCGATATCGGCCCGGTAGTAGGGCAGGATGATCCGGCCGGCCTCGCGCGTCAGTGCCGCGATGGCGTCGAGCAGGGCGACCCGGTCTTCCGGATCGACCGCTGTAACTGAAGGCATAAGAACTACTCCGCTGCTGCCGCCGGCCGGGCCGCCTGGATCGCCGCCCAGATGCGATCGGGCGTGGCCGGCATGTCGATGTCGGTCACCCCGACCGGGGCCAGGGCGTCGAGGACCGCGTTGATCACCGCCGGCGGGGCGCCGATGGCCCCGGCCTCGCCGCAGCCCTTCACCCCGAGCGGGTTGGTGGTGCAGCGTGTCGGGCTCATCGAGAAATTCACCGGCGGGACGTCGTCGGCCCGGGGCAGGCAATAATCCATCAGCGAGCCGGTCACAAGCTGCC
This sequence comes from Thalassobaculaceae bacterium, assembly GCA_029212785.1. Taxonomy (GTDB): domain Bacteria; phylum Pseudomonadota; class Alphaproteobacteria; order Thalassobaculales; family Thalassobaculaceae; genus Thalassobaculum. The sequence continues at coordinate 16,450 of JARGOG010000048.1, forward strand.
CGCTCTCGTCGTAGACCGTGTGTTCCAGCAGCGCCTGGCCCACACCCTGGGCCACGCCACCATGGACCTGGCCCTCGAGCAGAACCGGGTTCACCACTTCGCCGAAATCATCGACCACGGTGAACTGGATCAGCTCGACGATGCCGGTATCGGGGTCGATTTCGACCTCGCAGACATGGGTTCCGTTCGGATAGGTCGAGGCGGCGGGCTTGTACATCTCCTTCGCCTCAAGGCCCGGATCGATACCGTCCGGCAGCTTCGAGGGATCGCTGGCGGCAGTGGCCAGCGCGCCGAGCGTGATCGACCGGTCGGTGCCGACCACGGTGAACTTGCCGTCGGCCAGTTCCAGGTCGGAATCGGCCGCCTCCAGCAGATAGCTGGCCAGCATCCGCGCCTTCGCCGACACGCTCTGGATCGCCATGTGCAGGGCCGAGCCGCCGGCCGGCAGGGAACGCGAACCGTCGGTGCCGGAGCCGTTTTCGATGGCGGCGGTGTCGCCCTGGACCACCTTGACTTTGTCGTTGTCGACGCCGAAGGCCTCGGCGACCAACTGGGTGTACGCGGTCTCGTGGCCCTGGCCGGTGGAGCGGGTGCCGATCGGCACGGTGATGGTGCCGTCCGGCTCGATCCGGATATCGGACCATTCCGGCCCACCGCCGCCGCAGGCCTCGACATAGGTCGAGATGCCGATGCCGCGCAACTTACCGTGCTTGGCGCTTTCCGCCCGGCGGGTCTCGATTCCGGCCCAGTCGGCCTTGGCCAGAGCCTTGTCGAGATGGGCGGTGAAATCGCCGCTGTCATAAGTCTCGCCCAGTGCCGTGGTGAACGGCATGGAGGAGGCAGGGATGAAGTTCCGCCGACGGATCTCGTCGCGCGGCAGGCCGGCGACCTTGGCGGCGACATCGACCAGACGTTCCACCAGATAGGCCGCCTCGGGCCGTCCGGCGCCGCGATAGGCGTCGACCGGAAGAGTGTTGGTGAAGTAGTTGCGTACCCGGACATGGATCGCCGGCGTGGTGTAGAGCCCGGCCAGCATGCCGGAGCCGGCCACGGTCGGAATCGCCGGGCCGTAGAGCGAGAGATAGGCGCCGAGATCGGCCTTGGTATCCACCGACAGCGCGAGGAAGCGGCCGGTCTCGTCCATCGCCACCTTGGCGTGGGAGACGTGGTCGCGGCCCTGGGTGTCGGAGACGAACGACTCGCCCCGCTCGGCGATCCACTTGACCGGCCGGCCGAGTTTCTGCGCCGCCCACAGGACCAGTGCGTGTTCGCGGTACGGGAAGATCTTCATGCCGAAGCCGCCGCCCACATCCGGCGAGACGCAGCGGAACTTGGCCGGGTCGATGTTCAGCACCTTGGCGATGACGTCGCGCACCCCGTGCGGGCCCTGTGTCGAAACGTAGAGCGTCACCGTGCCGCCCGCCGGATCGGCCACGCCGACGGCGCCGCGCGGCTCGATCGAATTCACGATGATGCGGTTGTTGACCAGGCTGAGCTCGGCCACTGTCGCGGCCCGGGCGAAGCCGTCCTTTACCGCGGCGGCGTCGCCGGTTTCCCAGTCGAGGCAGAGATTGCCCGGAGCGGCGTCCCAGACGACCGCTCCGCTGTCGATGGCGGCGAGCCCCGGGACGGCGGGCCGCTCCGCATAGTCGATTTCGATCAGCTCCGCGGCGTCGCGCGCCTGATCCATGGTCTCGGCGACGATCAGGGCCACCGCATCGCCCACATGGCGCACCCGGTCGGTCACCAACAGCGGATAGTCGGGGCCGACCGCTTTCTTGCCGTCCGTCCCTTTGAGCAGGGCACCGCAGGGCAGCGGCTTGAGGCCGTCGGCGGTGACGTCGGCGCCGGTCAGCACCGCCTTCACGCCGGGTGCCCGCGTCGCCGCGGAGACGTCGAGGGCGGTGATGTCGCCATGGGCGATCGGCGATCGCAGGACGACGGCCTTCAGCGCGTCATCGAAAGGCAGGTCATCGGTATATTGTCCGGTGCCGGTGAGGAACCGTTGGTCCTCGAGACGCTTCATTCCCTGTCCGATGCCGAACTTCGCCATTGCCTGCCTCGCTCGTTCGCGGTTGGTTTGAAGGATCGTAGTCCCGGTACCGGGTGTCGCCAAGCGACGTGACGGCTCGCGTGGAGGAGCCTGCAGCAATGTGCGGACGTTACAGCATCACCACCGCCCCGGAGGCCATGCGCCAGTTGTTCGATGTCGACACGGCGTTGAATCTGGAACCGCGCTGGAACATGGCTCCGACTCAGGCCGCACCCGTCATCAAGCTGATGCAGGAGGGCCCTGCCAAGGGGCATCCGGTCGTCGCCATGATGCGCTGGGGTCTGGTGCCGGGCTGGGCCAAGGACATCGATATCGGCGTGAAGATGATCAACGCTCGGGCCGAGACGGTGAACGAGAAGCCGGCCTTTCGGGGCGCCTACCGCTACCGGCGCTGCGTCATCCCGGCCGACGGCTTCTACGAATGGCGCACCGAGGACGGCGTCAAGCAGCCCTATCGGGTGGTGCGCAGGGACCGCGCGCCGTTCGCCTTCGCCGGGCTGTGGGAGCTTTGGGAGGGTACGGGCGAGGGCAGCGCGCTGGAGACCTTCACCATCGTCACCACCGAGGCGAACGCGGCGATCGCCCATATCCACCATCGCATGCCGGTGATGCTGTTCGCGCAGGACGCCTTCGCCACGTGGATGCGAGCGGATCCGAAGGATGCGGGCCAGTTGATGCTGCCTTGCGACCCGGGGTTGGTCGAGGCGTATCCGGTGGACCGTCGTGTCGGCAACGTGCGCAACGACGATGCTGGCCTGGTCGATCCGGTCGAGGTTCCAGCGGCCAAGGCCCCGCCGAAACCGCAGCAGGGATCGCTGTTCTAGAGCCGACGCCAGAGCACGCGCTAGCCGAGCAGCGCTTCCTCGAACGGAAATTCGCTCAGCAGTTCGATCCCGGTTTCGGTGACCAGCACCTGCTGCTCCAGCTTCACCCCCTCGCCGCCGTCGTTGTGGCCGATGAAGCTCTCCACACAGAGCGTCATGCCCGGCTCGATCACCCCGTCGTAGCCGGCATCGGGAAAGTCGGCGCGGTGGTAGAGATACGGATATTCCCCCGACATGCCGCAGCCATGCGCCGAGAGGTAGTAGCGGTGGTCGGCATATTGCTCGGGGATGTCCCAGGCCTGTTCGGAATACTCCCGGAACGTCATGCCCGGTTTGATCACGGCCATGTTGTGCTGCACCTGCTCGTGGGCGGTTCGGTACAGCATGCGCTGATGCGCGCTCGGGCGGTTCGGGCCGGCGTGGAAGGTGCGGGAGAAGTCGCTGTAGTAGCCGTGGCAGCCGACCACGTCGGTGTCGAGCGCGATCAGTTCGTCGGCCGCGATCACCTTCGACGAGGTCTCCTGGAACCACGGATTGGTGCGCGGGCCGGAATTCAGCAGCCGGGTCTCGCAGTAATCGGCATTGGCGGCGATCACCGAGCGGTGCAGCACCGACCACAGTTCCGCCTCGGTCAGACCGGGGCGGATGGCGGCGCGCAGCTCGGCGACCCCGGCCTCCGTCGCACGCAGCGACGCCCGCACGCATTTCATCTCCTCGTCCGACTTGATGCAGCGGGCCATCTCGACCGGTTCCTGGGCGTCGACCAGCCGGATCCCCTCCGCGGCGAGGGCGATGGCGGCCCCGGCATTCAGCCGCTCGACCCCGATGACCGGATCCATGCCGCACATCTCGCGCAAGGTGGATGCCATTTCCCGCGCCCAGAGCCGTTCGCGCTCGGCGACCGCGGGGCCGGCGGCGACGAAGCTGGCGGTGGCGCTCGGTCGGACCTCGTCGACGGTCTCGTACCCCGATCCCAAATGCAGGGCGCCGGTGAACTCGTACAGAACGGACCGGTCCGCGGTCAGCAGCAGATACCGCGAGGGTTGGTTTCTGCTGGTGAAGATCTGCATGTTCCGCGTGCCGGTGGCGTAGCGGATATTGATGGAGTCGCTGAGGATCACCGCGGCGATGCCACGCGTCGCCATTTCGGCGCGCACCCTGTCCCGGCGGTAGAGCCGCACGGCGGCGAGGTCTATGCCGGCACTCTCCGGCGCGCGATCGAGCAGGGCGAGGTCAGGGTGGGTGCCGCGGTCGGCGTGCCAGTCGAGTTTGGCCATCGGCGGGGCTTCCTGATCGTCGCCGCGCCGGGCGCTAGCCGTGGCAGCGGGTGAACACCTCGGAGGTGCGCTGGGTGAAGCCGATGGGAGTGGTGTCGCCGATCATCTGGATGTCGTCGGCGCCGAGCTTCTGAAAATGCTCCACCAGCGTGTCCGAGCGCCGGATGTACCACGTGTACTCGTCCTCCAGCGTCTCGATCACCGGCACGTCGATCGACGGATCGCGCCCCTGCGCCTTGACGCTAAAGCTATCGGCGGTGAACTCGATGAACTCGTCGCTGCAATTGCCCGAGGACCAGCGGCCTTGAAGGGCGCCGGCGACGTGTGGATGGCTTTCGGTCTCGCCCGAGGTCTGCGGCATGACGGCATGCGCGACCATCGGCGCCCCATGATCACCGCCCAACGCCGAGTCCTTCCACTCCCGCAGCATCTCGATGTAGTGCGGAGCCGGATCGACCTTGAAGGCAACCATCAGGGCCGCTGCGGCGCCGAAGATCAGCACCAGGGCGATGACGACGGTACCGACCATGAAGAACACCCGCCCGCGGCGCCGGGGCTCCGGGCGGAAATCCGGCGGTGGCCCAACCGGTTCATCGCTCGGATGGACCCCGCGGGCGAAGCCGAGGGAGCGCAGATCCTCGCTCGTCGCATCCTCATCCTCGACGCCGCGCCGGAGGCTCGGTTCTTCGTTTGCCGTCAGGTGGTCTTCCAGATCGGTGTGATCGTCATGCACAGTCGGCGCGCCGTCGCGGTCCGCTTCCTGGCGGGCGGCATGAATGGCGTCGGCGAAGGATCCATCGGCGGCTGGCGCGTCGAGCGAATCCGGCGCCTCGCGTTCGGCACCACTCCACACTCCGCCCTCGGCCTCGTCATCGCCCGACGGCTCGCTGAGCGACAGGTCGATCGAGCCCCGGTCGACGAAGAAAATCTGGCTGAATTCCCATTCGCCGATGGTCGCGTTCCAGTCGCCACCGACGACGCGCAGTTCGGCGATCTCCTCGGCATCGAACTCCCGGACCATGGAGGAGACGAGCACCGACGCGCTTTGGGCACGCTCCAGCGTCTCCCAACCGGTGGCGTCACGCTTCTGCAGAAAATACACGTCAAATCGGCGCATCGCGTCGAGCCTCTACCAGCTTCTGTTCTCGCCGAGCAGCCGCTCGACCCCGGCGACATCCAAGGGCGGGGAGAACAGAAAGCCCTGGGCGTAGCCGCAGCCGATGGCCCGCAACTGGGCGAGCTGTTCGGGAGTCTCAACGCCTTCGGCGATCACGTCCAGTCTCAGGTTCTGGGCGAGCAGGGAGATGGTGCGCACGATCTCCAGGTTGTGCCGGTTGCGGCCCATGTCCTGCACGAAGGATTTGTCGATCTTGAGCGTGTCGATCGGGAAGGTGTGCAGGTAGCTGAGCGAACTGTAGCCGGTGCCGAAATCATCGACACAGACCTGGATGTTCAACGATTTCAGGTCCTGGAGCATCTGCGCCGACAGGTGCGCATTCTCCATCAGCGCGCTCTCGGTGATCTCGAGCTTCAGGCAGCTCGGATCCATGCCGGTACCCTCGAGGCTGTTCGTCACCATCCGCACCAGATCGTACTGATTGAACTGGCGGCTGGAGAGGTTGACGCTCATCTCCAGCGGGACTTTGAACGGAAACTTGTCGCGCCAACTCACCATCTGCTCGCAGGCACGGCGCAACACCCACTGTCCGAGCTCGACAATCATCCCGGTCTCTTCGGCCAGCGGAATGAAATCGGACGGCGGCACATCGCCGCGTTCCGCATGTGTCCAGCGGGCGAGCGCCTCGAATCCCTGGATGCGGCCGGTCGCCAGCGAAATGATCGGCTGGAACCGCAGCGCGATCTCACCCCGTTCCAGCGCCCGTCGCAGATCGGTCTCCATGTCCAGCGGCGTGACCGTGGTGCCGCGCATGTTCGCATCGAACGCCACGGCCTGGGCCTTGCCGAGCTCTTTCGCCTTGTACATGGCAAGCTCGGCGTCGCGCAGAATGTCCTCCGGACGGCCGTAGGCCTCCGTGGAATGCGCCGCGCCCATGGAGGCGGTGGCGAAGATCTCCTTGCCGCTCAGGGTGAACGGCGTGGCCAGCGCCTTCTGCAGCATGTCGCACAGGCTGAGTGCCTCGTTCTTGTCGGCCACATCCTCCAGCAGCATGGCGAACTCGTCGCCGCCGAGCCGGGCGACGGTGTCGCCGAACTTGAGATTGTGTTCCAGGCGCCGGGCGGCGGCGATGATCAGATCGTCGCCGTGAACGTGGCCAAGGCTCTCGTTGACCACCTTGAAGCGGTCGAGATCGAGATAGACAACGGCGAAGCTGGCGGAGGGATTGCGGCGATGGCGGGCCATCGCCTGGCGGACCCGCTCCAGGAACAGGGTACGGTTCGGCAGGCCCGTGAGATTGTCGTGCAGGGCATCGTGGATCGACTGTTCCTCGACGCGTTTGCGGTCGGTCACGTCGGTCATCGAGCCGGCAATGCGATAGGCGTGACTGGACTCGTCGCGCACGGCAAGGCCGCGTACCAGCATCCAACGGTAGGTGCTGTCTCGATGGCGGACGCGGTGCTCGCTCTCGAAATTGCCGACGGCGCCACTCAGATGCGCATCCAGTTGGGCGGTGACCCGCTGGACGTCCTCGGGGTGGATCCGGCTGAACCACTCCTCGGCGCCGTCGCCGATATCCTCGTCGGTGTGGCCGAGCATTTCCTTCCAGCGCTGAGACAGGAAGATCGAGTTGGTCGCCAGATCCCAGTCCCACAGGCCGTCATTGGATCCGGCGGCGGCCAGGGCGTAGCGTTCCTCGCTCTGCTGCAGCGCGCGCTGCGCCTCCTGACGGGCGCTGATGTCCTCGTAGACGATGACCACGCCGCCTTCGGGCAACGGCTTGATGCGGACCTCCATCAGTCGGCCGGCGCGGTTGAGGCGTTCGTAGATCGTGCCGGGAGTTGTCCGCACCATCTGGATGACTTCGTTGGCAAGCTCGCCGGCGTTGCCCTCGCCGTACTCGCCCTGGGAGGCGAGGTGGCGGACGATATCGGCCATCGGCGTGCCGGCGCTGGCGAAAGTGGTCGGCAGATCCAGCAGGTCGAAGAAGCGGGAGTTCCAGGTCAGCAGCCGCCAGTTGCCGTCGTAGGCGCAGATGCCCTGGCTGATGTTGTCCATGGTGCTATGCAGCAGCACGGTGAACCGGGCGGCGTCATCGACATTGCGCCGATCCTCGGTGACGTCGCGGTAATGGATGATGCGGCCGCCATCGGCGGTCGTATGGTCGACGACGCGCACCCAGCGGCCATTTGTCAGCCGTTCGTCGACCCGGCCCCGCGGTCGCCCATGCGCTTCCATCCGGCGGTCGCGCCAGGTGTCGGCTTCCTTGGGGAACCGGGAGTGGCGCTTGGCCTCGACGTCACGGTCGATCAGATCGGAGAAGGCGACGCCGGGCTGAAGATGGTCTTTCAGGTAGGGGAAGAACGTCAGGACCGGCTGGGTGAACCAAACTACCCTGTCGCTCGCGTCCAGGAGCAGGAACCCGTCATCGACGGCATTGAGCACCGACGCCAGCGTGGCGGCGGAGGCCAGGATCGGAATGTCGGCCGTGCTCATGCGGTCCCGCTTCCCGATGATCGGGCGGGCACGACTGTCCGTCCGATGCGGCGCAGCACGGCCACCTTCGGCATAATCCCAAACTTGTCCACGTCCCCGGTGTCCAATTGCATTCGTTGCGACTTTAGCTGAAATCCAAGAATATCAGACGCTTCGATCTGCGACCAGCAATGTCCATGGCGGGTGGGATATCTCACTTGTCGGCACCGAGCACTGCAACCCCTCGTCGCACCCGGTAAAGGCGCCACAACAGGTGGGCCGCGGCGCTGCGATGCGGGGCCCAGCCGGCGGACAGGGTGTCGGAACCGGCGAGATCGGGGCGGTCCGGCAGATTCCGGAGCATCCGGATCCCCTCGCGCAGGGCCACGTCCCCCGAGGGAAAGATGTCCGGGTCGCCCAGCGCGAACATGCGGTAGATCTCCGCCGTCCATCGCCCGATACCCGGTACGGCCACCAGGGCCGCATGGGCCGCCTGAGGTGCGTCGCTCCTAAGGCGCTCCAGCGCCAGCGATCCGTCGAGCACCCGCTCCGCCAGCGCCCGGCCGTACCGCATCTTCGCCCGCGAAAACCCGATCGCACTCAGGGCCGCGTCGTCGAATCCGGCGAAGCGTTCGGGATCGAGGCCACCCGCGTCGGTCAGTCGTTGCAGGATCGCGGCGGCCGAGGCGGTCGAGACCTGTTGGCCGACGATGATTCGGATCAGGGCGGCGAAACCGGGCTCCAGGACGCGCGGCGCCGGCGCCCCCGCTTCGGCCAGGGCGGCCGCGATGTCCGGGTCGATCTCGGCAAGGGTCCGCAACCCGCGATCGAGCGCTTCCTGCCGGGTCATGCGTCGGGCGCGCCGAGACGGCCGGCCGCTTCCGCCGCAAGGTCCGCCATGGTCGCGAACTGCGCGCCCCGGCCGCGAGCTCGCCGGATCAGCCGCCGGATCCGCTCGACGCCGACCACGCCGAACGCGCCGCGCGACAAGGGGGTCGGCGTCACATGCCCCTTGGCGACAGGCAGCGAGAGGGCGTCGAAATCATAGGTCAGACACACGATGTGGCGTGGCATCCGGGTCTCCGGCGGGATACGGTGACCCGAGGCTAGAGACGCCCACGACCACCGGCAAGACGGATCGGGAACGCAACCGTGTTGAGGGAACTCGCAGTCACCACCTCCGAGGTGACCCGCCAGGCATTGAGTGAGATCGACGTCCCGACCAACGGGGTGGGCCTTGTCGATATCACCGACCGGGTGCGCGGTTTCGTGAGGGAGAGTGGTGTCGCCGCGGGTCTGCTGACCGTGTTCGTGCGTCACACGTCGGCCTCCCTCCTGATCCAGGAGAATGCCGACCCGGATGTGCAGGTCGACCTCGACCGGTTCTTCGCGCGGCTCGCGCCGTGGGATACGACGCTCTACCGTCACGCCACGGAGGGGCCGGACGATATGCCGGCCCATATCCGCAGTGCCCTGACCCAGACCAGCCTTGCCATCCCCATCGCCGGCGGCCGCCCGGTTCTGGGCACATGGCAGGGCATCTACCTATATGAACACCGTGAACACCCGCACCGCCGCCACATCGTCCTGCACCTGATAGGAGCCTGACCGACATGACCGACGCGCCGCACCGTCTTGGTGCCCTGGATGCCCTTCGCGCCATCGAGGGGGGGAGCCTGACACCGGAAGCGCTGATGCAATCCTGTCTGGAGCGGGTTGCCGAGCGCGAGGCCGAGGTCGGCGCTTTCATCCATCTGGATGCGGAGCAGGCGCGGGACGCCGCCCGGGCGGCGACGACCTCCGGGGCGCTTGGTGGCCTGCCCGTGGCGGTCAAGGACATCATCGACACCGCCGACATGCCGACCGGTTACGGCTCGTCGATCTATATCGGCAACCAGCCGGAGAAGGACGCGGCCGTCGTCGCCCGTACCCGGTCCGCCGGTGGCGTGGTCATGGGCAAGACGGTGTCGACCGAGTTCGCCTGGCGCAATCCGGGCAAGACCCGCAATCCACGCGGGCTTGAGCACACGCCCGGCGGATCCTCCAGCGGTTCGGCGGCGGCCGTCGCCGACTTCATGGCGCCGCTTGCCTTCGGGACGCAGACGGCGGGGTCGGTCATCCGGCCGGCGGCCTATTGCGGCGTGGTCGGTTTCAAGCCGACCTTCGGCACCCATGACCGGCGCGGCGTGAAGGAACTGTCGCGCTATCTCGACACCGTCGGGTGCTTTGCCCGGTCGGTCGCCGACATCGCCCATTTCGACTACGCGTTGCGCGGCGAGCCGGCGCCGCGTCTCGACGGGTTCGACGGTGCCGCTCCGCGTCTCGCCTTCCATGTCCCGTTCGCCGATCGGATCGAGGAGGATGCGGGCGAGGCCCTGGAGAAGGTGCGCATCGCCGTGCAGACCGCCGGTGCCTCGGTGGTCGGCCTCGTCGACTGGACCGCCTTCGAGAAGATGGACGACGTCCACATGAAACTGATGACGGCCGAGGCGGCGCGCGCGCTGGCGTGGGAGTATGACAACCACCCCGACAAGCTGAGCGCGTTCTACCGCGAGACCATCGCTGCCGGCCGGGAGATCGACGACACCGCCCTGTATCAGTTGCAGGCCGATGCCGACAGTTTCCGCAACGATGCCGCAGCGCGACTGGACGGAATTGATGCGATCCTGACCGTGCCGGCCTCCGGTGAGGCGCCGCAAGGCTTGGATTTCACCGGCGATCCGCTGTTCAACAAGATCTGGACCCTGCTGCGCTGGCCCTGCGTCACAATTCCGGCCGGCACCGGCGACCAGGGGATGCCGCTCGGCGTGCAGATCGTCACCGGCTATGGCGAGGACGCCAAGGCACTTGCCGTCGCCGACTGGATCGAACGGGCGCTCTTGGCGGATCATTGAGCGTGCATGCTCTTGGCCGACACGCGAGAGCTACGGAACACTGAGGAGGAATGGGAATGCGACTGCAATTGATGACCTGGATGGAAGTGGAAGCCTATCTGAACGGCAACAGGGGCATCATCATTCCCATTGGCTCGACAGAACAGCATGGTCCCAACGGCCTGATCGGCACCGACGCGATCTGCCCGGAGGTGATCGCAGACCGGGCGGCAGAAACGCTTGGATGCATCGTCGGCCCAACCATCTCGATTGGCATGGCGCAGCACCACCTGGCGTTCCCGGGGTCGATCGCGCTCCGCCCGTCGACGCTGATGGCGGTAATCCGCGACAGCGTCCTGTCTCTGGCCCGCAACGGCTTCGAGCGGTTCTATTTCCTGAACGGTCATGGCGGCAACATCGCCACGGTGTCCGCCGCCTTCAGCGAAATCTATGCGGAGAAGAGCCTCGCCGTCGGCCCCAACCAGCCGCATGTCCGCTGTAAACTGGCGAACTGGTTCGCGTTCCCGGCCGTCAAAGAGATCAGCAAGGAGCTCTATGGCGACCGGGAGGGCAGCCACGCGACACCGTCGGAGATCTCGGTCACCCAGTACGCGTTCCGGGAGCACATCAAGAAGGTGGCGATGGACCCGGCGCCGCCGCGTCCGCGGCCGTTCTACGACGCCGAGGATTACCGACTGATCCATTCGGACGGCCGGATCGCTGCGGACAGCTTCCTTGCCACGCCGGAGGCCGGCGCCAGATTGATCGAAGCGAGTGCCGCGGGGGTCGTCGACGATTACCAGGCGTTCATCGACGAAGCGTAGGCGAGGCCGAGGAACAGTCAGGAGCGACAGATGGGTGAATACGACGGCAAACCTACCGACGCGGTCTCCGTTCGGGTCTGGGACCGGCCGACCCGTGTCTTCCACTGGGTTCTCGTGCTGTGCGTCGCCGGAGCGTGGGTCACCGCCGAGCAAGGCATGACCGAATGGCATGAGCGTCTGGGGCTCACGATCCTGGCCCTCATCGTCTTCCGGCTGATCTGGGGGATCGTCGGTGGCGAGTTCGCCCGCTTCTCCAGCTTCGTGCGCGGCCCGGGTGCGGTCCTCACCTATCTGCGCGCGACTTTCGCCGGCCGGCATCCGGAGTATGCCGGACATAATCCGCTCGGCGCCCTATCGGTCCTGGCGTTGCTGCTGGCCGTCGGGACCCAGGCCACGCTCGGGCTCTTCGCCAATGACGACATCCTCTACGAGGGGCCGCTGTACCATCTGGTCGGCTATGACCTGTCGGGCACGCTGACCGGCCTGCACCATCAGATGTTCAACATCCTGTTGGCCGTTGTGATCGTCCATGTGGTGGCGGTCATCGGCTACATGCTGCTCCTGCGGGACGACCTGATATTGCCGATGATCACCGGCGTGAAGCGCATGGCGCCGGGCGCCGTGCCGGGGCGGATCCGTCGCACACCCTGGTGGGTCGGGCTTGCGATCCTGGCGGTGTGCGGTGCCGGAGCCTACGGTCTCACGCTGCTTGCCTGACGCGAAAAGGCCGACCCGCGGGCCGGCCTCTCGTCGTCGCGACCGATTGCGGGTCCTATTTCTTTTCGGCGCGGTAAGCCTTGTGGCAGGCGCCGCACGTTCCGCCGGTCGCCTTGAGTTGGTCGCCAAGCGCCGAGGCATCTCCGGATTCGGCCATCGCCACCAGTTTCTCGACGGCGGCGACGTGGTTGGAGGCGGCTTTTTCGAAGCCGGCCCAGTCGGACCAGATGGCGGGAAGCGCGCGGGTCTCGCCCTCGCCCGACCCCTCCGGGAACAGGCTGGGAATGCTCTCGGCGTAGGCCAGCATCGCCTTGGCCGGATCGACGGCCGCGGCTGCGTTGCCCGACTCAACGGCGGCCTGGACCGCCTTCATGTTCCCGACATGCGCCTTGAAACCCTTCTGGCGCGTGTCCACGACGTCGGCCGAGGCCATGCCGGCGATCATGGTCAGGCCGAGAACGGCGATAGCGGCGAGCTTCGTCGAAGTCTTCATTCTTTTTCTCCTCTAGTCGGCCGGGTCATGGCGCCGGCCCGGAGACGGTACCGTGGATCGGGTGAGGGAAAGAGCGTCGATCGCGCTTTGAGGTCGCCCGCGGAGGTCCCCTCACTGCAATGTGATTGACAGTGAAGACGGGCCTTTGCGCGAGCGGTTTTGTGCGGAATGTCCCGAATGTCGACAGAGCGGGCGCGACTCCGTAGAATCGGGGCGATTCGGGTCAGGCATCAACAATCACCAGTGAGGGGGAGACGGCGTGACGGATGACCGCGTAGTCCTCTTGCACCCAGGCCGTGCCGACGTCGCGTCGACCCCGGAGACGGGTCGCGAGACCGTTGCGGACGAGGCGCCGACCCGGCTGACCATGGGCGTCGAGGTGCCGGCTGACCGCCGTTCGGTGCTGATGGTGCAGACCATCGCCCAGCTCGCCACCCTGGCGCAGGAAGCCGGCGTTCCGCTCGATGACGGACTTGTCGAAGGGGCGGAGCGTCTGGCCCGCAACCTGCGCGGCGCCGGTTTCGCCTTGCCGGCCCATCTCGAAGAGGCGCTGGAGGAAATCGCGCGGGCGCTGTCGCCGCCGGAGCCCGAGGACACGGGCGGCGTCGTGGTTCCGTTCCGCGTCGGCCCGTCCAACGACTAGGCTCCCCGTCCGCGCTCGATCCGTCCGCGCTCGATCCCGCGCAGATCCGGCCGCGCTCGATCCGGCTCGGTAACGCGCCGACCTAGCGGCGACGGCAGAGCATGTTCTTCTCATCGTCATCGACCGCGCAGTCGAAGCCGCTGGCGTCGATCCGGCGCAGAGCTTCCTGGTTGCGCGGATCGGCCAGACGGATCTCCAGGCGTATGGATCTGAGGCGCGGATCGTCGAGGGTTGCCTCCATCCCGGCGATGATCCGGTGCTCCGTGCCGTCGACGTCGATCTTGATGTGCTGGGGGCAGGGGATCTCCCCGGCCTCGATGAGGTCATCGAGGCGATACCCTTGCAGGATCTCCGCCGGCATGTCGGTGCCGCCGTGATCGGTCGCCGGTTCGTCGAAGCTCTGGGCCGCGGCGCCGGCGGTCTCCGAGCCGTAGGACAGCCGGCCCGCTGCGGTGCGGTCCGAGATCGCCCACTGCCGGGCGGTAACGAGATCGCCGACTTCGTTCAGGGCGATGTTCTGCTCCAGTGCCAGGGTGTTCGGCGTGAACGGTTCGATGGCGATCGTCCGGCAGCCTCGGGTGACGGCGGCGAACAGGGAATACTTGCCGATATTGGCGCCGATATCGACGAAGACGTCGCCCGGATCGAAGGACGCGATCCATCGGATCATTCCCGGCTCGAAGGCGTAGAAATAGAGCAGCTCGACACCCAGTTGGGCGCTCGACAGCCGGCACCGCACCGACCGCGTGCCGACCGGGAGGGTAACTACCCGATCCGCCGTCATGATCGCGACCTCGGCTTTTTGACCAAGGGCCTGCTCGGCGGCGCGGCGTCCGTGGTGGTCGCAGATCCGAAGCAACAGTTGCCAGATCGGCTGTTTCTGCGAGACGTGCTGACACAGGTTCTTGAGAAGGACGCATTGAAAGAAGTGATCGGTGGCCGGACGCGCGCCGCCGGGGCCGTGATGCGCGGATAGCGATCGGTGCAACTGGCCATGCCGTTCGCGGATCCGGTCGCCGTGTGCCGGAAGCATGTCCAGCGGGGAGGCGAGGCTTCCATCGGCTTCCATGCGCTGCAGAAGCGCCGCCGTTTTCTCACGAATCAGCGGGTCGATCGGGAAGCGGACCACCGCCTTGTCGAGAATCAGTAGTGCGTCGAAGCGCTTACCGGCGACGACACAGGCGGCGGCCGTCTGCAGGCACTCGGCCGGCGTCGCGGTCCTGGCGCCGAGGCGGGCGACCACGGAGTCGATCTGTCGGTCGAGGGACATTGGCTGCTTCCGGTCAGCGGAATGGTCTGAATGCCAGCGTCGGATCGGCGACGCGGGAGCGAGGTGTCGGAGCCGACACTAGAGGAGGGAACTCTCCTGAAAAATCAAAATTGCCGGGTCCGTCCCGCCCAGCAGTGATCTCGACAGCCACCGGACGGTGGCGTAGTTAGCGGAAAACCGACGACAACGAAAAGACGATTGGGAGGAATGGGCGATGCAGCAGGGCCAGATGATGGACCGGCCGCTGATGATCTCCGACATCATCACATATGCGGCGGAAATCCGGGGCGATCAGGAGATCGTGTCGGTCCGGGTCGAGGGAGACCGCCACCGCTACACCTATGCCGATCTGGCCGGCCGGGCCGCTCAGCTCGCCCATGCCTTGCGCAAGCTCGGCATCGGCGACGGAGATCGGGTGGCGACGCTGGCCTGGAACGGCTACCGGCATCTGGAGCTGTACTACGGGATCTCCGGCATCGGCGCCGTCTGCCACACGATCAATCCGCGGCTGTTCGCCGAGCAGATCGTCTATGTGGTCGGTCATGCCGAGGACAAGGTCCTGTTTCTGGATGCGACCTTCGTGCCGCTTGTCCAGAAACTGCGCGAACATCTGCCGGCCAGCCTGCGCTATGTCGTTCTGGGGGACGATACCCACGGCCTCGACGGCGCGCTCGCTTATGAGGACCTGCTGGCGGGGCAGCCCGCGGCCATCGACTGGCCGAGTTTCGACGAGAAGACCGCAAGCGGCATCTGTTACACCTCCGGCACGACCGGACACCCCAAGGGCGTGCTGTACACCCACCGCTCGACCCTGCTGCATTCCTATGGCCTGATGGCGATCGCCACCGAGGTCGGACTGACGCCGACCGACAGCATTCTGCCCGTGGTCCCGTTGTTCCACGTCAACGCCTGGGGTTTGCCCTACGCCATGCCGCTGACCGGCACCCGCATCGTCATGCCGGGGCCGAAACTCGACGGCGAGAGCCTGTTCACGCTGATGGACGAGGAGAAGGTCACCTCGGCCTGGGGCGTGCCGACGGTCTGGCTCGGCCTGCTTGCCGAGATGCGCCGGCAGGGCCGCAAGCCGGACGGGTTCGACGTCGTCATCATCGGCGGCTCCGCGGCACCGGAGCCGATGATCCGCGAGTTCGAGGTCGATTTCGGCGTGCGCGTCGTCCATGGCTGGGGCATGACCGAGATGAGCCCGGTCGGCACCCTCACCACCATGGGGCCGACCCTGAACGCGCTTCCCGACAAGGAGCGCCGCAGGTTCAAGACCGGCCAGGGCCGGCGCATGTTCGGCTGCGAGTTGAAGATCGTCGACGAGGCCGGCGACCGTTTGCCCCATGACGGAGAGGCGTTTGGCGAGCTGCTGGTCCGCGGTCACGGCGTGATGAACGGCTACTTCGCCAACGAGGAGGCCAGCGCCGTCGCGTTCGACGCCGAGGGATGGCTCCGCACCGGCGACGTGGCGAAGATCGACGCATACGGCTTCCTCTACATCGTCGACCGGACCAAGGACGTCATCAAATCGGGCGGCGAGTGGATCAGCAGCCTCGACCTGGAAGGGGCGGCACTCGGCCACCCGGCCATCGCCGAATGCGCGGTGATCGCCGCTCCCCACCCGAAATGGGGGGAGCGGCCGCTGCTGATTGCCCGTCTTGCCGAAGGCCAGACGACGAGCCCGGGGGAGGTCCGTGCCTTCCTCGCGGACAAGGTCGCAAAGTGGTGGTTGCCGGATGATGTGGTTTTCGTCGACGATCTTCCCCATACCGCGACCGGAAAGCTGTCCAAGCTGACGCTTCGGGAGCGGTTCAAGGACCACGTCCTGCCGACGGCCGCCGACTAGGGCGGTCCCGGTATCCGGGAACGCCACATAGGACCGACAGATGAGCGATGACGCGGCGGTGAGCGCCGATACCCCGGCGCCGCCGATACGCTGGGCGATTCTGTTCGGCGTGTGGACCTGCTACTTCTGCTTCGGTCTGACGATCGCCGGTCTGGCGCCGATCGTCGGCCCCATCACCCGCGATCTGGAGATCAGCCACACCGCCATGGGCGGGGTGCTGGGCATCTGGCAGCTCGTCTATATCGTCGCCGCCGTTCCCTGCGGCAGCTTTCTCGACCGGGTCGGGGCGCGGCGCGCGATGTTCCTCGGCACGCTGATCATCGCGTTGTCCGGCCTAATGCGCGGGGTCGCCGATGACGTGGTGATGCTCTACATCGCCGTCGGACTGTTCGGCATCGGCGGCCCGATCGTCTCCGCCGGCGCACCGAAGGAAGTCGCCCGCTGGTTCACCGGCAGCGAGCGGGGCCTGGCGATGGGGATTTATATCACCGGACCGGCGCTCGGCTCGATCACCTCCCTGTCCCTGACCAATTCCGTGCTGATGCCGCTGTTCGACAATGACTGGCGGGCGGCCCTGCTGCTCTGGGCAGCGATATCCGTGGCGGGGGCCTTCATCTGGTTGGCGATCGCCCATCTGCCGGCCGCGCGCCGCCGCGACCCGCTTCCGGGTGCGGCGAAGCCCCGGCGCCAGCGCGAGGTGATCGCCGAGTTGCTGCGCATGCCGGAGGTGCGGCTGCTGATGGTGATGAGCGTGGCGATCTTCACCCTGAACCACGGCCTCAACAACTGGCTGCCGGAGATTCTTCGGGTCGGCGGCATGACGCCGGTGGAGGCGGGCTACTGGGCGACCGTGCCGACGGCGGTGGGCGTGCTCGCCTCGCTCAGCATCCCCCGTCTGGCGACGCCCGGGCGCCGTCATATCGTGCTCGGTGGGCTGGCGCTCGCGGCCGTCATCGCCTGTATCCTGCTCTGGATGGCGGCCCAGCCGATGTTGACGATCGGCCTCGTGCTTCAGGGGGTGGCCCGGTCGTCGCTGATGACGGTGGCGATCCTCACTTTGGTCGAGACCAAGGGTGTGGGGTCGGAGCGGGCCGGCGTGGCCAGCGGGCTGTTCTTCTCCGCCGCCGAGATCGGCGGCGCCGGCGGCCCGATCCTGCTGGGACTGGTATACGACCACACCCACAGCTTCGATCTGTCCCTGTGGATCCTGGCCGGGGTCGCTGCCTTCCTGCTGCTCGGCACGGCCCGGCTCAAGGCGCTGCAGA
>JARGOG010000002.1:0-12020 GCA_029212785.1 Thalassobaculaceae bacterium
TCCTGACCTGAGGTCGGAAGCGGCTTAGCGAGAGGATCAGGTCGACTGGCGCACCGTCAGCCGTTCCTCGCGGTAGATCCGGTACAGCTTCTTCCAGTTCGCCTCCCAGCGTTCATGCTGCAGAGCCGGGTGCAGGCGTCTGTAGCCGGCACCGCCGTCGCCATCATCGGGACGCCAACCCGCCTATGCTCTCGCCCGTGCCCGCAGGGCCTCGGTCGAGAGCGAGACCAGGGCCGCCGCTTCGGACTCTGCCAGCGCCCGTTTGCGGGCTCGCTCCATCCAGCTGCGGAAGGGAGCGGCGATCGGTTCGATCTGTCTGAGACGATTGCCGATGGCGGCCTCCGTCTGGACGAGGAGAGCCCGGTGACGGTGACCCTTTCGGTGATCACCGCCCAGGACGAGGGTACCGGTGTCTGTGCCACGACGCCGATGCTGGGGGTCTACCGCACGGTTTCCTATTTCGACGACAGCGTGGGATGGTTGCGCACGGGGCACGCGGTGCTGTGGCAGCGCGGGTCATCCACGGTCACGGCGAGCGCCGATCATCCGGGTGCGGCGAAGGATGCCGTGACGGTGCTGGCGCGGACACTCCTGTCCACGTGGCGAGCGGACAATCCCGGCACGAACTGAACCCGGGCGAGACGCCGAGCACCGGTTGGAGAAACATTGGATCGACACTGGGAGGGTGAAATGACCACCTTGAAGAAGACCGCCGCCGTACTGCTCGTGGGGCTGTTCGTTCTGACGCAGACGCCTGCCGCCGCCGTCGCCCAGCAGGCGTCGCCGGCTCCTGCGGCACCGGCGACGGGTTCGTCCTTGTTCGACCCGTTCTGGGTGCTCACCGTCGGCGCCGGTACCGTCGGCGGATGGGTGGCGGCCGGGATCCTGACGGACGGCCTGATCATCCCGGCCTATGTTGCCACGCTGGCGCCGCGGGCGGCCGTCGGGGGCGCCCAAATGGCCGGGGCCGCCGGACCGCAGATGGGCGCGGGCATGGCCGGTACCGCCATGGCCACCGCGACGGCGGCGAACCATGCCGTCGTCTCCTTCGTCCAATATGCGGGGCGGGTCACGGGGGCGGTCCTCGGCGGTATGATCGCCGATAGCTGGTATCGCTGAGCCATGACTGAGGCCCCGCAAGCCCGGTCGAGGCACTCACCTCCAGTTGACGGAGATCTTCTCCTTCCAGCCGAACCGGACGACGTGATCCTCGATGATGTATTTCACCGTGCCGAGGGCCTCCTCGGTTTCGGCTTCGCATACGAGTATCAGGACGCCGTCCTCGGCGGTCATTCGGCAGTTGCCCATCGCGAATGGAGCGAAGCCTGTCGTGTCGGTCCATTCCGCGGGGATCTTGTGGGCGAAATGCTTGCACAGTTGAACCAGATAGCGGCCGGCCTTCTCGCTTCGGACAATGGCGGTGGCGGTCATCATGGACTGATCCCTCCAGGTGGCGGCGACGTGGCGGTCGCACCGTCGGCGACCACGATGGGAAGTCCGGCGGAACAACGCTCTATGCGACCCTCGATGCCATAGGCGTCGCGCAACAGGTCGGGGGTGACGGTCGCAGCGGCAGGGCCCGCGGCCAGGACCCGGCCATGGTGCAGCACGGCGACCTCATCGCAGAACCGGAGCGCCAAATTCAGGTCGTGGATGGCGATCAGGACGAGTGCGTTCCGCTCTTCGGCGGCGCGGCGGATCGCCTGGAGGGTCTGGATCTGCCAGCGCAGATCGAGCGCGCTGGTCGGCTCGTCGAGCAGCATGAGCGGTGTTTGACGCGCCAGGACCAGTGACAGTGAGAGAAGCTGGCGCTGTCCGCCCGACAGGGTGTCCACGCGACGCAAAGCCAGATTGCTGAGGCCGAGTTCGCTGAAAGCGGCTCCAATGCGTCGGTCGGCCTCGTCCCGGCCAAGGTCGGGTGCGGTCGCGTGAAAGGTCGCAAGCGCTGCCTCGTAGACCAGTAATCCGGTCGCCAGAGGAGCAGCCTGCGGCTGGTAGCCGACGATGGAGGCGCGGTGCCGGGCCGAGAGACCGGCGAGACCCTGTCCGTTGAACCTCGCCTCGCCGCTGTACCGAACTTGCCCGCTGAGCGCCTTCAGGAGCGTCGACTTTCCGGCGGCGTTCTGGCCGAGCAGGCCGACCACGGTTCCCGGCGACCAAGCCGGCAGGTCGATGCCGTGCAGGACGACTGTGCGGCCGTAGCCGGCGGTCAGGCCCGTAATCTCCAGCGGGGCGCTCACAGGCCCCTCCGGCGGGCGACGAGCAGGGCGACGAAGGTCGGCACGCCGACCAGGGCGGTGACGATGCCAACAGGGATGATGGCTCCGGCGACGAGCAGTTTGGAGGCTATCGAGGCGAGTGACAGCAACAGGGCGCCGGTCAGAGCCGCGCCCGGGAGCAGAAAGCGATGATCCTCACCGAGCAGTAGTCGGGCGATATGCGGTCCAACCAGGCCGATGAAGCCGATGGTTCCGACGAAGGAGACTGCCGCGGCGGTCAGCAGCGAGGCCCGAAGGATCGCCGCCAGCCGAACTCGATGGACCGGAAGCCCGGCGCTGGACGCCTGCTCCTCGCCGGCGCGCAACAGCGTCATCGACCAGGCACCGCGCAGGGTAAAGGGCATCACGGCGGCGAAGACGAGGGCGACGACAGTCAGCTTCTCCCAGGTGGCCCGTCCCAGGCTGCCCATCATCCAGAACACGCTCTGCTGCACGGTTTCAGCGTCGGCCACGAACTGCAGCAGGGAGATCAGGGCGGTGCAGGCGAATACCAGGGCGATCCCGAACAGGATGATGGTCTCGGTACGGGAGCCGAATATCTGGGCCAGGGCGAGGATCGCCAGACCGGCGGTCAGGGCGGAGAGAAACGCCGCCAGCGGCAGCACGATCGCCGCCGGCAGGATGTCAATGCCGATCACGATCGCTGCCACCGCCCCGAGCGCGGCAGCCCAGGAGATGCCGAGCGTGTAAGGGCTGGCGAGAGGATTGTTCAGGACCGTCTGGGTCTCCACACCGGCGACCGCGAGGCTGGCGCCCACCACCACCGCCATCAGCGCATAGGGCAGGCGCACGCTCCACAGGATCACCCGTTCCCCGGCGCTGAGGGAGGTCGGATCGAACAGCCCTCGTATGACATCGCCGAGTGTCAGGGCCGATGGGCCTGTGACGACGTCCAGGACCAGGGCGCCGGCCAGAGCGAGGCACAGTGTGAGCAGAAGGCCGACGCGCCGACGGGTGATCCGGCGATAGGCCGCAGAGATATCCGACGCGTCGCTGGCCGCGGTCGCGGTTGCCGCCATCATGGTTTCCCTGGAACCACTCCGGTGGCGTAGGCGCCGGAGAGATCGACGGGCCGGAACCGGGCGAGCATCGCCGCCAGGGTTGCCTCCGGATCCAGGTCGGCAAACAGCTCCGGATGGAACCACTTGGCGAAGCGTTGCAGGGCGTAGGCGTTGAGCGGCGAGTTATAGAAATGGTGCCAGATCCCGAACACCCGCCCGTCCCGAACCGCGCGTAGCCCGGCGACGCCGGGCCGGTCCATGGCCGTCGCGAGGGAAGAGGCAGCGATCTCCGTCGAGACACCGGCGCCGAGGGCGATCCGGCCCTTCGCGGCGGTCTGCGGCGTGCCGATCGCGGTGCCGATATAAATGTCCGGTTCGGCGGCGAGAACGGCTTCAAGGTTCACCATGCCGACCGCGCCGGGCAGGATTTCGGCCGCCAGGTTGCGTGCGCCCGCGGCCTCCATGAGATCGGCCAGCGAGCCCTTGGCGATGCTGAAGCAGCATTCCTCACGCAGGCCGACATGGGCCTCGAGCAGGACGGTCGGCCGGGTCGGATCAGTCCCGGCCAGACGGTCGGTCACGCGCGCGACTTCGGCCTCGTGGAAGCTGGCGAAGGCTTCCGCACTCTCTTCCAGGCCGAGCAGTTGGCCGATGATGCGGATACTCTGCGCCGTGTTTGCGAGGGGCTGCTGGCGGAAGTCGACGAAGATCACCGGGATGCCTGCTGCGTTCAGGGCGTCGATGATGACGTCCGAC
This sequence comes from Thalassobaculaceae bacterium, assembly GCA_029212785.1. Lineage (GTDB taxonomy): Bacteria > Pseudomonadota > Alphaproteobacteria > Thalassobaculales > Thalassobaculaceae > Thalassobaculum. The sequence goes on from JARGOG010000002.1 coordinate 4,037, forward strand.
TTGGCGTTCGGCCCGTGGCTGAGCACCCCAAAAATTGCGGCGTCCGGCTTGAGGGCCACCGCCGCTTCGATGCTGACGCTGTCGGCGGCGGCCTGGCCGAAGGTCGGGATCGCGTCGATCTCCGGGAATGCTGTCTGGTAGGCCGCATAGCCGAGCGGGTCCAGTCGCTTGAATTCGTCGAGCATGCCGGCCACCCGAGTCAGCGGATCGCGCAGATCGAGCACGCCGAGCGCCGCCACGAGCCGACCCTCGCCGAGCAGGATTCGGTCCGCCGGCCTATCAAGGTGAACCTGGCGCCCGGTGATGTCGGTGATCTCCAGGGCCAGTGCTGGTGCCGTGCCCAGCATCAGCCCCAGGACTACGCTGAACCGATAGAGCAAGGCTCGCACCGCCATGGTTAGAACCTCGCCGAGATGCGGAACGTCGCGGTCAGCGGAGCGCCATAGAAGGTGCCGCGGGCGGTCGTGTTCACCCGGTCGATATAGGTTCGGTCGAGCACGTTGTGCACGAACACCCGGGCGTCCACGTTCTCGGTGATCATGTAGCCGGCCATCGCATTGAACACAGTATAGCCGGCCGCATCGATCGTCGTGCCGCTGGAGTCCGAGGAGAAGCCGCTGACCGCCTGCATCCCTGCGCCGAGATAGGCGTCCTGCAGCGGTCCGTCGAGGAAGGTGTATTTGGCGAAGGCCGCCAGGCTGTGCTCCGGCGTGGGGTCTGTCGTCAGGTCGGTCTCGACATAGGCGTAACCGGCGGTCAGGTCGATGCCCGGATAGGGGCTGCCGGAGAGGTAGGTCTCGAAGCCTTTGGTCTCCGCCTCGCCGGACGCGACATAGAAGCCGGTATTGTTCGGATCGTCCTCGGCGCGGTTCTCGTCTTCCAGCCAGAACACCGCCACCTGGGCGTTCAGGCGGCCGTTCAAGAAGCTGCCCTTGGCGCCGACCTCGACCTGGCGGCCGATGACCGGATCGAGCTGCGAGCCGTCGGAAGCCTGTTCGCTCTGCGGCTGAAAGATCTCCGAGTAGCTGGTGTACACCGTCGCCTGCTCGGTGACGTCGTAGCTCAGGCCGACCATTGGTACGAGCCGGTCGGCGTCGACCTCGGTCGTGGTGCCGCGGCCGGTGTCCTCGGTTTCACTGTCATACGTGGCCGCGCGCGCGCCGAAGCTCAGGTTCAGCCCGTCCCAGATTTGCAGGCGGGAATAGGCGTAGCCGCCGATCTCCGTCGACTCGGTCTCGGTATTCAGCCGGAAGCCGGGGCCGACACCGGGGTAGGTGACGGTCGGCTCGGCCAGCGCGCTCGGATCGAAGGTGTAGATGTTCTGGGTTCCGAGGGAGAAATCGAAGTTCTGCTTCATGTCCTGCTGAGCCTGGCGGACATCGGCTCCGATGGTGAACTCGCTGCTGCGGCCCATGAAGGAGAACGGCGAGGTCAGGTTGGCGTCGAAATAGGACGTCAGCTCGTCATATTCCCGGGCAAAGGTGAACATGTCGAAGTCGCCGGTCGTCCGGTCGACGCCGGTGGAACCGAGCGCGTTCTTGATCTCCACGTCGCGGCTGTAGGTCCGTCCGGCGATCTTGAGCACGCCGCCGTAACCGAAGGTGTGCTCGCCTTCGACAAACCCTTCGGCGGTGTCGATCTTGCGAGTGTTCCAGTCGGCACCGATATAGGTGGATCGGTCGAAATCGACGAGGCCGCCGTCGGTATAGGTCGGCAGGCCGCTCATGCTCACCGTGTCCTGGGTTTCGGCGATACCACCGAAGGAAAAGGTGGTGTCCTCGGTCACGTCGAGCTCGAGCGTGCCGTACCCGCCTCCCTTGTCCTGTTCCTGAACATCGACGAAGGACTCGCGCGTCTGGGCATAGGCGATCCCGCGAGCCCGGATCGTCTTGCTCTCGTTCAACGGACCGCCGATATCGGCCTCGCCGCGATAGGCGTCGTAGGATCCGGCCTGGAGTGCTCCCTGGGCGCCGAGGCGGTTGCCCGGACGCTTGCGTACCAGGTTCAGAGTGCCAACCGGTTCTCCCGATCCCTGAAACACGCCCGAAGGTCCGGACAGAACCTCCAGGCGATCGAAGAACACCAGATCAGGCGCGGTTCCATACAGACTGAGGAACGGGCGGGGAGCGCCGTCCACGTTGTATGTGAAGACCTCGTGGCCGCGCGAATACAGCGAGCCGTCGTACATGTTGCCGGTCGCCGTGGTGACATTCGGGATCAGGTATCCCGCTTCTTCCAGGCTGTTGGCATTGGCATCGTCCAGGCGTTGGCGCGTCACCACCGTGACCGATTGCGGGACGTCGCGCACATCGACCGGCTGCTTGTAGCCGACGGTGGCCCGGTCGGTGGTGTAGGACCCGGTGTCCTCCGTTACCACGCCCGGATCGCCTTCGACGGTGATGGGATCGAGGACGATCGTGGAGCCGCCCGCCTGTTGCGCGACCGCCGAAGTCGACAGCGCCGCGTAGGCGACGCCGGCAAGAAGAAACGAAACGAACACGGCGCGGTGCTCGGGAGTTGATCGAACCATTTTGATGTCCCCCTAGTGACCCGGAGATGCCCCAAGGGCCTGAAAACAACGATTGGCTTCTTAAATTGTAAATGCGAACTATTCGCAATATGCTGATCGGTGAGAAATCTCCAAAGTTCTATGAGGCTCAACGGAAATGGGCGGGCGCAGCCAGCAGCGGAGCCAACGCAGGCCCCGTCGGCCCCTTGGGGTCTCGGATCTGGAGGCCGTTGGGCGGCTTGCCGGGGCGGAATACAGGGTCAGTCCACGCAGGGAATCGCCCTCAGGGTTGCTGGAGGGCCGGGTCTCGATGCGGCATTTCGAGTCCGGCATCAGCATGCATGCGACCGATGCCATCGAGATGGCGGATCTCCATACCGAAGTGGTCCTGCAGCCTGGTCTGAGCGCCCTGCTGCTGTTGGAGGGGGAGATCGATGTGGCGTTCGACGGGACCCCCCTTCGGGTCGCCGCCGAAGCCATGCCTGTCGGGCGAATCTGGTCGCTGAGCCGACCGACGTCGTTCGTTCGGAAGTCGGCGCGCGGACGGCATGTGCGGAAGGTGAACATCACCGTGCCACCGGCCTGGTTCGAGGCGCACGCCGGGGCGGCGGATACGGGAAGTCAGCGCGATCTCGGTCGGTTTCTGACGACCCAGCTCTCGATCCGAGACTGGAGGTTGACCGCCGGTGCGGTGCGTAAGGCCGAACAGATCCTTACCGCCGACGAAGCTAGCGGCATGCTCGGCGGCCTGTCGGTCGAACAGAACACCTTGGCCCTGTTGTTCGAGGCCCTGTCGCAATTCACCCAGGTCGACGCGGAGCCGACGGTTCGCAACGTTAGTCCAAGAGACGTCTCAAGAGCGCATACGGCCCGGGAAATCGTCGTCCGCCACCTCGACGATCCGCTGAGCCTGCCGCAGATCGCCCGAGAGTCGGGCATGAGCGTCAGTACCCTTCAGCGCGTGTTCCGCGCCTGCTTCGGCCACAGCGTCATCGAATTCCTGCGCATGCGTCGGTTGGAACTGGCACGCCAGGTACTCGACGATTGCGGTGCGACGGTCGCGGAGGCGGCTCAGCGCGCGGGCTACTCCAACCCGTCGAACTTCGCAACGGCGTTTCAGCGCGAATTCGGCTATCCGCCCTCCCATATCCACAGGGACCGAAAGTAGGGCGTCGGGTGTTCGCCCTTTAGCGCCTCAAGGGCGACGCGGGCCTTGAAATCTGGCTTGTGCTGCTTGCGATTCGAGGATCAGCGGCGTGGCCGGAGCGTCCACATCCGCAGGTCATACGCGAGCTTGGCGGTTGCTAGGATCGCCAGCCCGCAAAGAGCCGCTTTAGACACCGTCTCCATCGTTCCCTCGATGAGCAACGCGTGGAGCGCGCTGCACAGGACCGTCGCCGCGGCGAGGGCGGTATGTGCGAGGCGCCACGCCCGGGGGCGCAGCGCGATCCGGCCCCGCAGGGCGGCGATCAGCGCCGCGGCGAAGACGGCCCACATCGCGAGCGCGCCCCAGACGGAGAATGGCGTCGGCGAGCGGAAAAGAAGGACGTCGATCACATCCGGCGGGCTGGTGATCCAGAGGCCCGCGACATGCACCACTACGGTTGTGACCAGCACAGCGCCGATGGCGCGATGCAGCTTCCGGGCGCGCCGGTCGGACAGCCCGGGCAGATAGCCGCCGATCAGCAGGGGCTGAACCAGTAACAGGGCCATCGCGGCGATCCCGGCGAATCCCGCCGCGATATAGATCGGCTGGCGCCACGCCAGCAGCGGGCTGAACGCGGCCGCCGCGACCGGGATGGCGATGACCGTCGCGAGCGCGGCCCAGGCCAGGACCGCCCGGGTTCCGGCCACACGCGTTGATGCCATCGCGCTCAGACCGGCTGGAGCACGAAATGCGCCTCCAGGCTGGTGTCGCTCGAACTCGCCATCACGGGGCGCAGGAACACGGTCTCGAAATCCCCGCTGTCATAGGCCAGATGTCCGTGCGGCTGGCCGAAGATGGGGACGATCTGGGGCATCTGGAGACGGAAGACCCCGTTCTCGTCGGTGAGCGTAGCCCCGTGGCTGTGCGGGTCGCGTTCGTTTCCCTCGGTGGTGTGGGCCCAGATCTGAATGCGCTGGCCCGCGAGCGGCGCACCGTCGCCGGCGCGCCGGACGGTTCCCGACATCCAGAATCCGCCGCCGCCGATCTGATCCACGAATGGCGCGCCGGGAAGATAGTTGTTGGCGCCGCCTCGCATCGAGGGCGTCGCCGCCACCTCCTGCGCGCGGGCCGGGGCGACGAGCCCGGAAACGCCTGTCGCCGCGACCGCGCCGACAGCGCCGAGGACGGTGCGGCGGGAAAGCGGATGAAGTGCCATGAACGTGTCTCCTGCCACATGACGCATTTCGCCGGTTGTTGCCGCGGGCATAGTGAAAGCCTGCGCGCAAATCGGCCACCCTGTCGCAAGAGGTGGTAAGGCCGAGGCTGGCGATAACCGGTGCTCACGGTCTCGTGATGAAACGGGCTCCGCCGGATGCCTCTCGGAACCCGGCGGAGGCCCGGGTTTTCCTCGGGCTTTCCCTATCCTCTCCAGGTGAAGCGCACCTCGGCGTAGACGGCGCGCCCATCGGGTCGGGATGCCCGTCGCATCTTCCCTGCCCGGCCCCTTGACCATGCTCAGGCCGGGTTGCGTCGGCTGGACACGTAGACTGCCACCTCGATCGCCGCGATCCCCAGGATCGACAGACCGACGAGCGGGAAGAAAACCCCGGCGGCCACGGCGATCAGCAGCAGCGTTCGGGGAATGCGCCAGTCGGCCACGAGTTTCGGCACGCCCACGCCACCCGCGGGCCGGCGCTTCCACCACATGACGGCGGCGGAGACCGCGAGGGCGATCATGGCCAGGCAGGCGGCCAACAGGACAAGCTGATTGGTGCGGCCCCAGGCCTGGCCCATATGGATGCTGACGCCCCATTCGGCCGCCCAGCCGAGGGCGCCCAGATCCTCCAGCCCGGCGTCGTACAGCACTTTGCCGGTGTACTGGTCGAGATGGATGACGCGTTCGCCGGTAATGTCGTCGGGATAGACCGAGGCGGTGAATACGCCCTCGGACCCGCGCGGCATGTTGAGCGCGTATCCGGGCGCGATGCCCAGGCCCTCCACCGTCGCCACGATGGCGTCCAGCCCGGCGGGCGCGCCCGCCGACGCGCCGGAGACCGGCATCGGCTGTTTCTCCATGATCCAGGGCGCGCGGTCGATGGCGTCGCCGACGGGGATCGTGGAGGTCGGATAGTCGGACCAGTAGCCGTCCGGCATCCCAAGGCCGGCGGCGTAGGAGAGCTCATAGAACTTGCCCCCCCAGACCGACGACCAGGGCAGGCCCGTCAAGGCGAGGAAGACGATGAAGAAGCCGGTATAGAGACCGGTAACCGCATGCAGGTCGCGCCACCAGGGTCGCCCGCGGGTCGCCTTGATTCTGACGGTGCCGAGGTTCTTTCCACGCGGCCACCAGAGATAGATGCCGGTGCCGACCAGCAAGACCATCCATCCGGCGGCGGCCTCGACGATGCGGTTGCCGAGCCAGCCGACATATTCCAACGAGTGCAGCTTGCGCACCACATACATCGCCGGGCTCCCGGCCGCACCGCCGTCCCAGAGGCGGCCCAGGACGGTCCCGTCAAAGGGGTTCACGTAGACGGTGTCGGTCAGGCCGTTCTCGGCGATGATCCTCACCTCCGCCGCCCGGTTTGGAGCGGCCGGCGGCATATAGGCCTTGAGCGTGCCCGGGACGCTGTCCAAGGCGGCCGCGGCGAGGGCGGAGGGTGCAAGGGGTGGCGTTGCTTGCGGGGTCACCAGCCGGTACCGGCCGTAGGCGGCATCGTTGATCTCGTCCTTGAACAGGTAGATCGCGCCGGTGACGGCGAGGAGGATGACGATGGGGAGGACCAGCAGTCCGGCGATGAAATGCCAACGCCAGACGGCACGGTAGAGCGCCGAGCTCGCGGCGCGGTCTTGTCGGTCGGTCATGGAAAATCCTGGTAACGCGGCCCGTCGGCTCGATACCGGCTAGGTCCGATCAACCGGACGGGCAGTGAGGCGAGACCGGTCGGCGGACAGCGCGGGCAGGGGCGCGGACAGAGGATGTCCGTCTGCGGCGCCTGCGGGACTGAAGCCGACCGAAAGGAACGCAAGGGAGCCGCCGCCGCCGAGCGACGGCGTGGCTCCGATACTCAGAGGGTCAGGCCGGGTGGTGCGCGCGAGCCGAGTGGCGGACCAAAATGCCGGACCGTGCGCGTTCCGATTCTTCCGGGCAGGAGTTGGTCGGCTGACTGATCGGAGCGTCCAAGGTCGGCCGCGAGACCGGATAGAAGGACGGCTTGAGAGACGACGGCATCGAACGGGCATTCATGGGAGGTCGCCTCTTTCGATGATCCGTCCTCGGATCCGGCCGGTCCGGCCGCGTCAGCGGGAACCGCGATCGTCTTCAGCCCGCCGGGCGTGCAGACCACGATCTCGATCCGCCCGTCCCGGAGCGCCTCCAGGTCCGGCATGAAGCCAACCGGAATCGTCGCGCGCAGCATCACCAGCGCGAGCAGCGTCCACGCAATCATTTTGCGCGCCGCACGACCGTCGACGATGTTTCCTGCCGATCCCATCGGATCGGTATCGCGCATTCACGCTGAGAAAGTCGAGAGGCAAAACGCCGTCTTCCTTGGCCTCAAGATATCGCACGGTGCGGTCCAGCAGGGTTTGGCCCAGCAATGACGGGACGCCCACCACCTTCGGGCTCACAGTCGCGAAATTTGCTAGATCAGCGACATAGGCGACTGGCGATCCATGGGGGATTGTCGGCGCGCCGCCTTGTCCCACGCGATGGTTCCGGGCGTGTGTGGCCAAAGACGTTTTGCGGCGTAATGCTTTGCCGCTAGAGGCTGTTGAGAATGATTCTCAATTGAACCGGGCGTCTTGCGTCCCGCTCGCTGCCCAGAGGCCCGGCGGACCCTCCCACACCGGAAGCCGTCGCCCTCTACAAGGACGAGTACGAGCAGGTCATGATGGCCCTGGCCGAACTGCCGGAGCGGACCCGGATGGCCTTCGAGATGCACCGCTTCGGCGACGCGAAACTCCGGGAAATCGCAGCGGCTCTGAACATTTCGGTGCCGTTCGCCCACAGGCTGGTCGCCGATGCCGTCCAGCACTGCAAGCAACGTTTGGGATGGCCGTAAACTCACCGACGTTTGTGTTCTTGTAAAAAAGGCCGGGCCGCAGACGTCTCTTCAACAGGTCACGTCTCGATCGGTGCCGGAAGGACGGACCCGTCGGCCGGGGCCAAGGGAAGGGCATGACAGAAAGTACCGAACCGAGCGAGAAACTGGCGTCGCGGCAGGCTACGGACTGGATGACCCCGATATCCGTCAGGCGTTCGAGGAATGGCTGCGGCAGAGCCCCATCAACGCGCGCGCCTGGGACGGAATGCAACGGGCATCGAA
>JARGOG010000002.1:12120-100633 GCA_029212785.1 Thalassobaculaceae bacterium
CATCGAAAGCTAAGCGAAACGGCTGGGAGAAAGGGCATCGACGATGACTCCGGCGAGGCTTGTCGAGCCGCTGAGGATCATTTCCGAGGTGAGCATCGACAGCGCCGGCGCGGTCTGCACGCCGTACCCGCCCTGGCCCGCCAGCCAGAAGAACCCCTCGGCGGCAGGGTCCATGCCGACCACCGGGGTCCTGTCCGGGGCGAAGGTCCGCAGGCCCGCCCAACTGGTCTCCACCCGCGAGACGGTGTAGTCGACGGCACGCTCGAACCGGTCCAGGCCCTCGGCCAGCACCATGTCGTCGGCCCAGGCGTCGTGGGGCTCGACCGGATCCTCGTCGGCCGGACTGACCATCAGCTTGCCGGCTTCGGGCTTGGCGTACCAGCTCTCGGTCGCGGGCGCGAAGAGCGGCCACCGGGAGATGTCGTAGCCGTCCGGCGCCGGCAGGATTGCCGCCGACCGCCGCAGTGGGGTGAGCGGAATGTCGCTGACCCCCGCCATCCGGCCGACCCGCCCCGCCCAGGCGCCGGCGGCATTGATGACGATGGGAGCGGCGTAGGTATCCCGATCGGAGGAGATCGACCACAGGCCCGCCTCGCGCCGAATCCCGCGCACCGCCACATCGGTCTCGATGATGCCGCCCCGCCGGCGCAGAAGGCGCGCATAGCCCGACAGCATCCGGTCGACGTCGATGTCCTGGGCGTCCCATTCGATCGCTGCCCTGGCGATGCCCTCGACCCGCAGGATCGGCACCAGTTCCTGCGCCTGCTCGCCGGTCAGCATCTCCATGCCGGTCGACCCGTCGACATAGGCGTCCAGGTGTTCCAATTCGTCCTCACCCGCCACCAGCATCTCGCCGCGCGGGCTGAGCAGGCTCTCGTCGCTCACCTGATCGGGAGCCTCCAGAAACGGGGCAGAGGCCAGGTTCAGCGCCCGCAGCGTCGCATTGCCATAGTTGCGGATCAGGATCGCCGCCGATCGGCCGGTGGCGTGATAGCCGATGCGGGATTCGCCCTCCAGGACCAGGACGGAGAGGTGGCGGGCCAGACAGGCGCCGGCGCTGATGCCGGCGATGCCGCCGCCGACGATAATGACATCGGCCTTGCTCATGATGCGATCCAATGGGTCGGGGATGGGTTTCAGCCCGGCAGGGCCGCGCAGTCCTGGGGACGGAAGGCGACCACCACCGCGCTGCCTTCCGGGAACGGGCGCTCGTTGATCATGTTGATCGCCTGCAGCGACCGGTCGCCGACGCGCACGAAATACCGCACGGTCTGGCCCTGGTAATCGACGGTCTCGACCGTCGCGGCGGCGGCGATCATCCCGGACGTGTCGGCGCCGGTGTCCATCAGGGTCAGCTTCTCCGCCCGCAGCACCAGTTTGGCCGGGCCGTCGGTGACGCGGGCCGCCTTATCGTTCGGTACCGGGACCATGCCGAACAGCGGCACCTCGAGCGTGGCGGTCTCCGCGCTGCGCTCGCGGCACACCCCGGTCAGAATGTTGGAGGCGCCGAGGAAATTGGCGACGAACTCGCTCTGTGGCCGGTTGTAGACCTCCTCCGGCGTGCCGACCTGCTCGATCCGCCCGCCGCTCATCACGACGATACGGTCGGACATGGCCAGCGCTTCGGACTGGTCGTGGGTGACGAAGACGGTGGTCACGCCGATCTGGTGCTGGATGCGTTTCAGCTCCACGCGCATGTCCTCACGCAGGTTGGCGTCCAGCGCCGAGAGCGGCTCGTCCAGCAACAGCACGTCCGGCTCGATGACGATGGCGCGGGCCAGCGCGATGCGCTGCTGCTGTCCGCCGGAGAGTTCCTTGGGATAGCGCCCGCCCACATGCGGCAGTTGGACGAGGCTCAGGGCCGCCTCTACCCGGCGGGCGATCTCGGTCTTCGTCACGTTGCGGTATTTCAGTCCGAAGGCGACATTGTCGGCCACCGACTTATGCGGAAACAGCGCGTAGTTCTGGAAGACGATACCCAGGTTCCGCTTATGGATCGGCAGATCGTTGACCCGTTTGCCGCCGATCAGGATCTCGCCCTCGGTCGGGTCGAGGAGGCCGGCGATCATCCGCAGATTTGTCGTCTTGCCGCAGCCGGACGGACCGAGAAGGGTGACGAAGTCCCCTTCCGGAATCTCCAGATTGGACGGATGGACGGCGGTGAAGCTGCCGAAGCGCTTGACGATGTTCTTCAGGACTACCGAGCTCACCTGGACACTCCCGTCCGTTCAATGAATGCGTGGCAACGCCCCCTCCCGGCCGGAACCGAGAGGGGGCGACCGTCTTAGTAGCCTTTCTGGACCCGGCCGAAGGTCTTGGACCACTCGGCCTCGTGGCCGTTCCAGTAGCCCGGGTCGGCGAAGGTGAGGCCGGCCAGCTTGCCGGTCGGATCGAAGGCCGGCAGGGTCGGGATCTTCTTGCCGAGATCGACCTTCTGCGGGTCCAGGGCCGGCGGATAGTTCTGGCCCTCGGCCACGGCGATGGACGTCTCCGGCGCCAGCATGAAGTTCAGCAGCTCCTCGCAGGGCTCCATCGGCGAGCCCTTGATGACGAACAGGCATTCCTGCCAGCCATAGCCGTTCGGCGGATCCATGTAGCCGATGTCGTGGCCCTGCTCCTGCAGCGCGTAGATGCGGCCGGACCAGCCTTCGGTCACGTAGATCTCCTCCTCGGCCAGCAGGCTCATCAGCTCGGCCCCCGAGCCCCAGTACTTCAGCGACAGGTCGCGGTGCTGGCGGATCGCGTCCCACACGGCGTCCATGTCGGTCGCGTTGTTCGGGTCCTGGTCGGTCTGCAGGGCGCCGAACCAGATCCGGGTGCGCCAGTCGCCCCAGCCGGAGATCTTGTCCTTCAGGCGCTCGTCGATGAGGATCTTGGCGCCCTTCTCCTTCATCTCGTCGTCCGAGACGTGCTTGCGGTTATAGGCGATGCCGGTGGTGCCGTAGTCGTAGGGCACGCAGGACAGCTTGCCGTCGGTCACCGCACGGAAAACGTCGACCAGCTTGGGGATGACGTATTTCAGGTTCGGGATGTTGGCCTCGTTGAGCTCCGAGGACAGGCCCAGATTGTGGTAGCGGGCATAGTCGAACACGCCGGACAGATGCGCGATGTTGTACTCGCCGGTCGGGCTGGCCTTGACCCGCGACAGGTACTCGTCGCCGCCGCCGAAGGTGCCGTCGACCACCTCGATGCCGGTCTGCTTTGTGTACGGGTCGAAGGCGTATTTGCGGAACGCCTCGGAGACCACGCCGCCCCAGCCGTCGAACCGGACCTGACTGACATTGGCGGCGAGGGCGTGCCGGGCGAACGGGGTTTGAACGCCGTAGGCGAGACCGGCGGCGCCAATCAGGCCGAGGAAACCGCGGCGGTCGAGATCGCCGTTCATGTAGCGCTCGCGCAGCCGCTCCAGGCGGGTGGTGGTGTCCATCTTATCGGTCATGAAGCTCTCCTGTTTGGGTCTTGGTCTTCGGAATTCGACGTCAGCCCCCGCTGCGTTGAGCGAGACGCCGGGCCACCGCCACGCCCAGCAGCGGCAGGCCGACGGTCATCACGATCATCACCGTGCCCAGCGCATTGATCTCCGGGGAGATCGAGTTGCGGAGCATGGCGAAGATCTGGGTGGGGATCGTCTCGACCCCCCCGGGCTTCCAGAACAGGGTGCCGGTGATGTCGTCGAAGCTGATGGTGAAGGCGAATAGCGCGCCCGCCAGTACCGCCGGCAGCATCAGCGGCAGGGTGATCTGGAAGAAGGTTTGGACCGGGTTGGCGCCCAGGCTCATGGCGGCTTCCTCGATCTCGCGCCTGATGCTGACCAGACGCGCCTGCACGACGAGGATGACGAAGGGCAGGGTGAAGATCACATGGCCGAAGAGCAGCAGCGCGAAGCTCTTGTGGATTCCGAGGAAGTTGAGGAACAGCAGCAGCGCCACCGCCAGCACCACTTCCGGCACCAGGATCGGCGCGATCAGCAGGGTGGAGATCGCGTTGGCACCCGGTACCCGGTAGCGAACCAGGGCGAGGCTGGCGAGCACGCCCAGGGTGGTGGAGATGATCGAGGTAAGCAGGCAGAGCACGATGGACGTCTCGAACGCCCGCAGGATCGCCTCGTTCTCCCAGAGCTCGACGAACCAGCGGAAGGAGAGGCCGGTCATCGGGAAACTGCCGAACTGGCTGTCGTTGAAGCTGAGCAGCACCACGACTGCCACCGGCAGGAACATGAAGACGTAGACCAGCAGCGCCCAGCCGCGGATCAGATGCCAGCCAAGGCCGCTGGTGCTCCGCATCACCCGAGCCCCTTCATGAGCTGGGCCATGCCCAGGTAGCGGTTGTAGATCGCCACCAGCAGGCCGAGCACGGCCAGCAGCATCAGGCTCAGCGCCGAGCCGAGCGGCCAGTTGAGCTGGGTGATGATCGCCTCGAAGACCAGGTTGGCGAACATCGCGTCGCTTGGCCCCCCAAGAACCAGCGGGGTGATGTAAGTGCCGGCCCCAAGGACGAAGCAGAGCAGCCCGCCGGCGGCGAGGCCGGGCAGGGACAGCGGCAGGGTGACCTGCAGGAAGGCCTCCCATCGGTTCGCGCCGAGCGACGTCGCCGCCTCTTCCAGCGTCATGTCGATGCCGTCCAGGCTGACATAGACGTTGAGGATCATGAACGGCAGCAGGAAGTGCACGAGGCCGAGGATCACCGTCGGCTCGTTGTAGAGCATCTGGATCGGCTCGGAGACCAGACCGGTCCACATCAGGAACGTGTTCAGCGCGCCGGATACTCCGAGGATGTTGATCCAGCTCATGGTGCGGATGATGTAGCTGATCCAGAACGGCAGCATGAGCATCAGCAGCAGGATCGCCTTGTTGCCGCGGGACCGGGCGATGAAATACGCCGCCGGATAGCCCATCAGCGCGCAGACCAGGGTGGTGATCGCGGCGATCCGCAGGGTCGAGATCAGGATGTCGCGGTAGAACCGGTCGGTCAGCGCTTCCTGCCAGTTGTCGAGGAAGAAGCCGACCTGATCGGCGCCGGACGCCGTGCGCAGCCAGAAACTGTAGACCACGATGAAGATCAGCGGCACGAACAGGAGCAACCCGACGGCCGTCAGGGCCGGCGACAGAAGGATCCAGGGCTGGCGGGCTTCGCGCGCTTCAACCGACATTCATCAGCTTTCGTTGCCGTGATCCCGGAAAGCTTGCGAAGTCCTTAACCATAGTTCAAATAGATATGGCGTATTCTGAATATCGATGAAATCTATGATCGATTCCGACAAGCGATATCAGCCGGACCGGATCGCCCGCGAGCTTGACTGGAACCTGCTGCGCACCTTCGTGGTGTTGGCGGAAAGCCGGTCGGTCACGGAGGCGGCCCAGCGGCTCAGCCTCAAGCAACCCTCGGTCTCCACCGCCTTGAAGAAGCTGGAAGACCGGCTCGGCCGCCGGTTGATCGACCGGTCGCCGGGGCGTTATGCCCTGACCGATGCGGGGGAATTGCTGTATCAGGCGGCGCTGGAGATCAATGGCTCGGTCCTGCGGCTCTCCACCCTGATGCGCGAAGTGACCGACGAGATCCGCGGTCATGTCACGATCTCCGTTGCGAGCCACGTGGTCTGTCCGCTGTTCGACCGGGTGCTGGCCGAGTTCCATCGGGCCTATCCGGAGGTCACCCTGTCGATGGACGTGCAATCGAGCGCCGACGCCGTCGCCGAGGTGATGGCGAAACGCGCCTCCTTCGCTATCTGCCTCGTCAGGGAGCCGAATCCACAGCTCGAATACGAGAGGCTCTACCGCGAGTTCTTCGGGCTTTTCTGCGGGCCGTATCACAGCCTGTTCGGCCGCTCCGACCTGTCCCTGGCGGATCTGGCCGGGCACAACTCCGTCAGCTTCGAGACCGACCGGCTGCACGACGCCCTGAAGCCGGTCACCCTGATGCGAGCCCAGACCGGGCTCGGCCAGCGGATCACCGGAATGTCCAGCAACCTGGAGGAGGTTACGCGGATGATCTACACCGGCTTTGGCATCGGCCCCCTCCCGGTGCATGTCGCCGCCCGCGACGTGGCCGACGGAAGGCTGTGGCAGGTGCCGCCCTACGATCCGCTGCCGGCGATCGACGTGTACCTCGTCTGGAATAAGAAGACGGCGAAGAACCGGGCGGAGGAAATGCTGATCGCCGCCCTGCAGGACGCGATCGCCACCACCCCCATTGAGGACCGCACCTATCGGTAGGGTGGGCTACCGATCACCGTGCGGCCACGGCCACGGTAGCAATAGCCCCCCTCGCAGGTGATGTGCTCCTCGTCGGTCAGGCTGGCGGCATTGAACGCCTTCGGGCCGATCGACTGGCGGGATCCCGGCCCCACCCATCCCAACCGGTTCAATGGGGTGTTTGGATCGTCACATTGAAATACGGAACGAGAAATCGATGGCGAAGCAGGCGGGGCGCCGCTCTAAGGCAGCGTCGATCCGCTACCTGGCTGGCATCGCGATCCGACGTGCCAGGATCAGACCAGCGATTCCGGTGATCAGTGCAGAGAGGTCGACGGCCGCGATAGGGGCGAGTGACGCGGGCTGAGGAAGGGACGCGGCGGTCAGGTAGAGGGTCTGAAACGGAAATCCGATCAGCAGCACGCACGCGGCGGAGCTGAGGTCCCGACCGGCCCGAACACCGCGCAGAAAGCTCCAGAACATGGCCGCGGCCCAGGCGACGAGGAAGACCGCCATGGCGGAAGGGTAGGCGGTCGGCGGCGCCGAAGGCATCAGCCGGGCGACAAAGAATGTGACCGCCGCGGCTACCGCCAGCCCCGCGATCGTACCGGTCATCAGCCGGGTGAAAATGGCGGCATTCGCCGCCCCTGACAGGCGGCTGCGCCAGATCCGAAGGCCCGAGATGGCCAGCACGCACATCGAGATCCCCAGAGCCGCATAGAGCAGCTTGACCGCCACGCCGCCGAAACTGCCGTAGTGCAGAGGCGTGACCATGGCATAGAGCCGTCGACCCACACCCTCCCGGCTCCAGTCCACCATCTCCGTCACCTCGCCGCTGGCGCCGCTCAGGGATACGCTGGGGTAATAGACCAACCGGCCCGAGAGGTTGCCCATGGCCACCAGGCGGGCCGAGCTTTGACCCCAATCCGCGACGTCCACGACCTCGGGCACCATGCCCGGCATCCTGCGCAGGGCTTCTGCCATCAGGCGCGATGCCGGCACCATGTCCGCCGTCGCCTCGCTGCTGGGGTGCAGCATGCCCATGGCGGCCATCGCCGCGGCGCCATCGCCGCGATAGGCGGTCAACGCGGCGAGCAGGACGACGATTCCGGCGAAGCCGAGGATTGTGCCGGTCAGGGCCATGACCACGTGAAAAGGTGCGGCCCATAACCCGATCAGCTTGTGCATGTCGGTCCAGAAAAGCCGGATGCTGCGGTCGGGACGGAAGCTGAACATCTCCTGCAGCATCTTGCGGTGGAGCAGCAGGCCGGAGATCGCGGATGCCAGAAGTGCGATGCCGAGCAGCCCGACGATGTAGCGGCCGATCGACTGTGGCAGCAGCAGATCCGTATGCAGCCGGGTCAGCATTTCCGCCGCGGTCTCGCCGCGTGCCGGCAGGGGCGCGAGGGTGGCCGGATCCAGCCGCTGGGCCGGTGCGCTCTCCCGGCCGCCCGGGATCACGGTGACCCAGGGCCGGTAGGGGTTGGGAAGCAACAGCAGAAAGCTCCGGGTTCCTCCCGCGGCGGTGCGGTCCACCAGGGAGTCCAGGCTACCGGAGGTGAGCGATGGCGGGGCCGATAGATCCGCGCGCAACCACGGGTCGAGCTCCTCCGCGAACAGGGCGATCACGCCGGAAAAGCTGACCACGTAGAGCAGCAGTCCCAGCGTCAGCCCGATCCAGGAATGCAGATCGTAGAGACGTCGCAGGGCTTCACGGTGCATCCGGGGCTCCGGGAAGGGCGAGGCCCTGGAAGGCGAGCCAGACGCTGGCGCCCGCCGCCAGGGCGAGGGTAAGGGCGGACAGTGCGGGGAAGCCTGCCCGCCGGCTTGCGTAGAGCCACAGCAATGCCGCCGCCCAGAGCAGCGGCCACAGAACGATCGCCAGGAAGCCGCGCTCCAACGGTGCCAGGGGAAGCCAGGCCGCCATGGCGAGAGCAAGGGCCGCCGCCGCCGCGCCGCCGAGCAGTATGCCGCTGACCGCTGCCAGGGGAGCGAAGGACCGAAGCACCTTGGCGTCCCTCCGGTCCTCTCGCCGGCCGTCCCGTGTCCGACCCACCTCGGTTCCGACGGGCCGCGCCGAGGGCGGCCAGAAGGCCGTCAGCATTCCGGCCAGGCCGACGAGACCGATCCAGACCGCGACTCCGCCCGGCCATTCCCACGTCAGACCGGGCAGGAAGACCGATGCCGTCAGGCAGAAGGCGGTGACCGACAGGGTGTACGGACCCGGCGGATCGAGCCGCCGGAGTCGAAGCATGTGCATCCCGGCCGAGGTCAGCAGGATGCTGGCGGCGATCCCGATCGCCGGAGGCACGCCGCCCGCCATTGTCCGTCGCGAGGCCTAGAACTTCAGCGACGCAGTGACACCGACGACCCGGCCGGCGCCGAGGGTGGCGGCGACGCTCTGGCCGGACGTGTCCTTGGACTCGTAGACGAAATACTCTTCGTCGAAGAGGTTCTCCGCGAACACGGTCAACCGCAATCCGCCCGTCTGGTATCCCATCTGGGCGTTGGCTACCCAGTAGCTGTCGACATACTCGTGCGGCGCGAAGTCGAGGCGGCTCAGATACTCCGACACGTACTTGGCGTCGGCGCCGAGGAAGAATCCGCTCTTATGCTCGTAGAATCCACCGATCGCCAGGTTCCATTCCGGGGCCTCGGGAAACGGCATGCCCGACAGGTCGCCGAGGCTGACATCCTCGAACTCCTCGAACTCGGTATCGACATAGCCGATCGACGCGAAGGTCGAGAAGCCGGGGGTGAAGAGATAGGTGCCCTCCAGCTCGAAGCCCTTGGTGGTCGAGCTGGCCGCGTTGGTCACCCGGGAGGAGTTGAAGTCGGCGGGGTCCTCCTGAACCTCGACCTGCTGATCGCTCCAGTCCATGAAGAAGACATTGGCGCTGGTGCGAAGGCGGCCGTCGAGGAATGTGCCCTTATACGAAGCTTCATAGGTCCAGGCCTTCTCGGCATCGAAGGTATAGGCCGCGCCGGTCGAACTCTGGACGCCGGCCCCCCCGCTGCGGAAGCCCTGCTGCACGGTGAAGCCCAGGGTATGGTCCGGGGTCAGATCTTTGATCAGCCCAAATTTCGGCAGGAAAACGGTCTCGTCGAACGAGGTGGATTGATCGGTGGTCGTCGTCCCGTTGCGCGAGAAGAAGTTGTCGTTGGTTTCATCCGTGTAGTCGACCCGGCCGCCGGCGAGCACCTTCCAGGTCGGCACGAACTCGTAGGTTGCCTCGCCGAACAGCGCGGCGTTGAACGTTTCGGAACTGCCCTCGCTGACATCGCTGCGGCCGAAATAGTCCGGTCGCTGGTACCCGACATCGGATTCCTCTTTTGCCAGATAGGCACCGAGCACCCCGGCCCATCGGCCCGCCGCGTAATTCGCGCGGAACTCCTGGGTAGCCACGTATTGTTCCTGCGTGCCGCGGGTGATGTTGGTCTCCCCGGCCGTACCCTCGTTCACCGACGGGCGGTTCAGGTCGGTGGCGGAATAGGTGGTCAGCGACGTGAAGGTCAGCATCGAGTTCACGTCGTGCGTCAGTTCGAAGGAGAGGTTGTGGGTCTCCGCGGTACGCACTTCAGAGAAGACCGGCAGGTTGAAGTCACCGCGTTTGTCGCCGTAGTCGAAACCCAGGCCGGGGCCGGCCACGTCTCGGATGTTGGGCGAGTCATGGGAGAACGAATAGGTCAGCAGCCCCGAGGTGTCCGGCATGGACTTCGGCTGCACTAGCAGTTTGCCGCGAAGCTGGTAGTACTCGTCCTCTGCGAAGTCGTCGTATCGGTCGAAGCTCTCGTAATCCGGATAGTTGATGTCGCTCTCGCTGGTCGCGTACTCACCGGAGATGCGCAGAGCGACCTGATCGTCGAGCACCGGCGTGTTGGCCATGAAGGCTCCACCGACGGTGCTGTCGGTGCCGACCGTGCTCTGTACCTTGGCCTCGCGTTCGAAGATCGGATCCTTGGTCTTCACATAAATCGCGCCGGCGAGGGCCGCCCGGCCGCTGAGGGTCGACTGCGGTCCGCGATAGACCTCAATCTGCTGCACGTCCCACAGCCCGCGGGCGCCGCGCCGGGCGCCCTGTACGGTTTGTTGCGCGCCGTCGACATAGACGCTGGCGAGCGGTGCGCCGCCAGGGGTCAGGCCCTCGGAATTGACGCCGCGGATGACGAATCCAGCGTCGTTCCAGTCGCTGTCCATGACGTTGCCCATCGTGCGGAACGCCTCGCGGAAGCTGCCGAGCTGGCGCTTCTCGATCTCCTGCTCGGTGACGATCCCCACACTTGCCAGGGTGTCGTCCAGCGAGGTCGTTGTCTTGGCGCCATAGACCTGGAGTGGGGCAAGCCGCAGCACGCCGGTATCCTCCGGCGCCTTGGCGATGGTCAGCGCACCGGATGCCGTATAGGCCGATTGCAGGCCGCTTCCCGCGAGCAGTCGGTCAAGCGCTTCCTCGGCGGTGAAGCTGCCGCTGAGGGCCGGTGCCTGACGGCCGGCGACGGAGGGTTCGGTGTAGACCACCGGCGTGCCGGTCTGCGCCGAAAGGGCGGCGATCGCGTCGACCAGAGATTGGGCGGGCAGCGCGATCGCGTGGCGCTGTGGGGCTTGGGCGAGTTGGTCGGCTCGGGCCTGTCCCGTGCCGGTGGCCGGCATGCCCAACAGCAAAGCCGCCGTTGCCGCGCCGGTCAGCAGCGCCCGCCTCATCACATTGATCCCCATAGGTCCCGCCTCACAGCCAATAAAATAAGAATGCGACGCAGTCGCATCTGTGAGAATGACGTTTGGGATCGGAGCTTCCCCCCCCCTCGCCGCGAAAAATTCCCGGCGGTCGCGAGGGCGTGGCAGGCGGGATCAAAAAATGCGTCAGCGCACGACGATCAGGAAATCGGACAGCACCGTGATCTTGACTGGGATGATATCGCCGATCGCCTCCATGGCCCGCACCGGCATACGGGTCGAAAAGGCACCACTGAGCTTTCGGGATGCGAGCGCGTTGTTGGCGATCAGGATCCGTCCGGGGTAGTAGCGGTCGAGTTCGGCGACGACGCTGGACAGCGGCGCGTCGTGAAAGACGATCTGGTCCTTCAGCCAGGCGTTCTGTTCTGTTCGGTCGAACCGCGTCGGGGCGGAGATCCCGGTCGGGCCAAGCCGGGCTTCCTGGCCGGGCGCCAGCACGGTCGGCGCCGCTGCCGGTTGCGCGCCGGTCCGCATCTCGACCCGGCCCCTCTCCAGACTTACCAGGGCGGAGGCTCCGGACAGGCGGACATCGAAGACCGTACCGGCGACGGTGACGATTCCCGACGGGGTCGCGACACGGAAGGGCCGCCCGTCGGTCCGACGCACGTCGAACCGGACCCGGCCGCGCAGCAGCGTAACGCGACGCTCTTGCGGGGAAAGGTGGACGGCGATCGCGGAATCGCTATCGAGGACAACATGTGAACCGTCGCCAAGGACGATCTCCGACCGCGCGCCGATCGCCGTCACATAGTCGGCGCGCAGGCGGGCGATGGCCATGTCGCCCCACCCCAGGCTCCAGGCTGCGAAGACGCCGAACGCGACGAGAGCGGCTGCCAGACCGACACCCCACCGACGACGCGACTGCGGGGAGGGCAGTTCCGGCGGACTCCGATCCTCGGACGCCCGCTGCACAACGGCGGCCGGCATCTCAAGGTGCCGCCACAGGCGTCCGGTCCGAGCGAAGGCGTCGCCATGGGACGGGTCGGCGGCGAGCCAGCACGCGAACGCCTCCCGCTCTTCGGGCGTGACGCTCGGCTCGCGCAGACGGGCGTGCCAGACCGCCGCCATCGCGTCGGGAGCGTCGGTTCTGTCGTCCTGAAACGGTTCAGCGTCGTGCATGCATCTCATCGTCGTCGTTCGCGTCCGTCGGGTGTCTCTGCACCCATGTGTCCCCGCCAATACGCCCGGGGCGGCCGGCGGCGATGTTCATCACCCTGGCATTGATGGGACGGATGGGCGACGGGTTTTCCCCCGCTGGCGCCGTGCGCTTCAGATCTCGACCCCCGCGTCGTTCAACCGCTTGCCGCAATGGAGCATGGCCCGGGCGATATGCTTCTCGACGGTCTTCTGGGAGATCCCGAGCTGAAGCGATATCTGCCGCATGGTCAGCCCGCGCGCCCGGTAAAGCAGGAATACCTCCCGGCATTTCGGTGGCAGGTCCTCAATTGCGGCGACGAGGAGGCCCATGACCTGGCGGGATTCCGCCGCCTGGTCCGGCAATGCCGGCGGTACGGTCATCTGCTCCTCGACCACGCCGGTCAGGGCTTTTCCCTGGGCTGCATCGCGGCGGGCGATGTCGGTCGCGACATTGCCCACCATGCGATAGAGGTACGCCCGGGGGTTGTCCGGCATCGCGGCGGCGGTGGTCCGGGCACGCAGCCAGGTCTCCTGGATCACGTCATCGGCGACGGTGGACGAACCGGTCCGGCGCAGAAGATAGCGCCGCAATTCTCCGTAATAGGCTTCCAGCGCCTGGCTTAGCGAAGGGAAGCGGTCGTCTGTCATCGGTGCGCAGGGGCGTATGCTTCTTGGGGCACGTCTAAGTCTCGCAGATCCGAGGGGGGGTGAAGGCCGCCGTCGATACCGGGCGGCGGTTTCGACGGCCCGATGACATCCTCGGACGCAGGAGGCCATTGGAAACGGGATCCACGGCCTGCTGTCAGCCGTTGGACTCGCCCTGCGTCCACGTGACGGAAAGCTCCTCCTTCCAGGCGAACCGGACGAGGTGATCCGCAACGACGTCCTGGACGACGGCAAGGGCTTTCTCGGTCTCGCTTTCGCACATAAGAGTGAGAGTGCCGTCCGATGCGGACATGCGGCAGGCGCCCGGCTCGAACCGGACCAGTCCTTCCGTTTCATTCCACTCTGCCGGGACCCGGTGGCTGAAATGCTTGCACAGCTGCGCGACGTAACGACTGGCCTTGTCTGTGCGAACCTGGGCGGTGGCGGTTTTCAAGGTTTCCTGCTTCCTGCGCGATGGGCGACGCGGTGAGATGGCTCTCGATATGATGGCAGTTCTAATCGCTATTGCGAAGCGTTTGCAATATGAACATGACAAGGACGGCTCGTGCCATCGATGCATCTCGGGCCCGGCCGTCAGGACATTGGATGCCGCGTTACCTTCAGGATCGCCACGCGCGGCACACTGATCCTGCCGCCGGACCAGACACTGTCGACGGTTGGGTGGTCCATGAATCCAAGCCCGTGAAGGACTGAAACAGCCATACTATCTGATTGACGTACCTCAGATCGTTTCGATACGGTCGCGCCCGGAGGAGCGATGGCGAGACCAACGGTTCACGATGTTGCAAGCGTTGCCGGCGTCAGCCTGGCAACCGTCGATCGGGTGCTCAACGGCCGCGCTGGAGTGCGCGAGGAAACGGTCAATCGGGTTCAGTCGGCGATCCGCGAACTTGGCTACGTCAGGGACACGTCCGCCGCGAATCTGGCGCGCAAGCGCGAGTATCGGTTTGCCGTCGTTCTGCCGCAGGATTCGAGCCAATTCGTCGCGACGCTTAAGGATGCGCTGACGGAAGCGAGCGCGTCGCATATCGCCGACCGCATCTCGGTGAAGATCAAAGCGGTCCTGCCGGAAGATCCTCATGCCGTGGCCCGCGAACTTCATGCCCTGCGAGCGGCAAAGCCGGACGGGGTGGCGATCATGGCACAGGAGACCCCGCAGGTACGCGACGCCATCTCGCGCCTCAAGGCCGACGGAATCGCGGTGGTCGCCCTGATATCGGACCTTCCGAGTTCGGAGCGTGACTTCTTCGTTGGTGTGAACAGCGAGGCTGCGGGCCGCACGGCGGCCCTGCTGATGGGGCGGTTCGTGCGCCGGTCGACCGGCAAGGTCCTCGCGATCGCCAACTCGATGGTCTCGCGCGACAGCATCGATCGCCGTCTCGGATTCGATACCGTCATGCTGCGGGAGTTCGCGGGACTCGACGTGCTCCCGTCCGTGGAGACGCATAACGACCCCGACCGTGTCCGCGCCATCGTCCGCCACGTCGCGGCAATCCACGACGACCTGGTCGGTGTCTATTCGATGGGGTCGGGTAACCGATACATCCTCGACGCCTTTCGGGAGATCGGGCGCCTGCACGATCTCGTTTATATCGGTCACGAACTCACCCCGAGGTCTCGCGAGGCGCTGGTCAGCGGTGAGATCGACGCGGTCATCGCCCAGAATGTGGGGCATTTGGCCAGAAGCGCGCTCCGTGTCCTGCGGGCGAAATGCGACGACGTCGCCGTCTTCGAGGCGCAGGAGCGCATTCGCATCGACATCGTGACCCGGGAAAACCTGCCTTAGTCGACGTCGAGGGACCGGGCAGCGCGGTCGACGCGTGGTCCTGGCGCGCGTGTCTCGATTTCGGGTTTACATGAGGTACGTACATCAATTACGGTTCCTTTCTGCTCGAAGAAAACCAACAAGCGAAAGCAGCGGTAAACGGCATCGGGAAATCCGGGCCGGGGAAAGAGGAGGAAGCGATGAATTTCAAGATGATTGCTGCCGCTCTGTCGGTAGCGACGGTGGCGACGATGAGCGCACCGGCCGCCAAGGCCGATGATCTCACCCTGTGCTGGGCCGCCTGGGACCCGGCGAATGCCCTTGTCGAGCTGTCGAAGGACTTCGAGGCCAAGTCGGGGCACAAGATGAGCTTCGAGTTTGTGCCCTGGCCGAACTTCGCCGACCGGATGCTGAACGAGCTCAACTCCGGCGGACAGCTATGTGACCTGATGATCGGCGACAGCCAGTGGATTGGCCTCGGTGCCGAGGCCGGGCACTACATCAAGCTCAACGACTTCTTCGACGCTCAGGGCATCTCGATGAAGGACTTCATCCCGGCGACGGTGACCGGGTATGCCGAGTGGCCGAAGGGGACGCCGAACTACTGGGCCTTGCCGGCCTTCGGCGACGTCGTCGGATGGACCTATCGCAAAGACTGGTTCGCGCGTCCCGAACTCCAGGCCGAGTACAAGAAGACGTACGGCCGAGACCTCGAAGCGCCGAAGACCCTTGCCGAACTGAAGGACATCGCGGAGTTCTTCCAGGGTCGCGAGATCGACGGCACCACGGTCTACGGTGCCGCGATCTATACCGAGCGGGGATCGGAAGGCATCACCATGGGCGTGACCAACGCCCTGTATAACTACGGTTTCGAGTACAGCAATCCCGACAAGCCCTATGACCTCCCCGGATACGTGAATTCGGACGGCGCGGTGAAGGGGCTCGAGTTCTACAAGGCGCTGTACGACTGCTGCACGCCTCCGGGGTCCTCTGACTGGTACATGTCCGAAGACATCGACGCCTATAAGTCGGGCCAGGTCGCGCTGCAGATGAATTTCGCCTTCATCTGGCCGGGCGTGAACGCCGATCCGAATGTCGGCGGCGACAAGTCTGGCTATTTCGCGAACCCGCCAGGTCCGGGAGGTCATTTCGCCCAGCTCGGCGGCCAGGGCATATCCGTGGTGTCGTACTCCGACAGCAAGGATGCGGCGCTTGAATACATCAAGTGGTTCGCCCAGCCGGAGATTCAGAAGCATTGGTGGAAGCTCGGTGGATATTCCGCCCTGCGGGCCGTGGTCGAGGACCCCACCTTCGCTTCGAGCCAGCCCTATGCTCAGACGTTCCTGGACTCCATGGCGATCGTGAAGGACTTCTGGGCCGAACCCTCCTATGCGTCGCTGCTTCTATCGATGCAGGCCCGTGTCCACAAATACGTCGTCGCTGGCGAAGGGACCGCCAAGGAGGCGTTGGACGGTCTGGTCGAAGACTGGACGGAGGTCTTCGAAGACGAGGGTAAACTCTGAGTCAAAAGGCGGCTCCGCCCACGGGCGGGGCTCCGAGATGGTGCGGAACCGCTAGTTCCAGGCGGTTCCGCGCCCTCACCACGGCTTGAGTTGAGGATTATCGGGTCATGTCGAATACAGCGATGGACCGTGTCGCCGAGGCAACGCCGCCGAAAGTCGCGCGCCGGATCAGGGGACTATCGGACCGGGTGATCGCATGGATCTTCGTGGCGCCGACGATCGCCCTCCTGCTGGCGATCAATATCTTCCCGCTGCTCTGGACGGTCTGGCTCAGCTTCACGAACTACCGCGCCAACCGCCCAAATCTCCCCGTCCAATGGATTGGACTGCGCAATTACGAGCGTATCCTGTCCGACGCCGATATCTGGGCCACCATGCAGGCGACGGCGCATTTCCTGTTCTGGACGCTGTTCTTCCAGGTGGTGCTTGGCTTCGCGCTCGCCTGGCTCATCAATCGCAAGTTCAAGGGCAACGACCTTTGGACGACCATCATCGTGTTGCCGATGATGCTGTCGCCGGCGGTTGTCGGGAACTTCTGGACATTCCTGTATCAGCCGCAGATCGGCCTGTTCAACTATGGGATTGCGTTCTTGACGGGGGTTGATCCCACCAGTTTCAGCATGATCGGCGACGTCGCCCTGGCGCCCTGGTCCATCGTCATCGTCGATACCTGGATGTGGACGCCCTTCGTCATGCTGATCTGCCTGGCCGGATTGCGGTCGATCCCCGACTACATCTATGAAGCGGCGGAATGCGACCGGGCGTCCAACTGGCGCCAGTTCTGGACCATCACGGTGCCGATGGTGCTGCCGTTCCTCATGCTGGCGGTGCTGTTCCGCGGAATCGAGAACTTCAAGATGTTCGATCTGGTGGTCCAGTTGACGGGCGGCGGGCCCGGATCGATCACGGAGCTGACCTCCATCAACCTCAAGCGTGAGGCGTTCGAGAAGTGGCGCACCGGCTATTCCTCAGCCTACGCCATCATTCTGTTCGTCACCGTCTTCGGGCTCGCCTCGATCTACGTGAAGGCGCTGAACAAGGTCAAAGATCGATGAGCGGCTATTCGATCACCGAGCCGTCCCCGCGCCAGAAGTGGATCGCGGGCGTTCTGGTCATCGGCTATGCGCTGGTGACCCTGATGCCGCTGCTCTGGATCCTGGCGACCGGGTTCAAATCCTCCTCGGACGCGATTGCGTATCCTCCGAAGGTCACGTTCGACCTGACGCTGGAGGGCTACGTCAATCTCTTCACCACCCAGACCCGTCAGACCCCGGAGTACCTCGCCGAGCACCCGCCGCAGACCTGGTATGAGGAGATCGTCCGCGACAAGGGCATGGTGATCGCCGGACCGTCGCGTTTCGGCGAACGCTTCCTGAACTCGACGATCATCGGTTTCGGCTCGACGTTCTTGTCGGTTTTCCTGGGCACGCTCGCAGCCTATGCGTTCTCCCGGTTCCGGGTACCGATCAAGGACGATCTGCTGTTCTTCATCCTGTCGACACGGATGATGCCGCCGATCGCGGTGGCCATTCCGATCTTCCTGATGTTCCGTTCGGTGGGGCTGTCGGACACCCACACCGGCATGATCCTGCTCTATACGGCGGTCAATCTGTCGCTCTCGGTCTGGCTGCTGAAAGGGTTCATCGACGAGATCCCCCGCGAGTACGAGGAGGCGGCGCTGATCGACGGCTACACGCGGTTTCAGGCCTTCTACAAGGTGGTTCTACCGCAGGCCGCAACCGGGATCGCGTCCACCGCCATCTTCTGCCTGATCTTCGCCTGGAACGAGTATGCATTCGCCGTGCTGCTGACCTCGGGAACGGCCCAGACCGCGCCGCCGTTCATTCCCACCATCATTGGCGTCGGGGGGCAGGATTGGCCCGCGGTCGCGGCCGGCGCCACGATCTTCCTGGTTCCCGTCATGGTGTTCACGATCCTGCTGCGGCGCCACCTGTTGCGCGGCATCACCTTCGGTGCGGTGCGCAAATGAACGCCTTTCTGAACGGCCTGCTCCGATGCCGGCGTGCTCCCTGGGAGGCGGTGGCATCCATCCTCATCGCGCTTGGCGTCTTTATGCTGATGCAGCCCTTCGCGCTGGTCGCCTTCACCTATTCCTTCGCCGTCACGCTGGTTGGCACCATGACCTTCATCATCGTCAGTCATTTCCCGGAATGATGTCGCTTCAAGACAGAAAGCCGGCCTTCGCGCCGCGCGCCCGGTCACCTCAAGTCCAGGGAGGAACGAGGTATGGCTGAGATCGTCGTCAGGAACCTGCGCAAGGAGTTCGGGGATTTCACCGCCGTGCAATCGTCGTCCTTCAAGATCGAGGACGGCGAGTTCTTCATGCTGTTGGGCCCGTCGGGCTGCGGCAAGACGACGACATTGCGCATGCTGGCCGGCCTCGAGCTTCCCACCTCCGGCGAGATCTACATCGACGGAGAGGAGGTCAGCCAGAAGCCCGCCAGCCAGCGCGACATCGCCTTCGTGTTTCAGATGTTCGCTCTCTATCCGCACATGAATGTGCGCAAGAATCTCAGCTACCCGCTCGTGAGCCAGGGGCTGCCGAAGAACCAGATCCACGAGAAGGTGGCGGAGGTCTCGCGGATTCTCGGCATCGAGAACATCCTCGACGCGCCGGTCAGTGGCCTTTCCGGCGGCGACCGTCAGCGGGTGGCGCTCGGCCGCGCCATCGTGCGCAACCCGAAATGCTTTCTGATGGACGAACCGCTCGGCGCGCTCGACGCCGAGTTTCGCGAGCGCATGGCCGACGAGCTCCGCGGCCTGCATGACCGCATGGGAGCGACCACCGTCTACGTGACCCACGACCAGCTCGAGGCCATGCAGATGGGCGACAAGATCGTCGTCATGAATCACGGCGTGATCGAGCAGTTCGGCACGCCGCGCGACATTTACGACAAGCCGACCAGCATGTTCGTCGCCGACTTCATCGGATCCCCGCCGATGAACTTCCTGAAGGTCCGCGGCAGTCTGGAGGTCGGCGCGACGAGTATCGAAATGCATCACCAGACCTTCGGGATCCCGACACTCACGGAGCCGTTCAGCGGTGACATGATCTATGGGGTAAGGCCCGAGCACATCCGCCTTTCGGACGTCGCACCCTATCGCGCGGAGATTGTCGCGGCCGAATATCTGGGCACCACCCAGATCGTGACGCTGCGAACCTATAACGGAGAGGTCAAGGCGCGGGTGTCGTCCGCGGATACGGCCCGGGTCGGCGAGAATGTCGGACTCGATTTCGACGGAGCCACCGTGACCTTGTTCGACAGCCAGACCGGCCGTGCCATCCGCTCCGAACTCAACGCGGGGGTGCTTGGCCATGGCTGAGGTCATCCTCCGGGACGTGACGAAGGCATTCGGCGCCACCCTTGCGGTCGACCGCCTGAGCATGACCATCGAGGACGGTGGTTTCGTCGTCCTTCTCGGACCCACGGGGGCCGACAAGACCACGACGCTCAGGCTGATCTCCGGCCTGGAGCGGCCGGATGGGGGCGAGATCCGGATTGACGGCCGGGCGGTGATCGATGAGACGCCGGCCCAGCGCGATGTGGCGATGGTCTTCCAGCAATACTCGCTCTATCCGCATATGACGGTGCGTGAGAACCTGGCCTTTCCCCTGCGCTCGCCGATTCTGCGGACGCCAGAGGACAGGATCGAGCAGAAGGTGCGCGAGGTCGCCGAGGTCCTGCGCATCTCGGGCAAGCTCAACAACCGGGCCACGGCCCTGTCCGGCGGCGAGATGCAGCGTGTTTCGATCGGGCGCGCGTTGGTTCGCGACCCCGCCATCTATCTCATGGACGAGCCGCTGAGCTCGCTCGACGCCAAGCTTCGCGGCGAGCTCAGGCTCGAACTCAAGCGCATTCACGCGGGCCTGGGCGCCACACTCCTCTACGTCACCCACGATCAGGTCGAGGCCATGACCATGGCCACCCGTGTCGGCGTGATGGACGAGGGCCGGCTTGTCCAGTTTGGCTCGCCACGTGAAATCTACGAGGACCCGGTCAGCCTCTATGTCGCCGGTCGGCTCGGGCTTCCGAGGATCAATGCGCTGCCCGCGGACCTCTTTGCCGGCGCCCCGTCGGGCGCGAGCACGATCGGACTGCGTCCGGAGCATATCCAGCAGGGGGAGGGGAGGCCGTCGACCGTCACCCGCGTGGAACATCTGGGCGACCAGACCCGTCTGCATCTGACGCTCGACGGTCACGCACTGGTCACGCTGACGGAGGTGCACACCAAACTCGAGCCTGGCGACACCGTAAATATCCAACCTCGCAGCGCCCTCTATTTTGATGCCGCGGGCAACCGGACCCGGTGAGGAGAAACTCAATGAGTCAATTCATCAATGCCAAGGAAACGTTGGTCACGGAGGCCATCGACGGCATGTTGCGCCATGCCGGAGGCCGGCTCGCGCGCCTGGATGGCTATCCTCACATCAAGGTCGTGATTCGCAACGACTGGGACCGTTCGAAGGTCGCTCTGGTCTCGGGCGGCGGTTCCGGGCACGAGCCCAGCCACGCCGGATTCGTCGGCCAGGGCATGTTGACGGCGGCGGTCTGCGGCGAGGTGTTCGCCTCGCCCTCGGTTGATGCGGTCCTGGCCGGCATCCTCGCGGTGACCGGCAAGGCGGGGTGCCTGCTGATCGTCAAGAACTACACCGGAGATCGCCTGAATTTCGGCCTCGCCGCCGAGCGGGCGCGGGCATACGGCCTGAACGTCAACATGGTGATCGTGGATGACGACATCGCGCTTCCGGATCTGCCGCAGGCGCGGGGCGTGGCCGGGACCCTGTTCGTCCACAAGATCGCCGGTGCCCTGGCCGACCAGGGGGCCGAGCTGGACGTCGTCACTGCCGCCGCCAGGAAGGCGATCGGCGGTATGGCGTCGATCGGCATGTCGCTTGATTCCTGCACCGTACCGGGAAACGCCAAAGACAACCGCATCCCCGACGGCAAGGCGGAGCTCGGCCTTGGCATCCATGGCGAGCCGGGAGTCGAGCAGGTCGATTTCTCGGGCGCGTCCGGCGCGGTCGAGATGGTCGTGGAACGGCTTGCGGCGTCGATCGGTCCCGGACCGCACGTGGCGCTGGTCAACAACCTGGGGAGCGCCACGCCGCTCGAGATGTCGGTGCTGGTCGAAGAACTGATCAAGTCCCGTATCGGCGATCAGATTCGATGGGTGATCGGGCCGGCTCCGCTCATGACGTCGCTCGACATGCGCGGTTTCTCGGTCTCGCTGCTGCCGGTTGGCAAGGCGGAGGAAATGGCGTTGATCGCGCCGGTGGCCTGCGCGGCGTGGCCGGGCTGTCACGCGGTCGGCAAGATCGACACCGTGCCGTTGCCGGACGGCCTGGCGCCCATCGCACCGATGCCGTCACGCCATGAGGGGCGCCGGGCGTTCATCGAGAATTGCTGCCACGTGTTCATCGAGGCCGAGGACGATCTCAACGCCCTCGACCTGAAATCCGGCGACGGCGATACCGGAAGCACGCTGGCGACCGCGGCCCGCGCGCTCATCGGCGCATTGGACCGTTTGCCCCTGGCCGATATCACTCAGCTCTACCGCGCCATCGGTCTGGAACTCAGCCAGACCATGGGGGGGTCCTCAGGCGTGCTTCTGGCGATCTTCTTCGCCGCAGCCGGGGATGCGTCCGGCAATGGCGAGGACACGATCGGGGCGTTGAGCTCCGCGCTGAAGCGCGTGCAGGAAGTCGGAGGGGCCAAGAAGGGGGATCGGACCATGGTCGACGCGCTTGGCCCGGCCATCGACGCATTGGCCGGCGGACTGCTTGAAGCGGCGACGGCGGCCCGCGGGGGCGCTGACGCCACGGCCGCGATCGGCAAGGCCGGCGCTGGCCGCGCGAGCTACATCGCGTCGGTGAATCTCATCGGCCACAACGACCCGGGAGCCGAGGCGGTGGCGCGCCTGTTCGAACATCTGGCCGGGTAGCCGGACGCCCTCCGTTCTCGACCTGAATGCGATGGCGGGGGCGCTGTCACACATCCGGTGGCCGGCTGACCAACCGCGTCGGGCGGCCGGACGATCCATGGCGTCGTCTAGTCCCTGACGGTTTGTTCTTGGGGAGCGTCGCCGATCCGGATATTTCTACAGATATATTACAGTCAATGAGTCACTCGCGTATGCGGGACGGCGATAACAATGTGTAGGGAGGATAGGATGATTCGCAGAACTCTAATGCTGTCGGCCGCTGTTGGTTTGGTCGGTGCCCTGGCTCTCGGCTGGGCGGCGCCGGGCAAGGCGATGGATTCCCGCTTCAAGGATGAGAATGGAGATCTGGTCGCCGATACACCGAGCGACCCGAGTCAGCAGATCGACCCTGATACTCTGATTTTCGCCTATACCCCGGTCGAGGATCCGGCGGTCTACGCCAAGGTGTGGGACGGGTTCCTGCGGCACATGGAGTCGGTGACCGGCAAGAAGGTCCAGTTCTTCCCCGTCCAGTCGAACGCCGCCCAGATCGAGGCGATGCGCGCCGGCCGCCTGCATGTGGCGGGCTTCAACACCGGGTCGAATCCCCTGGCCGTGAACTGCGCCGGATTCGTGTCCTTCACCATCATGGCCTCGAAGGACGGCGATTTCGGCTACAACATGGAGATCATCACCTATCCGGGCAGCGGCATCGAGAAGGTCGAGGACATCAAGGGCAAGAAGATGGCCTTCACGTCCCAGACCTCGAATTCCGGGTTCAAGGCGCCGTCGGCGATCCTGAAGGCGGATTACGGCATGGAGCCGGATCGTGATTTCGAGCCGGTGTTCTCCGGCAAGCACGACAACTCGATCCTCGGCGTGGCGAACAAGGACTATCCGGCGGCGGCGATCGCGAACTCGGTGCTGCACCGGATGGTCGCCCGCGACGTGATCAAGGCCGATCAGGTGGTCTCGATCTACAAGTCGCAGAAGTTCCCGACCACCGGCTTCGGCTACGTCTACAACCTGAAGCCGGAACTGCAGGAGAAGATCAAGGAGTCGTTCTTCACCTTCGATTGGGAAGGTTCGGCGCTGAAGGAGGAGTTCCTGCGCTCGGGCGAGGAGCAGTTCATTCCGATCACCTACAAGGAACACTGGGAGGTGATCCGCAAGATCGACACGGCGAACGGCGTTTCCTACGACTGCAAGTAACGGCTCGGCAGTCCTGAACACCTCAACGGCACATTGTGGGGAGCGGCCGAATGCTGCGCTTGAATGACCTCTCCAAGGTCTATGCAACCGGTGATCGGGCGCTCACCGAGGTGAGCCTCACGGTCGAACCCGGTCAGGTCGTTGGCCTGATCGGGCCGTCCGGAGCGGGTAAGTCGACACTGATCCGCTGTATCAACCGCCTGGTCGAGCCGACATCGGGCCAGATCTATCTGGGCGATATGGAGATCACCGGCCTCAGCCGAGGCGCGCTGCGTCAGGCGCGCCGACGGATCGGCATGATCTTCCAGGAATATGCCTTGGTCGAACGGCTGACCGTCATGGAGAACGTGCTGTCGGGCCGGCTCGGCTATGTCGGCTTCTGGCGGAGTTTTTTCCGCAAGTTTCCTCCCGATGCGGTCGAGAATGCCTATCGCTTGCTCGATCGGGTGGGACTGTCGGACCATGTGAACAAGCGCGCCGATGCCCTGTCGGGCGGCCAGCGTCAGCGGGTCGGCATCGCGCGGGCCCTGGAACAGGATCCCGACCTGCTGCTGATCGACGAGCCAACGGCCTCGCTCGATCCGAAGACGTCGCGCCAGATCATGCGGCTCATCGTCGAGATCTGCGACGAGCGGGGTCTTCCGGCGATCATCAACATTCACGACGTCGCCCTGGCGCAGCAGTTCGTGCGGCGCGTCATCGGCCTGCAGGCCGGCCGCGTGGTCTTCGACGGCAGCCCCGAGGACCTTACCGCCGACGTCCTCACCACGATCTACGGTGAAGAGGACTGGTCGGCGACGATCCGAAAGGCGGACGAGGACGCAGACGACGTCGATGGCGAGCATCATGGCTCGGCGTCGATCGACAGAGAGCGGCTGGCGGGGCTGACATGACGGCGGGAACCGATGCGGCTGAGCGCCGATCCTGGTCGCGGCCACCTTTCATCAAGCGCGCTGGCCTGCGTTGGGCGCTTTACGGCGGCGGCCTGCTCTATCTGGCGCTGGCGATCGCCTCGGTCGAGGTCAACTGGGTTCGGGTCTGGGAGGGGCTGGACCGCGGGGTGCGGTTCGTCGAAGGCTTCCTGGTTCCCGACTTCACCAGCCGCTGGGACGACATTCTCCAGGGGATGGAGGAGAGCCTGACCATGACGGTGACGTCGACCGTTGTCGGCGTTCTCATTTCGATCCCCATCGGCATCGGTGCCGCTCGGAACATTGCCCCGCTGCCGATCTACGCCGTCTGTCGGGCCATCGTCGCGCTGTCGCGCAGCTTCCAGGAGATCATTGTCGCCATTCT
Organism: Thalassobaculaceae bacterium; assembly: GCA_029212785.1. Taxonomy (GTDB): domain Bacteria; phylum Pseudomonadota; class Alphaproteobacteria; order Thalassobaculales; family Thalassobaculaceae; genus Thalassobaculum. Next base: position 36,586 of record JARGOG010000002.1, read on the forward strand.
GTTCGTCGCGATGTTCGGCTTCGGCCCGTTCGCCGGATTCCTGACCCTGTCCTTCGCGACGATCGGATTCCTGGCCAAATTGCTGGCCGAAGACATCGAAGATATCGACGAGAGTCAGGCTGAGGCGGTGCGGGCGACCGGAGCCGGATGGTGGCAGATCGTGAACTACGCGATCCAGCCGCAGGTGATGCCGCGACTCATCGGCCTCAGCCTCTACCGGCTCGACATCAATTTTCGGGAATCCGCGGTGATCGGCATCGTCGGTGCCGGCGGCATTGGCGCGACGCTGAACACGGCGATGGACCGCTACGAGTATGATTCGGCCGCGGCGATCCTGATCGTGATCATTCTGATCGTCATGGCCGCGGAATATCTGTCGGGCTACGTGCGGAAGTGGGTGCAGTGATGGTGACGGACACGTTGCGCCAGTCCTGGCGCCGCCGCTCGACCAAGCAGGAACTGACCCTCTGGCTCGGCTGGCTCCTGCTCGTGGCCCTGTTCGTCTTCTGCTGGCAGGTCATGACCCAGGGCACGATCTGGGCTTTTGTCACGGATGCCCCGCGACAGGCGGCGGATATCGGATCCCGTATGTTCCCGCCACGCTGGGACTACGTCCCGAACCTGCTCGAGCCGCTGTGGGATACCTTGAACATCGCCACGCTCGGCACGTTGCTCGCCCTGTTCATGGCGGTGCCGGTGGCCTTTCTTGCCGCCCGTAACACGACACCGAGTGTCCGTTTCGTGCGACCGATCGCTCTGCTGATCATCGTCTCGAGCCGGTCGATCAACTCGCTGATCTGGGCTCTGCTGCTGGTGGCGGTGATCGGACCCGGCGTGATGGCCGGCATCGTCGCCATCGCGTTCCGCTCCATCGGCTTCGTCGCCAAGCTGCTGTACGAGGCGATCGAGGAGATCGACGCCGTTCAGGTCGAGGCGGTATCGGCGACGGGGGCCAGCAAGGCGCAGGTCATGGATTATGCGGTGGTGCCTCAGATCCTGCCGGCCTTCGCCGGGATCACCGTGTTCCGCTGGGACATCAACATCCGCGAGTCGACGGTGCTGGGTCTGGTCGGCGCCGGCGGGCTGGGGTTGCGCCTGCAGGAGTCGCTGAACGTTCTGGCTTGGCCGCAGGTCACCGTGATTTTTCTGCTGATTCTGATCACGGTCCTGGTCAGCGAATGGGTCTCCGCCAAGGTTCGCCATGCCATCATCTAGCGGCGCATCATGTCCGGTCCGGGCGTGACCACGGGAAACGCGAATGCATCTGCTCATTGAAATCGCCGGTGGGGTGGCGCTTCTGCTGTGGGGCGTGCGCATGGTGCGCACCGGCGTCACCCGGGCCTTCGGATCGGCGATCCGCCGCGGCATCGCGTCGGCGACCCGCAACCGCCTGACGTCGTTCCTGACGGGATTCACGGTCACCGGGTTCCTGCAGAGCAGCACCGCCACGGCCCTGATCGTGGGCTCGTTCGGCGGGCGCAGGATGATCGCTCTGCCGGCCGGCCTGGCGATCATGCTCGGCGCCGATGTCGGCAGCACCGTCGTGGTCCAGGTGCTGGCCTTCGACGTGTCCTGGATCTCTCCGCTTCTGCTTTTTGTCGGTGTCGTGGCCTTCCTGTCATCCGACGATTCCCGGCGCCGGGCCCTGGCGCGGGTGCTGATCGGGCTCGGCCTGATGTTGCTGGCGATCAAGCTCGTGATGCTGGCCTCGGTACCGCTGCGGGAAGGGCCGACGCTGTCGATCCTGCTGGCGCCGATGATGAGCGAGCCGGTCCTGGCCATTCTGCTCGGCGCGGCCCTCGCCTGGATGGCGCATTCCAGCCTGACCGTGATCGTGCTCGTGATGACCCTGGTGTCGTTGCATGTGGTCGAGGTGCAGCTCGCCATGGCGCTGGTTCTCGGCGCCAATATCGGCAGCTCGATCACGCCGGTGGCGATGAATTGGCGCGCCGATCCATCCGCGCGCCGCATCCCCGTCGGCAACCTTCTGATGCGAACGGCCGGTGCGGCGGCGGTGTACTGGATCGTGCCGTGGCTTGTCCCCTATCTGGCCGACTTCTCGGCGGATCCGGCGCATCTGATCGCGAATTTCCACACCGGCTTCAATTTGGCCGTGGCGATCGTGTTCCTGCCGCTCGTCGGGCCGGTCGCGGCGTTGGTGGTACGGATGCTGCCCGACAGTGCCGTGGTGGAGGATGAAAAGACACCCCGGCATCTGGAGGAATCCGCCCTCGACTCCCCTGGTGTTGCGCTGTCCGGAGCGGCGCGGGAAACATTGCGGATCGGGGATACGGTGGAGTCGATGCTCGAGCGCACCATGGAGGTGTTCAAGGGCGGCCGCATGGATCTGATCAAGGAGATCGAGCGGGACGACGATGTGGTCGACATCCTGCACGAGGCGGTGAAGCTCTACCTGACACGGTTGTCCCGCCAGGAACTCGATCCCAAGGAAAGCCGGCGGGTGGTCGAGATCCTCACCTTCACCACCAACCTCGAGCATATCGGCGACATCATCGACAAGAACCTGCTGGAGCTCGCAGCCAAGAAGATCAAGGACGGGACCGTCTTCTCCGACGCCGGCATGTCCGAATTGCAGGCGATGCACGGCGAGGTCGTGGCAAACTTGAAGCTCGCGCTCAGTGTGTTCATGAGCGGCGACGTCCTGCTGGCCCGGCGCCTGATGGAGCAGAAGGTGCATATCCGCGAACTGGAGCAGAAATTCGCCGAAGCCCATTATGCTCGGATCCGCGACGGAAAGCCGGAATCGCTCGGCAGCTCGTCGCTGCATCTCGACGTTCTTCGGGACTTGAAGCGGATCAACAGTCACATCACGTCGGTGGCGTACCCGATCCTGGAATCGACAGGCCAGATCGCGGAAAGCCGGTTGCGCGACGTCTAGGTTCGACGCGGATCTGCCGCGGGCGTCAATTCACTGCCGAGATCTGAAGACGGAGCCCTCATGACCCACCCAATCGATCAGCTGTTCGAGTTGGTCCAGACCTCGAGCCGGGATACCGAAGTGGCCAACCGGACCGCGCAGCTGCTCCGCGACGGCAACCCGAAGATTGCCAAGAAGGTCGTCGAGGAGGCGGCGGAAGTCGCGCTCGATGCGGTGGTCTCCGACCGCGATGGCGTGATCCGGGAATCCGCCGATCTGCTTTATAATCTGACCGTCCTGTGGGTCTGGATGGGGATTACGCCGGCCGAGATCTGGCACGAGATGGACACCCGCGAACGTGAGCTGGGCCTGGCCGGCAAATGGCCGAAATAGCCGCCGATCCGCGCGGTACGGCCATGGCCGTCGACGACACGCGGGGCGAAGGGCTACGGTCCGTCTGATCGTTCCGGGAACCGCCGGATAACGAGATCACCCGGTCGGTTCTTGGACGGGCCAGGCGCGCATCGCCAGCCGGGCCACGTCGCGGAGCTGTTCGCATGTGGCGCCACCGCTCGCCTGTACGGACATGCCGTGGGTGATGGTCGTCATGAACCGCGCCAGGGCCTCCGGGTCGGTATCGGCGGGCAAGCGACCGTCGCGGCGCTCGTCCTCGAAACGCTGGCGGATCCGCTCCTCGAAAGAGGCCCTGATCTTGGTCAGTTCATCGCGCACCCGTTCGCTCTCGTCGCGGCAGGTCAGGGCGCCCTGGACCGCCATGCAGCCGATCGGATGGCTGGAATCGGTGAGGACCTCGGCGGCGTCGTGGAGCAGCTTCTCTACCATCCTGCGCGCGGTCGGTTCGGCCATGGCCTGGTTTATGTAGTCGTTCTTCAGCGCGACGTAACGGTCCAGCGCCTTCTGAAAGAGTTCTTCCTTGTTACCGAAGGTCGCATAGAGGCTCGGTCGGTTGATCCCCATCGCCTCTGTCAGGCGCGAGATCGAGGTGCCTTCGTACCCGGTGCGCCAGAACACCTCCAGCGCGTGATCCAGGGCGGTGTCCTCGCAAAACGCCCGCGGCCGACTCATGGTTTGGATTCCTCCGTCGGAATTTTTTTTGTACCGATCGGTACGTGGGAGCTTGAACCGCCAATGTCCACCCTCCATATGCGGCCGAACGGTTTCCTACCGATCGGTACAAAACCCCCTTATGGAGCGACCCGATGGCCGGCACAGAACCCACTGTACTTCGACACAGAATCATATTGGGCGCGATTGCGGTAGCCGCAATCCTCGCCGTCGGGGTGTTTGCCCTCACACCAACGGAGTTGGGGCAGGCGGCGACCCAGCCCGATGCGGCGCCGGCCGTGCCGGCGAAGCCGTCTCCGCCGGCGGTTCCGGTCTCGGTCGCCACGGTCGTGCAGAAGGATCTGGTCGGTTGGAAGGATTTCTCCGGCCGGCTCGAGGCGGTCGAGCGCGTCGATGTCCGCTCCCGCGTGGCCGGGCAGGTACGCGCGGTGCATTTCCGCGAGGGCGGTCTGGTGAAGATGGGGGACCTGCTGGTCACCATCGACCCGGAGCCCTATGCGGCCGAGGTTGCGCGGGCGGAGGCCGATCTCACCGCCGCCCGGGCCCGGCTGTCCTTCACCAAGAAGGAGCATGAGCGCGCCCAGCAGCTCGTGCAGTCCCGCACGCTGCCGGTCCGCGAAGGCGATACCCGAGCCAACGCCTATCGCGAAGCCCAGGCGCATTATCAGGCGGCCGAGGCGGCTCTGAGGGTGGCGCAGATCGACCTCGGCTACACCGAGATCCGCGCGCCGGTGTCGGGTCGGGTGGGCAAGATCCTGATCAATGTCGGTAATCTTGTGCCCGCCGGGGCCGGTGCGCCGGTGCTCACCACCCTGGTCTCGGTCGATCCGATCTATGCCAGCTTCGATGCCGACGAGCATGTGGTGCTGGAGGCGATCCGCGACCTGAAGGCGACCTCCGCCGCGGGCGCCGGCGGCGCTCGCGACGTCACCCGCATTCCGGTCGAGATGGAGTCCCTCTTCACCGGCGAAGCGCCGGTCCGCGGCCATCTCCAGCTCATCGACAATACCGTCGATGCCGCCAGCGGCACGGTCCGGGTGCGCGCCCAGTTCGACAACCGGGACGGTTTGCTGATCCCGGGCCAGTTCGCCCGGCTGCGCATGGGCAAGGCGGTGACCGAACGCGCGCTTCTGATTACCGATCGGGCGGTCGGCATCGACCAGGGCAAGAAATTCGTCCTGGTGGTCGGCGCCGACAACACCGTGTCGTATCGCGAAGTGGTGCTCGGCGCGTCGGACGGTCGCCTGCGCGTCGTCACCAGCGGCCTGAACCCGGACGAGCGGATCGTCGTCAACGGTCTGCAGCGGGTGCGGCCCGGCGCCCATGTGGCGCCGGAAATGGTCGAGATGGTCCCCGAACTGCCGCTCGAAACCGCATCGAACTGACCGGCTTTCCCGCCGGTGATCCTTCATACCCATCGCACCCGAAAACCGGATCTGTGACATGAACGTCTCGAAATTCTTCATCGACCGTCCGGTTTTCGCCGGGGTTCTGTCGGTTCTCATAGTCGTTGCCGGCCTGCTGGCCCTGCGCACGCTGCCGATCTCCGAATATCCGGAGGTCGTCCCGCCCACCGTGGTGGTTACCGCTCAGTATCCGGGCGCCAATCCGAAGGTGATCGCCGCCACCGTGGCCACGCCGATCGAGGAGGCGATCAACGGTGTGGAGGACATGCTCTATATGAGCAGTCAGGCCACCACCGACGGCCTGATGACCCTGACCGTCACCTTCAAGCTCGGTGCCGATCCGGACAAGGTGCAGCAACTCGTCCAGAACCGGGTGGCGCAGGCCGAACCGCGGCTGCCCGAGGAGGTGCGTCGGCTCGGCGTGACCACCGTGAAGAGCTCCCCCGACCTCACCATGGTCGTTCACCTGCTGTCGCCGAACGATCGCTACGACATGACCTATCTGCGCAACTATGCGGTCCTCAATGTGAAGGATCGGCTGGCGCGGATCGAGGGTGTGGGGCAGGTGCGTCTGTTCGGCTCCGGCGATTACGCCATGCGGATCTGGCTCGATCCGCAGCAGGTGGCGGAGCACCGCCTATCCGCCGGCGATGTGGTCGCCGCCATCCGCGCCCAGAACATTCAGGCCGCGGCAGGCGTGATCGGCGCCTCGCCGGGGGCGGTCGGCATCGACCTGCAATTGCCGGTCAACGCCCAGGGGCGACTGGAGACCGAGGAGCAGTTCGGCGCCATCATCGTAAAGTCCGAGACCGACGGCGCGGTGACCCGTCTGCGCGACATCGCCCGCATCGAGCTCGGGGCATCGGAGTACGCGCTGCGCTCCCTGCTCGACAACAAGTCGGCGGTGGCCATCCCGATCTTCCAGGCTCCCGGATCGAACGCCATCCAGATCTCGGACAACGTCCGCGCCACCATGGCCGAGCTGAAGCAATACATGCCGGAAGGGGTGGATTTCGAGATCGTCTACGATCCGACCCAGTTCGTGCGCGCCTCCATCGAATCCGTTGTGCACACGCTGCTGGAGGCGGTCGGGCTCGTTGTCCTCGTGGTGATCCTGTTCCTGCAGACCTGGCGGGCGTCGATCATCCCGCTACTGGCGGTGCCGGTCTCGGTGATCGGTACCTTCGCCGCCATGCACCTGCTTGGCGTGTCGATCAACGCGCTGTCGCTGTTCGGTCTGGTGCTGGCGATCGGCATCGTGGTCGACGACGCCATCGTCGTGGTCGAGAACGTCGAACGGAACATAGAGGAAGGACTGGCGCCGAAGCAGGCGACCTATCAGGCGATGCGGGAGGTATCGGGACCGATCATCGCCATCGCCCTCGTGCTGGTGGCCGTCTTCGTGCCGCTCGCGTTCATCTCGGGTCTGACCGGTCAGTTCTACGAGCAGTTCGCGCTGACCATTGCGATCTCGACAGTGATCTCGGCGGTCAATTCCCTGACCCTGTCGCCCGCCCTGGCGGCGCTGCTGCTGAAGGGGCACGATGCGCCGAAGGATCGGCTGACGCGGGTCATCGATTTTCTGCTCGGCTGGCTGTTCCGTGGCTTCAATGCGGTCTTCCGCCGAGGGTCCGACGCCTATGGCGGCGGGGTGGCGCGGGTGACGCGGCACAAGTCGGCGATGCTCGCCGTGTATGCGCTCCTGCTCGGCGGGACCTATGTCGTGTTCAATCAGGTCCCCGGCGGGTTTGTGCCGATGCAGGACAAGCAGTATCTGATCGGCTTCGCCCAACTGCCGAATGGTGCCACTCTCGACCGGACCGACGCGGTGATCCGCGAGATGAGCCGGATCACCACGGACGATCCGGATGTGGAGCACGCCGTGGCGTTCCCCGGCCTGTCGATCAGCGGTTTCACCAACAGCTCCAGCGCCGGCATCGTCTTCGCCACCCTCAAGCCGTTCGAGGATCGGGTAGGGGTGGCGCACAGCGCCGGCGCCATCGCCGGCCGCCTGAACGCCAAATACGGGGCGATCAAGGACGCCTTCGTGGTGATCTTCCCCCCGCCCCCGGTGCAGGGGCTCGGCACGACCGGCGGTTTCAAGCTGCAGATCGAGGATCGGGCCTCGCATGGGTACGAGGCGTTGGACGCCGCCGTGCAGTCCTTCCTGGCCGCGGCCCGGCAGGCGCCGGAACTGGCCAACCTGTTCACCAACTTCCAGGTCAACGTGCCGCAGCTCTACGCCGACCTGGACCGCACCAAGGCGCAGCAACTCGGCGTGTCGGTGACCGATGTGTTCGAAACGCTGCAGATCTATCTGGGCAGCCTGTATGTGAACGACTTCAACCGGTTCGGGCGAACCTATTCGGTGCGGGTCCAGGCCGATGCCGTCTTCCGATCGCAGCCGGAGGATATCGGTGCGCTGAAGATCCGTTCCAACTCCGGCGCGATGGTGCCTCTGTCCGCTCTGCTGAGGGTCGAGCCGTCGGCGGGGCCGGAGAGGGCGTTGCGGTACAACGGGTTCATCGCCGCCGACGTGAGTGGAGCGCCGGCGCCCGGCTTCTCCTCCGGTCAGGCGCAGGCCGCGGTCGAACGGGTCGCGGCGGAAGCCCTGCCGCCGGGCTTTTCCTTCGAATGGACCGATCTGACCTACCAGCAGATCCTGGCGGGCGACTCCTCGCTTCTCGTGTTCCCGCTGGCCCTGCTGCTGGTGTTCCTGGTGCTGGCGGCGCAGTACGAAAGCCTTAGCCTGCCGCTGGCGATCATCCTGATCGTGCCGATGAGCGTGCTGGCGGCCATGACCGGTGTGTGGTTGACCGGAGGAGACAACAACGTCTGGACCCAGATCGGCCAGAGCGTGCGGGGCGGGCTCTCGGCGAAGAATGCGATCCTGATCGTCGAGTTCGCCCGCGATCTGGAGTTCGGCGGACGCACGCCCGTCGCCGCCGCGATCGAGGCGAGCCGGTTGCGCCTGCGGCCGATCCTGATGACGTCGATGGCATTCATCATGGGCGTGGTGCCGCTGATTACCTCGACCGGGGCCGGGGCGGAGATGCGCTACGCCATGGGGCTGACCGTGTTCTCCGGCATGATCGGCGTCACCGCCTTCGGCATCTTCCTCACCCCGGTCTTCTATGTGGTCGTGCGTGCGCTGGCCGGGAACAGACCTCTGCGCCGTCCGGGAGATGAGGGGGATCGGATCGCGGGGGAAGAACGAACGCTGACACCCTGACGGATTGGGATCCGGCCGTTTCGTCGTCGGTCCGCGCGCGTGGGCTGGATCTGGATCCTGAACGAGGCCGCCGTCGCTGGTTCGTGTGCTGCGTCTGCCGAGGAACGGCGGCAAGGCGCGGGCGCTGAACGCAGCCTTGCGTCAGATCTCCTCGGATGTCGTGGGTTGCCTGGATGCCGATTGTCAGTCGGTGACCGCGACTGGAGCGCGCTGCTCAGGCGATCCGCGCCCGGACATCCCGAAGACCGGACCGGTTTCCATGATGGTGGTATAGTCGCGCGGGTCCTCTTTGCGGCCTTCCAGGGGGCCAGGGGCCTCAGACCGGCCACCACTCCGAACGAAGCGATAAGCATGGCGGATGTCGATCTCTGGGTGGTTCAACTGTCGGCGCTGCAACCGCGTTCCCGCGCGCTGACCGCGGTGCTCTCCCCGCGCGAGCGAGACCGGGCGGCGGGCCTGAAGAGCGCGGCCCGGCACACGGAATTCACGCTGACCCGCGGGTTCGTCAGGACGGTGCTGTGCGGGTATGTCGGAGCGCCCGCCGCCGAGCTTGAGCTGAGTGACGCCGGCCAGGGGAAACCGGTTCAGGTGCCGACGCCGGGAACGGTGGCGATCGCGTTCAACGTCTCCCATTCGAAAGGAGCGGTTGCACTCGCCATCTGCAGAAGCCGGGCGGTCGGGGTGGATATCGAGCGCATCCGACCGATGCCGAATGCGCTGGCGATGGCGGCTCAGTACTTCGCTGCGGACGAGCATCGCCGGTTGGCCGAGCAGTTGGAACCGACCGATCGCGACGCGCTCTTCCTTCGTTTCTGGACGCGCAAGGAAGCCCTGATGAAAGCGCATGGCGGGGGACTGACGCTCGGAACGGGGGCGATCTGCGTGGATTTCGGTCCTGCTCCCGTCGGCGGCATTGTCCGTCTGATTGAGGGGCGGACGTTCGCGGTGACCGACTGCGATGTGGTGCCGGACTGTCATGTTTGCGTCGCTGCGGAGGGGCCGGCGGTGTCGGTGACGCTCCGCGAGGCGTCGGGGCTCCTGGACCGGCTTTAGGCGCTCTGGTCAGATGCCGGGCGCGGAGATATACAATTTACGATACGTTCTGGATGGTCGCCCGCCCGCGGATTGCGGTGCTGGCGGTGGCGAGTCTTTGAGAAGGAAAGATGATGCGATTGGGTTGGATTCGTTTGCTCGCGCTCGGCTGTCTGGTTGGACTGGTGGCCGGATGCCGTGTCGTCCCCGTGCAGAACGTCACCGACGCGCCGTTCACCCGGGAAGCGCCGTCGCTCGAAGTCGCGGCCAGGGCGATCACCGTCGCGGGCGCCAATCTCGGCTGGCAGGTCACGGAAGAAGAGCCCGGGCACCTGATCGGCCGCCTGCCCCTGCGCACCCATCTGGCGATCGTCGACATCTACCACGACCGCGAGACCTACAGCATCCAGTACAAGGACAGCGCGAACCTGCGCTATGACGGCCAGAACATTCATGCGAATTACGCGCGTTGGATCGCCAATCTGCAGAAGGGAATCGGCGTTCAGACCGCGCTGTACTGACCGCCGGCCGCGGCGCGTCGGCCGGGCGGCTATTCGCCGAACAGCCGGTCCAGAGGGACCGAGTAATAGACCGTCAGAATCTCGCTGCCCGGGTTTTCGTCACCTGTCCAGGCGTTGGAGATATGGGAGAATGCGAGGCCCAGGCGGGAACGGTCGTCGAACCGGTAGGCGACCTCCAGCTGCGAGCGGATCTCGAAGGTGTTGCCCATATCCAGGCCGCCACCGTTCCGATAGGCGCCGACACCGATGCTCGGCGTCACGACGACCCTGCGACCGAAATAGAAATCCGTAAGCACGCCGCCATTGGCGAACACGCCGCCATCCGTCGTGACTTCGAGGCCAATCCAGGGTTTGAAGATCCAAAGCCCGTCGCCGTGACGGTATTCCACGCGGAAATCGCCGGCGCGATCGGTGTTCTCGACAATGTCGAAAACCCCGACTCCGAACGACAGGAACGCCGGGTCCGCGCCGATGTCCTGGGCGTGGGCGGGGCCGCTATGACCGAGGGCGCCGAGGACGAGAGAACAGAGGACGGCGGCGGCACGGCAGGGGGACGTGAACAGTCGAGCGACGTTTCTCAAAGCGCGTACTTTCCGAATGGCCAATCAACGGACTTTCTCGACAGGGCCTCGGGGGACAGTACCGGACCGCGTATCGACTGCAAGGAAGTATGTCAGATCAACGGGTTGACGTCGAGGCGGCGGTCGATAAAAACATGCTGTGCAACCGTCGCGATGACGCTCTGGCACCGGGCGTCGGCCCACGATAATATCCGGCTATGTCACTCGCCCGCGGGCGTCCCAAACATCAGGTGCGGTCCGTCGGGGAGGGGCCAGAACCTATGAACGAAGCAAGTCTCGCGGTGACCCGGTGGTCGGCGTGGTCGTTCGGGCTGGGGCCGGACCGCAATTGGCAGGTCTGGTCGAAGGACGGCCTGCACGTCCAGGCGGCGGAAAAGCCCGACGTCCAGTTCGTCAAGCCGATCCTCCGTCGACGTCTCAATCCGTTGACACGCATGGCGTTCCGAGTGTCGGCGGATTGTCTCGCCGGGGCGGAGGCGGCACAGGATGCGGGCCGGGTCGGTGTCTTCTGTTCCCGCTTCGGCGAATTCGGGCGGGCTTTCGAGATGCTGGGCGATCTGGCCGCGGGAGCCCACGTCTCGCCGGCCTCCTTCAGCCTGTCGGTCCACAACACCATCGCCAGTCTGTTCTCGATCCATCGTCAGGACACCGCCCCCTATACGGCGGTCGCGGCGGGAGAGACGTCCCTGGAGGCCGGGTTCCTCGAGGCCTGGTCGCTGCTCCGGGACGGGACGGCCCGGTCGGTGCTTCTGGTGTATTGCGACGACCCCCTTCCCGAGTTCTACGCCACGCAGGCGGAGGGTGCCGCGCCGCTGGCCATCGCCCTGCTGCTGACCCTGCCGGAGGCGAGCCCGGAAATGCCGTGCCTGGCGCTGTCATGGGCGCGCAGCGACGCCGAGGAACCGGAGCGCCAGGGCGCGCCGACGTCCCCTCTCGATCTCATCCCGCTGCTTCTCCGCCGGCGGGAGACCATGCGGGTCAGCGCCGAGCGACTCACCTGGTCCTGGTATCGGCATGCTGCAGTCGCTTGACCGTCTCCGGCGGCTGATCGTCACCGGGTTGAGCTTCTCGGCTTTCGGCGTCGGCGGGCTCATCCTCGGGGTGATCGTTTTCCCCCTCGTCCACCTGGCCTCGTCGGACCGTGGCACAGCGGAGCGGCGGTGCCAGTACCTCGTACACCGGACCTTCCGCTTCTTCATCTGGATGCTAAACGCCTTGGGCGTGCTTAGCTACGAGGTCGTCGGCGCCGCGCGGCTCCGAGACGCCTCCGCGCGGGTGGTGATCGCCAACCATCCCTCGCTGATCGACGTGGTGTTCATCGTCGCGATGATTCCGCAGGCCCTATGCGTCGTCAAACGGGCGGCGTGGTCCAACCCCTTCATGGCCGGGATCATGTCGGCGACCGGGTATATTCCGAACGACGACCCCTTTCAGATGATCGACGACTGCGTCCTCGCCCTTGACCGCGGCCAGTGCATCGTGATTTTCCCGGAAGGAACCCGGACCGTCCCGGGGCGGCCGATGAAGTTCAAACGGGGCGCGGCGTCAGTCATCGTGAAGAGCCGATCGAACGTCATTCCGATCATCATACAGTGCGAACCGACTACTCTGACCAAGGGCAACAAGTGGTATAATATACCACACAGGAAGCCTCATTTTCAGGTTATGGTCGGCGATCAATTCGATCCGTCGCCGGTCGTAGACCCCGTCGAGCCTCTGACTTTGGCGAGTCGAAGAATGAACATACATCTTGTGGGGATTTTATCGAGTAATGACTAGTGTGGAAGATCTATCGAATGAAATAAAATCATTGATTATTGAGACATTGGATTTGGAGGATGTCGAACCGAAAGACATCGATGAATCAGCGCCGTTATTTGGCGATGGTCTTGGCCTCGATTCAATAGATGCGCTGGAGTTGGGCGTCAGCCTGCAGAGCAAATACAATCTGAGGCTGGATTCAAATGACCAGAAAATGCAGGAATATTTCCGTTCGATAGAAACGCTTGTGCAGTTGGTGCTTGAGAGGCGTGTAGAAAACGTGGTGCAGGGCTGATGGGTAGCAAAGAAGAAATATTTGATAAGATAAAAACGATCCTGATTGATCGGTTCGATATTGAACCCGGCGTAATTGCGCTGGATGCAAATCTTTATGATGACCTGGATATCGACAGTATAGACGCGGTCGACTTGATGGCCGAGATCAAGGAGATATCGGGAAAGAAGCTCGATCCGACGACATTCAAGGGCGTGCGGTCCGTCGACGATGTTGTGTCTGCGGTCTGCACTCTGATGAACCGATAAAATGTTCTGATGAATGTCAGGCTGGTCAATCTGCTCTATGGGGTGTTGGTGCTGGCATACCCATTGGTGGTTTATGTCGGCCTGAAGTATTTCGACGCGCGGAGCACGGCGTTCGGCCTCCTGCTACTGACGGTGCTGCGGTTCCTGTTCCTGCGCGCCGCCGATCCGAAAATGGGGTCGCGGGCCTTTGCCGTGGTGCCGATCGCCCTGACCGCGGGGCTTGTCGGGCTGGCCTTCGTCTTCGATGCGGACGCCTATCTCCTGTTCTATCCCGTCGCGATCAACGCGGTGATGCTGGTGCTGTTCGCGGAATCCCTGGCGCGCCCGCCGACGGTCATCGAGCGGCTCGCGCGGATCTCCGAGCCGGATCTGCCCCCCTCCGGTGTGCGCTACACCCGCAAGGTCACGATGGCCTGGTGCGGATTCTTCATTCTGAACGGCGGGGTGGCGCTCTATACGACGACGCTGTCCGACCTGGCGGTCTGGACGGTCTATAACGGCTTCGTTGCCTACATACTGATGGCGGTCATGTTCGGCGGTGAGTATCTCGTCCGGCTCTATGTCCGCCGTGGATCGGGGGCCTCCTAGCGGTGCCGCGCCGGATGCCCGGCAATCCCGCGGTCCCGGGTCATCGGCGAAGTTCGCACTTGTCATCCAATGGGGGGCAGGGGATGTCTGGACGAGCAAACAGGCAGCCGATCCGATCGGGTATTCGTTGATGGATTTTCAGTTCTCTCTGGCATCGGTCTTTTCCGCGTCGCCGGACCCGCGGTCGCCGGTCGCAATCCTGTCGGACCGGACCGTGAACTGGGGAGCGTTCGAGCGTGATGTCGCCGCGCTGACGGCCCGGCTGCCGGCCGACGCGGACGGGCGTTGGTTGCTCGCGAGCGACGATCCCTATGCCGTCGCGGTCGGCCTGCTCGCCGTCGCCTTTTCCCGGCAGAGCGTCGTTCTTCCGGGCAACCTGAAGAGTGGACATATCGAGGCGTTGAGCCAGGACGTTACCGGCGTGCTGAGCCACGGAGTGGACCTTCCGGCAGGTCTGAACGCCCGGCCCATTCTCGACCGCGACACCCCGGATCCGCCAACGCCGATGCCGTTGACGGCGTTCGATTCTACGGCCGTGGAGATCGTCCTCTACACCTCTGGAACCACTGGACAGCCGGTCGCCGTGGCGAAATCCCTGCGCTGCTTCGAGCTGGAGGTCGCGACGCTCGAGCGGACGTTCGGCGGCGAGGCCGATACCCGCATTCTCTCGACGGTGCCGCCCTATCACATGTATGGCCTGCTGTTCTGGGTGCTGTGGCCGCTGCTGGTCCGACGGCCGTTGCTGACCGAGGTGATCCGATTTCCCGGAGAGTTGGTCGACGCCGCCAAGGCGGCCGGCGCGGCGATCGTGATCTCCAGTCCGGCTTTCCTGCGCCGATCGGTTTCGGCCCTCGACTTGCGGGCGATCGATGCATGCCTTCGCGGCATCTACTCGTCCGGCGGCCCGTTGGACCCGGCGGTTGCCGCCGCCTACAACGCCCGGCTCAGCCACCCGGTGGTCGAGGTCTACGGCAGTACGGAGACCGGGGGGGTGGCTCACCGCTCCGTCTACAGCCGGGCCGAGCCTCCGGGCTGGACACTCTTCGCGGACGTGGAGATCGACATCGACCCCGTCGAAGGGACGCTTTCGGTGTCGTCGCCGCTGCTGCCGACGGACGAGCCCTTCGTGATGGGCGATCGGGCGTGCCTGCGCCCCGACGGGACATTCGATCTCCTGGGGCGACGCGATCGGGTCATGAAGATCGAGGAACGCCGGGTGTCGCTGACCGAAGTCGAGAGCCGGCTTGCGGGTCTGGAGGAGATCGCGACGGCGCGTGTCGTGGCGGTGGAAAGCACCAACCTCCGCACCGAGCTGGCGGCTGTGGTGGTGCCGTCGCCGCAGGGATGGCGGGACATCGTCACGTCGGGCAAGCAGATGATGACGGCGCGAATGCGGGCGGCACTTGGAGCGCATCTGGAGGATGTCGGGATACCCCGGAAATGGCGATTCGTCCGGGCGATGCCGGAATCCAGCCACGGAAAGACGACGAGCGCCGATCTGGGCAGCCTGTTTGCCGCCGGCGACGGCGCGGTCACGACGCCGGTCGTCCTGGCGCGGTCCAGCGATGTGTCGACGGCCCGTCTGACGCTGCGGATCCCCGATGATCTGATGTTTCTCGACGGCCATTTCGACGGCTACCCGATCGTGCCGGGTGTCGTGCAGATCGACTGGGCGATCCGTTACGCCCGGGATGCATTCCCGATAACCGGCACCTTCCATCGACTGGAAGCCGTGAAGTTCTTCCATGTCCTGGCGCCGGGCGACGAGACAGATCTGACGATCGACTACGATGCCGCCAGGGGGCGGATGCGGTTCGGCTTCGAAGCCGGAGCGACGACGTTCTCCTCGGGGCGCGTGCTGTTCGGTGAACCGGAATGACGCTCCGCCTGTGCATCGTGGTGCCGGTGTATGAGCATGCCGCCGGCGCCCGTGCCCTGGTGGCGGACCTGGCGCGGCTCGGCATCGAGACGATTCTGGTCAATGACGGCAGCGGTCCCGACTGTACCGAGGTGCTTGAGGAGCTGGCCGTCGGGAACGCCTGGTTGCAGGTGATCGCTCGCCCGGTGAATGGCGGGAAGGGGGCGGCGGTCCTGACCGGACTTCGGGCCGCGGCGGACCGCGGCTTCACCCATGCGCTTCAGATCGACGCGGATGGACAGCACGACGTGGCCGACATCCCGCGGTTCCGGGACCTGGCGGCCCGCCATACGGACGCGGTGATCGTCGGGCAGCCGATCTTCGATGCGAGCATTCCCAAGGGCCGGCTGATCGGTCGCTATATCACGCATGTCTGGGTCTGGATCGAGACGCTCTCGTTCCGGATCAAGGACTCCATGTGCGGGTTCCGGGTCTATCCGCTGGCGGACGTGCTCGCGATCGCCGACCGTGTCAGGCTCGGGACGCGCATGGATTTCGATCCGGAGATCCTGGTCCGGCTGTTCTGGCGTGGCGTGCCGTTCGTCGCCCTGCCGACCCGGGTCCACTACCCGCAGGACGGCGTCTCTCATTTCCGCATGTTCCACGACAACGCCCTGATCTCGCGGATGCATTGCCGGCTGGTGCTGGGGATGCTGTGGCGGTTGCCCGTCCTGATGTCCCGCAATGTATTCGGCGGATCCGGGCGCAAGGCGGGCCATTGGGCGAGCCTGCAGGAGCGTGGCGGCTATTGGGTGCTGAGCTTCATGCTGATGACCTATCGGGTGTTCGGCCGCGCGGTCTTCTCCGCGATCCTGCGCGTGGTGATCTCGTACTATTTCGTCTTCAATGCGCGTGCCCGGCGGGCATCCCTCGACTATCTGCGGCGCGTGCGGGCCGTCGATGCGGCGGCGCTGGGACCGGCCGAGGGATCTCTCCTGCGCCCATCGTTCTCCCATTTCGTAAGTTTCGGCGAAGCCATCCTCGACAAGCTGCGGGCCTGGAACGACGAGATCGCCGAGGACGATCTGGTGTTCGATAACCTGGAGGCGGTGGATGCGATCCTGGCCTCGGGCCGGGGCGCATTGATGATCACGTCCCATCTCGGCAATGCGGAAGTCTGCAGGGCCCTCGGCACCCGGCTCAAGGGGCACAGGATCAATGTCCTCGTGCACACGCGGCACGCCGAGGCCTTCAACCGGTTGCTCTCGAACGATGCTCGGGCGGCCGGATTGAACCTCATCCAGACCACCGAGGTCGGCCCGGAAACCGCCATTCTGTTGCGCCAGAAGGTCGACGCCGGCGAGCTGGTCGTCATTGTCGGCGACCGGGTGCCGGTGAGCGATGCGCCGCGGATCCTGCGGGTCCCGTTCCTTGGGGCGCCGGCGCCGTTTCCGCAGGGGCCGTATATTCTCGCCTCCCTGCTCAAATGCCCGGTCCTGCTGCTGTTCTGCGTCCGGCAGGGGCGGCGGTTCAGGATCTCGTTCGAGCCGTTCGCCGACCGGGTTCGACTGGATCGGACCCGCCGGGAGGAGGCCATGCGGGAGATGGCGCTACGCTTCGCCGAACGCCTGGAGGCCCACTGTCTCAGAAGCCCGTTGCAGTGGTTCAATTTTTTCGATTTCTGGAACCAAGGGGGCCATATTGATCGCTAAGGTTTCCCTTTCGCCGCACGGTGCCGGATCGTCCGTTCTCCACCGACACCTTGCTCGACCACCGGAATATCGACGGTCTGATGAATAAGAACCTGCCCGAACTTCCCGAAGCCAGCGTCGTCATCGAAGTTCCGTTCCATGACATCGACCCCATGGAGATCGTCTGGCATGGGCACTACGCGAAGTACTTCGAGGTCGCGCGCGGTAAGCTTTTGAGTTCATTCGCCTATAACTACCCCGAGATGAAAGAGTCGGGGTTCGCCTGGCCGGTGATCGAGATGAGAATCCGCTACATCAAGCCGGCTCGCTTCGGCCAGCGGGTACGCGTCACGGCGACGGTTCTCGAGTACGAGTTCCGACTTCGGATCGGCTACCTGATCACCGATTTCGAGAGCGGAGAGCGTCTGACCCGCGGACACAGCGATCAGGTTGCCGTCGATATCGAGACGGGGGAGATGTCCCTCGGCTCGCCTGCGGTGCTGTTCGAAAAGCTTGGTGTGGCGCAATGATCCCGGCGGTCCGAGCGGCCCTCCTGTCGTGCTTTCTGTTGGTGCTTGGCGCCGCCGCCGTCTCCGCCGGCGATATCGAGACGGTGCGCGCCCGGCTGGTCGGTGCGGAGATCCTGCGCGCGGATTTCAGGCAGCAGAAATCGCTCCCGGTCCTGAGCCGCGAGCTGACGTCCCGGGGCGGGATGATCCTGGTCCGGGGCCGCGGGATCCTGTGGCACATCCTTGAACCCTTCGACCGCTTTGTCCTGGTCAGGCCGGACCAGGTGACCGAATGGGAAGACGGCGCCGCCGCCGCGAAGACCACCAAGGCGACGGGGGCGGTTATGGCGCGCGTCATCAAGGTCATCCTGGCGGCGATTTCCGGGGACATCGCCTATCTGGAAAAATATTTCGCGATCGCCGTTGAGGAGCGCCCGGCCGGCTGGCACATCGCTTTGACCCCTTCCGCCACGTCGGGTCGGGGGATGTTTTCCCGCATCGAGATTGAGGGCGACAGGTTCGTCGAAACCGTCGTCGTGACCGCTGCGGGCGGCGACGTCACGACGATCCGGCTGGACAATTTCCGCACCGAACCGGCGCGCTTGAGCGAGCGCGAGATGGACTATTTTGATCAGTAGGGCCGCCACGCTGGCCTGGCTCGTCGTGCTGGCCGTGGCGGTGCTGTGGGTTGCCGCCCGGGCATGGCAGGCGCCGGTGATCAGCGCCGACCTCTTGGCGATGCTGCCGAAACCGTCTCAGCCCTCAGGCGTCGCGCGCTGGAGCGAGACTTATCGCAAGACGGCGGAGCGCCAGGTGGCATTCCTGATCGGCGCGCCGTCCCGGGATCTGGCGGAGCGTGCGTCTCTGTTGGCGTATCAGGACCTGAAGGCGTCCCGGCAGTTTGAGGAACTGACCCTTCGGCATGATGCCCAGGCGGCGGGGGATGTCGTGGAGTTCTACGTTCCGCGTCGTTTCGGCCTTCTGACCGACCGGACCCGCGAGAGGCTCGGGAGCGGACAGGACGATCTGGTGCTGCGCGCCATCATCCGCGCCTATTTTGATCCCGCTTCGGCTCTGGTCTCCAATGTCATCGAGGTCGATCCGTTCCTGTTCCTGTCACGGTACATGGCGGATCTCGGCGGGTCCTCCGGCGGCGAGGTCAGCGTCGAGAACGGCCTCGTGACGGTCCGCGCGGAAGGCACGGTGTATATCCTGATTTCCGGCACCCTCGCGGACAGCCCGTTTTCCTTCGCGCTGCAGGATCGGCTTCGTCCGGTGCTGGCCGCGCTCGGCACCGCCGGTGCGGGCTACCCGGACGGCGTGAGCGTTCTGCGGTCGGGGGCGATCTTCCATGCCGTGGCGGGCCGGGACTCCGCTCGAGGCGAGATCTCGACGGTCGGTCTCGGCGCCCTGGCCGGCATCGTGCTCCTGTACCTGGTGGTGTTCCGGTCGTTTCGGCCGCTCGTGCTGAGCCTGTTGTCGATCGCGGTCGGTTGCCTGGGCGGGTTCGCGGCCTGTGTGATCGCGTTCGGCCAGATCCATCTGCTGACGCTGGTGTTCGGTGCCACGCTGGTCGGCATCTCGGTGGACTACTCCCTCCATTATTTCTGCGCCCGGTTTCATCCGCGATCGCACGGCGGACCCGCCGCGGCGATCAGACGGGTGCTGCCGGGCATGACGTTGGGCCTCCTGACCAGCGCCGCGGGCTTTGCCGGGCTGCTGCTGCTCGGCTTTCCGGGTTTGCAGCAGGTCGGGCTGTTCTCCGGCGTCGGGCTGCTCTGCGCCTATCTTTTCGTCCTGACCGTGTCCCCCCGCCTCGACGCGGCGGCCGGTGTTTCTCCGCCCACCCGGCTGCTGGCCTGGGCCGACGGTTATCTGGACCGGGCGGCACGGCGGAGAAGCGCCTATGTCGGGGCCGCCGCCATCGTGCTGGCGGTCGGCGTATCGGGAATGCTGAAGCTCCACGCGGTCGATGACATCCGCCAGCTTCAATCGGCCGATCCTTCGGTGCTGGCGGAAGACCGGAGCGTCCGTGACCGCCTCGGCCAGGACGTGGCCAGCCAGTTCTTTCTCGTCACCGCCGCCGATTCCGGCCAGTTGCTGGCGCGCGAGGAGCATCTGGCCGCGCTGCTGAAGCAGGCCGAAACCGACGGGACGATTTCCGGGCACATGGCGTTCGCGGCATTCGTACCGTCGCCGGCAAGGCGGGCGGAGAACTACGCGCTCCTCGGTGACTTCCTGCGCGACCGCCGCCCGGAGCTGGAGCGCGTTGCCGGCGAGGTCGGGCTTCCGGACGCCCTCCTCGACCGCTATCGGGTCGATTTTGCCGCGGGCGACGGGGCGGACGACGCCGATGCCCTCGCCGCGTGGCTGGAGACGCCCATGGCCCGGCCCTATCGCGCGCTGTGGCTCGGACGGTCGGGCGATCAGGTCGCGGCGGTCGTCGGCCTCAGTGGCGTGCGCGACCCCCGGGCGCTGGCCGGCCTGCAGGAGCGCGTGGACGGGGTCACCTTCGTCGATCGGGTCGATGACCTGTCGCGGCTGTTCGCGGAGCTGCGCGAGGCGGCCCAGGTATTGATCCTGGCGGCCTGCGCTGTTATCGCCATGGTAGTCGTTTTTCGCTATGGACCAACCGGTGGAGCGGCGGTCATCACCGCACCCGTGACGGCCGTGGTGGCAAGTCTCGGCCTGCAGGGATGGTTGGGTGAACCTCAAAGCATATTCAACGTGATGGCGCTGCTGTTAGTTCTGGGGATTGGCGTGGATTTCGGGATTTTCGTGCGTGAGGCCGGGCGGGAGGCCGGATCGACCCTGCTCGCGGTCGCACTGTCGGCGGTCACCTCCATCCTCGCTTTCGGATTGCTCGGGCTTTCCTCCACGGCCGGCGTGCACGGCTTCGGCCTGACGGTTTTCATCGGCGTCGTGGTCGCCTTCCTTCTGTGTCCGCTGGCCACGACCGGCCGCTCTCCGGACACCGCCCCACCACATCCCGGTGCTTCGTGACCGTCGAGCAGGCGGTCAGCTGCGATGTCGCGATCATCGGCGCGGGGCCGGCCGGCACCGTGGCCGGCGCGCTGCTTGCCGCCCAGGGCTTCGATGTCGTCGTGCTCGAGCGTTCGACGTTCCCGCGGTTCTCGATCGGCGAGAGTTTGCTGCCGCAGTCGATGGTCGTGCTTGAGGAAGCGGGCATGCTCGACGCGGTGGAGGCGGGCCGATTCCAGCTGAAGACCGGGGCGGTGTTTCACCGGGGACCACGGAGCGCGGTCTTCGACTTCTCGGACAAGTTCTCTCCCGGATGGGGCACCGCCCTTGAGGTTCAGCGGGCGCCGTTCGACAAGATCCTCGCCGACGAGGCGGCGCGCCAGGGTGTCGAGATCTGGTACGGGTGCGACCTGGGCGAGGTCGATTTCGATCGCGACCGGCCGCGTCTGGCCTGCACGCGCGAGGGCGGCGAGACCGTTCTGACGGCATCCTTCTGTCTCGATGCCAGCGGGTTCGGGCAGGTCCTGGCGAAGAAACTGAACCTCGCCCGGCCCAGCCGGTATCCGGCCAGGGAGTCGATCTTCACCCATGTCGGGGATGCATTCCCGCAAGGTCTGTTCGATCGCGATAAGATCCTGATCACGGTTCATCCAACCGACCCCGGCATCTGGTATTGGCTGATCCCGTTCTCCAACGGGACGAGTTCCATCGGTACCGTGGCGGCGAAGGACGCGTATCGGCGATACCCGGGCGACGATGCCGACATTCTGACTGGCGTCATCGCCGAGGCCGACCGGCTTGCCGAGCTGATGGCGCATGCCACGTTCGACCGTCCCTGCCAACGCATCGTCGGTTATTCCTCGGAGGTGACGACGCTGACCGGCGCCAATTTCGCGCTGCTGGGAAATGCGGGCGGATTTCTCGATCCGGTGTTCTCCTCGGGCGTGACGATCGCCCTCAAGTCGGCCTCGCTGGCGGCATCCGTCCTGGGGCGGCAGCTGCGCGGGCATGCGGTGGACTGGGAACAGCAATTCGTCGCGCCGATGCAGCTCGGTGTGCGGACATTCGGCGCATTCGTCAGCGCCTGGTATGATGGCCGGCTGCAGGACATCATCTTCGCCGAAGACAAGCGCATCCCCATTCAGCAGATGATCTGCTCGGTCCTGGCGGGGTATGCCTGGGACATGAACAATCCCTATGTCGCGCAACCGGAACGCCGCCTGACCGCGTTGGCGGAGATCTGCCGGCGGTCATGAGGCACCTGTCGATCCTGTTCGTGTGCGCGGTGGTGCTGTCGGGATGCGCCGCCGGGCAAGCGGAGCCGCCGGCAGGGCAGGCCCTGCTATCAGCCATCCTGCCGCCGTCCAGCCTCGGCCATCCCCTGGTGTCGAGCCAGCTCATGGATCTCGATGTCGGTGGCGAGACGATGACGTTTCAAATCGAACTCGAACTGACCTCGGCGCGCCTCGCGATGGTGGTGCTCACGACCTACGGCGCCCCGGCCTTCACGCTGGAGCAGGACGCGCGGGACGTTTCGGTGCAGACTTTCGGTGCCGACGCCTTCCCGATCGATCCCCGCTATGTGCTTTCGGATTTTCAGCTCTCGCGCTGGCCGATGGCGGTGCTGCGGGAGCCGCTCGAGGATCGGGGATTCGTTCTGCGGGAGATCGACGGGATGCGCACGGTGTTCAACGGCCTGGGGGTCAGGCTGGTCGAGATCGCGGTTCCGCAGAGCGCCGGATCCGCGATGCCGGGCAAGAGTACGATCCGGCATTTCGATCCCGCTTACCGGGCGTCGATCCGGCCCATCGGGACAGGGGCGGACCGCTAGGCATGTCGCAGCCGGTATATCTTTCTGACCTTGGGATCGTGAGCCCGCTCGGCCGCGGCCCGACGGCGGTGTTTGAAGCGATGGTCTCCGGCGGTAGTCCGGGGGTTGTCCGCCGCCCCGACCTGCTGGTGGGTGGAGCGACGGCCCATGTCGGTGTTGTCGACGGGCGTCTCCCGGCGATTCCTGACCATCTGGCGTGCTACGCCAGCCGAAACACCGCGATGATCATCGAAGCGGCGGAGCAACTGCGCGCGCCGATCGAGGCGGCTCTGTCGAAATTCGGGCCGGAGCGGATCGCCGTGGTGATGGGGACGAGCACCTCCGGGATCGACGAAGGCGAACGCGCGGTGTGGGCGGGGCGCGCCGCCGGAAAGGTGCCGTCGAGCTTCGATACTCGGCAGCAGGAAATCGGCAGCCCGGCCGAATTCCTGGCGCGCTATCTGGGCCTCGAGGCGCCGGCCTACTGCATTTCGACGGCTTGCAGCTCCAGCGCGCACGCCCTTGCCGCCGGGCGGCGGATGCTGTCGACGGGCATGGCGGATGTGGTGCTGGCGGGCGGTGCCGACAGTCTCTGCCGTCTAACCGTTAATGGATTCCACGCCTTGTCGGCGCTGTCTCCGGGCCGCTGCAATCCGTTCAGTCGGAACCGGGACGGCACGATGATCGGGGAGGGAGCGGCGATTTTCTTGATGCAGAAGGCCCCCTCGGAAGTGGCTCTGCTCGGGGTCGGGGCTTCGTCGGATGCCCACAGCATGACGGCGCCCGAGCCCGACGGCGCGGGGGTGGAACTGGCGGTCCGTCAGGCGTTGGACGACGCCGATCTGTCGCCCGAAGCGATCGACTATATCCAGTTGCATGGCACCGGAACCCAGCAGAACGACGCGATGGAGAGCCGGGTGGTCCGCCGGGTGTTCGGCACACGGACTCCCTGCAGCTCGTCCAAGGGTCAGATCGGCCATACGCTTGGCGCGGCTGGTGCCATGGGCGCGGCGCATTGCTGGCTCGCGGCGCGGTCGGACAATCCCGACGGTCGGCTGCCGCCGCATGTCTGGGACGGCGCGGCGGAAGAGGGGCTTTTGTCGGAGTGTCTGGTGCGGCCCGGTCAGTCTCTGTCGCCCGCCGCCCGCCGCGTTTTTCTGAGCCAGGCCTTTGCCTTTGGCGGCAACAACGTCGCCCTCGTGATCGGTCGGCGGTCATGACGGCGTTTCCCTGGTCGATCGAGGAGGTGCTGCCGCATAGCGGCGGGATGGTCCTGTTGGACGCGGTCGTCGACGTGGGCGATACCTGGGCCCGAACCAGCGTGCGGATCGGTGAAGACAGCCTGTTCTTCGAGCCGGGCAGCGGCGTACCCGGCTGGGTCGGTATCGAATACATGGCGCAGACCATCGCCCTGATCTTCGGCGTGCAGTCGAGGCGGGCGGGCGAGGATGTCCGGATCGGCATGCTGCTCGGCACCCGGCGTTACGAGGCGGACGTCGCGTATTTTCCGCTGGGTCTTGAACTGCAGGTTCACGTCGCCGAGGCATGGCAGGACGGCACCATGGCGGTCTTTGACTGTGGTATCGAGAATGAAGCGGGGAGCCGTCTTGCGACGGCACGGGTCAATGTCTATCGCTCAGACATGACCTTGGCTGGCTAGGGGAGGGAATGGGCATGCGACGCACCGTTCTAGTGACCGGCGGCGGTCGCGGTATCGGCAGGGAGGTCTCGCTGCGCCTGGCGCGCTCCGGCTTCGACCTTTCGGTCCACTACCATCGGAACCGGGAGGCGGCGGAGGCCGTCGCCGAGGAGGCGCGCGGCACCGGCGTTCAAGCCCACACCCTGCAGTTCGATCTGGTGGAACGCGACCACACCTGCGAGACGCTGAGCCGGGACATGGCCGAGCACGGCGCCTATTACGGGGTCGTCTTCAATGCCGGTATGAACCACGACGCTGCCTTCCCCGCGATGACCGGCGAGGAATGGGACAGCGTGCTGCACACCAATCTCGACGGTTTCTACAATGTGCTGCACCCGATCACGATGCCGATGGTCCGCGCCCGTCTCGGCGGTCGGATCGTGGTGATGTCGTCGGTGGCCGGGATTGCCGGGAACCGCGGCCAGGTGAACTACAGCGCCGCCAAAGGCGGGCTGATTGCGGCGGCGAAATCGCTGGCCATCGAGCTGGCCAAGCGGCGGATCACCGTCAACTGCATCGCGCCCGGGTTCATCGAGACCGAAATGACCGAGGCGATCCCGGCGGATCTGGTCCGCGATCTGGTCCCGGCCCGCCGGATGGGGCGCCCCGAGGAGGTGGCTGGTCTCGTCGCCTATCTGTTCTCTGACGATGCCGAGTACATCACGCGCCAGGTCATCTCCGTGAACGGAGGGATGCTGTGACCAAGCGGGTCGTCGTGACGGGCATGGGGGGCGTTTCCCCGATCGGGACGGCCTGGACGGAGGTCGAGCAGGCCCTGCGCGCGGGTCGCAGCGCCGTCCACACCATGCCGGACTGGGATAAATACGAAGGCCTGAACACCCGGCTCGGCGCACGGGCGGTACCGTTCGAGGTCTCCGAGCGGTATTCCAGAAAGCGGACGCGCAGCATGGGACGGGTCGCCCTGATGGCGACCTGGACGGCCGATCAGGCATTGCGGGATGCCGGGCTCAGCGACGATCCCATTCTCCAAAGCGGCCGGGTCGGGGTCGCCTACGGCTCGTCCTCCGGCTCGCCGCCCGCCCTCAGCAGCCTGATCCAGATGCTGCTGACCAATTCCACACAATCGGTCACCGCCAATTCATACGTTCAGATGATGCCGCACACGACCGGTGCGAACGTGTCGGTGTTCTTCGGGATCTGCGGGCGGATGATCCCGACCTCCAGCGCCTGCACCTCCGGCAGTCTGGCCATTGGCATGGCGTACGAAGCCATCCAGCAGGGCAAGCAGACGATCATGCTGGCCGGCGGGGCGGAGGAGCTCAGCGTGGCGCAGGCCGCCGTCTTCGACGTCCTGTACGCGACGAGCACCAGGAACGACTGCCCGACATCGACGCCGCGGCCGTTCGACGCCGACCGCGACGGCATGGTCGTCGGCGAGGGGGCGGCCACCCTGGTGCTGGAGGAGTTGGAGCACGCCCGGGCACGGGGCGCGACCATCCACGCGGAGATCGTCGGATTCGGGACCAATTCGGACGGGCGGCACTTCACTCAACCGTCGAAGGAGACCATGGCGGTCGCGATGCGGCTTGCGCTGGACGGGGCCGGACTGACTCCCGATCGGATCGGTTATGTCAACGCGCACGGGACCGCGACCGGGTTGGGCGATATCGCCGAATCCCACGCGACCCGGGAGATCTTCGGCCGTTCGGTGCCGTTCAGTTCCCTGAAGAGCTATTTCGGGCATACGCTTGGCGCCTGCGGAAGCATCGAGGCCTGGATGACGATCGAAATGATGAAAGCGGGCTGGTTCGCGCCGACCATCAATCTTCGTTCCGTCGACAAGGAGTGCGCCGATCTGGACTACATCATCGGCGACGGAAGGGCCGCTCCCGTCGATTTCGCCATGTCGAACAATTTCGCGTTCGGCGGCGTGAACACATCGCTGATTTTCCGCCGGGGAGAGGCGGAAGGCTGAGCGGATCAGTTTGACACTCTAAACGCCGTATACCCGGCCCGCTTGAAGGACATTCCGCAGTAGGACCGGTTGGCGTTTGTGTCGACGTAAAGGTTAGCCGCTTTTCCCGCTTCGAAGAACTGAACCCGCTTCCAGCCCGATTGCCCGTCGACTGTCCCGTCGACGACCGAGCTGACGCTGACAGCGTTCATGCGCTCATCCGCTTTCTTGTGGCCGTATGTATTGGTCCAAATACAGTTCTTTGTGATCAATGACGCATATTTCCGGGAGTCTGCATCAGTTAACTGACTGCCGGTTGTCTGGCAGCCGGCGAGCATGGTGAATACAACTGTCGCTAAAACCCATATCCGCATCTCATATCCTCCGCCTTCCCGAAGGCTTGGATCGTAGAATATGAAGTTTGCTATGTGAATCAACTTTTCAACTTTAAGAGAGTTTTCGGGTCGTGGTCGGAATCTCGATTTGCCTCGCTCCAAGCGTACCCTGACCGCGAGTGCCTTGTTGTGACGGATCAGCCGAGGCGTTTCGGCTATCATTGTCCGATTCGATCCGTGTCCAGCGCTGCGGAAACGCCATGACGTCCATCCTCATCGTCACCGACGCCTGGCGGCCTCAGGTCAATGGTGTCGTCCGGTCGCTCGAAAGCACCGCCAGGGAACTGGAGGGGATGGGGGTTCGGGTCGAGATCCTGTCGCCGCAGGAATTCGTGACCGCCCCTTGCCCGACCTACCCGGACATCCGGCTGTCGCTGACATATCGGGGGGCGGTGCAACGGCGCATCGCGGCATTCGACTGCGAGCATATTCATATCGCCACCGAAGGTCCGCTCGGACTGCTGGCCGGATCGGCGGCGCGCCGGATGGGGCGGCCGTACACGACCAGCTATCACACGCGCTTTCCGGAGTATCTGGGCGCGCGCTGGCCGTTTCCGATCGACTGGACCTACGCCTGGCTGCGCCGGTTCCACAATTTCGGGGTCGGCTGCATGGTGGCGACCGAGTCGCTCAGGCGGGACCTTGAGTTTCGCGGCTTCCGGAACCTGATGCCGTGGTCGCGCGGCGTGGATGCCGAGCTGTTTCGGCCCTTGGACGGGTCGGTCCTTCCGGACACCCTGCCGCGTCCGATCTTCATGAATGTCGGACGGATCTCGGTCGAGAAGAACATCGAGGCCTTCCTCGACCTGGACCTTCCCGGATCCAAGGTGGTGGTCGGCGACGGTCCTCGATTGCCGACCTTCCGGCGGAAGTATCCGGACGTGCTGTTCACCGGCGAAAAGTCCGGTGAGGAGTTGGCGGGTCTATGCGCCAGTGCCGATGTGTTCGTTTTTCCGTCGCGCACCGACACGTTCGGCCTCGTCCTGCTGGAGGCACTGGCCTGTGG
Organism: Thalassobaculaceae bacterium; assembly: GCA_029212785.1. GTDB lineage: Bacteria > Pseudomonadota > Alphaproteobacteria > Thalassobaculales > Thalassobaculaceae > Thalassobaculum. Next base: position 64,079 of record JARGOG010000002.1, read on the forward strand.
CGTGCCGGTCGCCGCATTCCCCGTCATGGGGCCGCGCGACATCGTCGCGGACAGCGGAGCCGGTATTCTCAGCGACGATCTGCGTCAGGCCGCCCTGGACGCGCTCGACATTCCAGGAGCGCGTTGCCGCGAACGGGCGCTGGAGTTCAGCTGGGCGTCCTGCGCGCGGCAGTTTCTCGACAACGCACAGACCGCTCAGGCGGCGTTCGCGACTCCGCGACTACCGCTCATTGCCTGACGTGGTGTCGACCGTCACGCGACGATATGTTCTAGGAACGGGCATAGGCGATCTGGCAGATGTCGATGAATCCGCCACGGAAACCGCCCTCGCAATAGGCCAGGTAGTAGTCCCACATCCGGTGGAACCGCGCGTCAAATCCCTGGCGCTCAATTTCCGGCCAGTTGTCGAGAAACCGGGCGCGCCAATATGCGAGCGTGCGGGCGTAGTCGGCTCCGAACGTCTCCTCCGTATCGACTTTCAGGCCGTGCGCCGCGCCGAGCTGGTGCAGGTGTTGTCGGGTCGGCAGCATGCCGCCCGGAAAGATGTAGCGCTGGATGAAGTCCGGATTGGCCTTGTAGTCTTCGAATCCCTCCTCGACGATCGTGATCACCTGCAAGGCGGCGCGGCCGTCGGCGGTCAGCAGGTTTCGAAGCTGGGCAAAGAACCCGGTCCAGTAGGCTTCGCCGACCGCTTCGAACATCTCGATCGAGGCGATCGCGTCGAACGGCCCCGCGATGTCGCGATAGTCCCGGATCTCGAAGCGCACCCGGTCCGAAACGCCGGCGCGGCGCGCCCGTTCGACGGCATAGGCGTGCTGCTCCCGTGACAGGGTGATGCCGACGGCCTCGACGCCGTATTGCTCGGCCGCGTAGATGGCAAATCCACCCCACCCGCAACCGATATCCAACAGCCGCTGACCGGGGCGCAGGTCGAGCTTCTCGGCGATGCGGCGATGCTTCGCCCTCTGGGCCGTCTCCAGATCCCGTTCACCGTCTTCGAACCGGGCACTCGAGTAGGTCATGGAAGGGTCGAGCCACTGGGCGTAGAAATCATTGCCCATGTCGTAGTGATAGGCGGCGTTGCGCAGACTGCCGCGGCGGCTGTTGCTGTTGAACCAATGCAGCATGCGGCGGGTCAGGATACGGAACAGGTTGTTCGGATTGCCCTGGTTGAACGCGTGCTTGTTGCGCTCGAAGAGTTCGATGACGGCGACGATATCGGGGCTGTCCACCGATCCGTCCATATAGGCTTCGGCGAAGGCCAGATGTCCGCCCAGGATAAACCGCTTGGGCACGCCTCGGGCGTTGAGTCGCAGGACGGCGTCGGGGCCGGGAGCCGAACCATCGAAGGCGAACTCCCGTGCGTCGGGCAGGATGACGGTCAGGCGGCCGACACGGAGTCCACCCAGCATGGCGAAGGCGGCGCGGGTCCACCTGTCCAGCCGCTGGTCCAGGCTCATTGTATCGTCAACCCTGTGTCCGCCGTGCCGGCGCGGATCTCCGCGGTCAGCTTGCCGTCGCCGTCGGTGACGTAGAGCGGCTCGAAATCGCGGGCGAATTTCTCGGCGAGGGGATGCATCGGACGGTAGCTGACGCTCAGCGGATCGCTCATGGCGCAGTATGTGCGGGCCGGCTCGCGCCAGGTCTGGCGGATCTGGCGCAGGTTCCCGACCCTTACGGTGCCGCCGAAGCGGATGAGGGGGCCGAGCAGGCTGATCAGTGACTGCGAGAGGTCGAATGACGATTTGCGCGACCAGACATGGCTGACCGCATGGCGGACCAGGGCCGATTTGCGGCCGCGGAACCGCAGCAGATCGGCTACGAAAGGCACGACGCGCTCCAGCGGTTCCTTCGGCCATTCGACCAGTTTCTGGCCGTCCAGGTCGCTCAGCCGCAGGTTCGGCATAAGGCGACCGGCTCTCGCGGCCTCATCGAAATATGGGGTGCCCAGGATCGGGATGGTCAGCGACAGCAAGGCCGGCAGGGGGGTGTCCGTGCTGGCGAGCAGGGTTTCGATCTGGCCGTCGATCTCGGCGACCGTCTGTTGGGTGAAGTCCAGCATCATGCCGTAGTCGAACAGTACGCCATGGTCGGCACAGAGCCGCGCCAAGGTGCGCGGGTCGGAGGACAGGCTCTGGCGTTTGTTGAAGCTCTTCAGGACCGCCGGGTCGAGGGACTCGACGCCGGAGAACAGCGCCTTGCATCCGTTCGCCGCGACGCGAGCCAGGTTGTCCGGGTTCTTGAAGAAATCGCCGGTGACCAGAGCGCCCCATCCCCGGAAATCGCCACGGCGCCAATGCGCGCCGAGCAGATCGGTCCTCCGCTCGAAGTCCGAGCGGTTGCTGCCGTAGAAATTATTGTCCAGCACCATGAGCATCTGCATCCGGCCCTGGGCATCGAGTTGTCGGGATATCTCGCGGGAGCTGTAGGGCTGATACGGCCGGTTTTCGCCGGTCAGGGAGCAGAACGCGCAGCTGAAGTTGCAGTTCCGGGTCGTCTCGACATAGCCGAGACCATAGGACCATCCGGCGAGGTCGAACCGGGGGGCGGGGTCGTCGGCGCGATGCCCCGGCCCGAGCGCCGCGTCGACGATGTCGTCCAACGCCTCGATGTCGCCCTGGCAGACGTAATCGAAGACGCTGTCGCACAGATGGGGCAGCGCGCGGGCAATGGGTCCGCCGATGGCGACCGCGACATCGGGTCGGGCATTTCGGAAATAGGCCGAAAGCTGGCGCGCCCGGTCGAACGACATGGTGAGGCCGGTGAGCACGACGAGATCCGGCCAGTCGAAGAGACGCGGGTTCAGCAGGGCGCCGTGATGAACCTCGTCATGGACGCGGACCTCCGTGCGTTCCGGGCAGAAACGGCCGGCGAGGTAATAGGGCGCCATGGCGCGCGGAATGAACAGGCGCGTCGGCGCCGCCGAGCGCCAGGGGCAGACATAGGCGTTTACGATCAGAACGCGCGGTTTCCTGTTTCCTCTCATGGGGTCCCGTCGCTTGCCGTTGGCATTTGCCGGATCACACCTGATCGAGTCCGACGAATATCCCGAGGATGAAGATGGCGTACACGCCGATGATGGCGTGGGAAATGATCGGTGGAACGATGCTGCGCGACCGCATGAACAGCCAGCCCCATAGCAGGGACGGCAGGATCACGGCGGCCGATACGATCGGATTGAGATGGGCATGCAGCACCGCGAACAGCAGTGTCGCTACCCCGTTCGCGATCCATCCGGCCGGCCCGACAACACCGGTGAGGAAACTTTCCAGCGGCGCCTGAATGGCGCAGCGGGTGGCGAATTGCTGGAACAGCACCGAGATCAGGTAGACCGACACGCCGATCGTATACAGGCCGACGCCGTCCACCTTCGTGCCGTCATCCAGGACGTAGAAGCTGAAGAGTGGCGTCGTCGGACCCGCCGGATCCGAGCCGAGATGAATCAAAAGAAATTTTCCGGCCGTCATCGTCGCGCAGAACCCGATCGACCAGATGACCGCCTCGACCACGTGGCGGCGCTTCGGTCTGAGATCGAGGCCGACACTCTCCGAACTGGGTGAGATCCAGCGATTGATCAGGAAGGCGATGATCACCAGCGTCAGAAGCGCCATCACCGGCCCGAAATCGAAGTATCGGTTCCGCGCCAGCTCCTGGATCGGCTCCAACAGCAGGGTGAAAACGCTGAAGATCGTCAGGATGGCGACAATGAACCGCCCGGTCGCCGCGCGCTCGCGCTCGCGCGCCGCGCTCTTTGCCAGAAACTCGACCCGCTCGCTCTCGTCGGAGAGCATGACCAGGACGCCGATCCGCTCGTTGGAGCCTCTGCGGTGCAGCAGGACGGTTCGGACGCTGAGGTGGAGAACCGTCCCCCCATGGTCCAGGCTGATATTGGCGATATGCTCCTCGTCGGGGTGCCGGACCGCTTCCAACACGCAGTCGGTGAAATCATCCAGACCCTCGATCGGCAGGAATACCTCCGCGACGGTCTTGCCGACGACTTCCGGGGCCTGCAGCCCGAAGATCGCTTCGGCACCTGGATTGAAGGAGGTCAGCCGGCCCTGCGGATCGATGGTGACGATCCCGTCCTGCGACGAGGCGACGATATCGTCGGTCATCGCGACCGGCAGGGATTGGAATGGAATCTGGTCTGGCATGCGTGCAGTCACTGTCTGAGTCATCTGAGCGATCGAAACCGCCCCCCGCGATCCCGATGGCGGTCGGGTGTAGCGGTCACACCACGGGCGGGGTGTGTCCGTCCAGGCCGTTCTGCTGCGCGGTCATCGCTTCCAGATTGGCGACCGAGCGGTCGACCTCGTTGCGGATATGGGCGTATTGGCCGACCGGTGGGTAGCGGGCCGGCCGGTCCGGCCCGACGAATTGCGGCAGCGGTGCCACGACCTGATCGCCGTCGACGGCGTAAAACAGGATCAGCGAATAGCGCTGCCACGGCGTGTTGACGACCCGGTGACCGGTGGCCGGCAGAGTGCCGTTGGTGAAGCGCTCCATCATGTCGCCGAGGATGATGGTGAACCGGCCGCCGGCGGCCGGCGCCTGGTGCCAGTTGCCCTCGACATCGGTCAGCTCCAGCCCGGGAGCGGTCTGGTACATGATGGTGAAGCACTCGAAATCGGTATGGGCGGCGATCCCGACATTGATGTCGTCGGCCGGCGCGTCGTTCGCCGGATAGTGCAGCAGCCGCAGCGTCTTCGGCGCCCGGTCCCCGCTCATACGGTTGAAGAAGCCGCGCTCCTCGCCGACCAACTCCGAGAACACCTCGAACAGTGCCCGGCCCAGCCGGTTGGCCGCCGCGTTGTAGGTTTCGACCGCGTCCCGGAACCCCGGCAGGTCGGGCCAAGGGATCGGCCAGATGCCGACTTCCTGCGCCGCCTCCGCCGATGGGAACAGGGCCACGTCGGGGCCGGCATCGAAGGACTCCATGTAGGCGATCGTGTTCTCCTGGTAGGACGGCTCCTCGAAAATCGGAGCCCAGCCGGTGGTGCCCGGCGCCAGATCCTGATGCACCGCCTGCTTGATCGGATCGTCGTCCGGCAGCGCGAAGAGCCGGTCCATCTGGGTCAGGGTGTCCTGGATCACACGGTCGTCGATGCAGGTGTTGTGCACCAGGAAGAAGCCGCTACGCTCGCAGGCCCGTCGGGCTTCCGCCACCACCCGTGCCCGACCGTCGGGATCGTCGCGGAAGAGCGGGGCGAGATCGATATCGATGATCTTGTCCGGATCAAGTTCCGTTGCCGCCGCAGTCGCGTTCAGGGATTGGGTATCCGGCATGGCTAGCTCCGTGGCCGAAATGCGGACCGTCGCGGCCCCGAAAGATCACCCTAGCGGTGTTGTCCGGGTGATCAAACTGCAACTCGACCGATTGTCTGGGCTTTTCCGCACCGCGTCATGGCGTCAAGATGATGGCGACCGGTTCAGTCGGCGGCGTTCTCGCCAGACCGTCGGGGCAAGGCCGGGCGCGCCGGTGGGGCGCCATCGGGACGGGAACGTGGAGCAGTGTATGTGTGGAATCGTCGGGCTCTATCTGAAATCCGAAGCCTTGTCGGCCGACCTCGGGCGTCTGACCGGTCTGATGCTGCATGAGATGCGCGGCCGGGGACCGGACTCCGCCGGGTTCGCGGTCTATGGCGCGCCGGAGGCCGGCTCCAAGCTGGTGCTGCTGGCCGAAGCGACGGTGGTCGACTGGCCGTCGATCGCCACCCGGCTGGAGGTGGCGCAGGGTGCCGCGGCTGAGATTACGCCGATCGCCAATCACGCCGTGCTGCGCACCGAGGGTGACGGTCAGGCGGCGCGCGACTGGCTGATCGCCAATGTGCCGGAGGTGACCGTGCTCTCGGTCGGCCGGTCGATCGAACTGTTCAAGGGGGTCGGCGATCCGGATGCGGTGGCCGATCGTTTCGGGCTGGCCGGGCGCTCCGGCACCCATGCCATCGCCCATACCCGCATGGCGACGGAATCGGCGGTGACCACCGCCGGTTCGCACCCGTTCTCCACCGGGGCCGATACCTGCCTCGTGCATAACGGCTCGCTGTCGAACCACAACGGGTTGCGCCGCCGGCTCGAAGCGTCGGGCGAGCGGTTCCAGACCGAGAATGATTCCGAGGTGGCCGCCGGCTACCTGGCGCATCGCATGCGCGGCGGCGACACGCTGGCCGACGCGGTCGGCGCGGCCCTGCGGGACCTGGACGGGTTCTTCACCTTCGCCATCGGCACCGCCGAGGGTTTCGCCGTCGTGCGCGACCCGATCGCCTGCAAGCCGGCGGTGATGGCCGAGACCGACGACTGGGTCGCCATGTCGTCGGAGTTCCGCGCCATCGCCAAGCTGCCCGGGGTCGGCCATGCCCGGATCTGGGAGCCGAGACCGGCGGAGATCTATTCCTGGAGCCGCGCGGCGTGAGCGTCGATACCCTGAACCATAGCGTCCTCGACCTGGGCGCAGAGCCGGTGCGCGCGGTCAACCGGACCCTGCAGGCGGCGTCCGGGGGCGCCTTCACTATCCGCAATCCGAACGGGGCGCATGCGCTGGCCTGCGGTCTGGACGCCCCGGTCGACATCACCATCGCCGGGCATGTGGGCTACTACTGCGCCGGCATGAACAAGCACGCCTCGGTCACGGTCGAGGGCAATGCCGGCACCGGTCTTGCCGAGAACATCATGTCCGGCACCGTGCGGGTGACCGGCGATGCCAGCCAGTCGGCGGGCGCCACGGGCCACGGCGGATTGGTGGTGATCGAGGGTGACGCCTCGGCGCGCTGCGGGATCTCGATGAAGGGCGTCGACATCGTGGTCGGCGGTTCGGTCGGGCACATGTCGGCCTTCATGGCGCAGTCGGGAACCCTGGCCGTGCTCGGCGATGCCGGCGAGGCGCTCGGCGATTCGATCTACGAGGCGCGGCTCTATGTGCGCGGATCGGTGGCCGGCCTCGGCGCCGATTGCGTGGAGAAGGGGATGCGCGCCGAGCATGTGGCCGAGTTGCAGGCGCTGCTGACACGGGCCGGTTACGGCGATGTCGATGCCGCGACCTTCCGGCGCTACGGTTCGGCCCGCCAGCTCTATCATTTCAAGGTCGACAATGTCGGCGCGTATTGAGGCCCAGCAATGACCGGTTCCCCGAAGATCCCGCGAACGGCACCCCGCAAGTCCGCCACCTTCGACGACATCACCCTGTCGGAAATCCGCCGGGCGGCGGCGACCGGCATCTACGACATTCGCGGGGCGGGCGCGAAGCGGGCGCTGCCGCATTTCGACGACCTGCTGTTTCTCGGCGCCTCGATCTCGCGCTATCCGCTGGAGGGGTATCGCGAGACCTGCCGCACCGACGTGGTGCTCGGCGACCGCTTCGCCTCCAAGCCGATCCACCTGAAGATCCCGATCACCATCGCCGGCATGAGCTTCGGCTCGCTCTCGGCCCAGGCCAAGGAGGCGCTCGGGCGCGGTGCCTCGGCCATGGGAACCTCGACCACCACCGGCGATGGCGGCATGACCGAGGAGGAACGCGGGCATTCCGAGCTGCTGGTCTATCAGTACCTGCCGAGCCGCTACGGCATGAACCCGGACGACCTGCGCCGGGCCGACGCCATCGAGGTGGTGGTGGGCCAGGGGGCAAAGCCCGGTGGCGGCGGCATGCTGCTCGGCCAGAAGATCAGCGCGCGGGTCGCCGGGATGCGCGACCTGCCGGAAGGCATCGACCAGCGCTCGGCCTGCCGTCACCCGGACTGGACCGGCCCCGACGATCTGGAGATCAAGATCCAGGAGCTGCGGGAGATCACCAATTGGGAAAAGCCGATCTACGTCAAGGTCGGCGCTTCCCGGCCGTATTACGACGTGGCGCTCGCGGTGAAGTCCGGCGCCGACGTGGTCGTGCTCGACGGCATGCAGGGCGGCACAGCGGCGACCCAGGACGTGTTTATCGAGCATGTCGGCATCCCGATCCTGTCGGCGATCCGCCCGGCCGTGGCGGCCCTCCAGGAACTCGACATGCACCGCAAGGTCCAGCTCGTCGTTTCCGGTGGCGTGCGCAACGGCGCCGACGTCGCCAAGTGCCTGGCACTCGGCGCGGATGCGGTCTCGATCGGTACTGCCGCCCTGGTGGCGCTCGGCGACAACGATCCGCGCTGGGAGGCCGACTACAATGCGCTCGGCACCACGGCCGGCGCCTATGACGACTGGCACGAGGGCAACGACCCGGCCGGCATCACCACCCAGAATCCCGAGCTGGCGGCTCGGCTCGACCCGGTCGCGGCCGGCCAACGCCTGGCCAACTACCTCGCCGTCATGACCCTGGAATGCCAGACCATCGCGCGGGCCAACGGCAAGTCGGACGTGCGCAACCTGGAGCCCGAGGATCTCGTGGCGCTGACCATCGAGGCGGCGGCGATGGCGCGGGTTCCGCTCGCGGGCACCGACTGGATACCCGGTCCGGGCGGGCGCTGATCCTGTCGGCGGAAACGGAAACCACTACCAACAGCGAAGAGGTATGACGGCATGGCGATCGATCTGGCGAATGAGGCGAAGAAGCGCGGTATCGAGTATTTCCTGATCTCATTCGTCGATCTGTTCGGCGTCATGCGGGCCAAACTGGTGCCGGCCTCGGCGATCGGGCCGATGGCGAAAGAGGGGGCGGGCTTCGCCGGCTTCGCCGCCTGGCTCGACCTGAATCCGGCCCACCCGGACATGTTCGCCGTACCCGATCCGGACAGCCTGATCCAACTGCCGTGGAAGCCGAGTGTCGGCTGGCTCGCCGCCGATCTCCACATGGACGGCAAGGAGCTAGAGCAAGCCCCGCGCGCCGCCCTCAAGCGCGCCGTCGCGACCGCCGCCAAGCAGGGTTACCGGCTCAAGCACGGGGTCGAGTGCGAGTACTTCCTGATCACCCCGGACGGCCGGTCGCTGGCCGACGCCCAGGATACCCAGGGCAAGCCCTGCTACGACATCGAGGCGCTGATGCGCCGCTACGACGTCATCACCGAGATCTGCGACGCGATGCAGGCACTGGGCTGGGGCCCGTATCAGAACGACCACGAGGATGCCAACGGCCAGTTCGAGATGAACTGGGATTACGCCGACGCCCTGATCACCGCCGACCGCCACGCGTTCTTCAAATACATGGTCAAGTCGGTCGCCGAGAAGCACGGGTTGCGCGCGACCTTCATGCCGAAGCCCTTCGCCAACCTCACCGGCAACGGCTGCCACGCCCATGTCAGCCTGTGGGACAAGACCGGCAGGAAGAACGTGTTCGACGACCCCAAGGGCGAGCTTGGGATCTCGGCGCTCGGCTACAACTTCCTTGGCGGCCTGATGGGGCATGCCCCGGCGCTTTGCGCCATCGCCAACCCGACCGTCAATTCCTATAAGCGGCTGAACGCACCGGTCACCGCCTCGGGCGCGACCTGGGCGCCGAACACCATCACCTATGGCGGCAACAACCGCACCCACATGGTCCGCATCCCGGATGCCGGACGCTTCGAGGTGCGTCTCGCCGACGGGGCGACCAACCCGTACCTGCTGCCCGCCGCGATCCTGGCCGCCGGCCTCGACGGCATCGCGACCAAGGCGGAGCCGGGCAAGCGGATCGATATCGACATGTATGCCGAGGGTCACAAGGTCCGGGGCGTGAAGAAGCTGCCGTTGAACCTGCTGGACGCGCTCCGCGCCCTGGAGAAGGACCGTACCCTGTGCAAGGCAATCGGCGAGGAGACGGTCTCCGCCCTGGTCAAACTGCGGATGCAGGACTGGAACGCCTATAGCCGCGAACTCACCGATTGGGAGCGGGCGAACACGCTCGACTGCTGAGGGCGGGCCGGCGCTCTACGGCGTCTGGCTGCGGACCAGGGCGATCAGCGGGGCGACGGCGGGGTTGTCCTGGCCACGCAGGGTCTTCAGGGCGACCTCCATGGTCGGCGCATTGACCAACGGACGCGCCACGAGATCCAGCATGTGCCCGTCGCAGATCGACTCCGGCACCAGCGCCACCCCGAGGCCGGTGGCGACGAGCCGCAGGATGGTGTTCTGCAGCTGCGGCTCGAAACGGAAGCGCGGCACGATCCCCGCCGCGGCGAAATAGCCGGTGATCGCCGCCCTCAGGGTCGGTGCGACGGCGGCGGAAGCGGCGATCAGATCCTCCTGCCCAAGGTCTTCCGGGCCGACCGACCGGAGTGCGGCGAGGCCATGGCTTGGCGGCATGACCAGGCACAGCCGGTCTTGCAGGAACGTGTGGCTGTCGATCTGCGAATTGCTTGGGTCGGCAAAAGTGATGGCGGCGTCGAGGTCCCGGCTCAGCAGCTTCTGTTCGATTTCCGCGGGCGTCGTTTCCGACAGGGACAGCCGGACGTCCGGGCGGATGGCACCGTAGCGGCTGACCATCTGCGGCACGATCCGGTGGGCCGCGTGCATCATGAAGCCGAGACGCAGTTCGCCGGTCATCCCCTTGGCCACCAGACGGGCATCGCGGCAGGCGATTTCGAACTGCGCCAGTACCGCGCGGGAATCCTCCAGAAACCGTGCCCCTGCCGCCGTCAGGTGCACCTGCCTGGAGGTCCTGTTCACCAGGGTGACGCCGAGATCGCGCTCGAGATTGGCGATCTGCCGGCTGAATGGCGGCTGGGTCATGTTCAGCCGCGCCGCCGCACGGCCGAAATGCAGAGTCTCCGCCAGGGCCACGAAATAACGCATCTGCCGTGTATCCATTGATACCTCAATTGAATTAGTTGGCCTCTTAGATTGAAATGGATTGTATCGAAGAAGGCCGATACGAGAACAGGGTTTCCGCCACGGGGTCCACCCATGCTCGCCAACCTGTTCGTCGTCCTGCCGATCTTCGCGCTCATTCTGACCGGATGGGTCGCGCGGCGGTCCAATGCGCTCGGCCCGAACGCGACCCGCGAGGTTAACCGCCTTGTCGTCTATCTGGCGCTGCCGGCGCTGCTGTTCGATATCATGGCGAACGCCGACCCGGCGGAAATCTGGCAGCCGGGGTTCATTCTGGCCTTCTCCGTCGGCTGCGCGGCGATCTTCGCCCTGACCCTCGCGGTACGGCTGCGCCAGGGCTGCGCGCTGGCCGACGCGGCGATCGACGGGCTGAATGCCAGCTACGCGAATACCGGGTTCGTCGGCTTCCCGCTCGTTCTGGCGGTGATGGGCAGCTCGGCCCTGGGCGCGACCCTGGTCGCCACGATCCTGACCGCCTGCGTTTTGTTCGCGATCGCGATCGTGCTGGTGGAGTGCAGCCTGCAGACCGAGGCCCGTCGCCGGGACATCGCGCGCAAGACGGCCCTCTCGCTGGTGAAGAACCCGCTGCTCGTCGCCCCGGCGCTGGGCGCCGCCGTCATGGTGTCAGGGGTGGCGCTGCCGCCGGCCCTCGAGACTTATCTGACGCTGCTCGGCGGGGCCGCGGCACCCTGCGCCCTGGTTGCGCTCGGCCTGTTCCTGGCCGAGAACTCGGAGCGGCAGCCGCAGGCGGGGTCGGCGGTTCAGACCGGTCTGGTGGCGTTGAAGCTGATCGCGCAGCCTGCAATCACCTGGGTCGTCGCGGTGCCGATGCTGGGTCTGTCCTCGAGCCTGGCCCATACGGCGGTGCTTCTGGCGGCACTGCCGACCGGCACCGGACCGTTCATGCTCGCCCAGTTCTATCAGCGCGAAGCCTTGCTGACCGGGCGTGTCGTCCTGACCACGACCATCCTGTCGATCGTCACCCTGTCGCTCTATCTGAGCGTCCCACGGTAACCCCTCACGTCCGGAATTCGACACGTCAGGGCCTTCACCCTCTCGACGCGGCGCTGCAAGGTGCGATCATGCTCGCGCGGCAACGAGGAGAGGCGGGATGGCGACGGGAAAGGTTCTGACCGGCGGCCGGGTGCTGGATCTCGATACCGGGACGTTGCGAGCGGCGGACATCGTGATCGCCGATGGCGCGATCGAAGCGGTCGTCGATGCGGGGGCGGTGACGGCTGAGGATCGGCCCCGCCTCGACGTCACCGGCAAGCTGATCCATATCGGGCTGGTCAACGCCCATACCCATGGGCACGGCGCGCTCGCGCGCGGTCTCGGCGACAAGTGGACGCTGGAGCTGCTGCTCGCCGCCGGGCCTTGGATTTACGGCAGCCAGTCGCTCGAGGACATGCGGCTCTGCGCCATGATCAACGCGGCGGAGATGCTGCTCAAGGGCTGCACCGCCTGCTACGACCTCTATGCCGAGTTTCCCCTGCCGAGCCGGGACGGGCTCGACGCCATCGCCGACGGCTATTCGACGGTGGGGCTCCGGGCCGTGGTCGCTCCGATGGTGGCGGACACAGCGTTCCATCTCGCCGTGCCGGGACTTCAGGAAGCGTTGCCGCCGGGGCTGCGGCGCGACATGGAGGCGGTGCGCGCGCAGCCGGCCGAGCGCCTGCTCTCTCACCTCGAGGATCTGTGCCGGCACTGGCGGCATGACGGCGCGCATGTCCAACTGGCCATGGCTCCGACCATTCCGCTCCATTGCTCGGACGACTTCTACGCCGGGTGCTGCCGGCTGGCGGCCGAGCACGGTCTCGGGGTTCACAGTCACATCGCGGAATCGAAGGTCCAGTCGGTGGCCTCCAAACAACGCTACGGCCGCACGATCATCTCTCATCTCGACAAGCTCGGCGTCCTCTCACCCCGGTTCACCGCGGCCCACGCGGTCTGGCTGACCGACGACGACCGCAGCCTGATGGCCGACCACGGGTGCACGATCGCGCACAACCCCGGCAGCAACCTTCGGTTGGGCAATGGGCTCGCGGATATCCGGAGCGCGATCGACCGGAACATCACCGTCGGCATCGGTACGGACGGGTCGAGTTGCTCCGACAATCAGAACATGTACGAGGCGATGCGCTTCGCCTCCTTCGTCTCAAAAGGCCAGACGCCGTCGATCGATGATTGGCTGAGCACGTTGGAGGTCGCGAGCGCGGCCACCCTCGGCGGGGCGAAGGCCCTCGGCCTGGGCGGTAGGCTCGGCCGTGTGGCCCCGGGATATCAGGCGGATCTGGTTTTCCTCGACACCCACAATCCGAACTGGATCCCGGTCAACGACGCGGTCAATCAGCTCGTCCATTGCGAGGATGGCAGCGCGGTCTGCGACGTCATGGTCGCCGGTGAGTTCGTCGTCCGGAACCGCCGGCTCGTGCATGTGCGGCTGGAAGATCTGGCGGTACGGGGCGCGGCGGCGGCGGAGCGGCTGCGGGCTCAGAATGCCGAGCAGCGTCAGCTTGCCGACCGGTTCGCCGAGATCCTTCCGGGTTTCTGCAGCGGCCTTGCGCGCACCTGCACATGTGACCGTCGGCTCCGGTGCTTCAATCCTTGAAGGACTGGGAGATCTCGAGGAAGCCGTCGGAAACCTTCAGGAAGGCATCGACCAAGTCCGGATCGAACTGGGTTCCGCGCCCGCCCTCGATCTCGGCGACGGCGGCGTCGTGCGGATAGGCGGGCTTGTAGACCCGCTTTGACGTCAACGCATCGTAGACGTCCGAGATGGCCATGATGCGGCCCGACAGCGGGATCGCCTCGCCGGCCAATCCATGCGGATAGCCCTTTCCGTCCCAGCGTTCGTGGTGGCTCAGGGCGATCTCGCGCGCGAACCGCAGGAAGGTGATGTCGGAGTTGTTGATGCTGCGTTCGGCGGACCGGATCGCCTCGTAGCCGAGCGTGGTGTGGGTCTTCATGGTCGCGAATTCTTCATCGGTCAGCCGCCCGGGCTTGAGCAGGATCGAGTCCGGGATGCCGACCTTGCCGATGTCGTGGAGGGCGGCGGAGCGGTAGAGCAGATCCACCGTGTCGGCTTCCATGATCTCGGCGAATTTGGGATCGCCGGCAAGTTCCTCGGCCAGAGCGCGGACATAGTGCTGGGTTCGGCGGATATGGTTTCCCGTCTCGTTGTCGCGGGTTTCGGCGAGCGTCGCCATGGCCACGATCGCGGCGTCCTTGATCGCCCGCACGTCTCGCGTGCGACGCTCGATCTCTTCCTCCAGGAACGCATTCTGACCCCGCAGGGCATCGTTCGCCTGCTTGAGCTGGAGATGGTTGCGCACGCGGGCAATGACGATCGGCGGGCTGATCGGCTTGGTGATGTAGTCGACGGCGCCGAGTTCCAGGCCAAGCTGCTCGTCGATCTGGTCGGTGCGGGCGGTCAGGAACACGACGGGAATGTCGCGACAGTTTGGATCCGCCTTCAAACGCCGGCAGACCTCATAGCCGTCCATGACCGGCATCATGATGTCGAGCAGGATCAGGTCCGGACGGGAGGCGGAACTCGCGATCGCCAGCGCGCGCTCGCCGGAATTGGCGACCCGGACCCGGTAGGTGTCCTTCAGCAGACCGCTCATGAGACTGAGGTTGTCCGGGGTGTCGTCCACGACCAGCACCGTGCGCCGGCCATCCTCCGCGAGCGTCATTCCACGACCTCTTCGACATCCGTCTTCCGCTGAACCCGCGCGCAGATCTGCCGTGCCGCTTCGAAGTCGAAAGCGTCGACCGCCTTGGTAAAGGGGGCGAACAGCGTCTCGCCGACAGCGGCCCTGACGGCCGCCGGCTCGGCGGCGACCAGGTCCTGCGCTTCGGCGTCGTCATCCTCCAGCAGACGGCATAGACGTTCGAAGATCTCCGAATCCTCGGCGCTGGGCGCCGGTGACGGTGCACCCGGTTCCGTTACGGCAAGTTCGGGCAGGGCGGCGATGCCGTCGAGGACCGGCTGAAGGCACACCCGCAGACCTTCGATCAGCGGCCTGATCTTGTTGATGCTCTGATTGGAATGGATCGCCCGCTCGATCTGCTCGGCGTGGGCGGCGATCTCGAACGCGCCGATATTGCCGGCCACGGCACGGGCCGTGTGGGCCTCGCGCTCCGCCGTCGCGGAATCGCCGGACGCAAGGGCCGTCGTGATCCGCGCGTCGACATCTGCCTGGCCGGAGGCATACCGGGCGAGCATCTCGATGTACCGGTGGCGGTGGCCGAGAACGCGTCTCATCCCGGCCTCGCCATCGACGCTGTGATGGACGAAGGGAGCGCCTTCTGTCGCCGCCGTGCTGCCGGAAGCCCCCGCGATCAGCGGATCGGTCGAAATATCCGCCTGCAGCCACCGGGCGAGGACGGTGTAGAGATCGTCGGGATCGATCGGCTTGGCGACGTGGTCGTTCATGCCCGCTTGGAGACACCGCTCCCGGTCGCCGCTCATGGCGTTGGCGGTCATCGCGATGATCGGCAGATCGATATCGGGATAGCGCTTGCGAATTTCCCGAGCCGCGGCGTAGCCGTCCATGACGGGCATCTGGATGTCCATCAGAACGGCGTCCCACGGCCGGGCACCGACGGCCTCGACGGCAAGCGCGCCGTTCTCGACCGTCTCGACGATGACGCCGACGGCTTCCAGGAGGTCGATGGCGACGTCTCGGTTGAGGTCGTTATCCTCGACGACCAGCACCCGCCGACCGGCGACTTCGGGCGGTGCGCCGGCATCCATATCCGTTCTATCCGAGGTTTCGGGCGGCACGATCCCGGCGCGGTGCCGAAGGACCTGGACGACGGAATCGAACAGCTGCGACGGACTCAGCGGTTTGATGAGAACATCGTCGATGGCTTCGCTCTCGGCAGCCTGGAGCACGTCCTCCCGCCCGTAGGCAGTCACCAGGACAAAGGCCGGCGCCGGCTCCGGCAAACCGAGTTCCCGGACCGTCCGGATCGTGCGGATGCCGTCCATACCGGGCATCCGCCAGTCGACGAACAGGATATCATAGGCCGGTCCGGATCGAACGCGATCGACCGCCTCCGCCCCGCTTGTCGCCGCATCGACCTCGAAGGTCATGGACTTCAGCATGTCGACGAGGGCCTGGCGCGCTGACGGGTTGTCCTCAACTACGAGTGCCCGTCTCCCGCGCAGTGTCGGCTCCGGCAGGAGGACCGCGGCCTCCTCGCTGCTCTTCTTCAGCCATAGCTCCAGCCAGAACGTGCTTCCCTGGCCGTACACGCTCTCGATGCCGACATTGCCGCCCATGAGGGCCGCCAGCCGGCGCGAAATGGCAAGACCGAGGCCGGTTCCACCGAAACGGCGGGTCGTCGACTCGTCCGCCTGCTGGAAGGATTCGAACAGGCGTTCCCGCTGCTCGTCGGTGATCCCGATCCCGGTGTCCCGAACCGCAAAGCGGATGTGAGTGGATTGGGACGTCTCTGCCAGGGCCGAGACGTGGATTCCGATCTCGCCGGCATCGGTGAACTTCTCGGCGTTGTTGGCGAAATTGATGAGGATCTGGCTCAGCCGCAGGGGATCGCCGCAGTAGCGCCGCGGAATATCGAACGGAATGTCGAAGATGAGCTCCAGACCTTTGGCGGCGGCGCGTTCGGAGATCACCGAGGAGACGCTCTCGAGGATCTCGTCCAGATCGAAGGCCGTCTGCTCCAGGCGCAGTTGTCCGGCCTCGATCTTCGAGAAATCGAGGATGTCGTTGATGATCTTCAGCAGATGGCGGCCGGACTGGTGGATCTTGCGCGCGTATTCGGACTGCACCCGGTCCAGGTCGGTGCGCAGCAGCAGATGCGCCATGCCGATGATCGGGTTCAGTGGGGTGCGGATCTCGTGGCTCATATTGGCGAGGAACATCGACTTCGCGCGGCTCGCCGAATCGGCCTGCACGCGCGCCTCGATCAGTTCATGGAGGATCCGCTTGCGATCCGTGATGTCGCGCAGAATGCCGGTGAACAGGATCCGGCCTTCGACATCGGTCCGACTGATGTTCAGGTCGAGCGGCACCGGCGAGCCGTCGCGGCGGCGCCCTTCGACCTCGCGTCCACTGCCAATGATCTTGGCGACGCCTGTGCGCAGATAGGCATCGATAAAGCCGGCATGCTGATCGGCGATGCCCTTCGGCATGACCATCGTGATGTTCTGTCCGATCGCTTCGTCGGTGGAATAGCCGAAGATGGTCGTGGCTCCCGGCGACCAGTGGAGAATGCTGCCGGTTTCGTCGATCGTGATGATGGCTTCCTGGACGTTGTCCATGATCGATTGAAGGCGCTGGTGGCCGGCCCGGGACTCCTGCTCCAGGGCGGCGCGCTGGGCCATCTCCTCACGCAGGTGCTCCGCGGTTTCGAACTGGCGTCCGGCGAAGACGGCCGCCAGAGTCGCGATGCCGAAACACACGATCAGCAGCGTGATCACCGTCGCCATGACCGTCGGATCGAAGGAACTCGTGATCGTCTGCGTATCGCCGACCGGAAAGAACAGGGCCGCCTGCATCGCCGTGTAATGCATGCCGGCGACACTGCATCCCATGACGGTCGCGGCGAGTGGCAGGGCCAGCGAACGCAGCAGGGCGCTATGCCGGAGCAGGAAGAAGGTGCTCAGCGCGACGAACGCCAGCGCGATGGCGACGACGACCGAAACGGCAACCATGGTGGCGTCGTAGTTGAGGATGGCGGGCAGCCGCATCGCCGCCATGCCGGCATAGTGCATGGCGCCGATCCCGGAACCCATGAGGATGGAGCCGATCGCCACGCCGCCGATGGTGGCGGCGTTCCCGCGGCTGATGACCCACAGTGCGGTGCCGCTGGCCAGCATGCCGGGCACCATCGAAACCAGAGTGGTGAGGGGATCGTAGGTGATGCCGCAGGGCAGCGAGAAGGCGAGCATGCCGATGAAATGCATGCCCCAGATTCCGCCGCCCATACAGCCGCCGCCAGCCACCAGCCAGGCGGCCCGTCCACCGACGCTTTTCGCGGCGTAGACCCGATCGGAGGTCGCCAGAGCGACAGTGGCCGCGAGAATCGCGATGAACACCGACAGGCCGACCAGACCGGGGCTGTAGCTGCCTGGCAGGGTTGCGGCCGGATCAAACGCGTCGCGGACGGGTAGAAGGAAACGATCAAGGAGCATGAGCACTGGGCTGTGGTGGTCGTCCGGGGACGTCATACAGAATTATGTGGGCGGCGGTTGGAACTAGGAACCCAGATTCTGGAAGGGTTCCCGAATGTGCACTAAGACGCAGGAAACGATAAGATCCAGTGACGAAGAGATAACGAAAAAGGCCTCATCGTCACTGATCTGAGCCAAACTACGGGCGAGGGTGTTAATATTTTTCTAATTGCTTCGATATGTATCGATTTGTCGCTTGATATGAAGTCTGCGTTATGGCGGTAGAGTGTAGGAAGGTCCGCCGGATCGGATTTCCAGGCAACAGACCCATACAACCGTTCGGTGGCGGTGACGGGGCTGGGCGGACCGCTGCCGAATGCCCCATTTTCAGAGTCCGGCCCCAGGCATAAGCTGTTCCTCAGTGTTCCGGTCGCCGCCCTCGAAGTCGGCGGTGGGGAGCGCAAAATTGGTGCCGATTGGAACAGCTGCTGCATAGCTCATGAAACCGCTGCGGAATGTCGCCTGGCTCTCTCGCGCTCGACCGGTGTTTAATGAATTGCTGCGATGCAATAAATTGAACCGGTGACAGGGTTCAGAGCCATGGAGGTGTGTTTGAGCCGGCGAGTGACGTGGTGATGGGGAGGCGAGGCCATTAGTCTGGATATCGTTTGGCTGGTGTTCTGCGCCGGGCTTGTCTTCATCATGCAGCCTGGATTCGCATGCCTCGAAAGCGGCCTCGCCCGCTCCAAGAACAGCATCAACGTCGCCACCAAGAATGTGGCCGATTTCATCATCTGCACCTTCTTCTACATGGTGATCGGGTTCGGTCTGATGTTCGGCGAAAGCTGGCATGGGCTGTTCGGAACAAGTTTCCTGTTTTTCAACGAAACCGACCCCAAGCTCCTCGCCTTCTTCATGTTCCAGCTGATGTTCTGCGGCACGGCGGCGACCATCATCTCTGGCGCGGTGGCGGAGCGGATGTCGCTGCGGGCCTATCTCGTGGTGTCGGCCCTGGTCTCGCTGCTGATCTATCCGATCTTCGGCCATTGGGCCTGGTCCGGGGTGGTCGCCGGCGGTACCGGATGGTTGGCGTCCATCGGCTTCGTCGACTTCGCCGGCGGGACGGTTGTCCACTCGGTCGCCGGCTGGGTCAGCCTCGCCGCGGTGATTATCATCGGACCCCGAATCGGTCGCGGCGGTCCGGTCCGGATACCGTTCAGAAGCCATAGCCTGCCACTGGCGACGCTCGGCATGTTCATCATCTGGTTCGGCTGGATCGGCTTCAACGGCGGCAGCCTGCTTACCGCCGACGAACGGGTGCCGCTCATTATCCTGAACACCATGGTCGCCGGCTCCATGGGCGGGCTCGGAGCGCTCGCCGTCGGCTACGGCGTCTATAACCGGGTCGGCGTCACCGACCTGCTGAGCGGCTGCCTCGCCGGTCTCGTCGCGATCACGCCGACGGCCCATTGCGTCTCCCTGGTCGATGCCGCCGTCCTGAGTTTCATCGGCGGCATTCTATGCCTCGCCGCGGCCCGTCTGATCGAGAAGGCGGGGATCGATGATGCCGTCAATGCCTTCCCCGTCCATGCGATCCCTGGCGTGTGGGGCACGCTCTGCGTCGCGATCTTCGGCGACCTGGAACTGATCGGCACCGGGCTCGGGCGTCTCGAGCAGTTCGGAGTGCAATGCATCGGGGTCGTCGCGGCGATGATCTGGGCATTCGGCCTCGGCTACGTTCTCCTGCGTCTGGTCGACCTGGTCGTGAAGCTGCGGGTTCCGGAGGCCTGGGAGCGGGTCGGCCTGAACGTCTCCGAGCATGAGGAATCCACGGACCAGATGGAGCTGCTCCGCCTGATGGAGCACCACCGCCGTACCGGCGATTTCACCCGTCCGATCGAGGTCGAGCTGGATTCCGAGGTCGGCGACATCGCGCGACAGTACAATCTCGTCCTGGAGAAACTGTCCGCCGCGAAAGCCGAAGCGGAGCAGGCGAATGCCACGAAGTCGAAGTTCCTCGCCTCCATGAGCCACGAACTGCGCACGCCGCTGAACGCCATCATCGGATTCTCGGAGATGATGACCCGGAAGTATTTCGGCGAGCTCGGATCCGAGAAGTATGAGGACTATGCCAACGAGATCCACAAGAGCAGCAGCCACCTGCTCGATCTCGTCAACGGGATCCTCAACATCTCGACCATCGAGTCTGGTGGCTACAACCTCAACAAATCGCTGGTCGACCTCAAGACCATCGCCCGCGAGAGCGCCCGTGTCGCCAGCCAGTCCGTCAAGGAGAAGAACCTGAAACTGGTTGTGCTGGGCGACAACAGCGCCTCGGACCTGGAGGCGGATCCCCGCGCGATGCGGCAGATCATCCTCAATCTGCTGTCCAATGCGATCAAGCACACCCCGACCGGCGGCTCGATCACCGTCGAGGTCGGCGCCTCGAAAACCCTGCACACGGTGTCGGTCACCGATACCGGCGAAGGAATCGACCGGGAGTGGCTGGCGCGTCTGACCGAACCCTTCGCGACATCCGCCACCAATCCCTATCTGGCCGAGGGCGGTGTCGGACTGGGGCTGTCGATCGTGAAGATGCTGATCGACCTGCATGGCGGGACGCTGGAGATCGAAAGCGAGATCGGCGTGGGGACGGAGGTCCGGATCACGCTGCCGACGCGGGCTCCGGATGCGGGCGCGGACACGGGCGCACGCCCCGCCGGCTAGGTCGCCCGGGCCCGCCCTGTGTCGGAGCGGACCCGGACTGCAGGAGGCGTTACTTACGCAGTTCGGTCCAGATCGCGGTGTACAGGTCCCGCGCTTCCTTCGAGCAGGTCGGCAGGAACTTGCCGGCCGCCTTGAACTCAGCCGGAACCACGATCTCCGGCGCCGTCTTCATGTCCTCGGGCATGTAGGCTTCCGAGCCGTTGATGCCGTTGGCGTAGCGCGCGAAGGCCGAGATCAGGGCCGCGTTCTCCGGGTCCATGATGAAGTTCTGGAACAGCTTGGCGTTCTCGACGTTCTTGGCGTCCTTGAGGACCGCCACGGAATCCATCCAGACGACATAACCTTCCTTCGGGTAGCCGTAGACCACCTTCGGGTTGTTCAAACGGATCCGGAAGGTCGAGCCGTTCCAGTTCACCGAGGCCATGACGTCGTTGTTCGACATCTTCTCGGTCATGCCGTAGTCCATCGACTGCCATTTCGGCTTGGCGGCCATCAGCGTGTCGCGGACCTTGCGCAGGACCGCCTTGTCCTCGGTGCAGGGCTCACCGCCGACATACATGATCGCGATGCCGATCACGTCGTTCATTTCCGGAACGACGTTGACCTTGCCAACCAGTTCCGCCGGCGGATCGAGGAAGATCGCCGCGGTGTTCGGGTCGCCGGCATAGGCCGAGGTGTTCACCGCAACGCCGGTGGTGCCCCACTGCCAGGGCGCGGTGTATTTGCGGCCCGGATCCCACGGAACGTCCACCCATTGCGGGTCGACGTTCTTGAAGTTTTCCATCTGGTCGGGGCGCGATTCCAGCAGCAG
Organism: Thalassobaculaceae bacterium; assembly: GCA_029212785.1. Classification (GTDB taxonomy): domain Bacteria; phylum Pseudomonadota; class Alphaproteobacteria; order Thalassobaculales; family Thalassobaculaceae; genus Thalassobaculum. The sequence goes on from JARGOG010000002.1 coordinate 85,486, forward strand.
CCCTTCCTTGACGAAGATCGGCACGTAATTGGCGGAGGGCACGACTATGTCGAAGCCGTGGCCGCCGGCCTTCACCTTGGTCAGCGCCGTGGTGTTGGAATCGTAGTCGGTGAGAGTCACCTTGACGTCATAGGCCTTGGCGAACTTCTCGATCAGCTCGGGGTTGGTGTAGTTGCCCCAGTTGTAGATGTTGAGTTCGCCTGCGGCGGATGCGGTTCCGGCGGCGGACACCATGGCGAGCGCCGCAATGGCCCCGCCCAGCAACCCGTGCCGTAGCGTTTTAAAAGACATGGAAGCCTCCATTGTTGTTATTGACGCAACCTTATCGGCGTTGCCGATTGAGTACAAAGAACGCGGTGAGCAGAACGACCGTCACGCCGAGCAGCGCGGTCGAGATCGCATTGACTTCAGGGGTCACCATGCGGCGGAGCTGGCCGAGCATGTAGGTCGGTAGCGTGTCCTGACCGGCGGATTTCACGAACTCGGTGATCACCACATCATCGAGCGAGATCACGAAGGCCAGCATGGCGCCGGCGACGATCCCCGGTGCCATCAGCGGCAGCGTGACCCGCCGGAAGACCTGCCACGGCGGCGCGTACAGATCGGCGGCCGCCGTCTCGTAGTCCAGGTTCATGCCCTCCAGCCGCGCGCGAATGGGCAGGTAGGCGAAGGGCACGCAGAACGCCGCATGGGCCGCGATCAGAAAAATCAGGCCGCTATATCCGGTGGCGATCTTGATCATCGCGAACACGATCAGCAGAGCGACGGCGGTGACGATCTCCGGCACCATCAGCGGCTGGTTGATCAGGGCGTAGATCACCAGACTGCCGGGATACGGCCGGGTGCGCGTGGTGCCGAGCGCCGCCATGGTCGCCAGCACGGTGGCGGTCAGCGACGCCGCGCCGGCGACGATCAACGACCGGAAGGTCGCCTCCTGGACCTGGGTATTGTCCCAGGCGGTCACGAACCAGCGCAGCGAGAAACCCTCCCACAGCGCCACCGACTCGCCGGCGTTGAAGGCGTAGATCACCAGAATGACGATCGGCCCGTACAGCATGGCGAAGGTCAGCATGGCGATCGACGTGAAGCCCGGCATCCGGCGCACGGAGAAGCGGCGGTGGGTACCTTCAGCCATTGCGCTGCTCCCCCGCCATGTTGCGCACGTAGAAGATCAGCGCGACCATCACGAAGGCCAGCAGGGTGATCGAGAGCGCAGCACCGAGCGGCCAGTTCCGGCCTTCGCCGAACTGCAGCTCGATCAGGTTGCTGATCATCATGTTCTTGCCACCGCCAAGCACCCGCGGCGTCACATAGGCGCCGAGCGACGGGATGAAGACCAGGATGGAGCCGGCCACGATCCCCGGCTTGACCAGGGGGATGATCACCCGGCGCAGCACCGCGATCCGGCTCGCATAGAGGTCGTAGGCCGCCTCGACCAACCGGAAATCGAGCCGGTCGAGGGAGGCGTAGAGCGGCAGCACCATCAGCGGCAGATAGACATAGACCATGCCGGCCAGGACGGAGGCGTCGGTATACAGCATCTGGATCGGCGCATCGATCAGGCCGAGCGCCATCAGGGTCGAGTTGGCGATGCCCTCGTTGCGGATCACCTCCATGATCGCGAAGGTGCGGATCAGCAGGTTCGTCCAGAACGGGATCGTCACCAGGAACAGCCAGAGCATGCGCTGCCGCAGCGGGCGGGTCGCGATGAAATAGGCGGTGGGAAAACCGAGCAGCAGTGTGAAGAACGTGGTCATCAGCGACAGACTGGCGGACCGCCAGAAGATCGTCAGATGGGCATCCGCCAGGGAGACCGTGTCGTCGAAGATGTCGCGGTTGAACAGAACGCGGAACCAGCCCTCGCCCGAGAGTTTCCAGACCACGCCGGAATAGTCGCCGGGTTCCAGCACGGAATAGACGACCGCGATCAGGAGCGGCCCGCTCGCCGCCGCCAGCAGCAGGATCAGCGCCGGCGTGGCCAGCAGCCAGTTGCGGCGGATCTCGGCCCGGCGCACGTCCGTCTCCGCAACCGGTCTCCGAAGACCCGCATCCGGGATTGGCGTCTCCCCCACGGCCGGCTCAGTCCCGCAGGACGCGAACGGCGGTAGGGGCGAAGGACGCCTCCACCGCGGCCCCGTCCGCCAGACCTGGCGACCCGGACGGACCGTTCTGCACCCGCGCGACGAGCATCTCCCCGCTTTCCAGGCGCAGGTGGTACTGGGTGTCGGTGCCGAGATAGACGATCGTCGCCACCGTCGCCGCGAGCCCGGATCCGCTGCCCGCCGGCTGCACCCGCAGATGCTCCGGCCGGATCACCGCGGCGACCGCATCGCCCGGTGCCATGCTCTCGAACAGATCGGTCTCGGCCACCAATCCGCCCGGCAGTCGGATCCGTCCGCGTTCTCCCGTCCTCGTCTCGACGGTGGCGGCGAGGAAGTTGGTCTCGCCGATGAAGCTCGCCACGAAATGGTCGGCGGGCCGTTCGTAGATCTCGTGCGGGGAGCCGATCTGGAGGATCTGCCCGTCGCGCATCACCGCGATGCGGTCCGACATGGTCAGCGCCTCTTCCTGATCGTGGGTGACGAAGACGAAGGTGATTCCGGTCTCGGTCTGCAGGCGTTTCAACTCGATCTGCATTTCCTTGCGCAGCTTCAGGTCGAGGGCGGACAGCGGCTCGTCGAGCAGCAGGACCTTGGGCTGGGGCGCCAGGGCGCGGGCCAGGGCGACGCGCTGCTGCTGGCCGCCGGAGATCTGCGAGGTCAGCCGGTCGCGCATCGCCTCCATGCGGACCATGCGCAGCATACGCTCGACGGTATCGGCCACTTCGGCCGCCGGTCGGCCCAGCATCTCGAGGCCGAAGGCGATATTGCCGGCGACGGTGAGATGCGGGAACAGGGCGTAGCTCTGGAACACGGTGTTGACCGGACGGCGGTAGGGCGGAAGCCCGGAGATGTCGGCGCCGTCGAGAAGGATCGCGCCGTCGCTCGGATGCTCGAAGCCGGCGATCATCCGAAGCAGGGTCGTCTTACCGCAGCCGGACGGGCCGAGCAGCGTGAAGAACTCGCCCTCTCGGATGGTCACGGAGACCGCGTCGAGCGCCCGCAACTCGGAGTCCCCGCTGCCGAAAACCTTGGAGACGGATCGCGCCTCCACCATGGGGCGGCGCGCGGTGGCATCGCCGTTCTCGGTCGGTTCCTCGATGGAGCCGGTCCGCTCTCGCATCCGCTGTCCCTTCACCCGGGGCGTCCCCGCCGATTGTATGGCGCGGCTCTGCTGGCCAGCAAAACGCTAGCACCGCACTATAATGCACAACAAGGTGGATGGATCGGCTGGCGCCGTCGCGAGCGTCATGAAATTGCAGTCCAGCGGTCATCGATTTGACCGGCATGTTGCAACAAAGAATCCGCCAAGCCATCACAAATCACGCACCTGAAACTGGGACACTCGCGTCCTGTCCAGTTTCAGGAGTGTACGTAATGACATCCCTCTTCCGCTTGGCCGCGGGGGCGCTTGTCGCCCTCGGTCTGATGGCGGGGCCGGCCCTGGCCGATGATCGGGCCGACCTGGTCGTCGCCGTCAACGACCTTCCCGATACCCTCGAGCCGGCCGATGGCATGGGCAACGTCCATGTCCGTATCATCTACTCGATGTTCGACAGCCTGATCCGCCGCGACTTCCTGGCGAACGGCAAGGGCAGCGGCTCGAAGCTGGTTCCGGGACTTGCCGAGAGCTGGAAGCGGATCGACGACAAGACGATCGAGTTCAAACTGCGCCAGGGCGTGAAGTTCCACAACGGTGACGAACTGACCGCCGACGACGTGGTCTTCACCTTCACCCAGGGCCGCATGCTGGGCGATCGGCCGATCGTCCCGACCGGTCGGCAGGAGATGAACACGATCAGCCACGCCGAGCGTGTCGACAAGTACACGGTGCGGATCGTCAGCCGCGTTCCGGACGTCATGATGGAGCAGCGTCTGGCCGGTTATGCCAGTTGGATCGTCAACGCCCGCGACTACCTGACCCGCGGCTACGACCAGGTGCGCCGCAGCCCAGTCGGCACCGGCCCCTACAAAATCGCCGAATTCGTCGATGGCGAGTACATCAAGCTGGTCGCCAATGACGACTATTTCGACGGTGCGCCGACCGCCAAGAGCATCACCTTCAAGGTGGTGCCGGAGACCTCGGCCCGCATCGCCGGTCTGGTCAGCGGCGAGTTCGACATCATCGTGAACGTGCCGCCGGACCAGGTGCAGGTCCTGCAGGGCTACGACGATATTGACGTCAAGCAGGTGGTGCTCGACAACACCCACATGCTGGTTTTCTACATGGACGCGCCGTTCATGAAGGACAAGAAGGTCCGTCAGGCCCTGTCCCTGGCGATCGATCGCGCTCTGCTGCGCAAGGCGCTGTGGGACGACAAGAACTTCACGCCGAACGGCCACCAGTTGCCGGACTATGAGATCTATCTGGCCGACTATCCGGAATTCGAGTTCAACCCGGAGAAGGCCCGCGAACTGGTCAAGGCGTCGTCCTACAAGGGCGAGGAGATCGTCTACCGCCTGCCGCTGAACTACTACCTGAACAGCCTCGAAGCGGCTCAGGCGATGCAGCAGATGTGGAAGGATGTCGGTCTGAACGTGAAGGTCGAGCCGGTGGAGAACTGGGCCCAGGTGACCAAGGCCGAGGGCACGAACATCCGTCCGTGGTCCAACACCCACCGCATTCCGGACCCGAGCGGCTCCTTCGTCTCCCAGTGGGGTCGGATCAGCGACGTCCAGAACAACAAGGCCTTCCCCGACCGGGCCTGGAAGGCCCCGGCGGAGTTCAACGAGGCGCAGGATCGGTTGGTCTCCAGCACCGACACGGCGGACCGCAAGGACGCCTACCGCAAGGCGCTGGACATCTGGACCGACGAGGTGCCGGGCACGATGCTCTACAACCCGCTTGAGACCTACGCGCTCAAGAAGTCGGTCCATTGGGAGCCCTACTCGCTCTACTACATGGACTTCCGGCCCTACAACCTGACCTTCGGCGTCGGCGGCTGAGGATACCGCTCGCGGCGCGGCGGTCGGTGGACCGTCGCGCCGTGGCGTATCCCGCCCGATGCCTCATAGCATGAGCACGCTTCTCGACATTCGCGACCTGACCGTCCGCATCGATCTCGCGGACGGCCCGGTCTTTCCCGTGCGTGGCGTTTCCCTCGCCCTCGGCCCCGGCGAAACGCTGGGTCTGGTGGGAGAGAGCGGCTGCGGCAAGACACTGACCTGTCTCTCGGTCATGGGCCTGTTCGGCCGCCGCGTGGCGATCGACGACGGCGAAATCGGCTTCCAGGGCGCGCGCCTGGATCCCGCCAGCCGCGCCGACCGGTCCCGGCGCGCCCGCGGTATGGGCATGATCTTCCAGAACCCGATGACCGGCCTGAACCCGGTGCGCACGCTTGGCTGGCAGGTGGCGGAGGCCTATCAGATCCGCACCGGCTCCAAACGCCGTGCCGCCAACGCCCGTGCCGTCGAGCTGCTCGATCTGGTCGGCATTCCCGAACCCCGCCGGCGCGCCCGTGACTTTCCCCATCAGATCTCCGGAGGCCAGCAGCAGCGCGCGATGATCGCCATGGCGATCGCCGGCGCGCCGTCGCTGCTGGTGGCCGACGAGCCGACCACCGCGCTCGACGTCACCGTGCAGGCGCAGATCCTCGACCTTCTGTCGCGGCTGCAGCGCGAGATCGGCATGGGCATGCTGTTCGTCACCCACGACCTTGGCCTCGTTGCCGAAGTCGCCGACCGGGTCGCCGTGATGTATGCGGGCCGGGTGGTCGAGCTTGCGTCCGCCGCCGACCTCTTCGCCCGGCCGCGTCACCCCTATACCCGCGGCCTGCTCGACTCCCTGCCGTTTCTCGATGACGACGTGGAGCGGTTGAGCCCGATCTTGGGCACGGTCCCCTCCCTGCGCGCGATGCCCGCTGGCTGCGCCTTCGCGCCGCGCTGTCCCCATGCGTCCACGACCTGCGGGCGCGTCGCGCCGGAACTGACATCCCTGGAGGGCGGGGCCGTCGCCTGCCATCACCCGCTCGCCGTGCGCACGGAGGCGGCATGAGCGCCGTCCGGCTCGGGCTCGGTGGTCCCGCCATCGATCACCCAGGCTCCACCGCCGCGGCGCTGCTGCAGGTGCGGGGACTGTCAAAACGCTTCACCCTGCCGCGGGACACCCTGTTCGGCCCGCGCCCGGAACTGGCGGCGGTGGACGATATTTCCTTCGATCTGGCGGCGGGAGAAACCCTGGCGGTGGTCGGCGAAAGCGGCTGCGGCAAATCCACCGTCGGCAATCTCGTACTCAACCTGCTCAGCCCCAGCGGCGGCTCGATCCGCTTCGACGGCGAGGATCTGGCGGCGGCGGACGACGCCCGCTGGCGCGAACGCAGACGCGACCTGCAGCTGATCTTCCAGGACAGCCGCAGCGCCCTCGATCCCCGCCTCACCATCGACTGTCAGGTGGCGGAAGGCTTGGAGATCCATGGGGTCGCCACCGCGGCCGACCGGGCGGCGATGGCGGCGGCGATGCTGGAGGCCGTCGGGCTCGGCGGCGATCTCGCCCGACGCTATCCCCACGAACTCTCGGGCGGTCAGCAGCAGCGGGCGGTGATCGCCCGCGCCCTGGTGCTGGAGCCGAAGTTGGTGGTCTGCGACGAACCGGTGGCCGCCCTCGACGTGTCGGTGCAGGCTCAGGTCGTCAATCTGCTGCGCGATCTGCAACGCAATTTCGGGCTCGCCTACCTGTTCATCTCCCACGATCTCAGCCTGGTCCGCCATGTCGCGGACCGGGTGGCGGTGATGTATCTCGGCCGCTTCGTCGAGGTCGCCGAATGCGAGGCATTGTTCGCAGCACCGGCGCATCCCTATGCCCGCGCCCTGATCGGCGCCGTCCCGGCCGCCCGCTCGCGCCACGGCCGACGGGTGCCGCCGCTGCGTCTGGAGGGCGAGCCGCCGAGCCCGCTGAACCCGCCGAGCGGCTGCGCGCTGAATCCGCGCTGTCCCTTCGCCACCGATCTTTGCCGCAGCGACCGGCCGGCGTTGCGGCGGCTGGCCGACGGCCGGTCGGTCGCCTGCCACCACGCCGAGGCACTGCCGGGTGCGGTCGTCGGTCCCGACATCCAGCCGGCGAGGGCCGTCTCATGAATCTGCGCTACGCCGCGATCAAGCTGCTGCGGGCGATGCTCACCCTTTGGCTGGTGGTGACTTTCGTCTTCGTGGTGCTGCGGCTCACCGGCGATCCGACGCAGCAATTGCTGCCCGACGATGTCGGCCCGGAAATTCGCGCCTACTACCGCACCGCCTGGGGGCTCGACCGGCCGCTATGGGAGCAGTATGGCCGCTATTTCGAGGCTGCCCTGCGTGGCGATTTCGGGATTTCCTTCCGCAATAAGCAGCCGGCCATCGACCTGATCTGGCAGCGGGTGCCGAAGACTCTGGAACTGGGACTGGCGACATTCTTCTGTGCCGTCGCGCTCGGAATACCACTCGGTGTGCTGGCGGCGGTCTGGCGTGATAGCTGGGTCGATCGCCTGACCATGTCCTTCGCTGTGTTCGGGTTTTCCATGCCCAATTTCTTCCTCGGCATTCTGCTGATTCTGCTATTCGCGCTGAACCTGCGGGTGCTGCCGAGTTCGGGCTACGGCACCTGGCAGCACATGGTGATGCCGGTGTTCACGCTGGCGACCGCCTTCGCCGGCGCGATCGCCCGCTTCACCCGTTCGGCGATGCTGGAGGTCCTGTCGCGCGACTACATGCGGACGGCGGAGGCCGAGGGCGCCTCGCGCTTGCGGCGGGTCTGGTTGCATGCCTTTCCGAACGCGGCGATTCCAGTGGTGACCATCATCGGCTTCAGCCTCGGCGGGATGATCGGCGGGGCGGTGGTCACGGAGAACGTCTTCGCCTGGCCGGGCGTCGGCCGTCTGCTCACAAGCTCGGTGGCCGACCGCGATCTGTCGATTGTTCAGGGCATCGTCGTGCTGGTGGCGATCACCATGGTCTCCGCCAATCTGCTGGTCGATCTCGCCTATGGCTGGCTTGACCCCAGGGTGCGGGTCGGCGGTCGGGAGCGGTCGCGATGAGTGCCGAGACCGCCGGTCCCACCGTGCCGCAGGCATCGGAGGATACCCCACGCAAGCCACAGGCCGGCGCCTGGCATATGCCGCTGCTGGTTCGGCTCTCCGCCGGGCTGCTGATCATCGTGTCGGTGGTGGCCCTGCTGGCACCGTTGCTCGCACCCTACGGCTATGAAGAGACCGACCTGCTGTATCGCCTGAAGGCGCCGTTCTGGTCGCCGCTGTCGATCGAAGGGCATGTGCTCGGTACCGACAAGCTCGGCCGCGACCTGCTCTCGCGGCTGCTGATCGCGACCCAGGTCTCGATCGCGCTCGCCCTGCTCGGCACGCTGATCGGCGCGGCGCTCGGCACAGTTCTCGGCGTCGTCGCCGCCCATCGCGGCGGCATCGTCGACGAGATCGTGATGATGCTGGTGGATTGGCAGGCGGCGATGCCGTTCCTCATCATCGCGCTGTCCGTCCTCGCCTTCCTGGGCAACAACTTCTACCTGTTCCTGGCGCTCATGGGGCTCGCCGGGTGGGAGACCTATGCCCGCCTGACCCGGTCCCTGGTCCTGTCGGCCCGCGAGCAGGGCTATGCGGTGGCGGTGCGCGCCCTCGGCGCGCGACCGCTTCGGCTCTATGGCCGCCATATCTTGCCCAATGTGATCGGCCCGTTGATCGTCCAACTCACGCTGAACTTCCCGCAGACCATCCTGCTGGAAACCTCGCTCAGCTTCCTCGGCCTCGGAATCCAGCCGCCGCTCACGTCGCTCGGTCAGATGCTGGGGGAGGGGCGCGACTATCTGCTGACCGCCTGGTGGCTCGCGGTTCTGCCGGGGGCGGTGATCTTCTTCACCACCCTGTCGATGAGCCTGTTCGGCGACTGGCTGCGCACCCGCCTCGATCCGACGCAACGCTGATCCGCCCCCTCTCTCCGCCGACTTCCCGGACGTGCGAAGCGGGTTCCGGGATCCAGATCGCGGCGCCCGAGACGCCGTGAGGGGTGGAGGTTAAAGGGTTGCGTCCACCGCGCGGCGGCCGAGCACCGGGTCGTTGACCAGCAGGCCGTCGATTCCCGCCGCGATCAGCGTGGCCAGCCCGTGCATGTGGCTGTCGCCGACAGCCCTGTCGGTCTCCGGTCCGCCGGTGGTGGTCCACACGGTGCAGCCCCGGTCCTTGAGGGCGGAAATGGTGTCGGCGGTGGCATCGCGCTCCCATAGGCGGATCAGATCCACGCCCTGCGAGAGAAAGGCGTCGAGCGGCGCGCCGCCACCATGCAGCGCCAGGATGCGCGCGCCTGAAAGCGGTGCGCGGGCGGCCCCCACCAGATCGGCATTGCGCAGGCCAAGAGCGATGTCGCCCGGGTCGAAGCCGGTCTCCGCGACGGCGGCGGCGATCCCGTCGATCACCGCCGGATCGAGCGACTTCACATCAAGCATCAGCCGGGTCCGGCCACGCGCCGCGTCGAGGAACGCCGACAGGCGCAGGATCGATGCCCCCGCCGCCTCGGCGATCCGTGCGAGGTCGTCGGCGGGCGTCTGTTCGACCACGGCCGGCTTGCCGGCAAGGCGGGTCAAGTCGGCATCATGGGACACCACCAGGATGCCGTCGCCGGCGATCCGGACGTCGCATTCGACCGCGTCGGCGCCGGCGGCGATCGCGCTATCCAGGGCGGCAAGGCTGTTCTCGGGCTTGTGGGCGGAATCGCCGCGATGGGCGATGACCCAGGGACGGGCCGGGCTCATGCGGCTTGCGGCAGGGCGTTGACCCGGTCGGCGAAGGTTCGCAATCGCTCCAGACTGTCGCCGAGCATTGCGCGGGCATGGCCCTGGAGTTCGAGGATGGCGAAGGTGCCGGGCAGGACGCCGGAGGCGTCGGCCAGGGCGTCGAGATCCATGCAGCCGATTCCGAGCGGCGCGTGCATGTCGCCGATGCCGAAATACATCCAGTCGGGTTGGGCGGAGACGCCCGGGATCGCCGGCCGGCCGCTCGCTTCGCTGATGTGGATATGGCCGGTGACCGGCGCCATGGCGCGTGCGCCGGCCACCGGATCGAGGCCCAGCAACCCCGCGCCCTGATTGGCATGGCTGTAGTCCAGGCACCCGGTGACGCCCGGATGGTCGAGGGTACGAAGCTGCTGCGCCAGCGCCGCCGGGTCGAGGGAATAGCTCGTCATCTTTCCAGCGATCACCGCGGGGTTCGGGCTGATATTCTCGAGCGCGATCCGCACGCCGGCGGCTGTCGCATGATCACCGAGCAGGGCGAGTTCCTCGCGCTCGAAGGCGAGAAATCCGTCCGCGTCGTCGGCCCAGGCCTCGGGGCTGGCGCGGCCGGCATGGATGACGACGATGCCGGCGCCGATCTCGGCGGCGAGGTCGACCGAGACCCGGGCGGCGGCGCGGTGCAGGTCGGTGTTGTCGCGATCCATGAAATCAATCGGGATCGGCGCGTGCAGTGTCACCGACAGCGGCCGGTCCGCGCAGATCTCGCGCAGGTCCGCCACGCGGGACGGGATCAGCCTCGCATCAGCCACCACGCCGAGGGAGGAGGCGTAAGCCTCGACCACATCGGCGCCGAGGGTGGCCAGCCCGTCCATCTGCGCTCGAACCTGATCCAGATTGCCGGCGATATTGCCGAGATTGGCGCCGATACCGGCGATGCGGGGGAGGTTGGGCATTGCGGGCGGTCTCGTTTGCGGTGACGGCGATGCCATCACCATGCCACGGCTTCATGACCGCAGGATGACGCCGGCCCCGGTCACCCGTTGATCCCGTATGGGTCGCCGCGGCGTTACACCATGCCGCCGTTGGTCTGCAGGATCTGGCCATCGACCCAGGATGACCGGTCGGTGGCGAGGAAGACCACGGCATTCGCGACTTCCTTCGGGTCGCCGACGCGGCCGAGAGGGCTCATCGCCGCCGAGCGCTGCAGGGCGGCGTCGTCCTTGCCGGCGCGGAACAGGTCGGTGTCGACGGGCCCCGGGGCCACGCTGTTCACCCGGATCTTGCGACCGGCCAGTTCCTTCGACATGGAGCGTACCAGACACTCGACCGCCGCCTTTGTCGCGCTGTACGGGCCGAGGCCGGGAGCGGCGAAGCGTACCAGCGAGGTGGTGACGGCGACGATCGTCCCGCCATCAACGACGGCTTTCGCCGCGCCCCGCAGCACGTTGAAGGCGCCGGTGATGTTGACCTCGACCAGACGCTGGAAGTTCACCGGGTCGAAATCGGCGACCGGGGCGGGCGGCACGTTGATCCCGGCATTGGCGACGACGCAGGTCGGGCGGCGGCCGAAGTCCTGCTCGACGCCGGCGAAGACCGCGGCCACGTCGGCGGCCTTGGTGATGTCGGCCGCGTAGGCGCGGACCGTGTGGCCGGAGGCGGGCAGGGCCGGAGCCGTGCTGGTATAGGTCAGGGCGACGTCGAAGCCGTCGGCGGCCAGCGCCTCGACACAGGCGGCGCCGATCCCGCGCGAGCCGCCGAAGACGATGGCAAGTTTGTCGGTCATGGCAGGTCCTTCCAGTGGACTGATAGGGAGGGGCTCCGGGCGTCTACAGCCAGAGGATTTCCTTACGGTAGTTGAGATCCTCGAGCAGGGGCTGGGCCGGGCCGGTATGGATCACCGTGCCCCGGTCGAGGGTGAAGACCCGGTCGGCGAGCGCCAGCACCAGGTCGAGATTATGCTCGACGATGATGATCGGCAGCGTGAGGCGCAGCCGGTCGAATACCGTGAACAGCTCCTGGATCACGGCCGGCGCCAGGCCCTCGAAGGGTTCGTCCAGCAACAGCAGCTTGACGTCCCGCGACAGCGCCCGGGCGACGGCCAGCATCTGTTGCTCACCGCCGGAAAGATAGTCGGCGGCGGTGTCCCGGCGCGCCTGCAGCACCGGGAAGAACTCGAAGATCTTCTCCTCGGTCCACACCGGGGTCTCGGCCTTCGTCCGTGCGAGCCGGCCGAGTTCCAGGTTCTCGGCCACGGTCATGCCGGCGAACAGGCCGCGACCCTGGGGCACGTAACCGATGCCGAGTCGGGCGATTTCGTGCGCCGGCAGTCCGACCAGTTGCCGGCCGTCGAAATCGATGCTGCCGGTGGCAGGCGGCACCAGGCCGGCGAGCGACTTCAGCAGGGTCGATTTGCCCGCGCCGTTGCGGCCGAGCAGGGCGACGATCTCGCCGGAGCCGACGTCCATCTTTGCATCGTTCAGGATATGGCTCTTGCCGTAGAACGTGTTGAGCCCGTCGATCGTCAGCACCGGGCGCGTCTCGCCCGTCGCCTCGATACGTCGGCCGGTAACCGCCGGGACGCCGGAGCCGGTATAGATCTCCTGCACCCGGCGGTCGGTGCGCACATCCTCCGGCCCGCCGGACATCAGCACCTCGCCCTGGTTCATCACCGTGACGCGCTGCGAAAACGCCAGCACCCGGTCGATGTCGTGCTCGACGATCAGCACCGGGATATGTCCGGCGATGCTGGTGATCAGGCTGGATACCCGTTCACGCTCGGCGGCGGCGAGCCCGGCCAGCGGCTCGTCCAGCAGCAGCATGCGCGGCTTGGAGGCGACGGCGATACCGAGATCGACGAGGCGCTGGCCGCCATAGGAGAGGTCGCCACCCTTGGTCTCCTGGATACCGTCGAGGCCGAGATAACGGATCAGCGCGTCCGTCTCGATGTTGATGTCGGCGATGGTGTCGGTATCGCGCCACGGGTCGTACCGGACCGCATGCTGCGCCTGGAGCGAGAGCCGCAAGTTCTCGCGCACCGACAGGTCCTGGAACAGGTTGGTGATCTGGAACGAGCGGGCGAGACCGGCGCGGCAGATGCGGTCGGCGCCGAGGCCGTGGATCTCGCGCCCCATCAATCGGACCGCTCCGGCGCTCGGCGCGAACATGCCGGAGATCAGGTTGAACAGGGTGGTCTTGCCGGCCCCGTTCGGTCCGATCAGCGCGTGGATCTCTTTCGCACCGACGGTGAGTCCGGCGCTCTGGACGGCACGAATGCCGCCGAAATGCTTCGACACGCCTTCGACGTTGAGCACTTCGGCGGCTCCTGCGGGAGGACGCAGGAATTCGGGCAGGTCGAGACCGTCATGGAGCCGGCGGTTGCTCATCGCCGCGCCCTCCTCGGGATCCTCGTGCCAGAGCCGGCGCAGCTGTTCCCAGACCCCGACGATGCCGCGCGGCGAGAAGATGACGAAACTGACGAAGATGATGCCGAACCAGAACAGCCAATGGGTCGTCCAGATCGACAGGAACTCGCGGAACAGCACGTAGAACGCCACGCCCAGCGCCGGACCGAGGATGTTGCGCATGCCGCCGATCACCACCATCGCCAGCAGCTCGCCGGAGAAGATGATCGAGGTCGCCTCGGCGCTGACGATGTAGTGCTGGAAGCCGGTCAGCGCGCCGGCGAGCGCCGTCACCGTTGCCGACAGGACGAAGGCGGCGAGCTTGTAGCGATCGGTGGCATAGCCTTGGAACGTCGCCCGTTGCTCGTTCTCGCGGATGGCCACGAGGACATGGCCGAAAGGCGAGCGGATGACCCGGAGCAGGGCGTAGAGCACGGCGAACCCGATCACCGCGACCAGGGCGTAATAGGCGGTCTGGTCGTCGAGATCGATCGGGCCGAGCGTGCCGCGCTGCAGCCCGCCGAGTCCGTCCTCGCCGCCCGTCACCTCGGTCCAGCGGAACGACACCGTGTAGCACAGCGCGGCAAGCGCCAGGGTCATCAGCGCGAAATAGACGCCGCGCCGCCGCAGCATCAGCATGCCAACCACGGCAGCGAGGGCGGCGACCAGGATCATCGCCAGCAGGGTCGGGAGCAGGATCTGATCGGGCAGCCAGTGACGCTGGATCAGGGCCGCGGCATAGGCACCGATGCCGAACCACGCGCCGTGGCCGAACGACACCAGCCCGGTGAACCCGACCAACAGGTTGAGCCCCATGGCGGCGATGGTCAGGGTGACCAGATACGTGGCCGTGCTGGTGGTCTGGCCGAGCCACGGCATCACCACCGGCAGCAGCACCAGGGCGGCTGCCCCGATGCACAGCGGCGCACTTCTCGACCACAGGGCTTGAAGCCCGTTCGCAGGAGCGGTCATTCGAGCTTCTCCATGCGTTCGCCCAACAGGCCGCGCGGCCGCAGCATCAGGATCAGGAACATCAGGACGTACATCGAGGCCTCGCCGGCCGCCGGCACGAAGTGGATTGTGATGCCCCGCACCACGCCGACCAGGAGGGCCGCCGCCACCACGCCCCAGAAGCTGCCAAGCCCACCGATCACGACGACGACGAAGGCGACGGTGATGATCTCGGCCCCCATCGCCGGATGAACCACGGCGATCGGCGCGAACAGCGCCCCGCCGAGGGCGGCGAGCCCGACGCCGAGCGCGATGATCGTGGTCATGTACGGCTGCAGGTGGATGCCGAGAGCGGCGACCATGTCGGGGCGCTGCACGCCGGCGCGGACCACCCGGCCGAAGGATGTGCGCTGCAGCAGGTACCAGATGCCGGCCAGGATCACGACGACGATGGCGAGCAGCAGCAGCCGGTATTTCGAGAACAGGAAATCGCCGAGGAACACCGGTCCCTTGAGCGCCGCCGGCATCGAGGCCGGCAGCGGCGCCGCGCCCCAGAGGATGCGGATGGTCTCCTCGCCGACCATGGCGAGGCCGAAGGTGACCAGCAGGCCGAGGATCGGATCGGCGGTGTAGAACCGCCGCAGGATGAAGCGCTCGAACAGGACACCCAACAGGCCGACCACGACCGGCGAGATGGCGACCGCCGGCGCGAACCCGACGATCCGCGCGAGTTCGACCGAGACATAGGCGCCAAGCGCGTAGAAGGCGCCATGGGCGAGGTTGACCACGCCGGCGACACTGAAGATGAGCGACAGACCGAGCGCGATCAGCAGGTAGTACCCGCCGAGCACGAGTCCGTTGACCAGCTGTTCCATCAGGAAGACGAGCTGCATACCGCCAGAATCTCGATTGTGATGAAAGGGTGGAGGAGAGGCAAATGGGGCGGCGCGGCTCCCCTGGGTGGCGAAGCCGCGCCGCAGTCGGTCACA
>JARGOG010000002.1:100643-166894 GCA_029212785.1 Thalassobaculaceae bacterium
GGGTTCTGCTCGCTGGTGGGATAGATCGTCTCCAGGGACTCGCCCGCCGCCGGCACCGCCGTGCCCAGGGTCATCAGGTCCCATTCATCCTTGGCCGATCCGGCGTCCTTCACTGAGAACGGATAGGCCTCCTGGATCAACTGGTGATCCCAGGACCGGAAATACGCTTCCCGGCCCTTCAGGATGTCGAACTTGGCCCCCTTCTCGAAATAGGTGATCAGGTCCTCGCTGTTCGTGGACTTGGTCTCCTCCATCGCCTGGGCCATCAGCTTGAGGGCGATGTATTCGATCCAGGCGTGGTTCTCCGGCGGTTTGCCGTACCGCTTCTGGAACGCCGCGACGAAGGCCTTGGAGGCCGGGACGTCCAGGGTGTGGTACCAGACCGTCGGCCAGGTGCCGCTCAGGTTGCCGGGACCGGCCGCCCAAGCGTCGGCGGTGTTCAGGTTGAACCCGACCATCGGGAAGGGCAGGCCGTATTCGGCATACTGCTTCACGAAGTTGGTCACCTGGTTGCCCGCCAGATTCAGGCAGACCACGTCCGGTTGGGACTGGCGGATCTTCAGCAGGTACGGGCTGAAGTCGGTCACGTCCGTCGCCACCAACTCGTCGCCGGCCAGGGTGGCGTCATTGGCGGCGAAGAATTCCTTGGCCGCGCGCAGCAGATCGTGCCCGAAGACATAGTCCGCCGTCATCGTGTGGAAGGTCTTGCCCTTCACCATGCCGTCGCGCAGCAGCGACTTGCCGACCGCGTTGACCATCACCGTGTTCGGGATGTCGGTGCAGAACATGTAGCGGTTGCAGTTCTTGCCGCGCAGCGTGTCGGACCGGGGACCGAGTGCCATGAACAGCTTCTGGTTTCGGGCGGCGACCTGGGAGATCGCGAGCGCCGAGGCCGAGCTGATCTCGCCCATCAGCACGTCCTTCTGGTCGCGCTCGATCATCCGCTGCGCCTTGGTGGCGGCGGTATTCGGGTTGACCGAATCCTCGGACGTCACGTCGAGCGGGCGACCCAGCACGCCGCCGGCGGCATTGATCTCCTCGGCCGCCATCTGGATCCCGAGCACCGCCCATTCGCCGAGGGTGCCCAGGAACCCTGTCATCGGCGTGAGATGGCCGATGCGGATGGCGTCGGCCTGCGCCGTGACGATCGACGGAAAGCCGAGGCCGGCGCCGGCGATCGCGCCGCCGCCGATCTGCAGGGCCCGGCGTCGGGTGACCGGTGCCGACACCGACAGGGGATTCGTGTCACGCTGCTTCATCATTCCCTCCCTGGTACTTTTTTATATTTGGTATGGTCGCATATGAAATTCACATTGTCGGATAATGTCAACCGGATGCACGACTGCCGCCGCCTGGAATGGCGTTGCTTGGCCGAGACGATGAGGGACCGGGGTCGTAGCGGTACTCGGGGGTGAAACCAGACGTCCGACGTCAGCCGGATCGCGCCATGGCGAATCCGTCTTCAGAACGCGGCAGGATGCGGCGTGACGGTTACTGGGCCCGGCGACCCAGGGCGCTGCAGGCGCGGTCTGCGGCGGTCTGCAGCATCGGCAGCTTGCCCTGCAGGGTGGTCATGGACATGCGCCAGACCGGTCCGGAAATGCCGATCGCGCCGATCACGTCGTCCTTGAAGTCGACGACCGGCACGGCGGCGCACCGCACCTCGGTGAACAGCTCCGCATCGTCATAGGCGAGGCCGGTCTCGCGGATCGTCGTGAGTTCCGCCGTCAGGCGTTCCGGGTCGGTGATGGTCGTCGGCGTGAACGCGGTGAGCTCGACCTCGGTGTAATAGCGCTCAAGCTGGTGTGGCTGCAGGTGGGCGAGCAGGATCTTGCCGACGGCCGTCGCATAGGCTGGGCGCACGGTCCCCGGATCCTCGCTGACCCGCAGCGGGCTGGTGCCCTCTTTGCGGGCCATGATGGCGGTATTGTTGCCGGCCCAGACGGCGAAATGGGATGTCTCTCCGCTGTCGCGGGCGAGATCGAGCAGGATCGGACTCACGATGCTGGAAAGCTCGACATCGTTCAAAGCGGCCGCCGCCAGCAGGAACATCGGCCGGCCGATATGGTACTTCTTGCTCTTGTCGTCCTGGCGGACATAGCCGAGCTGCACCATGGTCTTCACCAGATGGAAGGCGGTGCTGTTGTTCAGTTCAACCGCTTTGCTGAGCTCGGAAAGCTGAACGCCGCCGGGCGTCTGGCCAATGCATTCGAGAATGGCGAAAGCGCGTGCCAGAGATTGAATACCCGGCTTCTCGATCTTGTTTGCCCCCAGCGCTTTGTCGCTCACGATCCGTACCCGGTTCTCGTTCTGAACATTGAAGCCTGCCCGTGGCCGCTTTCCCGCCGGGCCGACGATCGACTGTGCATGTGCACACAGGAAAATTCAATCGGCCTCCGGTTGCAGACAGGTCTCGGCCGATGGCTCGGCACAGATGCGATCTTATACAATTGATCAGAATTTGTATTTGGCAATGTTGAATTGTCGTGGCCGCCAATGCTCCAATCAGCGATGTGCGGGATCATCCGCGAAGGAGGCGCAGGGTGGCGATCGGTGAGGCCGACGTGAACCGGGACTATGACGTGATCGTGCTTGGCGCCGGGGCCGCCGGCATGACCGCCGCGGTCGTCGCCGCCCATGAGGGGTTGGACGTTCTGCTGCTCGACAAGACGGACAGGATCGGCGGCACCGCGGCCATCTCGGGCGGCATGGTCTGGGCGCCGGGCAGCGGGCCGGCGAAGCGCGCGGGGAAATCTGACTCCCTGGACGATGCCCGGACCTATCTTCAGGCCGTCATCGGCAACCACGGCAACGCGACCCTGCGCGAGACGTTTCTGACCCGCGCGGCGGAAGCGATCGACTATCTCGACCGCAACACCAGCGTCCGGCTCGTGCCGCTGTCGTTCTATCCGGACTACTATCCGGACCTGCCGGGCGCGTCGCGTGGCGGCCGGGTGCTGGAACCGCTGGCGTTCGACGCCCGCACGCTGGGCGCGGCCTTCCCGCTGCTGCGCGCGCCACTGCCGGAGTTCACCCTGTTCGGCGGCATGATGATCGCCCGGCCCGACATCCCCCATTTCCGTCGGGTCCTGCGGTCTCCCCGGTCGGCACTCCGGGTCGCGCGGCTGGTCGGGCGTTATCTGCGCCAGCGGCTGTCCCTGCATCGCGGGGCCGATCTCGTGCTCGGCAACGCGCTTGCCGGACGGCTGATGAAATCGCTGATCGACCTCGGCGTGTCCGTGCGGCTCGGCGCGGCCGCCGGCGGCCTGATGATCGAGGATGGGCGGGTCTGCGGGGCCGAGATCGCGGTCGGATCCGACACCCATGCGGTGCGCGCGCGGCGGGGTGTGGTGCTGGCGACCGGCGGATTCTCTCATGATGCGGCGTTGCGCGGGGCGCTGCTTCCGGCAAAGGCAGGCGGAAAATCGGCCGTGCCCTTGGGCAACAGCGGCGACGGCGTGACCCTCGGACGGACGGGCGGCGGTCATATCCCCGAAGGCAATGCGGGCGGTGCCTTCTGGGTCCCGGTTTCGACCTTCACCCGGCATACCGGCGAGCAGGCGATCTATCCGCACACGGTCACCGACCGGGGCAAGCCGGGCATGATGGCGGTGGCGCGCGATGGCCGGCGCTTCACCAACGAGTCGAATTCCTATCACGAGTTCGTCCAGGCCATGTTCCGCGCCGACGATACCCAGGGCACGATCCCGTGCCACCTGATCTGCGACGCCGACGCGCTGTGGCGCTATGGGCTCGGAGCGGTGAAGCCGATGACCCTGCGGCTGTCGCCATATCTGAAGTGCGGCTATCTCGTCTCGGCGCCGACACTGTCCGATCTCGCCGAGCGGCTCGGGATCGATACCGCGGGGCTCGTGGCGACGGTGGCCCGCTACAACGCCGATTCGGAGACCGGGGTCGATACCGCGTTCGGGCGTGGCGGCAACGACTACCACCGATATGTGGGCGATCCGGAGAACCGGCCGAATCCCTGCATGCGGCCGCTGGTGAAACCGCCCTACTACGCCGTTGCCCTATATCCGGGCGATCTCGGCACGGCCTCGGGGCTTGAGGTCGATGGCAACGGCCGGGTGCTCGACGGCGCGGCGGTGCCGGTTCCGGGTCTCTACGCCTGCGGCAACGATATGAACTCGGTGATGGCGGGCGCCTATCCGGGCCCGGGAATCACCCTCGGCCCGGCACTGGTCTTCGGCTATCTGGTGGGCCGTCACCTGTCCGGGCGCGGCTGAGGCACCGACCCGGACAGGTGGCGTCGATTCAGGCCGGCACGGCGGCCCCGGCGCGGCGCGGTTCGGCGGCGCCCACCATGGCGCCGTTATCCGGATTGTAGGAGACCGCCTGCATGCCACCGACATTCATGGTTAGCGGCGTCGTCATCTCGATCGCATGGCCGCGCTTCTTGAGTTCCGCAATGGTGGCTTCCGGAACGCGGCTCTCCAACTCGACCCGCGCGCCGTCCCACAGCCGCGCGCGCGGCGCCTCGATGGCGGACTGCAGGTCGAGACCGTAGTTCAGGTGGTGCACATAGGCCTGCGACTGTGTCTGCATGATGCCGTAGCTGCCGGGGGTGCCGAGTGCGAGGACGCCGGTACCGTCGACCGTGCCGATGCTCGGCGCGACCACCGACGCCCAGGCCTTGCCGGGTTCGAGGAAGTTCGGCGAGTCCGGCTCCAGGTCGCCCCAGTTCAGGTAGTTGCTCATGCACACTCCGGTACCCGGGATCACCACGCCGGACCCGAAGATGCCGCCCAGCGTCTGGGTCACGCAGATCAGGTTGCCTTCCGCATCGGCGGCGGAGAAGGAGGTGGTGTGCTGCTTGGTCCAGTCGGTCTCCGTCATCGGACCGCTGCCCCACTGCTCGGTGCGGCCGATCACCGGTCGGCCGTCGCCGAGGCGGGTGCGCAGGCGGTCGAGCACATTGGCCTCGAACAACGCCTCGACCTCGGCGCGCGGACGCTTGTTGTAGTGCAGGCGCATTTCCGAGGCGATGCGGATGGCGCGGAACACGGTGTCCAGATGGTCCGGACCCAGATGGTCCATGGCACCGATGTCGGTTTCCGACAGCATCGCCAGGGTCAGCAGCATCTGGAAGGATTCCGCCGGCGGCGGAACGGTGTGGATCTTCATGCCGCGGTAGTCGACCTGCATCGGCTCCATGAACCGCGGCTGCACCCGCTCCAGATCGGCCATCGAGATCACGCCGCCGATCGACTGCAGATGCTCGGTCATCGTCTTGCCGAGCGGGCCGCCGTACAGATAGCCGCGGCCCTCGGCGCCGATCGCGTCCAGGGTGTCGGCCAGCAGCGGCTGGCGCAGGACCTGACCGGCCGCCTTGGCGCCGAGCGGGTCGAGGTAGGTCTCGCGCCAGAGGTCCGGATAGTCGCGGTCGAGACAGAAATCCATCAGCCGCGCGTAGAAGGCCGAGGACGGCACGCCGACACGGGCCAGGCGCGAGGCCTCGGCAAACAGTTCGCCGAGCGGCTTGGTGCCGTAGGTCTCGTTGATCGTGCACCAGCCGGCGAGGTTGCCCGGCACGCCCGGGGCCTTCGGCCCGGCGGCGATCTCCGCCTTGGTGGTCGAGGCCGGATCGAAGTTCAGCGGCACCGGCGGGGTGAAGTCGAGCGAGCGGACCCGCTTCTCCTTGGCGATGTACATGGTGGCGAGGCCGTTGCCGGCGAGGCCGGACATGAAGGGCTCGCAGACATTGAGCGCGGCCGCGGTCGCGACGATGGCGTCGAAGGCGTTGCCGCCCGCCCGCAGGATCTGCGCGCCCGCCGCCGCCGCCGACGGATGCGCCGCCGCCACCATGCCGCTGACTCCGCGAACCGGAGAGCGCCCCGCTACATATGCAACCTCAGCCATGTCTTTCTTCCACCCTGTTCGTTGACTCGGTGTTTACGCCGTGAAGCGCCTCACCACGTTGTCGATGATCTTGGAGATGTTGTTGCGGTAGCCGTTGTGGGACAGGCTGCCGCAGAAGGTGATGGACCCGGTCGAGAACACCGCGCCGCCGTTCGGAGCTTCGAAATAAGTCATGTCCGCCCGAATCAGCGAGGCGTGGGTAACGCCGGTCGCCGTGTTGCGCTGGGAGAGTTGGTCTTCCAGCACGGCGATGAAGGATTCCTGGTGGCTCTCCGATGAGGCGACGACGATCGCGTGCTCAGGCGTCCCGAGGCGGACATCCGCGCGGTCGAGCTCGAACCCGGCCGCACCGCCGCCGGACAGACCGAAATTGCCGAGGACCTCATCGTCAACGCCCTCGAAGATCCATGACGCCCGGGGATTGTCGCTGCCGGGCTTGCGCTTGAAATAGGAGCTCTCGAACGCCCCCTGGCTGGAGAAGCCGACGCCGGCCAGCTTCTGTGGCGGGCGGTCGTTGCGCCGCCACAACCCGCCATAGGCGCCGTCCAACTGGTTGAAGTACTCGCCCGGCTCGGCTGCCCAGGCGCGGATGCCGCCCTCGGCCCGGCGGATCTCGATCATGCCGGGGATGTCCGGATTGCGGGCGACGCGCCAGTAGAAGCCGTTGCCGCCCATGTACATGAAGTGGCCGCCGCCCTCGACGTAGTCCTGGAGACCGTCCAGCGTGCCTTTGGTGTGGTACTCCGGATGCGAACCGGTGATCACCAGCTTATAGGGCTTCAGGATATCGACGCCCTCGTCGTCCAGGTCCTCGTCGGTGACGATGTCGAAATCGTGGCCCAACTCCTCGAGCCAATCGAGCAGATGGGTGTCGGCCGGGAAGTGGCGCAGGCCCGATCCCCGTGCATCGTTGAAGGTGAGGTAGCCCGGACGCATGGTGACCAGCGGGCGCAGTCGCGAGGACATGCACACGCCGCTGTTGTCCGGGTGGTAGTTGTAGGTCGAGTAAGCGTAGTCCGATACGTCGTCGGCGTTGTTCGGATAGGCCCCCCAGTTCGTCATCCGCGTGCGGAACGCGTGGTCGACGTTGCCGCGGGCGTGGTTGCCGTAGACCTGGTAGGTGAAGGTCGAGGCGAGGAAACAGATATCGGCCTGCTTGGTCCCGGTCGCCGGGCGGACATAGAACGGGATGATGTCCTCGGCCTCGCCGCAGCGCAGGCGCGCACCGTACAGCCCGCTCTTGGCGTCGGCCGGGATATCGATGACGAAATCGGTCTCCCAGCCGCAATCGTACAGATCGTCCTCGTGGAAATGGATGGCGGCGTACTGCTGCGGCGCGTGCTGCCAGCTCATCTCTTCACCGGTCCAGGTCGATCCCTTCATCGCCCGGGTCGGCATGTTGATCAGGGTGCCGTGCAGGCCGTTCGGGCCGGTGTCGCGCACGCTCTGACCGGAGATCTCCTGGGCGAAATCCCAGGCCGCCACCAGCCCGTCGACCGGACCGCCGTCGAGCACGGCGGCGACCTCGTCACCCGACAGGACGCGGCCGGCGACGAAGGGCCATTCGATCTTGCCGTTGAAATGCCCGGTGACGACCCGGCCCGGCTCGGCGGCGATCAGCAGCGGCTTCTCACTGGTGAGCACCGGTGTGCCGGAAACCTGGCGCGTGGCGGTGCCGGTGTCGTCCGACATCACCTGCGGGGTCAGCGGGGTCTGCGATACCGACAGGGCGCCGGTGGTGCCGTCGACGCTGGCATGGATCCGGTACCAGCATCGGGCACGCGGCCGCTTGCCGAGGGACAGGGTCTCGACCTTGCCGCCACCGAGACCGATCCGCAGGCTCACGCCCTCGGGGCCAACATCGAGCGAGAACCCTTCGCCGGCGACCGCATCCAGGGTCGAAATCACGGTCTGCAAGCCCTTGGCCGGCAGGGTCGGCCACACGGTTGCGCCGATTGTCAGGGATCCGGCGATGGCGCCGGCCGGCGGATGGCTTTCGACCTTGGCATAGGAACCGAGATACACCGGCTGCAGGCGGGACGGAAAAGACCCGGACGCCATCGGGACGTCGATCAGCTTCATGCCGGGGCCGGCCGGGTTCGGATCGCCGTGGCGGATGCGCACGACGTCCATGGCGTAGGGGTCCTCGAAGGTCGAAGACACCTTGAACTCGATGCGCCCCCCGGGTGTGGCGGACATACGGTCCGGATAGCCGGTCAGCGGAAGCATGGCAGTCCCTCATCGATATGGATCGGTCGACGCGGACGCGCCGGGAGGTCAGTTTCAGGTCTAATCGGGCGAATGCGAAGCCGGAGATTCCGCATCCGAACGGGCGGTGGGTCGGGGGCCGATCAGGCGTCGGCGCCCCGGATCTTCGGATCGAGCGCGTCCCGCAGCCCGTCGCCGAGCAGGTTCAGGCCGAGCATGGCAAGGATGATCGCGATCCCGGGGAACACACTCATCCACCACATGCCGAGCAGGATGTAGTCCTTGCCCTCGAACAGGATCGTGCCCCAGGTCGGGGTCGGCGGGCGCACGCCGAGGCCGAGGAAGCTCAGGGACGTTTCGACGATGATGGCGTTGGCGACCAGCAGGGTCGCCTGCACGGTGATCGGCGCCAGGCAGTTGAGCAGCACGTGCTTGAACAGGCGGACATACATCGGCAGGCCGATGACGATGGCGGCCTGGACGTACTCCTCCTCCTTCTGGGTCAGCACCGCGCTGCGGGTGATGCGCGCGAGCTGCGGCGTCGACACCACGGCGATGACGACGATGACGTTGAAGATGCTGGGGCCGAGGACCGCCAGGATGCCGATCGCCAGGATCAGCGCGGGGAACGCCAGCAAGACGTCCATGCAGCGCATGATGATGTCGTCGACGAAGCCGCCGATATAGCCCGCCAGCGCGCCGCCGGCGACGCCGCAGATGGTCGCCACCGTGATGCTGATCACGCCGACCATCAGGGAGATCTGGGTCCCGTGAATGACCCGGCTCAGCAGGTCGCGACCGTACTGGTCGGTGCCGAGCCAGTGGGTGATGGACGGGCCCAGGAGGCGCATGCCGAGGTCCTGCGCGTTGGGATCGTATGGCGAGATGAAGTCGGCGGTCAGGGCGACCAGGATCGCCAGAACGAAGACGATCAGCCCGGCGACGGCCAGCTTGTTGGAGGCAAAGGCGTCGACGAACAGCTGCAACTGCCCGCGTGGCGGCGGCGGCTCCTGGGTGTCGGCCGCGACGACCACGATTGCTGGATCCTGGGTAGTCATTGGTGTCCTCCCGCCATTCGGGTCACGGTTCCTGGTTCGGCTCCGGGGGCCCGGCCGCGGCTCAACTGTATTCGATCTTGGGATTGAGGAAGGCGTAGCTCAGGTCGACGAGGATGTTGATGCCGACATAGACCGTGGCGAAGAACAGGATCAGTCCCTGGATGATCGGGAAGTCGCGTTTCGCCATGGCGGTGATCAACTCCCGCCCGATCCCGGGCATGAAGAAGATGGTCTCGGTCAGCACTGCGCCGGCGAGCAGGGTGCCGGTCTGCAGGCCGATCACCGTGATGACCGGGATGAAGGCGTTCTTGATGGCGTGGCTGCGGATCACCGAAGGCTCGGCCAAGCCCTTGGCCCGGGCGGTCTCGATG
Organism: Thalassobaculaceae bacterium; assembly: GCA_029212785.1. Lineage (GTDB taxonomy): Bacteria > Pseudomonadota > Alphaproteobacteria > Thalassobaculales > Thalassobaculaceae > Thalassobaculum. The sequence goes on from JARGOG010000002.1 coordinate 110,161, forward strand.
TATTCCTTGCGCATCACTTCGAGCATCGAGGAGCGCACCATCCGCATGGAGATCGCGGCGAAGAAGGCGCCAAGCGACACCGCCGGCAAGATCAGGCTCAACACGCCCGGCACGAAGCCCTTGTTGAAGTGGAACCCGCCCGGCGGCAGCCAGCGCAGGTAGACGCCGAAGACGATGATGAAAACGAGGCCGAGCCAGAAGTTCGGAATGCTGATGCCGAGCAGCGCGATCACGCGAGAGACATGGTCCATGATCGTGTTGCGCTTCAGCGCGGCGATGATGCCGACCGGCAGGGCAATGATCAGCGAGAAGACCAGGGCCGAGACCGTCAGGGTCAGGGTCACCGGCAGGCGCGAGAGGATGATCTCGGTCACCGGCTGGTTGGTGTGCAGGGAGCGGCCGAGGTCGCCCTGGAGGACATTGAAGAACCAGAGCACGAACTGCTGCCAGAGCGGATCGTTCAGATTCCACTGCTCGCGCAGCGCCTGGATGGCTTCAGGCGTCGCCGTGTCGCCGAGAACCGCCTGCGCCGGATCGCCAGGGATCAGATGGATCAGCGAGAAGATGACGATCGAGATCCCGATATAGACCGGGATGGCGTGCAGCAGCCGCTTCGCCAGATACGCCCAGAAGTTCATGAACTCAGCTCCGAGGGTGAGGACGGATCCCGGCCCGTGGGCCGGGATCCGCTTATGCGTCCAGGATCTGCGGGATCAGGAAAGATCCGTTTCCCAGAACATGCTGTCGTTCGGCGTACCGGTCTTGTAACCGGTCACGCTCTCGGACCACGCGTCGGTGCTGTCGACATAGACGACCTGGGTGTACGGGACCTGATCGTGCAGGATCTTCAGGAAGTCGCCATAGACGATCTGCCGCTCTTCCGCGTTCACCGTGACCAGGAACTTGTTGAGCAGGTCGAAGGCCTTCAGGCCATGTTCGTCGCCCCAGCCGAGCTGGCGGGTCGGCGGCGTGTAGAACAGCGGAGCCGTGGCGGCGCTGAAGCCGAAATAGCCGGCGTTCAGATCCTCGTAGGAGGCCTCGTAGTCCCAAACCCGCATCTTGCCGAACATCACGCTCTTCTCGAGCGGCTCGATGTTCATCTTGATGCCGATATCGGCGAGGTTGGCCTGGATCACCGTGAGCTGCTCGACGAACCAGCCCTGGGCGGTGGTCATGCAGGTGAACTCGAAATTATCCGGCTTCGAGCTCGCCTTCAGGTACTTCTTGGCCATGTCCGGATCGTAGCCGATCTTGACCATATCCGCCGGGTAGTCGCCGGCCGGAAGCTGCCAGCCCGGCGTCGGCGCGTAGGCAACCTGGGCCATGCCGTAGAACACCTTGTCGGCGATCGCCTTGCGGTCGATGCCGTAGGCCACCGCGCGGCGCAGGTTCACGTCCTGGAACGGGCCGGCCTTGGTGTTGAAGTAGACCTGCTCGGTCTGGGTGCCCGGCACCTGGCCGACAACCACACCCGGCGCGCCCTTCAACTGCTCCAGATTGCGCGGCGGGATCTCCTTCATCATGTCGACCTGACTGGTGATCAGGTTCGTGACCTTCACGGTGTCGTCCGGAATGATCTGGAAATAGACCTCGTCCAGCTTCGGAACGCCGGCGGTGAAGTAGGCTTCGTTCTTCTTCAGCAGGATGTGGTCGTCCTTGATCCACTCCACGAACTCGAACGGACCGGTACCGACCGGGTTGCGCGCGAAGTCCTTGCCGAATTCCTCGGCGGCCTTCTTGCTGACGATCTTGCACATGGTCGAGGTGTCGAGGAAGTCCGGGTAGGGCTCCGCCATGGTGAACTTGACGGTGTACTTGTCGACCGCTTCCACCTTGGCCAGAGGCTTCAGCCACAGCGACAGGAAGAAGCTCTGGCCGGTTTCGACCGCGCCGCGGATGGTGTCGTAGGTGTAGACCACATCCTCGGCGGTCATCTCGCCATAGCCCTTGTGGAACTGCACGCCTTCCTTGAGCTTGAAGATGTAGGTCAGGTCGTCTGGCTGTTCCGGCTCGGCGGACGCCAGATCGGGGAACATCTTGGAATCGGCATCATAGTTCATGAGGCCGTTGTAGATCTGCTTATCGACGTTGAGGCTGGTCACGTCGCGGGGCGGGCGACGTGCGCACGTCGAGGCTCCATGCATCCGAGCTGATGGCGACGGTCAGTCGCCCGCCGGCAGCATGGGCGATCTTGGAGGCGAGCAGGTCACTCGCGATGAAGGCGCCGGCACCAGCGCCGGCAATCTTCAGAAAATCCCTACGCTTCATTGAGAAGTCTCCCGTTCATCTAACGTGAATTTGAAGGTGGTACCCTCCCGTAAGCCCCGCTTTTTGCTGCGGGTTCTCAGTAAAGGTGACACGCGACCGAGTGGGTCTCGTTCACCTTCTTAAGCGTCGGCACTACCTGGCGGCACTGTTCGGTCGCGAATTGGCAGCGCGGATGAAAATGGCACCCCGACGGCGGGTTGACCGGACTCGGTATCTCGCCTTTCAGCAGGATCCGGTCGCGCTTGGCGCGCGGGTTCGGAACCGGGATCGCCGAGGTCAGGGCCTGGGTGTAGGGGTGCAGCGGCTTGGCGTAGAGGCTGTCGCGGTCGGCGATCTCGACCAGCTTGCCGAGATACATGACGGCAATGCGCTCGCAGAGATGCTGCACGACGTTCAGGTCGTGGGCGATGAACAAATAGGACAGGCCGAAATCGCTGCGCAGCTTATGCAGCAGATTCAGCACCTGGGCCTGGATCGACACGTCGAGTGCCGAGACCGGCTCGTCGGCGATGATCAGCTTCGGGTTGAGGGCGAGCGCGCGGGCGATGCCGATGCGCTGGCGCTGGCCGCCGGAGAATTCGTGCGGATAGCGGCTGGCCATGCGCGGGTTGAGGCCGACCGTCTCCATCAGATCGGCCACCCGCTTGTCCACGTCCGAGCCGGTGGCCACGCCGTGCAGGCGGATCGGCTCGGCGATGGTGCTGGCGACGGTGAGGCGGGGGTTCAGAGAGGAATAGGGATCTTGGAAGATGAACTGCATGTCCCGGCGCAGCGGTCGGAACTCGTTATCCGACATCTTCTGGGTATCTTTGCCGTCGAAGATGATGTCGCCGGCGGTTGCCTGAAGAAGTCGGACGAGCAGGCGGCCGGTGGTCGTCTTGCCAGAGCCGCTTTCGCCGACCAGGCCGAGGATCTCGCCCTTGTAGATGTCGAAGCTCACATCATCGACGGCGCGGACATATTTGACGTCGCGCGAGAACAGCGACCCTTTGCGGATCGGGAAGTATTTCTTGAGTCCGGCGACTTCCAGCAATTTCTCCAAGAACGCTCCCCTTCACTACGCGGTTTGGTGATTTGCGCCGATCAGCCCGCCGCCGCCGTGACGGCGGTCTGGGTGACGCTGTCGAGCCAGCATCGGCTCATATGTCCAGGCGCGACCTCGCGGAACGGCGGTTCCTCGTCGACGCATTTCTGCATGCAGAAGCCGCAGCGCGGCGCGAAGCTGCAGCCCTGTGGCACGCGCAAAAGATCCGGTGGCTGTCCGGGGATCGGCTTGAGTTGATCGACCCGGTGTTCCGGCGTCGGCAGCGAGTCGAGCAGACCCCGCGTGTAGGGGTGCTTCGGCTCGTCGAACAGGTCGAACACGTCGGCCTGCTCGACCACTTTGCCGGCATACATGACCACCACCTTGTCGCAGATCTCGGCGACGACGCCGAGGTCGTGGGTGATCAGGATGATGGCGCTGTTGAGGTCGTCGCGGATCCGGCGCAGCAGGTCCAGGATCTGCGCCTGCACCGTCACGTCCAGCGCGGTCGTCGGTTCGTCGGCGATCAGCAGCGACGGCTCGCAGGCCAGCGCCATGGCGATCATCACGCGTTGGCGCATGCCGCCGGAAAATTCGTGGGGGTAGTTGTCGAGCCGACCCTCCGGCTCCGGAATGTTGACGTCCTTGAACAGTTCGAGCGCGCGGGCGCGGGCCTCGGTCTCGTTCATGTCCAGATGCAGGCGCAGTACTTCGGTGATCTGGTTGCCGACGGTCATCGTCGGGTTCAGCGAGACCATCGGATCCTGGAAGATCATGGAGATCCGGTTGCCCCGGACCTTGCGCATCTGGGTCTCCGTGAGCTCCAGCAGGTCCTTGCCCTCGAACTCGATCTTGCCGTGGACGGTGCGGCCCGGCGGATTGGGCACGAGGCGGAGGATGGACCGGGCCGTGATGCTCTTGCCGCAACCGGACTCGCCGACGATCCCGAGCACCTGTCCCTGACCGACACTGAAGCTCACGCCGTCGACCGCGCGGACAACTCCTTCACGGATGAAGAAGTGGGTTTTCAAGTCAACGACGTTAAGCGACGGCGTTTCGGCCATAAGTTCGAACCCCCAAAACCCTGGCTGCACATTGTGCACATGCGAACGTTAGAGTGCGGTCCACCTCAGGTAAATACGTCCAATGAAGATTTCGCGACGATCCGTGATGTTATCCGGTCTCGCGATAATTTATTAAAATATTTCAATGTGTTAAAAATTTTAACCAGACATAAAATAATTCATGCGCACTCGCGGACCGCAATTTTCTCCGATGCGGGCCGACAGTTTTTGCAGGGTGTGTTGTGCGGTGCGGCAGAGCGCCGCGCGCACCCTTTCCCGACGCCTCGGCGATCCTCCGACACGGTGCTCATGCGACAGGGTGGAGCCGCCTCACACGATCGTCGTCGGCATCCCGTGACTTGCCGCCTGGCGCTGTTCGAACGCATGGCGGGTCTCGTCGTAACAGTGGCCGCGGAACCCGCCCCGCACCGTCCCCGGGTCGATCGAGCGGAAGTACTCGCGCCAGCTCTCGGGCAGGAGAACGGAGTCCGGCGGCGCCAGCCACAGACGGTGCAGCAGACGCTTCTGGTCCGGTTCCTCGAAATCCTCGAACTCGGTGCGGGAGTGCAGCATGACGTGGTTGTTCATGATCTGCAGGTCGCCGGGTTCGAGCCACATGGTAAACATCAGCTCCGGGCGCCGCAGGATCGCGTCCAGCAGGTCGGCGGTCTCGCGCTGGGCGTCGGATAGCCGCGGCACGCCCTCCAGTTCCTGGGCGGTGCGGACCCGGTTGCGGTTCCATTTGCAGAACAGACGGCCGTCCTGGAAATCGTAGATCGGCTGGCCGTAATACGGCGCCTCGTCGGGCGCCTCTTCCTGGTTGCGGCTGAAGTAGAACGGTGCGCGGGCGGTTTCGGCCAGATCCGGGCGCTCGGCGGCCAGGGCCTGCCAGGCCGACACGCTGCTGGTCACCATGCTCTGACCGCCGGCTTTGGCCTTGTTGTAGCAGGACAGGGTGACCAGGTCGCAGCTGTCCACGTGGAAGTCGAGCTTGGCGTTCGAGTTGTAGCCGCGTCCGCCGGCCGAGCGGTAATCCATACCCGCCGACCGGACTTCGGAGAGATAGTGGGTCGCCTTGCCCTGGGGCCGGGCGACGCCGAGATGCAGGCCGATGGCCCAGGTCAGCAGACGGAATTCCTCGGCATCCATTCCCTCGCGCGGCAGGCCTTTGATCAGCGAGACACCGCGACCGAAATGGGCCTCGCGGGCGGCTGCCGAGATGGTCTCCAGGCCGGGGCCGAGGTCGAACTCCTCGCGGCGGTAGTCGAGCAGGTCGCGGCCCGGTTCGAAGGCCGCTTTCACGGCGGCGGCGAGTTGTACCCGGTCCCTGTCTTCCAGCGTGAAAATCCAGCCCCGATCACGGGTCAGATCCTCGACCCGCCACGCGGCCGAGGTGTCGAAGTCCTGCGGCATTTCCTTACCCGATCGTCTGCTTGTTATCGGGCAATGCTATCGGCCGCCAAATAGCCGGTAAAGGTACGGACTTTGGCTGTCGATCAGGCGGCGGCTGACAACGCCGCGATGTCCGGCAGCGGGCGGGCCAGGCTCGGGATCGTCGCCATATAGGCCTCCAGGGCGGCGGAAATGCCGAGCAGCGCGTGGTCGCCGTAGCGCTTGCCGCTCACCTGCAGGCCGAACGGCGTGCCGGTCGGATCGAGACCGCAGGGCAGGGTGATCGCCGGATGTGCCGTATTCGTGATGCCGTAGGACAGGCCCAGCCAGTGGAAATAGCTGCGCAGTTCCTCGCCATTGATATGGGTCGGGTAGAGCTGCTCGACCGGGAACGGCGGCACCGCCGCCATCGGCGACAGCAGGATATCGTAATCCTGCATGAAGGCGAGGAAGCGGCGGTAGGTCGTCGTCTGCTGGTTTTGCGCCCAGGCGGCGTCGGCGAAGGTATAGCCGAGCGCTTCCTCATAGTTGGCAATGGCGTTCGGGCCGAGCAGCTCGCGCTTGTTCTCGTAATGCGGCCGGAACCGGTCGATGAACTGCAGCGAGCGCAGGATGGCGAAAACCTCGTCGGATTTCTCCAGCGGCGGGTCGATCTCGGTGACGCTGCCGAAGGCACCCTTGATGTCTTTGATCGCCGCGCGGAAGGTTTCGCGGATCCGATTGTCCACCGGGGCGAAGCCGAGATCCTCCGACACCGCGACCCGCAGGCTGGACAGATTGACCGTCGGCAGGTTCAGGAAGATCGACGGATCGACGGAATAGGCCAGCGGGTCGACCGGATCCGAGCCGGCGAGCACCGACAGCAGCATGGCGGTGTCTGCCACGTCGCGGCCCATCGGTCCCTGCACCGAGATGCAGCTCCATCCGGTGCCACGCCCCGACATCGGCACCAGGCCGGGGGTCGGGCGGTAGCCGACGACGCCGCAATAGGCCGCCGGCGTGCGCAGCGATCCGCCGGTATCGGAGCCGAGCGCCACGGGGACCATACCGGTCGCCAGGGCCACCGCCGACCCGCCGGAGGAACCGCCGCAGATCCGGGACGGGTCGAACGGGTTGCCGGTCGACCCGAAGACCGGATTGGTGGAATTCGCACCCAGCGCGAATTCCGGCACGTTGGTCTTGCCGACCGCAACGGCGCCGGCCTGGCGGGCGACGGCGACCAGACGCTCGTCCTCCTCCGGCACATTGTCGGCGAAGATCGGCGATCCGAAAGTGGTGCGTACGCCGCCGCTCACCATCGTCTCTTTCACCCCCATGGGCAGGCCGTGCAGAACCGACAGGTCGTCGCCGCGCATCACCGCGTCCTCGGCCGCCTTCGCCTCGTCCTCCGCCCGATCCCAGCAGGTTGTCGGGATGGCGTTGAGCGTCGGGTTCACCGCGTCGATGCGGGTGCGGCAGGAGGCCAGAAGTTCGACCGGCGAGAGCTGCTTGGCGCCGATCAGGCGGCGTGCCGCCACGGCCGAGAGGTCACACGGCTCTGTCACAGTCGGACTCCTTGGTCATGGTCGCGATATCCGGCGGGAACGGTGTCTTTGAACAGGTGGCACTCCACCAGACCGTCGGCATCCCGCGCCGGCAACGGTGCTGTCGTGCGGCAGAGCTCGGTGGCATGGACGCAGCGCGGATGAAAGGTGCAGCCCGAGGGCGGGTCGATCGGGTTGGGGAAGGCCGAGCCGAGCTGCGCGTCCGGTACGCCGAGCCCGGCCTCCGGCGTCAGCACCGAGGCCAGCAGTGCCTGCGAGTAGGGATGGCGCTGCTGGCGAAAGAAGGCCTGGCCCTCCGCCTCCTCGACGATCCGGCCGAGATACATGACCGAGACCTTGGAGGCGATCAGTTCGACCACCGCGAGGTTGTGGCTGATCAGCACGTAGGTGAGGCCGAGCTCCTTCTGCAAATCCAGCAGCAGGTTCAGAATCTGCGCCTGGACGGAGACGTCGAGGGCCGAGGTCGGCTCGTCGCAGATCACGATCTCCGGGCGCATGACGAGCGCGCGGGCGATCGCCACGCGCTGGCGCTGGCCACCGGAGAGCTGGCTCGGATACATGTCGTAGGCCCGCTTCGGCAGGCCGCAGAGGTCCATGATGTCCTCGACCTTGCGGCGCCAATCGGCGGGGGCGCCGATCTTGTGGACATAGAGCGGCAGGGTAATGATGCTGCCGATCGACTTGCGCGGGTTCAACGACGAATAGGGGTCCTGGAAGATCGGCTGGACCCGCTTGGCCAGCTCCCTGCGGCCAATCTCTTCAAGCGGCTGACCGCCGATCGCCAGCGTGCCGGAGGTCGGTGCCTGCAGGCCAAGCAGCATGCGGGCGACCGTGCTTTTGCCGCAGCCGGATTCGCCGACCAGACCAAGCACGCCGCCCCTCTCGATGCTCAGCGAGACGCCGTTGACCGCCCGCAGCGGGCGCTTCGGCTGGAACATGCCCTGGCGGACCTGGAAGGTGCAGTGCAGGTCGCGGGCTTCGAGGATCGGAGTGGTCGTCATGCCAGGCTCCCCGCCGCGACGGTTCTCACCTGTTCCGCGCGCACGCAGCGCACCGCGTGGTTGGGGGCGACGGTATGGGTCTCGACATGCTGCTGGCAGATGTCCTGCGCGTAGGAGCACCGGTTGGCGAAGGCGCAGCCGGCCATCTCGCCGATCATCGAGGGCACGATGCCCGGAATGGTGCCGAGCCGCTCACCGTGCCGGGTCTTGCCGGGCACCGGAATGCAGTTCAGCAGGCCCTGGGTGTAGGGGTGGGTCGGCCGACTGAAGATCTCGGCCACATCGCCGCTTTCGATGATCTCGCCGGCATACATCACCGCCACCCGGTCGGCGACGCGGGCGACGACACCGAGGTCGTGGGTGATCAGAATCACCGCCATGTCGAACTCGCGCTGCAGGTCCTTGATGAGGTGCAGGATCTGCGCCTGGATGGTGACGTCGAGCGCCGTCGTCGGCTCGTCGCAGATCAGCAGGTCCGGGCCGCACATCAGCGCCATGGCGATCATTACGCGCTGGCGCAGGCCACCGGAGAGCTGATGCGGATACTGGGTGAGGCGGCTGGCGGCGGCGGTAATGCCGACCTTCTCCAGCAGATAGACCGCCCGTTCCCGGGCCTCCCGGGCCGACACGCCCTTGTGCAGGCGGATGCCTTCCTCAAGCTGGTTGCCGATGGTGTAGGCCGGGTTCAGCGAGGTCATCGGCTCCTGGAAGATCATCGCCATGGAATTGCCGCGCATCCTCGCCATGCCGCGCTCGCCGACGCCGAGCAGGTCGGTGCCGTCGAATTCGATCCGGTCGGCGTCGCGCTTCGCCCGGCTCGGCAGCAGGTTCATCAGCGCCAACGAGGTCAGCGACTTGCCGCAGCCGGACTCGCCGACCAGGCACAGGGTCTCGCCCTTGGCGACCTCGAAGCTGATGCCGCGCACCGCATGCAGCACGCCGGCGGAGAGTGGGATGGAGACCCGCAGGTTCTCGACGCTCAATGTTGTCGTCATCGCGCGGCTCCTAGGCCCGGTTCTCGGGAACGGTCACGTCGCGCACGCCGTCGCCGAGCAGATTGACCGCCAGCAGCATCATGAACAGCGCCGATCCGGGAATGGCGATCAGCCAGGCGTCGAACAGGATGTAGTTCCGCCCTTCCGAGATCATCAGGCCCCAGGACGGCAGCGGCGGCTGGACGCCGAGGCCGAGGAAGCTGAGTGCAGCCTCGAGCAGGACGGCATGGGCGAACTCCAGCGTGGCGACCACGATGAGCTGGTTCATTACGTTGGGCAGGATCTCCCGCGCCAGGATGTACCAGGTCGAGCAGCCTGCCGCCTGGGCGGCGGCGATGTAGTCCAGCGAGCGGATCTGCTGGGTGCTGGCGCGCATGACCACGGCATAGCGATCCCACAGCAGCAGGCCGAGCACCAGGATCACCATCTCCAGAGAGCCGCCGACGATGGCGACGACGGCGAGACTGACCAGAATCACCGGCAACGACAGACGGCAGGTGATCAGGAAGGTGACGACCATGTCGACCTTGCCGCCGAAATAGCCGGCGGCCACGCCCATGGAAGTCCCGATGATGCCGGAGATCAGCGCTGCCATGACGCCGATCATCAGCGAGATCCGGGCGCCGTAGATCAGCCGGCTGAGATAGTCGCGGCCGACCTGATCGGTCCCGAGGACATGGGTCCAGGTGCCCTTGTCCTGCCAGATCGGCGGCACCAGACGGGCGACCAGATCCTGATGATACGGATCGTAGGGCGCGATCAGCGGCGCCAGCACGGCCATCAGGACGATGATCAGGAAGATCCCGCCGCCGATGACGATGCCGCGGTGGCCGAAGATCTTGCGGCGCAGGATCTGGCCCGGCGTAGGCCCCAGGATCTGCTCGGTCGTGGGGGCGGTGGTGTTCATGACCGACATCTCAGGCCACCCGAATTCTGGGGTTGAGCCAGGCGTTCAGCAAATCCGCCAGGAAGGTGAGGATGATGTAGAACCACGAGAACAGCAGCAGCACCGCCTGCACGGTCGGGAAATCCGAGCGCGAGATCGATTCCCAGGCCAAGAAGCCGGCACCGTGCAGGGCGAACACGGTCTCGATGATGATCGAACCGGTGAGCATGAAGCCGAACTGCACCGCCGCCAGGCTGACCACCGGGATGATCGCGTTGCGCAGGGCGTGCTTGAACAGCACCTTGGCCGGGCGCAGGCCCTTGGCCCGGGCGGTGCGGACATAGTCCGACGACAGCACGTCGAGCAGGCCGGTGCGGGTCAGGCGCATGAAGGCCGGCGTCGCGTAATAGCCGAGCACGATGGTCGGCAGCACGAAATGCTCCCAGGAATCCGAACCGCTGGCCGGCAGGATCGGGAACCAGTAGGCGAACACCACGATCAGCATCAGGGCGAACCAGAAGCTGGGCAGCGCCTGGCCCAGGACCGCGAGCAGCAGGGCGGCACGGTCGATCAGGCTGTTCGGATACATCGCCGCCAGCACGCCGAGCGGGATCGACAGCAGCAGGGCGAAGGCCATGGCGCACACGCCGAGTGTCATGGTGACCGGCAGGCGTTCCGTGATCAGGTCGATCACCGGCAGGCGGAAATAGACCGAGTTGCCGAATTCGCCCTGGACCGCACCGGCGAGCCACTTGAAATACTGGACATAGACCGGCTGATCGAAGCCGTAGGCCGCCTTGATCGCCAGGATATCGGCCTCGTTCGCCCGCTCGCCGGCCAGCGCCGTCGCCGGATCGCCGCTCAGATACAACAGGCTGAACACCAGGGCCGAGACCGTGAGGCTGACCAGGATGGCTAGTAGGATGCGCTTAGCGGTGTAGATGAGCATCGCGACGCCATGACATTGGAATGTAAAATCTGCCGCCGCCCCCGCCGCGACCTCCCTTTTCGGGCGGCGGCGTGGGGGCGGCGGTCAATTGGCGGTCAGTTTACTTCCACTTGGCGAAGAAGAAGCGCGGGATCTCGTCCGCCGTCGGCGTCCAGTCCACGTCCTGGCTCATCGCGTAGTTGGTGCTGAACGTCCACAGCGGCAGCCAGTAGGCCTCGTCCGCGATCTTGCTCAGCGCCTTCTTGTAGGCGGCGAGGCGGACTTTCGTGTCGACGGTCGAACCGGCCTTCTTCAACTCGGCCTGGACTTCCGGGTCGCGGGCCAGGTCGTCCGGGCTGTCGCCGAAAAACACCGGGACAATGGCGTCGGCGTCCGGCACTGAGCCGGAGCCCCAGGTCATGAACGCGAACGGCACCTTGTCGGACCGGATCGCGTCACGGGTCGCCGCGTATTTGCCGTAGCGCAGGTCGGTTTCGATGCCGATCTCCTTCAGAAAGCCCAGCATCGGCTCCAGGTAGTCGCGGTTGCGGTAGGCGTAGATCTCCGTGCGGAACCCGTCCGGATAGCCGGCTTCGGCCAACAGAGCCTTGGCCTTCTCCAGGTCGTACTCGTACGTGGTCACGTCCTGGGTGCAGCCGAACTGCTCCGGATAGCAGGCCGAGTTGATGACTTCCGACGCGCCGCGCACGATGTTGTCGACGATCGCCTTGCGGTCGATGGCGTAGGACACCGCCTTGCGGACGCGGACGTCCTGGAACGGGTTCTTGCCCGAGCGGCCGGCCGCGTCGAACTGCAGGTAGCCGACGCGCATGGTGCCGGCGGAGACCACGTTGAGGCTCGGCAGGGTCGCCAGCTTCTCCGCCTGATCGGCCGGGACTTTCCAGATCCAGTCCAGCTTGCCGGAGGTCAGCTCGACGATCTGGGTGTTCACGTCGGGGATGGTGCGCTGAAGGATCTTGCTGATCGCCGGCTTGCCCTTCGGACTGCCCGCGAAGTAGTCGGCATTCGCCTCGAACACGATCTCCTTGCCGGGGACCATCTTGGTGATCTTGTACGGACCGGTGCCGACCGGCTCCTTGCCCATGCCGCCGGGGCCGACCTTGGCGTAGTGATCGGCCGGATACATCGGGATGTCGCCGGCCAGGTACAGGGTCGCGAGCGGGGTCGGCGCCTTGGCGTAGATCCGGACGGTGTAGTCGTCCAGCGCCTCGGCACCCTTGATCCAGTCGACGGTCTGCTTCGACAGCTTGCCGGTGTCCGGAGCCAGCAGGAAGTTGATGGTCGCTACCACATCCTTGGCGGAGAACCCGTCTCCATTGTGGAACTTCACGCCCTTGCGCAGCTTGAACTCGAACGTCGTGTCATCGACGATCTCGAAGCTCTCGGCCAGCAGGCCGGAGAACTCGCCGGTGGTCGGATCGCGGTAGATCAGCGTGTCCCACACCAGGCGGTTGACGACGATGCCCTCGCGCGAGGTGTTGTAATAGTAGTCGACGTTCGGGAGCTCGCGATCCCAGGCGATGTTCAGGGTGTCGTCCGCCTTGCCGGCCTGTGCCGGTGTCGGCAGCCATGTTGCCGCGCTCAGCGCGGCCAGCAGTGCCAGCCCTTTAAGGCCGACGCGCCGCGGCGTCTTGTTCATCATATCGATCCACCTCCGTGTCCAGCTTGCTTCCCCGCCTTGAGATCTGGCGGGTGCTTTGCAATGACCTTCACCGGCGGTCGCGCCGGGAAGGATCGCCCCCTGATAAAGGAGTGGAAACCGCGGTCGGTCCGCAAAGACGGTCATGCCGGGACGGCTCGGCCGAACCGAGCCAGGGCGTTACGGATGCGGCAGTGTCACTCCTCTTCCAAGGGAAACGCTAGCAGGCGACCATAACCTGTAACAAATTACATTTCGCGTCTGCAGCATAACCTTGCGGTTATATCGCGTGGCTAGTCGTCGAACAGATCCCTGGCCGCCTGTACCAGGCATTCGCGGAACAGGGTGACCGTTTCATCGGTCTCGCTCGACAGCCAGAAGCAGTTCGACTCCGACAGGTATCCGCTGGTGTTGAGCGACAGGATCGACAGCTCGCCGCGCGCGGAATGGTAGCGTGCCAGGCGCTCCGGGAACAGTGCCAGACAGGGCATGAGCCGCATCATGCTGAGGCTGAGCACGATCGAGGCCGCCTCGATCTGGCTCGGCATTGGGCCGAGACCCTTCTCGGCAAGGAACTCGTTCATCCCATCGGCCGCCAGCGATCCCGCGGCCGCCTTCATCCACGGCCACTCGAGTGCGGTCTCCCAACCGATGTCCTTCTTACGGGCGAGGGGATGACCGGTGCCGGCGACAACCACCAGCGGTTCGCGACCGAGGGACAGCTGTTCGACACCTTCCAGGGCGAACGGCTTCCAGATCCGCATGACCAGCAGATCGAGGTCGCCGGTGTAGAGCATGGGAAGCATGTTGCCGAAATGGCCCTCGGACACCGTCACCACCGAGGAGGGGGCAGCCTGGATCATCAGTCGGATCGCTTCGGGCACGATGGTCGGCATCAGGCTCGAGGCGACCCCGATCCGCACGGTGCCGCCGAGCCCCTTGCGCAGCGCCTCGATGTCGAACTCGGTCCGTTGGATCCGGTTCAGGACGTCCTTGGCGTGACGGACCAGCACCGCGCCGGCCGGGGTAAAGGCGATCGAGTTGCCCTGACGATGGATGATCGGGGTGCCGAGGGCGCGCTCGAGCTCGGCGATCTGCTTGGAGATCGCCGGCTGGGTGACGTTGAAGGCGCGCGCGACCTTGGTGATCTGGCGCATCTGATCGAGGGCGGCGAGGATCCTCAGGTGACGGATCTTCAGGACATCGCGGAACAGCCGGCTGGCGATGCCGTCGCGGTAGACAGAAGGCGTGTCGCTGGTCAGGGCCGGTCCCTCCGGTGGCGTCGATGCGAGCCGTCCGCATGCCGGAGAAGCCTAGCCAGCCGCCGACCGGAATAACAGACCGCGCGACATCGCCACGCGCCCGTGGGTCACGCCGCGCCCGCGCCGTCCAGCAGCAGCTCGCCCTGCCAGATCCCGTCACGCACCATGTCCGCGGTCTCGGCCCTGAGGGTGTCGGCGAATACCCGCACCGCCCGCGAGGTCGGGCGGATCAGCGACCGGGTCAGCACCAGCGTGCGGCTGAGCGTCGGCCGGACGATCGGCGCGGCGCGCAGCGTCCCAGCCTGCAGCTCGCTGTGGATTGCGGGAAGCGGCAGGACCGTATGCGCCAGGCCGCGGGCCGCCAGCTCCTTGAGGGTTTGCAGCGCGTCGGCCTCCACCGTCACCCTGAGCGCGATGTCGGCGCGCCGGGCGGCATTTTCCAGCAGCATCCGCAGCCCGTGCCGGGGCCCCGGAAGCACCAGCGGCACCGTCGCGAGCGTCGCCAGATCCACCGGGGCGTCGAGATCGAGGTCGGACCGTGCGGATCCGACCAGCAGCAGGGTCTCCTGGATCAGCGGTTCGGTCGGGATGTGCTGGGTGGCGGCGGTCAGGTACATGACCGCGAGGTCGATCTCGCCCCGTTGCAGCATCTCCATGAGATAGCCGCTGAAGGCGGGGACGATGCGCACCGTGACCTCGGGATAGTCGCGCAGGAAGCGTTCGACCAGGCGCCCGGCGATCACCTCGCCGGCCGTCGGCGGCACGCCCAGGCTGACCGCACCGCTGACCGCGCCGAGGGAGGCGGTCAGCTCCTCGCGGGTATCCTCGACCATGCGCAGGATCGCCGTCGCCCGCTCCACCAGAAGCGTACCGGTATCGGTCAGCACCATGCCGCGGCCATGGCGCGAGAACAGGGCGCCGCCCAGTTCTTCCTCCAGCATCCGGATCTGACGGCCGAGGGCCGGCTGGGCGATGTGCAGCCGGTCGGCGGCACGGCTCAGGCTGCCCAGCTCGGCGACATGCAGGAAGGTCTTCAGCTGCTTCAGATCCATAAGCTATCTAATCATGGCATAGCTGAATGAGAAATATGCTTCTCGTATTCTGGTGTCGCGGCCGTTACCCGATATGCGCCGTCGTTGAGCGTATTCCCCCGCGGCGAACTGGGAGGCGATATGACCGTTATGCAGGCCGTTCAGGGCCAATCCTGGCAGGATGAGGTGCTTCCGATCCTGCGAAGCTTCGACGTCCGCCATGTGGTCTATGTGCCCGATGCCGGTCATGCCGCCGCCATCCGCGGCGCCGAGGCCGACAACGAGATCACCGCGCTGGCGTTGACCACCGAGGAGGAGGGGATCGGCTACCTCGCCGGCGCCTGGCTCGGCGGCGAGCGCGGCGCGCTGCTGATGCAATCCAGCGGAGTTGGCAATTGCCTCAACACCCTGGCCCTGCAGTCGATGACCAAGTTTCCGTTGCTGATGCTGGTGACCATGCGCGGCGACTGGGCGGAGTTTAATCCGTGGCAGAACCCGATGGGCCAGGCGACCGAGGCGGCGCTCCATCTGATGGGGGTGCGGACCTGGCGCGCGGACCATCCCGAGGAGGTTACCCCCCTGATCCACGGGGCGGCGACCATGGCGTTCAACGGCGACGAATCCTGCGCGGTCCTGCTGGGCCAGCGTCTGATCGGTGAAAAGAAGTGGGTGAAGTGAGATGACCGGATTGCTCGACCGCCGCGCGGTGACGGCGGAACTCCTGAAGGATCGCGGCGATCTGCTGGTGGTCACCGGCCTCGGCTCGCCAAGCTACGATGTGATGGCGGCCGGCGATGATGACCGGAACTTCTACCTCTGGGCCGCCATGGGCAGTGCCGCCACCGTCGGCTTCGGTCTGGCCATGACCCAGCGCACCCGTCCGGTCCTGGTGCTGACCGGCGACGGCGAGATGCTGATGGGACTCGGCGCGCTGGCCTCGATCGGCCAGGTCCTGCCGCCGAACCTGACCGTCGCGGTTCTCGACAACGGCCATTACGGTGAGACCGGAATGCAGCAGAGCCATGCGGGCCGGGGGATCGAGCTCTCGCGGATGGCGGCGGCGGCCAACTTCCCCTGGGCGACGATCGTCGACGACATGGGCGGCGTGGCCGATCTGCGGCAACGCATCCACACGATGAGCGGCACCGGCTTCGCCGCGATCAAGATCGATGTCGGCGAGGTTACCCGCGTCCTTCCGCCACGCGACGGCGTTCATGTTAAGAACCGCTTCCGTAAGGCGCTCGGTCATCCGACAATCTGACCGCGCCGTAAGAACAAGAACAGATCCTCGGAGGATATGGTGACGCCTGCTGACGACTACACTGACATCCGTGACGCCGTGCGTGCGCTCTGCGCCGAGTTCCCGCCCGAATATCACCGGGGGGTGGATGAGAAGCGCGGCTATCCGGCCGAGTTCGTCGACGCGCTCACCAAGGCCGGCTGGCTGGCCGCCCTGATCCCGGAGGAGTACGGCGGATCGGGCCTTGGCCTGACCGAAGCCTCCGTGATCATGGAGGAGATCAACCGCTCGGGCGGCAATTCCGGCGCCTGTCACGGCCAGATGTACAACATGGGCACGCTGCTGCGGCACGGCTCCGACGCGCAGAAGCAGTACTACCTGCCGAAGATCGCGGCGGGGGAACTGCGGCTGCAGTCCATGGGCGTGACCGAGCCGACCACCGGGACAGACACGACCAAGATCAAGACCAAGGCCGAACGCAAGGGCGACCGTTACGTCATCAACGGGCAGAAGGTCTGGATCTCCCGCATCCAGCACTCGGACCTGATGATCCTGCTGGCGCGCACCACGCCGCTGGACGAGGTCGAGAAGAAGTCGCGCGGCATGTCGATCTTCATCGTCGACCTGAAGGAGGCGATCGGCAACGGCATGGAGGTCAAGCCGATCCCCAACATGGTCAACCACGAGACCAACGAGTTGTTCTTCGACAATCTGGAGATCCCCGCCGAGAACCTGATCGGCGAGGAGGGAATGGGGTTCAAATACATCCTCGACGGCCTGAACGCCGAGCGTGCGCTGATCGCCGCCGAGTGCATCGGTGACGGCCACTGGTTCGTCGAGAAGGTCGCGAACTACGCCAAGGAACGGGTCGTGTTCGGCCGGCCGATCGGCCAGAATCAGGGTGTGCAGTTCCCGATCGCCGAGAGTTATATCGAGATCGAGGCCGCCAGCCTGATGCGCTTCGAGGCGTGCCGTCTGTTCGACGCCCAGCAACCCTGTGGCGCCCAGGCCAACATGGCGAAGTATCTCGGCGCCAAGGCATCCTGGGAGGCGGCCAATGCCTGCATCCAGTTCCACGGCGGCTTCGGGTTCGCCAACGAATACGACGTGGAGCGCAAGTTCCGCGAGACCCGCCTCTACCAGGTGGCGCCGATCTCCACGAACCTGATCCTCAGCTACATCGCCGAGCACGTCCTCGACCTGCCCCGCTCGTTCTGATGGGACGGCCTGACGGGAGAGCACCGATGAGTGACAAGCAGCGCCTGCCGCTGGCGGGTTTGACCGTCCTCGCCCTGGAACAGGCGGTGGCGGCCCCGTTTTGCACGTCGCGGCTGGCCGATGCCGGCGCGCGAGTGATCAAGATCGAGCGACCCGAGGGCGATTTCGCCCGCGGCTACGACGATGTCGCCCAGGGGCAGAGCAGCTATTTCGTCTGGCTGAATCGGGGCAAGGAATCCCTGGTTGTCGACCTCGCCAGTGCGGAGGGCAAGGAGACCCTGCGCGATCTGATCGCCGGCGCCGACGTGCTGGTGCAGAACCTGAAACCGGGGGCGATCGGCCGTCTCGGTTTCCCGCTGGAACAGATCCGCCGGGACCATCCTCGGCTTATCATGTGCTCGATCAGCGGCTACGGCGACACCGGACCGCTCGCCGAGCGCAAGGCCTATGACCTGCTGATCCAGGCGGAATCCGGTCTGTGTTCGATCACCGGCGGCCCGGACGGCCCGGCGCGGGTCGGTATCTCCGTGGTCGATATCGCCACCGGGTCGACCGCCCATGCGGCGATCCTGGAGGCGCTGATCGGTCGCTCGATCCATGGCGATGGCGCCGATATCCGGATCTCCATGTTCGACGTGATGGCGGACTGGGAGACGGTACCGCTGCTGAACCACGAGGGCGGCAAGTCGCCGAAGCGGATCGGCCTCGCTCACCCGTCGATCGCGCCCTACGGTGCCTTCGCCTCGTCCGACGGTGTGCTGATCCTGATTTCGATCCAGAGCGAGCGGGAATGGGCGAGCCTGTGCCGACATGTTCTCGGCGACGCGGACCTGACGGTGCATGAGAAATTCCGGACCAACGTGATCCGCGTGCGGAACCGTGCGGTGACCGACGCGCTGGTCGGCGGCATCTTCGCCCAGCATTCCACGGATGCCCTTGAGGCGATGCTGGACAAGGCCAATGTCGCCTTCGCCCGGGTCAACGACATGGCGGCACTCTCGGCCCATCCGCATGTGCGCCGGGTGACGGTGGACACGCCGAACGGCCCGGTCTCCTACCCGGCGCCGGCGGCGATCGTGGACGGCGAGACCCGCAGCTTCGGCCCGGTGCCGGCCGTCGGTGATCACAAGGATCTTGATCTCGCATAACTCCAAGACCGACGGCTTAGTGGTCGCCCTTACTTGTGCGGGGTAATCGCGGACCTAGACTGACTCCTGTTGATGGTGGACGCCTGCCGCCCTCCAGCGACTCTGTTCGGGCTGATGATTGAGGAGTGCAGGCATGGGCGCGACGAGCAACCGTTACCGCATCGGTTTCGATATCGGCGGGACCTTCACCGATTTCGTGCTGCTCGACGAGCAGGACCACCAGCTTCACCTGCACAAATGCCTGACCACGCCGCACGACCCGTCGATCGGTGCGATGCAGGGCATGGGCGATCTGCTGGCCGCCGCCGGGCTCGACCTCTCGGCGGTCGGTCACGTGGTGCATGGGACGACGCTGGCGACCAACGCGCTGATCGAGCGCAAGGGTGCCACCCTTGGGTTCCTGACCACCAAGGGCTTCCGCGACATCCTCGAGATGGGCACGGAGCAGCGCTACGACATCCACGACCTGTTCCTGACCTATCCCGATCCGCTGGCGCCGCGCAGTCGCCGGCTGGAGATCGACGAGCGGATCGACCGCGACGGCAAGGTGGTCACGCCGCTCGACCTGGACGCGGTCCGGGTGTCGGTCCGTCACCTGGTCGAGGCCGGGATCGGCGCGCTCGCCGTCTGTTTCCTGCACGCCTATGCCAATCCGGTCCATGAGCGCGCCGTGCGCGACATGGTCCGCGCCGAGTTCCCGGACCTGTCGGTGTCGATCTCCAGCGACGTGCACCCGCAGATCAAGGAATACGAGCGCAGCTCCACCACCGCCGCCAACGCCTATGTGCAGCCGCTGATGGCGGCCTATGTGCGCAAGCTCGACACGGCGCTGCGCGACCAGGGCTTCACCGGCCGGTTCCACATGATCCAGTCCTCCGGCGGCCTGACCGCGCCGGAGACGGCGGGCGAGCTGCCGATCCGGTTCCTTGAATCCGGTCCGGCCGGCGGCGCCCAGGCGACCGGCATGGTCGGCCGCAAGATCGGCCAGCCCGACGTGCTCTCCTTCGATATGGGCGGCACCACGGCCAAGGCGGCGCTGATCCAGAACGGCGAGCCGGATATCGCGCCGATGCTGGAGGCCGCCCGCGTCCACCGCTTCAAGAAGGGCAGCGGCCTGCCGGTCTTCGCCCCGGTCATCGACATGATCGAGATCGGTGCCGGTGGTGGGTCCATCGCCCGGGTCGACGATCTCGGCCTGCTCAAGGTTGGTCCGGACAGCGCCGGCGCCGATCCTGGCCCGGCCTGCTACGGCCAGGGCGGGACCCAGCCGACGGTGACCGACGCCAATCTGCTGCTGGGATATCTCGATCCGGGATACTTCCTTGGCGGGCGCATGAGCTTGGACGTGGCGGCGTCCGAGGCCGCGATGAATACGGTGGCGGGCCGGCTCGGCCTGTCGGCGATCGAGGCGGCCTGGGGCATCTATGACCTGGTCAGCGAGAACATGGCCGGGGCCGCCCGCGTCCATATCGTCGAGAAGGGCCGCGATCCGCGTGCCTATGCCATGGTCGCCATGGGCGGGGCGGGGCCGCTGCACGCCGCCCGGGTCGCGCGCAAGCTCGGCATCCGCGAGGTGGTGGTGCCGGCGGCCTCCGGTGCCGCCTCCGCGCTTGGGTTCCTCGGCGCGCCGGTCAGCTATGAACTTGCCCGCTCCTTCCCCATGCGGGTCGCCGATCCGGATTTCGCCACCGTCGACGCCATCGTGTCGGAGTTGGAAGCCGAGGGTCGCGCCCGGCTCGCCGAAGCCGGTGTCGAGACCGGCGTGGTCGTCCAGCGCCGGGCCGATCTGCGCCTGCGCGGACAGATGCACGAGTTGTCGGTGGCGATGCCGGCCGAGGCGCTGACGGCGGAGAATTTGCCGACGATGGTCGCGGCGTTCACCGCCGAGTACCAGAAGCGCTACACCCACCTGTACGACGATGCAGAGATCGAGGTGCTGAACTGGCGCGTCGTCTGCACCGCGACCGCACCGGAACTGTCGAGCCAACTCGCTGGCGGCGATGCCGGGGCGACCGCGCTCAAGGGCCACCGCACTGCCTGGGTGCCGGAACGCGCAGCCGTTGCCGAGGTGCCGGTCTACGACCGTTACGCGCTGAAGCCGGGCGAGACGGTGGAGGGGCCGGCGATCATCGAGGAGCGCGAGGCGACGACCATCGTGCCGGATGCCTGCACCGTCTCCATCGACACGCATTTCAACCTGCGCCTGGCGCTCGCCGATGTCACCGCCGACCGTGTTCTGGTCGGCGCCGACACCGCCCTCGACGACGCCATCGCGCGGATCGAGAGCGACCCGGTCGGGCTTGAGATCATGTGGAGTCGGCTGATCAACGTCGCCGAGGAATGCTGGCACACGGTGATCCGCACGGCGTTCTCGCTGATCATCGGCGAGGCCCAGGACTTCGCCTGCGAGATCCTGGATGCCGACGGCAAGCAGATCGTCCACTCGCCGCGCGCCATGCCGGTGTTCAACCTGACCCTGCCCATCGCCGTGAACGCCATGATCGAGCGGTTCCCGCCGGAGACGCTGGAGCCGGGCGACGTGCTGATCACGAACGATCCCTGGCTCTGCGCCGGGCACCTGTTCGACATCGCCGTCCCGGTGTTCCGCGCCGGCCGGGTCGTCTCCTTCGTCGGCGTGGTCGGTCATGTGTCGGATATCGGCGGTACCAAGGACAGCCTGAACGCCCGTGAGATCTTCGACGAGGGCTTCCAGATCCCGCCGATGAAGCTGTTCCGCGCCGGAAAGCCGAACGATGATCTGCTGGAGCTGCTGCGCGAGAACGTGCGCCGTCCGGACCAGGTGCTGGGCGACCTGCATGCGCTCGTCGCCTCCGGCATGACCGGGGCCGAGCGTATCGGCGAGTTTATGGAAGAATACGGCATGCACGACCTGAAGGCGCTGGCCGCCGTCGTACAGCGCCGGGCCGAGACCGCCATGCGTGACGCCATCCGATCGGTGCCCGACGGCATCTACGAGCATGTGGTTCATGGCGACGGCATCGACCAGGCAATGCGCTACCCGATCCAGGTCTCGATCCAGGGCGATCAGGTGGAGGTCAGCTTCGACGGCGCGCCGGATCAGATGAACCGAGGCGGCAGCAACTGCACGCTTACCTACACCAAGGCGCACGCCACCTACCCGCTGAAATGCATCTTCTCGCCGGAGGTGCCTGGCAACGCCGGCTGCTACCGGCCGATGGCGGTGGACGCGCCCAAGGGCTCGATCCTGAACTGCGACCGGCCGCTCTCGGTGAACATGCGCACCCGCACCGGCTGGTACGTCGCCCCGAACATCTTCGGTGCCCTGGCCGATGCGGCACCGGACCGGGTGCAGGCCTTCACCGGCCTGCCGTCGAGCGCGCTGTTCTATGGCGTCGGCCCGGACGGCATCGTCTACAGCGACCACCTGTTCCAGGGCGGCGGCCAGGGGGCGTCGACCCATGGTGACGGCAAGTCGGCCCTGCTCTATCCGACCAGTGCGGCCAACACCTCGGTCGAGCTGTTCGAGACCCGCGTGCCGGCCCTGGTGCTGGAGAAGGCGCTGATGGTCGACAGCGGCGGTGCCGGGCGCAAGCGCGGTGGTCTCGGCCAGGTGATCTCCTCGCGCAAGCTCGACGATGACGGCCGGGCCTGCCAGGTCGGCATCTACCCGAACGGCGTGCTGGCCCAGGTCGACGGGCTGTTCGGCGGCAAGGCGGGCGCGCCGTCCGCCGGCCTCGTCGGCACGTTCGGCGAGACGCCGCGGAATGTCGGCGTCGGTGCGCTGTCCAGCCTGATGACCACCGGGGAATATGCCGAACTTCGGATCTCCGGCGGTTCCGGCTTCGGCGACCCGCTCACCCGCAGCTTCGAGGAGGTCCAGGCCGATCTCGACGAGGGCTACATCACGCCCGCCGGCGCCGAGCGTGACTATGGTTGTGTGGTCGGGTCGGACGGCCGCATCGACCGGGCGGCGAGCGAGCGCCTGCGCAAGGGCGAGGCGCGCCTGACCGAGCCGGCCGTGTAGACGTTCCCGGCTCCGCCCTGAGCATTCCCCGCAAGGGGTGTTGAAGGACCCTGTTTCCCCACCCGGACGCGGACCTTCGACACGCCCCGGACCTCGGTCCGGGGCTGCTCAGGCCGGGGCCGGGGGGTCGCCCGCCAGCCCGGCGATCGCCGCCGCCATCGTGCGCGTGCCCGCCATGAAATCGCCGATCTCCATGGCTTCGTACGGGTTGTGGCTACCATTCTCGTTGCGCACCAGGATCATGGCGGCCGGAATGCCGATGCCGGCGAAGACGGCGGTGTCGTGACCCACGGTGGCGAATTCCAGCGGCGCCATCCCCAGAACCTTGGCGGCCCCGGTCAGCGCACCGCGCACGTCGGGATCGAGCGGCGTGGGGCGGGAGCCGACGCGGCCGCCGATCTCGAAACGCACGTCGCGGCGCGCGGCGATCTCGGCCGCCAGATCGGCGGTCAGCGTGGCCGACCCCTCCAGGAACGCGTCGGTGGTGCCGCCGAAATTCAGGGTGAAGTCCATGCGTCCGGGCACCTTGGTCATGGCATGCTCGGCACTGTCGGTGAACAGCTTGCCGACGGTGAACACGGTGTCGGGCACGCCGGCGGCCTCCTGTTCGATCCACCAGGCTTCCAGGCGGGAGATCAGCTCGGCGGTGGCGAGTGCGGTGTCCTGACGGAAATCCCGCGGGCAGGCGGCGGAGTGGTCGTATCGACCAAAGCACCGGGCATCGGGGAAGCGGGTGTTGCCGCGGATCGCGGTCGGGATCGCGACCGGCTGTCCGGCGCCGACCAGGATCGGCCCCTGCTCGATATGCAGCTCCAGGAAGGCCCTGGTGTTGCTGGCGTCGATCCACGGCTTGGCGGCGCGCAGGGCGTCTACGTCGACGCCGCAGCCGGCGATGCACTCCGCCAGGGTCTGACCGGTATCGAAGCGCCGCAGCCGGTCGAGATCGCCGTCGGGCAGGGTGCCGCAGGCCAGCTTGCTGCCGAGATAGGCGGTGGCGAACCACACGCTTTCCTCGCCATGCATGGCGATCGCGGTGACGTCGCAGGGCGGTGTCCAGCCGAGGTCGCGATAGGCGGCGAGCGTGGTCAGCGCGGCGACCACGCCGGCATGGCCGTCGAAATTGCCGCCGAGCGGCACGCTGTCCACATGGGAGCCGGTGAGGATCTGCGGTGCGCGGCGGTCTGCCCCCGGCAACGTGGCCAGCAGGTTGCCGGCGGGATCCCAGCGGGTCTCGAGTCCGAGGTCCAGGGCCGCCGATTCAACCTGGCGCGCGACCGCCATGTCGAGATCGCTCCAGGCCGGGCGGGTGACGCCTTCCACATCGCGCGAGGCCTCCCGTGCGGCGTCGAACAGGTCGGATGCGAAGCCGGTACGGGCATCGACGGCGCGGCCGATAGCCTGTGGGTCGGGAGAGGGCATGGGGCGACTCCGATGCTGCGGTGCGGTATGGAGCCAGTAGACCGCCGGGTAGCGCCCGGCCGCAAGACAAGGAAAATACCACCGCGCCGTCGTTCAGGACCTCTGCCCCATAGCCGGGCCGACCAGGCACGAGGTGCAGACTATTTCAGCGCGTCAGTCCGCCAGCTCCAACGCGGTGCGCACTGCACTCGACACCGCAAGGATCGCCGGCGCGCCGAGGACGTCGCGAATGACCGCCTTGGTCTCGCGGGTGTAGCTGATGCAGTCGAGGACCAGCAGCTCCGGCGCGTGGTCCTTCAGCGTCTCGGCAGCGGCGCGGATCTCGTCCGGTGTCGCGTTCGGCGACAGGGCGACGACCTGGGCGTCGTAGCCGGCCTCGCTCCAGCGCTTGCGGCTCTTCGCGCATTGCGCCTGCAGCGGGGTGAACACGCCGAGCCGACCCTCCGGCAGGCAGCCGCGCACCATGGCGTTCAGCGTGCGCGACGGGAACAGCACCTTGTACTTGCCGATCCAGTCCGGGAACTCGCCGGTGCACATCACCATGGTGACGTCGTAGCCGGCCGCGGCCAGCTCCTGAAGCTGCTTGGTGCCGTGGGCGACCACCGCCTTTTTGCTCAGCGTCACCCCGTCGCCGTTCGGCAGGCGGGTGAACAGCGTGTCGGCATCGTCGATCGGGGTGAGGGTGTCGATCTCGGCCCGGCTCAGCCCGTCGAGGCAGCCGCGCAGGTCCAGATCCACCGGTCCGCCGGCCAGCGCGCGCAGCTCGCGCTCCACCTCGGGGCGGGGGCTCTGTCCGACGACCAGGGCGCCGATGCGGGGATTGGCCATATCCGTTCCTTTCCTCAGGCTGCGGCGATGTCGCCGACCACTTTCACTCGGGCGCGCACGGCGTTGCCCGGCAGGTAGGCGAGCGGGAGGTCTTCCATGTCGACGACCTTGACCGAGGCCGGATCGGCGCCGGCCGCCAGTGCCTTTGCGCGGGCCATGGCCTCCGCCTGCTTCAGCAGGGCGTCGCGGTCCATGTCGCGGAACACGTGGTCGACCTCGCCGCTGACCTGGGCGATGGCGGCGCCGACCGCGTTGGCGACGGCGTAATGCTCGACCCGGACCACCTCGGAGATGCCGTCCATGCGGTCCGGCGACAGGAACGCGCCGCCGCCGACGGCCAGCAGCGGCACCGCCGCGGCGTCCGTCTTCATCCGGTCGACGGTCTCGGCGAGGCGGCGATGGACGACCGCCATCACCTCCGTCACCAGATCCCCGGAGAGATTGGCCACCCGCGAGCGGTCGCCGATCTCGACCAGCCCGGCCGCCGCGGCGACGTCGCTCAGGGTCAGCGTGTCGCCGCCGAACACCCGCGCCTCCCGGGTCAGCCGGTAGCCGACGCTGAGCGGTCCGACGGAGAGCGGATCGGGATCGACGATGGTGCCGCCGCCGATGCCGATGGAGACCACGTCGGGCATGCGGAACAGGGTGCGCACGCCGCCGACCTCGACCACGTTGTTGGCCTCGCGGGGGAAGCCGGCGCGCAGGCAGCCGATATCGCTGGTGGTCCCGCCGATATCGAGCACCATGGCGTCCTCGATGCCGGACAGGAAGGCGGCCCCGCGCATGCTGTTGGTCGGACCGGAGGCGAAGCCGTAGACCGGCTGCTCGCGGGCCACGTCGGCGCTGGCGACAGTGCCGTCGTTCTGGGTGATGAACAGCGGGGCGGCGATGCCGCTCTCCGAAATCGCCTGCTCGAAGGCCTGCACCGTCTCCTCCGCCAGGTCCTGCAGGCTGGCGTTCAGAATGGTGACATTCTCGCGCTCCAGCAGGCCGATGCGCCCGAGCGTGCTGGACGTGGTGACCCGCAGCTCCGGATATTCGGACCGCAGGATCTCCGAGGCCCGGTCCTCGAACTCGCCGGTGAGCGGCGAGAATACCGAGGTCACCGCGGCGGAGCGCACGCCGTCGGCGCGCATCTTTCGCGCCGCCGCGGCGATCGCCGTCTCGTCCATCGGCACGATCGGACGGCCGTCATATTCGTGGCCGCCGGCGACCATATAGCGGCCGCCATCGACCAGCTCGGCGAGGTCCTGTGGCCAGTCGACCATCGGCGGCAGGCTGGCGCAGCTCGGCAGGCAGATGCGCAGCGCCGCCGCCCGGTTCAGCCGCCGGCGCTGGACCACGGCGTTGACGAAATGGGTGGTGCCGAT
Organism: Thalassobaculaceae bacterium; assembly: GCA_029212785.1. Lineage (GTDB taxonomy): Bacteria > Pseudomonadota > Alphaproteobacteria > Thalassobaculales > Thalassobaculaceae > Thalassobaculum. The sequence goes on from JARGOG010000002.1 coordinate 136,445, forward strand.
CATCACCGCGCCGGCCCCGGTGATCGCTTCCCCCACCGCCGCCGCCAGATCCTTCAGCGCGGTGCGCACGCCCGAGGTCACGTCGTCGGTGGTGGCGGTCTTCACCGCGCCCAGGATGGTGCTGCCGTCGACCAGGACGGCGTCGGTGTTGGTGCCGCCGACATCGATGCCGATGCGTCTCATGCGCCGTCTCCGTCGAATACCGAGTGGAAATCGAGATCGAAGCCGAAGGCCCGAGGGCCGACCGCCTCCAGGCCGGCGGGCGTCTTGAAGATATCGGGGCCCGGCAGGGCGAGGACGGAGACCCGTTGGCCGTAGCGCAGCACGTCGGTGCCGATGCCGTCGCCGCTGACACTGTCGACCACGCAGATCAGGTCCGGGGTCATCACCACCGGGTCCCCGTTGCGGTAGCCGACCGAGAATTCGTTCTGGAAATGCACGGTGAAGCGGCTGCCCGCGTCACCGTCGAGCCCGTCGATCTCGGCGCGGCCGCGCAGGAAACCCTCGGTGGCGCGGCGTTCGACATCGACCACCTTGCCGGTGAAGATCCGCTTGCCGGCGCAGGCCTCGACGATGGCGGTGACCGGATCGGCGTGGCGGGCGCGGGCGTCGAACACCGCGCGGCCGAGGTCGATCGCCTTGGTCGTGGTGTACAGGATGCCGTGATCCTTGACCTCGCGGCCGGTGCGCGGCGCCTTGCAGGTGGCGGCGATCGAGCCGACCTCGGTGCAGGCCTTGCGGCTGATCCGCTCCATCCACTTCCAGCTCTCCGCCCGCGGGATGATCACCTCGTTGTCGCGGATGTCGGCGAGCGTGAACGGGTAGCACTGCAGCCCGGCGACGGCGACGCTGGTCATCTGCGCCTCGGGATAGGCTCGACCCATGGTGTCGGCATCGACCACAGGATAGCCGGTCAGGGCGCCGACCATCATCGGGTGCACCCCGTTGCCGCCGCCGATCTCCAGCGACATGACGGCGTCGAACGGACGGCCTAGATAGCGCTCCATGGTGCGCACCGGCTTGACCGCGAAATCGGCATCGGCCAGCCGCTCCTGGCCGACCAGCGGGGCGCCCATGTTCGACAGCACCGCGACCTGGGCGTCGTCGGCCAGCGACAGCGGGTCAATCAGGGTGACGCTGTGGCCCTTGCGGTACAGCTCGCGCATGTTGAGCAGCTTGTGATACGGGTCGCCGCCACCGCCGGTGCCGAGGATCCAGGCGCCGAGCGCCAGCGCCTCGATATCGTCGAGGGTGAGCGTGCGCGGCGGGCGGGGCGACGCCGGGTCGCGGGCGGGATGGACGGAGGCGGACACGGATTTCTCCCCACGGTTCCGCCGACAGGGAAACGCGGCCAGCGGGTGGCGCAGTCTAGGTGCCGTCATTCCGCCGGCCCAATACGAGATCGCCCGTATCGTCTTCGCAGTTGCGAAATTGGCTGTCTTGATCGCCGGGCGGGTGCGGCCTACCATTTTTCCAATGCCATGGAATCCGTGAGCCGGAGAGGTGCCATGGGCCAGGACCTCAGGATCAGACCGACCCTCGCGAGGACGCGGACCCCGTCCGCGCTCGCCCGTGTCGCCATTGTCACTCTCGGACAGACCCCGCGCAGCGATGTCGTCCCCGAGCTTTGCGCGCTGGCCGAACGACCGATGACGGCGCTCGAGTTCGGTGTGCTGGACGGAGTGGATCCGGAGACCCTGTCGCGGATCGCCCCCGGCCCCGGTGAACCGGCCCTACTGAGTCGGATGCGAGACGGTAGTGACATCGTCATGTCGATCGACTGGACCAGCGACCGCATGCAGGAGATCTATTCGGAGATCGCCGCGCTCGACGTCGACCTCGTCGTGCTGATGTCGTCGCTGCTCGGCTCGGTTCCCGCTCCGGCGCGCACGACGATCTTCAGCGACCGGGTGGTGGCGCGCACGATCGAGACCTTCGCCGATGCGGGCTTGCGGGTCGGCATCTTGCTCTCGCTCGACAGTCAGGGCGACATGGTGGTGCGCGACCGTACCCGCCGCCCGGAGATGGTCCGTGCCGCGATCGCCCGGCCCGGCGACCGGTCGGCCCTGGCGGCGGCGATCGACGAGCTGGCCGACTGCGACGTGCTGGTGCTGCATTCGGTGACCTACAGCGAGGACGAGCGCCGCGACGCTTCCCGCCGCTCGGGCAAGCCGGTGGTGATGGCGCGTCAACTCGTGGCCAGCGCCGTGCGCGAGGCGTTGGATCGGCTGGGTTCGTGCGCCAAAGATCGCGACGGCGCCCTCAGCGACCGACTGCGGACGCTCAGTGTGCGCGAGCGCGAAATCATGTTCCTGGTGGCCGAGGGGCTGGCGAACAAGGAGATCGCCTTCCGCTTGGGCATCAGCTTCCGCACGGTCGAGATTCACCGGGCGCGGATGATGAGCAAGATGGATTTCCGCACCATGACCGACCTGGTGCGCACCGTGGACAGCCTGTCCGAATTCTGACGGCCGACCATGCCGGGATCCGGCCGTTTCAGAGTACGGGCGCGCCCGCTACGTGGCGGCGCGTATAGGACTCGGTGCGTGGTTTGGGCTTACACTTTTGCGGTGCAATGCGACGCAGAGCGCAGCGCCGAAGGCCGTCGGACAAGATTGGGAGCTTGCCGGCGGCGGGGCCGTAGGGACCACCGCGTCCGCACGGCGTTGACGGAGAACCAGGGGGTTTCACATGAACCAATTCATCAAGATGGGCCTTGCCGCCGGCCTGATGGCGGCGTCTTTCGCGACCGCCGTGACTTCGGCGAGCGCCTTCGAACGCCGTGACGGCGAGAAGATCCTGGTCTCGGCACAACGCCAGGCCGCACCGACCTTCGACCCGAGCATCAAGTACGATGCCTCGACCCGCACGATGCAGCAGGCGATGTACGACGGGCTGCTGAAATACGTCGACACCCCGCCGAAGGTGGTGCCATGGCTGGCGGAGAGTTTTGACGTCAGCGATGACGGGCTGACCTACACCTTCCACCTGGTCGACGGTGCCAAGTTCCATAACGGCGACCCGGTCGATGCCGAGGCGGTGCGCTGGTCCTTCGAGCGCACGCTGACCCTGGGCAAGGGTCCGGCCTGGATGCTCGACTCCTTCCTGAAGGCCGAGAACGTCAAGGCCGTCGACCCGAAGACCGTGACCTTCACCCTCGACCGGCCGTTCGCGCCGTTCACGTCCTTCCTGCCCTGGTGGTTCATCCTGAACCCCAAGCAGGTGATGGAGCACGAGGTCGACGGTGACCTTGGTCAGGCCTGGCTGGTGGAGAACGAGGCCGGCTCCGGCCCGTACAAGCTGAAGCGGGTGGAGCAGGGAACGCTGTACGAGCTCGAGCGGTTCGACGAGTACTGGAAGGGCTTCCAGGGCGATCTCGGCGGCATCATCTACAAGCTGATCCGCGAATCCTCGGCCCAGCGCGCGGCCCTGCAGCGCGGCGAGGCGGATATCGTCACCGGCCTGAGCCCGGACGAGTTCGACCAGATCTCCAAGATCAAGGGCGTCGTCACCTCGACCCAACCGGCACTGACCGCCTTCGGCATCAAGTTCAACACTCAGGGCGAGAAGACCGGAGATGTGAACCTGCGCAAGGCCGTGGCCTACGCCTTCGACTACGAGGGCCTGATCAAGATCTACAACGGTCGCGCGGTGCTGCAGACCAGCCCGTTCACCGATGCCATCCAGGGCAAGATCGAGGTCCCTGACATGCCGCGCCAGGACATCGCCAAGGCGAAGGAATACCTGGCGAAGTCCAAGTTCCCGGACGGCGGCATCGAGCTCGAATATGTCTACGTGCAGGGGCTCGAGGAAGAGCGCCTGATGGGCCTGATCCTGATCGACAGCCTGCAGGAGCTGAACATCACGGTGAAGATGGTGCCGCTGACCTGGGCCAATATGGTGGCCCGCGGCTCCAAGGTCGAAACCTCGCCGGACATGATCGCGATCTTCGCCACGCCGGTCTCGACCGATCCGGACGCGGTGGCGATCCAGTATCACCCGTCCAGCCAGGGCGCCTATTATGGCGTTCACTACCTCAACGACGAGAAGCTGAACGCGATGATCGAGGAGGCCCGCTTCACCACCGAGTGGGAGAAGCGCGCGCCGATCTATGTCGAAATCCAGAAGCGGATCGTCGATCTGCAACCGGAGATCTTCGGCATGATGCGCGAGCGCCGGATCGCCTATCGCGACTGGCTGAAGGGCTACGAATACAGCCCGGTGCGGATGACCGAGGAAGTCGACTTCTACCCGCTCTATATCGAGTAGGTGGGTCCGGAGGGCGGAGCATGTTCCCCGCTTCGCCCTCCATCCCGATGCGCCGGCACTGAGACGGCGCGGCGGGATGGATAGTCCGGGTCCCCGGTTCCTCGACGCCAGTCGCAGGGACCGCCGACCGACGCACAGATCGAAGGAGCCGACCGCAAATGCTTCGTTTCACCCTCAAGCGCGCCGTCTTGATGGTGTTCATGCTGCTCGGCCTGCTGGCGATCACCTTCACCATCTCGCATATCGCGCCAAGCGACCCCGCCGCCCTTGCCGCCGGCCCCGACGCCAATGTGGAGATGATCGAGCGCTATCGGGTCGAGTACGGGCTCGACCGCCCAGTCTACGAACAGTTCGTGGTCTATCTCGGACGGCTGCTGACCGGCAACTGGGGCAAGTCGATCCACACCACCCGCATGGTTTGGGACGACCTACTGGCCTATTTCCCCAACACGGTCGAACTGGTGCTGTTCTCGATCCTGATCGCGATCGCGATCGGCGTGCCGCTGGGGGTGATCGCGGCGGTGTACCAGAATCGCCCGGTCGACCACATGATCCGCATCCTGACGGTGACCGGCGTAGCGATGCCGATGTTCTGGCTCGGACTCATGGCCCAGCTGTATTTCGCCCTGTATCTGGAATGGTTCCCGCTCGGCGGCCGGATCGAGATGATGACCGACCCGCCGCGGGACATCACCCATCTGCTGATGGTCGACGCGCTGTTGCAGGGGCAGTTCTCCACATTCGTCGAGGCGCTGCACCACATCGTGCTGCCGGCGGTGGCGCTGTGTTTCCCGGCGTTGGCCTCGATCATCCGGGTGAACCGGGCGGAGATGCTGGAGACCCTGAACCAGGACTATATCGTCAACGCCCGTGCCCAGGGCCTTTCGACCTTCCGCATCGTCGCCGTCTACGCGCTGAAGAACGCGATGCTGCCGACCATGGCGATCATCGGCCTGCGGTTCGGCTGGATGCTGGGCGGGACGGTGCTGGTCGAGACGGTGTTCGACTGGCCCGGCATCGGCCTCTACGCGGTGCAGGCGGCGATCAGTTCCGATTTCGAGCCGATCATGGGGGCGACCATCGTGCTCGGCTTCTTCTTCATGATGACCAACTTCCTGATCGATATCATTTACGGCGTCCTCGATCCGAGGGTGCGGGACCAAGTGTAGGCGATGGCTGAGAGCATCCGATCCGATACCGCAGCCCTGCCCGGGTTCGCCGAGCGCCATGCCGGCACCATCCGCATGGCCCGACTCTACGTGCGGACCTTCGCGCGCAACGGTTCGGCCATGCTGGGGTTGGCGGTGGTGGTGCTGTTCCTGGTGACCGCCGCCATTGGCCCCTGGATCGTGCCGTTCCCCGAGGATGCCACCGGCGCCATCCATCTCGACCAGAAGCTGCAGCCGCCGGACGCGACCCACTGGTTCGGCACCGATGAGGTGGGTAACGACGTCTTCACCCGCGTGGTGCTCGGCACCCGGGTTACCCTGCAGATTGCCTGCATCGTGACCGGCGTGGCCATGCTGATCGGCGTGCCGCTCGGCATGATCGCCGGCTTTGTCGGCGGTCGGGTGCAGGAGGTGATCATGCGGATCACCGACGTCTTCCTGTCGGTACCCGGACTGATCCTGGCGATCGCCATCGTCGGCGCGCTCGGCCCCGGCATCGTCAATGCCATGCTGGCGCTGTCCCTGGTCTGGTGGCCGGGGTATGTGCGCCTGGTCCAGGCCAAGACCCTGTCCCTGAAGAACGAGATCTACGTGCAGGCGGCGCGCTCCATGGGGGCGAGCAAGCTGCGGATCGTGTTCGTGCATATCCTGCCGAACTGCACTTCGCCGATCATCGTCAAGGCGTCGATGGACATGGGCATGGCGATCCTCGGGGCCGCGTCGCTCGGTTTCCTCGGTCTCGGCGCGCAGCCGCCGTTTCCGGAATGGGGGGCGATGATCTCGATCGCGCGCACCTACCTGCCGGACTGGTGGTGGTACTCGTTCTTCCCCGGCGTGGCGATCTCGATCACCGTGCTCGGCTTCAACCTGCTGGGGGACGGGCTGCGCGACATTCTCGACCCGAAGCACCGCGAATGAACGGCCCTCCAATGAATTCAGTTGATCCGCTGCTGTCCGTGCGCGATTTCCGTCTGGAGTTCGACACTTTCGACGGCGTCTACCAGGCGATCGACGGTGTCAGCTTCGACGTGGCGCCGGGTGAGTCGATCGGCATCGTCGGCGAGACCGGCTGCGGCAAGTCGGTGACGGCGCGCTCGATCATGGGCCTGCTGCCAAGCCCGCCGGCGCGGGTGCGCGGCGGCCAGATCCTGTTCGACGGCGAGGACATGCTGACGGTCGGTGAGGAGCGGCTGCGCCAGATCCGCGGCAACGACATCGCCATGATCTTCCAGGACCCGATGACCTATCTGAACCCGGTCTTCACGATCGGGACCCAACTGGTCGACGTCATCCTGGCGCAGCAGCGTGCCAAACCCCGGGCCGAGCGGATGACCCGCCGCGATGCCCGCGACCATGCGGTCGAGATGCTGCGCAAGGTCAACCTGCCGAACCCGGAGCGCCAGCTCGAGAACTATCCCTATCAGCTCTCCGGCGGCATGCGGCAGCGGGTGCTGATCGCCATGGCCCTGTCCGGTCGCCCGAAGCTGCTGATCGCCGATGAGCCAACCACCGCGCTGGACGTGACGATCCAGGCGCAGATACTCGACCTGATCGACGAACTGCGCGCCGATTTCGGCCTGTCGGTGGTGATGATCACCCACGATCTCGGGGTCGTCGCCTCGGTCTGTGACCGGGTGGTGGTGATGTATGCGGGTCAGATCGTCGAGGATGCCTCCGTCGCCCGGCTGTTCGATCACCCGGCCCATCCCTATACCCGCGGGCTGCTGGCCTCTGTACCGCATCCGGGACGCCCAGCGACCAGCCTGTCGGGCATTCCGGGCTCGCTCCCCAATCTGCTCGATCCGCCGAGCGGGTGCCGGTTCCATGGCCGCTGTGCGCTGGCCGGCGACGACTGCCTGCAGCCGCCGCCGAACACCGTGCTGGCCGAACGTCACAAGGTCGCCTGCTGGCGGGCCATGGAGGGTGCCGGTGCTGTCGATTGAGGATCTGAAGGTCCATTTCGAGATCGGAAAGCGTGGCCGGGACCGTAAGGTTCTGAAGGCGGTCGATGGCGTGACGCTGACCCTGAAGAAGGGCGAGGCGTACGGTCTTGTCGGCGAGTCAGGCTCCGGCAAGTCGACCATCGGCAAGGCCGCCCTGCATCTGGTGCCGATCACCGGTGGTCGACTGGTGATCGACCACGAGGACCTGACACGGATCGACCAGCGCAGCGAGAAGAAGCTGCGGCGCAAGGCGCAGATGGTGTTCCAGGATCCGCATTCCGCGCTCAACCCGCGCATGACGATCCTGCGCAGCGTGTCCGAACCGCTGGTGCTGCACACGCCCCTGCGCGGCGCCGCCTTGCAGGCGCGGGTGGCCGAACTCCTGGAAACCGTCGGTCTGTCCAGCCAGTTCCTCTACCGGTATCCCCATGAGCTCTCCGGCGGACAGAAGCAGCGGGTGTGCATCGCCCGCGCCATCGCCCTGAACCCGGACCTGCTGGTCCTGGACGAGCCGACCTCGGCCCTGGACGTGTCGGTGCAGTCGCAGATTCTGGAGTTCCTGAAGGCGCTCCAGGCCGAGCTCGGGCTGACCTATCTGTTCATCTCCCACAACCTCGCGGTGGTCCGGTATCTCTGTCGCCGGGTGGCAGTGATGTATCTCGGCGTGATCGTGGAGGAGGGGGAGACCGAGGCGGTCTTCAACAACCCGCGCCACCCCTATACCCAGGCACTGCTCAAGGCCGTGCCCTATCCCCAGGCGGTGCAGCCGGACAAGGGGCCGCCGCTTGGCGGCGACATCCCGAGCCCGGTCGACCTGCCGCCGGGCTGCCGGTTCCAGACCCGCTGCCCGGCGCGGGTCGAGGGGCTTTGCGACAAGGTCGCTCCGCCGGAGATCCAGGATGCCGGCGGGTTGGTGCGTTGCCACCTGTTCGCGGAGGCTGGGCGGGCAAGCGGATAGGGTTCAGAACTTGGCCTTGATCTGAGGGTTCTGGCTCAGCAGGGCGATGTCTGTGGCCCACAGGGTCGCCTCGGTGGTCTGGTCGTAGGTGACGACCAACGCCTCCAGCTCGGAGTTCAGCGGATCCAGATTGGTTGGACGTCCGGTTGCCTCGATCGGCCGCTCCAACGGCGCGCGCCAGGACAGCAGCACGTATTTGTGGCCGTTGTTCCAGCTCGACCCTTGGAGCTCGCCGCGTTCCCGCTTGGTCGGGCGGCCGAAGCGCTGCTCCAACTGGGCGACGATCTGCTCGCGCTGATCCTGGTCGACCGCCTGATGCAGAATGGTCTGGTAGATCCGCGGCCGGTCGGTATCCACGGTCTGCGCCACCAGACAGCGCTGCCCGGCGGACAGGCGGTCGCGACCCTGCAGCCGCGCGGCGCAGTCCCCATCGCCGGCAACGAGCATCTGGGCCTTGCGGTCGTATAGCGGCTTGCCGGTGAAGTCGCCCGCCGCCGCACTGCTGGCCTCGGCGACGGTCATTCCGGTGCGCACCCCGCCGATCGCGTCGGAGCCGAGCGATACCGGTGTGGCAACGGATCCGGGCGAAGAACCGGGGGGCGTGGCGCCGGTCGAGGTGGAACTGGCGGGCGCTCCTGTCAGGGCGTGGCTGGACTGCACCAGCCAGCCGGTCGGGTCGCCGGCCGTGCCCTCGAACACGACCTCGCCGCTGCGGCTGTCCTCGCCGGTGATGTTGAAGGCCGGAGTCCGGGCGCATTCGAAGCCGAGGATCGCGCGGGTGCCGTCGACCACGCGCTGCATCCGCGGGCTGCCCTGGCGGAACAGGTCCGGGTCGGAGGAGCGCAGGGTGATCGGCGTGATCTCGCCGCAGGAGACCTCGCGATCGACGACGACAAGCAGGTCGGCATCCTGCACCACCAGCCGTTCGGCGGCCGCGGCGGCATTCAGCGCGACCGGGGCGAGCAGAACGGAGAGTCCGGCAGCCCGCAGAAGTGTCCCAGTATTTCGGCTCATCACACGAGCTCCCATGTTCCGTCGGCGCGCTGACAGGCCTGGGCCTTGCGGGTGTCGGTTCGGCCGTCCGGTGTCTCGACCCGCTGGGTGATGATCGAGCATTCGCGGGCGCTCACCTGGGTGGCGCCGGACTGCGGCCGGTCGGCGGCATAGGTGCCGGTATCGACCCGGCGCAACAGGTCGCCGTAGACGAAGCCTTTGCCGATGCCGTTGCGCGAGATCATGTACCAGTTCTCGTTGGCGACCTTGCCGACGACGCGGACGGTCTCGCCCGCTTCGAGCTGATCCATCACCGCGTAGTCGGTGCTGGGGCCGCCGCGCACATTGGTCTTGGTGGTCGCGGCATAATCGGCACCAACCAGTTGCATGGTCGGGACCCGCCAGGCGAGCCGGCTGCTGTCATCGGCCCCGCCGCCGGTGGGCGCCGGGCGGTAGGCGACCTCCTCGACCTCGGCGATGGTGGTCACGCCGGTATCGGGATTGGTCCAGGTCTGGGTCTGGCCGGTGTCGAGGGCCTGCTGGGAGGTCTGGGCGATCCCCTGCTGATCCTTCTTGGTCAGGTAGTCTGCGACCTCGCCGCCGAGGAACAGTCCGCCGATCGTGCCGGCGGCGATGGCCACCAGCTTGCCCTTGCCCCCGCCGATCTGCGAGCCGATCAGGGCGCCGCCGACGCCGCCGAGGATCCGGCCGATATTCTTGTTGGAAATGCCGAGCGTGCTGTTGCTGTCCTGGGCGAGCGCCGGTGCGGCCAGAACGGGCTGCAGGGCAAGGGCGCCGGCGAGGACGAGCGCCGCGGATCTCGAGCGCATGACGGGGATCTCCTTCTTCCTGTCCGTAAGGAACGAACGGAAGACGGCCCGGTTCCGGTCGATATTCCCTCAGCGGCCTTCGGCGGTGGGAGTCAGTCCTCGAAAACCACCGCATCCGGATCGGCGCCGAGCAGTTTCAGCGCGTCGGAGACGCCTTCGACCATTTTCGGCGGACCGCAGACATAGAACTCCTGATTGAAATCACCGACATGTCTGGCGAGGAAGTCGCGGTCGACCCGCCCGTGGGCGAGCGGACTGTCCGCCTGATCGGTCACCGTGAACAGGCAGTCCAACCCGTCCATCGCCTCGAACGTGTCGCGCAGGATGATGTCCTTTTCGGTCTTGTTGGAGAAGATCAGGCGCTGGCCCTTCAGTTCGCCCCTGCGCTCCAGGTCGCGCAGGATGGCGATGAACGGGGTCACCCCGGCGCCACCGGCGATGAACACGCCGGGTCCCTTGTACCGGATCGCGCCCCAGGGCTCGTCGATCAGCAGGCGGTCGCCTGGTTTCAGGGCGCCGATCTGCCCGGTCACGCCGTCATGGTCGTCATAGACCTTGATGGTGAATTCCAGGTCATCGGCGTCGGGGAGAGCGGTAAAGGTGAACGGCCGCTGCGCGTCACGCCACCCGTCACGGTCGAGCGCGACATCGGTCGCCTGACCGGGGGTGAAGCTGTAACCCTCCGGCCTTTGGAAGGTAATCCTGACGACATCGTGGGTGACGCTGCGGGTTTCCAGGACGGAGACACTCTGTGCCATGGCGAATCATTCCTCCTTCCGGTGAACGTCTTCAGGTGTAGGGCGCCAGCTGATTGGCAAGGTGCAACCGGCGCGAGATTTCCCGGTGTTTAATGATTTCGGTCAGGTCAATAAAATCTGGGGAACCGGCAGGAGGAGCGCTTCGTTTTGCCTAAATGGCCGCGCGGCATGGTCGACGAAAAAATTGTCGACAGTTTGCAGATTCGACGTCTTGCCAATCGACCCCAACCCTCTGCACTCTAGGTGCAAATCCGGCACCTGAACGATAAATGACAGCGGCGCAATGCCGGTGCGACAATGCCGGGAGGGAATGACATCGCCGCAGGGTGCCGAAGCGACAAGGAACAAGCTTTTAGGGGGCTTCGAAAGCGATGAATCAGTTCGACTTCACTCGCCGTCAGATGATGGCACTCATGGGCACCGCCGCCACCGCCGCGTTGCTGCCGGCTGCTGCCGGGGCCGCCGATGACGGTCTCAAATTCTGGGCGCCGGGCATCGCTCGGGTCGGCGAGAAAGATTGGAGCTCGATGGAGGCGGAAGCCGGCATCAAGCTGGCGAACATCGCCAAGAGCGCGCGCGCCGACGAGTCGATCCAGAAGATGGTGGTTGGCGACGGCAACGCCCTCTACGACGCCATGACCGACAATGGCGGTGGCATGGAGGATGCGCTGGCGAGTCAGAACGCCATCGCCGAGCTCGACGTCTCGAAGATCCCGAACTGGTCGATCATCGAGAAGCGCTATCTCGACGGCGGCGACGCGGCCGACACGATCCGCTACGACGGCAAGGTCTTCGCCATTCCCTACATCTCCAACGCCGACGCGCTGGCCTTCAACTACGACGTCATCGGCCAGGAGCTGACCTCCTGGGAGGTGCTGTTCGACGAGCAGTTCAAGGGCCGCGCCGCCCTGCAGAACGATTTCGGGCCGACCCTGACCAACACCGCGATCTACCTCAAGCAGTCGGGCAAGCAGGACATCGAGAACCCGTCCGACATGACCGAGGACGAGGTGAAGGGTGTCTGCCAGTTCCTGATCGACAAGAAGAAGGCCGGCCAGTTCCGCACCTTCTGGGACGGGTTCCAGAACGGCGTCGACCTGCTGGCGTCGGAAGAGGTGCTGGTCGCCTCCTGCTGGGAGCCGGTGCAGATCGTCGCCGGCAAGAAGAGCGGCAAGGACATCCGCTACGGCACGATGAAGGAAGGTCACCAGACCTGGAACAACATCGTCATGCTGACCCGCGGCGGCCATGAGCGCGGCATGGACGAGACCTTCTACAAGCTGGCCAACCTGTACCTGTCGCCCTGGTTCGGTGCGCGGACCCTGGCGGGCCTCGGCTTCACGCCGCAGATGACCGGCGTGCTGGACTATGTGGACGCCAATCCGGACACCTTCGACGCGGAGACCAAGGCGCTGATCAACGACCGCCTGGCCCGCAAGAAGGAGCGGATCGCGGTTCCGGGCAACTCCTGGCAGAACGTGTTCCCGAAGAACATGCGCGCCTATCAGGACTGGTGGTCCCGGGTTCAGGCTGCCTGATCCCCGATGACCAACGCGACCGATACCGGGCTCGGCGGGCTTCCCCCCGTCGAGCCTTTCCGGCCGAGTCTGCGCGAGCGGATGTCGGGCTGGGCGTTCTATATCCCGATCGTCTTCATGGTGCTGTTCTTCGCGCTGCCGATGGCGCTGACCGTCGTGTTCAGCGTCTTCGAGCGCACCATGTTCTGGATGGAGCCGGGGTTCACCCTGCAGGCCTATGAGAACTTCTTCTTCTCCGCCCGGCTGGAGAATTTCCTCGCCTCCATGGGCTATTCGCTGATCTCGGTGGCGGTGTCGTTCTGCATCGGCTTTCCGATCGCCGTCTTCGTGCGGAAATCGGTGCCGCAGGCCGCCCAGCACCGGGTCGTGCTGCTATTCATCCTGCCGTTCATGGTGTCGGAGATCATCCGCATCTTCGCGCTACGCCCGGTGCTCCAGCGCAACGGTCTGGTGAACGAGACGCTGACCAGTCTCGGCCTGATCGACGAGCCGATCACCGCCCTGATCTACACCCATACCGGTGTGATCATCGGCGAGGTGCTGTCGTTCATGCCGTTCATCGTCTTTGCCGGCTTCCTCGCCATGGAGGCGGTGCCGAAATTCATCTTCGAGGTCTGCGACGATCTAGGGGCCGGACCGGTGCGCCGGTTCACCGACGTGATCCTGCCGTTGGCCGCACCCGGCATCTTCGCCGGTGCGGTGTTCATCTTCGTCAACGGCATCGGTGTCGCCCTGATCCCGAATATCCTGGGTGGACCAGGCGCGGTGAATGCCGGGCTGATCGCCACCCAGGCGATCAGCGCTCTCGACTTCCCGCTGGCGATGGCGGTCAGCGCGATCATGATGGCGACGCTGATGGGGCTGCTCTATGTCGGCCACCGGCTGTTCGACCTGACGAAGATCCTGGCACCGATGAACTGAGGGGCGGGATCATGGACGATTACGCGAATATTTGGCTGCACCGGACCAAATGGGCCTATCTGCTGCTCGTCGTGGCGACACTGATGAGCCCGGTGTTCTACGTCATGTACATCTCGTTCAACGAGAACGGGTTCGGCGCGGCGCAGTATGTCTTCACCACCCGGTGGTACGGGTTGATCTTCGCCGACGCGCAGCTCATGAACGCGCTGCGCTGGACGCTGATGCTCGCGGCGATGACGACCGTGCTCACCATCCCGATGGCCCTGATGGCGGCCAAGTTCTACAAGGCGACCCGGGCCAAGGTGCCGGTGGTGTTCCTGATGCTGGCGCCGCTCTTCGTCGCCCCCGACATCCTCAGCGCCGCCCTGCTGGTGTTCTTCAAGAACGTCAACTTCACGTTCCAGTGGCTGGGTGCGCTGGCCGGAGTGTCGTTCATGGACGGCTGGTTCCGGCTCAGCTTCAGCACCGCGCTGATCGGGCTGGTCATCTACACCATCCCCTACGCCTTCGTGGTGATCCTGATCACCATGGGCCGCTACAACAAGGAGCAGACCGAGGCGGCCCGCGCCTGTGGCGCCAGCGGCTGGCGGGCATTCTGGGACATCGAATTCCCGCAGATCCGCGCCGGCGTGTTCAGCGCCTCGGCCTTCACCGTGATCCTCTGCTTCAACGAATACACCCGGACCAGCCTGCTGAAGGGTGGCTTCGACACCTTCACCACCGTGCTGGTCAGCCAGATGCTGAACTCCGGCATGTCGGAGCAGTCCTACGCGATGTCCAGCTTCGTCAGCTTCGTGGCCATCGCGCTGATCGGCGGGATCATCGTCGTCACCCTGATGCGGTCCGAGGTCGCCGCCCGCAAGGCGCAGCCGGTCGCCGAACCGAACACAGCCCCCGCCTGATGAGAGCCCGCCTGATGAGAGTACGCCGATGAACGCCAACACCCCCGCCGTCCAGGTCCGGCAGCTCTGCAAGAACTACGGCAGCGTCCAGGCCCTGAAGGGCGTCGATCTGTCGATCGCGGCCGGCGAGTATTTCGTCCTGCTCGGCCCGTCGGGCGGCGGTAAGACCACCCTGCTGCGCACCATCGGCGGGTTCCACAAGCCGTCCAGCGGCCAGGTCTGGCTGAACGGGCAGGAGGTATCGCACCTGCCCCCCGACAAGCGGCCGACCTCCATGGTGTTCCAGGCCTATGCCCTGTTCCCGCACATGACGGTGCTGGGCAATGTCGGCTATGGCCTCAGCCTCGCCAAGCTGCCGAAGGCCGAGGTGCGCGACAAGAGCGTGGCCATGCTGGAGATGGTCGGCCTATCGGGATACGAGAACCGGCGGCCGCACGAGTTGTCCGGCGGCCAGCAGCAGCGCGTGCAGCTCGCCCGCGCCCTGGTGCTGGGCCGAAACATTCTGCTGCTGGACGAGCCGCTCGCCGCGCTCGACGCGCAGCTCCGCAAGGACATGTGCCTGGAGCTGAAGCACCTGCAGGAGAAGGTCGGCATCACCTTCATCCACGTCACCCACAACCAGGAAGAAGCGATGACGGTGGCCGACCGCATCGCCCTGATCGCCGATGGCGAACTGGTCGAGCAGGGGGCGGCGCGCGACATCTACCGCACGCCGGAACGCCGCTTCACCGCCAGCTTCGTCGGTGAGAACAACCTGCTGTCCGGCACCGTCGCGGCGGTGGAGGGCGATACGGTCACGGTCCAGGTCTGCGGCCAGGCGCTGGCGGTGGATCGCCGCGACCTGCCGGTCCGCTCCGGCGAGACGGTCGCCCTGTCGATCCGCTCCGAGCTGGTGGAGATGGTGCCGGCCGAGGGTGCCGCCCCGGCGGACGGCCGGTCGCTCGCCGGGACCTATACCGAAAGCGTCTATCTCGGACTTACGCTGTCGCATCGGGTGGCGCTGGCCGACGGGACCGAGATGGTGGCCCGGATCGTCGGCGAGTCCGACACGCCCGAGCCGCCCGCCGGCGCCGCCGTCCGGGTCCAGTGGAAGCCTGGGGCCCTGCGCCTGCACGTCAACTGATCGTCGACAGGAGGATCGTCGCCATGTGGCCCAATCCGCGCATTCCGTTCGAACTGGCCGATAAGCGTCGGAAGCTGGCGCCGTTGGGCGGCAAGCCGCTGATCGTCCATGTGGCCATGAACATCGAGTACTGGCCGATCAACCGGCCGATGCCGCGCGGGATCATCCCGCC
The DNA here is from genome assembly GCA_029212785.1 of Thalassobaculaceae bacterium. Taxonomy (GTDB): domain Bacteria; phylum Pseudomonadota; class Alphaproteobacteria; order Thalassobaculales; family Thalassobaculaceae; genus Thalassobaculum. The sequence continues at coordinate 152,021 of JARGOG010000002.1, forward strand.
GCCGCACGGCGCCCAGATCGCCCCGCCGGACGTGCCGAACTTCTCCTGGGTCGAATACGGTCTGCGGGTCGGCATGCCGCGGATCATGCGGATGCTGGCCGAGCGCGGCCTGCCCGCCTCCGCCCTGATCAACGCCCAGGTTGCCGACGCCTATCCGGCCCTGATGGACGCGGTGGTGGAGGCCGAGTGGGAACTGGTCGGCCATGGCTGGTTCCAGCAGTCGCTCAAACAGGCCGATGACGAGCGCGCGGTGATCCGCAAAAGCCTCGACCGGCTGAAGGCGGCGGACGGCAAAAAGGTGCGCGCCTGGCTTGGCCCGGGGATCGGCGAGAGCTTCGACACGGTCGACATCCTGAAGGAGGAGGGGATCGAGTTCCTGCACGACTGGGTGGTCGACGACCTGCCGGTCTGGATGCGCACGATCCATGGGCCGATGGTCGGTCTGCCCTACACGATGGAGCTGAACGACGTGCCGATCTACGCGGTTCAGAACGGCTCCACCGACGAGTTCTACAAGCGGGTGGAGGCCACGATCGCCACACTGGAGCCGGAGCTGGAACAGAACCCGCGGGTCATGACGCTCGCCCTGCATCCGCATCTGATCGGCGTGCCCCATGTGGCGCATTTCTTCGAGCGGGCGCTCGATCTGCTGGTGAAGCGCGACGACACAGTCTTCGTCACCTCCTCGGTGATGGGCGACTGGTTCGTGGAGGCCGACGGCACCGGCGGCGCCGACCTGCCGAATGAGGCTCCACCCCTGCCGTAAGGTTCCTTAGGATGCGCTGACCGCCGCCCGAGGCACCGGCCGCAACGAGCCGGAACGGGTGCGGCGCGTTCGGAGGGAACTTATGGCCAACGACCTGCTGTTCGGGATCCAGACCAACGGGATCCGGCATGTGGATGCCGACCCCATGCCGGATGTGCGCACGCGCTTCCGCATGGTGAAGGAGGCCGGCGTCTTCGACTATGTCGACAAGACTCCGGACCCCGATCAGATCGACGACTTCAAGGCCGGCTCGGCGGAGACCGGCCTGCCGGTCCGCGCCGGCGGCTGGTTCTACGAGCTGGGCGACGACGAGGGGCTGCTGGAGCGCAATGTGAGGCTCGGCGCCGAGCTCGGTTCCCTGGTCCACAACACCCAGATCAAGCTGCGCCATGCCGACGGACACGTTGTCACCGACGACGAGGTGATGGCCGCCTATCTCGACGCCGCCGAGCTTGGCGAGAAATATGGCTGCGTGCCCTGCTTCGAGGTGCATGTGAACATGTGGTCGGAGGACTTCCCCCGTGTCGCCACGGTGGCGCGGATGGTCGAGGCGCGCGGGGTCGAGTTCAACATGACCCTCGACCACAGCCATGTGATCTTCAAGATCGACAATCCGGACGAACAGAAGATCTTCGGCACCGACGCCAAGATCGCCTCGGGCGCGCTGGTGCTCGACCCGTTCAAGCCGGGCAACGTGATCGAGGAATGGGTGACCTCCGGCTGGGTGAAGCACTGCCACGCCCGCGCGGCGATCCCGAACAATCCGAAGAACACGCTGGCCCATCACCCGGACGGCTCGGTCGGGCGCGGCATCCAGTACCCGTTCAAGCGGCCCGAGCCCGGCGAGTACCACGCCGACTGGGACGAGAGCCTGCTGGAGCCGTGGAAGGAAGGCCTGCGCATTCTGATGCGCCACCATGCCCGCGACCCCAAGGCCAAGCTCGGCCAGATCTCCACCGAGTTCATTCCCAATCCGGATTACGGCGGAGGCTGCCGCTACTCGCTGTTCGAGCAGGCCGTCGACTGCGTCGCGTGGATGCGGCAGACCTGGGCGCAGATCCGGGCTGAGGCGATCTGACCTGATTCGGCCCTTTATTGCGAATCATTCGCATTGACCGTTTGCCGCAGTCCCGTTTAACTGCCGCCGCCTGCACCCCACATGTCGGTCGATGGCGCCCGGTGCCCCATGCTCGGCGTCCAACCAGACCGCGACGTCCTGTCGGAGGAAAAACAATGCTGCGCAAGACCGATTTCTACATCAACGGCGCCTGGGTCCCCCCCATCACGCCCAAGGATTTCGATGTCATCAACCCGGCGGATGAGACCGCCTTCGGTGTGATCTCGCTCGGCGCGAAGGCCGACGTGGACAAGGCGGTCGGTGCCGCGCGGGCCGCGTTCGACGGCTGGAGCAAGACGCCCCTGGCGGAACGGATCGCCAAGGTCGAGAAACTGGCCGAGGTGTACGAGCGCCGGATCGGTGAAATGGCGGAGGCGATCTCCACCGAGATGGGTGCGCCGAAGAAGCTGGCGACGACGGCTCAGGCCGCCGCCGGTCTTGGCCACATCAAGGCGTTCATCCGCGCGCTGAAGGAGTTCAAGTTCGAGCACCAGCTGCGCGACGACACGCCGGACGAGTTCATCATCCACGAAGCGATCGGCGTCTGCGGTCTGATCACCCCGTGGAACTGGCCGATGAACCAGGTGACCCTCAAGGTCGTCCCGGCCGTCGGTGTCGGCTGTACCGTGGTGCTGAAGCCGTCGGAGATCGCGCCGATGTCGTCCCTGCTCTTCGCCGAGTTCATGGACGAGGCCGGGTTCCCCAAGGGTGTTTTCAACCTGGTGAACGGCGATGGTCCGACCGTCGGCGAGGCGATGAGCCGCCATCCCGATATCGACATGATGAGCTTCACCGGCTCGACCCGTGCCGGCGTTGCCGTCACCCAGGCCTCGGCCGAGACGGTGAAGCGCGTGGCGCTGGAACTCGGCGGCAAGGGCGCGAACATCGTCTTCGCCGATGCCGACGTGCAGAAGGCGGTGAAGCGGGGTGCCATCCACTGCTTCAACAACACCGGCCAATCCTGCAACGCACCCACCCGGATGCTGGTCGAGCGCTCGGTCTATGACGACGCCGTCGAGGTTGCCCGCGCGACGGCGGAAAGCACCGCGGTCGGCCTGCCGAGCGAGGATGGCAACCACATCGGCCCGCTCGTCTCCGAGCTGCAGTTCAACAAGGTGCAGGACCTGATCCAGGCCGGCATCGACGAGGGTGCGCGGCTGGTGGCCGGCGGACCGGGGCGTCCGGACGGGTTCAACCGGGGCTATTTCGTGCGCCCCACCGTGTTCGCCGATGTGAACAACGACATGCGGATCGCCCGCGAGGAGGTCTTCGGCCCGGTGCTGTCGATGATCCCGTTCGACAGCGAGGACGACGCGGTCCGGATCTCCAACGACACCAGCTACGGCCTGACCGACTACGTGCAGAGCGGCGACAGTGCCCGCACCCAGCGCGTCGCCCGTCAGCTCCGCGCCGGCATGGTGGTGGCGAACGGCGCTCCCCGCGCGCCGGGCAGCCCGTTCGGCGGCTACAAGCAGTCCGGCAACGGCCGCGAGGGCGGCCAGTACGGCCTCACCGAGTTCCTGGAAGTGAAAGCCGTCTCCGGCTGGACCACGACGAGCTGAGGTCTCGGCCAACGACCACACCCTCTCCCCGGCCCCGCGCCGGAGGGGGGCAGGGTAAGGCTTGTTGGAGCGTTTCCGGCCTTTGCGGAGACGCTCCAGCGACCCTGATCCCGGATCCCGGCGCAAGGCCGGGAAGACGATTGGGGAGAGAGATCGCTCCGGCCCCTCTTACCTCACTCACTCCCCCGATTTATTCCGGGGAGTGACAGAGGGCGACGTCTTCAAACCAACCTCACCCCCGCCCCGCCAGATCTTCCAGGATCGGGCACCCGGGTCGGTCGTCGCCATGACACCGATGCACCAGGTCCGACAGGGTCGCGTGCATCGCCTGCAGCTCGGTGATCTTGCGCTCGATGCTGCCGAGATGCTCCTGCGCGACCTGCTTCACGTCCGCACTGGCGCGCGCCCTGTCCTCGTACAGCGCCAGCAGGGCGCGGCAGTCCTCGATGGTGAATCCCAGCGAGCGCGCGCGGGCCAGGAAGACCAGCTTGTGCACGTCCGTTTCCCCGAACGCGCGGTATCCGTTCTCCCCCCGCGCGGGGCGGACCAGACCGATGTCCTCGTAATAGCGGATCGTCTTGGCCGGCAGGCCGCTCTGCTCCGCAACCTCTCCGATGTTCATGATGTTCATCCTTCAGCAAGGTGCCGGAACAGATAGGTAGGCCTTCCCATTACTGGAAGGTCAAGCGGCGCCACCGATCTCGGAACCCGACCCGTCGCCTGCCCGTTGACCAGGGGAGGCCCCCTTAACCGACGGAGAGTCCCATGGCCGCGCAAACCGCCCGCCTGTACCGGATGGTGATGCCCGATCACCTCTGCCCGTTCGGCCGGAAGTCGAAGTTTCTGCTGGAACGCAAGGGTTACGAGGTGGAAGACCACCACCTCACCACCCGCGATGCGGTCGACGCCTTCACGGCCAAGCATGGGGTCGAGACCACGCCGCAAACCTTCATCGGCGAGGAGCGGATCGGCGGCTATGACGATCTGCGCGTCCATTTCGGTCTCGACGACCCGGACCGGGACATGACCTACCGGCCGATCGTCGCCCTGTTCGCCGTGGCCGCGCTGATGGCGGGGGCGCTGACCTGGCTGGTGAGAGGCGAGGTCCTGATTCCGGGCACCGTGGAATGGTTCGTGGCGATCTCCATGGTCCTGCTCGGCCTGCAGAAGCTGAAGGATGCGGAGGGCTTCTCCACCATGTTCCTGAATTACGACCTGCTGGCCCAGAAATGGGTACCCTACGGCTATCTCTACCCCTATGCCGAGACCGGCGCCGGCGTGCTCATGCTGGCGGGTGTGCTGACCTGGATCTCGGCCCCGGTGGCGCTGTTCATCGGTCTGGTCGGCGCGGTCAGCGTGTTCAAGGCGGTCTACATCGACAAGCGGGAGCTGAAATGCGCCTGTGTGGGCGGCGACAGCTCGGTGCCGCTGGGTTTCGTGTCGCTGACCGAGAACCTGATGATGATCGCCATGGGCCTGTGGATGGGGGCGAAGGCGATCTTCTTTTGAGGTTGCCCTTGACCTTCCAGTGACAGGAAGCCCCATCTCTCAACCTCCAGAATTGCGAGGCTGAGATGAACGCGCACAATCACGGCGGTGCAGAGATAGTCCGCGATCCCGTCTGCGGCATGACGGTCGATCCGCATGCGGGCAGGCCGACCCACGCGCATGCGGGCCACACCTATCATTTCTGCGCCGCGCGCTGTCGGGACAGGTTCGCCGCCGCGCCGGACGACTATATCGAGGCCAAGGACCCGGTCTGCGGCATGACAGTCAACCGCAGCACCGCCGCCCATATGGCCAAGCATGCGGGCGAGCGGTTCTATTTCTGCTCGTCGCGCTGCCAAGACACGTTCGAGGCGGCGCCCGACGGGTATCTCGGCGACCGGCAGGCCCCCGAGCCGATGCCGGACGGGACCCAGTACACCTGCCCGATGGATCCGGAGATCATCCGCGACGCGCCCGGCGATTGCCCGATCTGCGGCATGGCACTTGAGCCGATGACGCCGAGCGCCGATGCCGGGCCGAACCCCGAACTCGTCGATTTCCGTCGCCGGTTGTGGATCGGCGCGCCGCTGGCCGGTGCCGTCTTCGTGCTCGAAATGGGCAGCCATATCGGCGTGCCGTTCCAGGAGTGGCTCGGCCCGGTTCTGCACCTCTGGCTGCAGTTCCTGCTGGCCACACCGGTGGTGGTCTGGCTGGCGCAGCCGTTCTTCAGGCGCGGCTGGTCGTCGATCGTGAACCGTAGCCCGAACATGTGGACGCTGATCATGCTCGGCACCGGGGCGGCGTATCTGTTCAGCCTGCTCGGCCTGTTCGCGCCGGGCATCTTCCCGCCCGCGCTGCTCGACCACCATGGCCAGGCACCCGTCTATTTCGAGGCTTCGGCCGTCATCCTGATCCTGGTCCTGGTCGGTCAGGTTATGGAACTGTCGGCCCGTGAACGTACCGGCGACGCCATTCGCGCGCTGCTCAATCTGGCACCGAAGACCGCTCGGCGGGTGAGCCCCGACGGCGAGACCGATGTACCGGTTGAGGAGATCCGCGCGGGCGACCGGCTGCGCGTGCGACCGGGCGAAAGCGTGCCGGTGGACGGCGTGGTCGTCGAGGGCCGTTCTTCGGTCGATGAAAGCATGATCACCGGCGAGCCGGTGCCGGTGGAGAAGGGCGCGGGCGACGTGGTCACCGGCGGTACCCTGAATAAGTCCGGCAGTTTCGTGATGACCGCGGAGAAGGTCGGGGCCGACACGGTACTGTCCCGCATCGTCGATATGGTGGCCAAGGCGCAGCGCAGCCGCGCGCCGATCCAGGCGCTGGCGGATCGGGTCGCAGGGTACTTCGTGCCGGGTGTGGTGGCGGTGTCGCTGGTCGCGCTTGCCGTCTGGCTGGTATTCGGGCCAAGCCCGGCGCTGTCCTACGCCGTGGTCGCCGCCGTCAGCGTGCTGATCATCGCCTGCCCCTGCGCGCTCGGTCTGGCCACGCCGATGTCGATCATGGTGGCGACCGGCCGCGGCGCCCAGGCCGGCGTGCTGATCCGCGACGCCGAGGCGCTGGAGCGGTTCGCCCAGGTCGATGTGCTGATCGTCGACAAGACCGGTACCCTAACCGAAGGCAAGCCGACCCTGACCGATGTGATTGCATCCGAGGGGATGGACGAAACGAAGCTGCTGTCCCTGGTCGCCTCCCTGGAACGCGGCTCGGAGCACCCGCTGGCCGAGGCGATCCTCGCCGGTGCGGAGGAGCGCGGGGCCACACTATCGGCGGCCGCCGATTTCGAGGCGGTCACCGGCAAGGGCGTGCGCGGAACCGTCTCCGGCCATCAGGTGGTGCTCGGCAACCAGGCGATGATGGCGGAGATCGGCGTCGAACCGGGTGCTCTGGCCGAAACCGCAGAAAGGCTGCAGGGCGAGGGCCGCACGGCCATGTTCGTGGCGGTGGATGGCACGGCGGCGGGACTGATCGCCGTCGCCGACCGGGTCAAGGAGACCACCCCGGCGGCGATCCGCGCGTTGCACGACGCGGGACTGCGGATCGTCATGGCGACCGGCGACAGCCGGCGCACGGCCGAGGCCGTCGCGCGCGATCTCGGCATCGACGAGGTGCGCGCCGAGGTCAGCCCGGAGGGCAAGGGCGCGCTGGTCGAGGACCTGCGGGCCCAGGGGCTGCGGGTGGCGATGGCCGGCGACGGGGTGAACGACGCGCCGGCGCTCGCCGCCGCCGATGTCGGCATCGCCATGGGCACCGGCGCCGATGTCGCGGTCGAGAGCGCGGGCGTGACCCTGGTGAAGGGCGATCTGACCGGGATCCTGCGCGCCCGGATCCTGGCCCAGGCGGCGATGGCCAACATCCGCCAGAACCTGTTCTTCGCCTTCGTCTACAACGCCGCCGGCGTGCCGATCGCCGCCGGTATCCTCTATCCGCTGTTCGGCATCCTGCTCTCGCCCATGGTCGCGGCGGTGGCGATGAGCCTGTCCTCGGTGTCGGTGATCGCCAACGCGCTGCGGCTGCGGACCGTGCGGCTCGACCGGTGAGTCCGGCCCCGAGCGGGGTGAGCGTGGCGGATGGCGGGCGATCCGGGAGCTGCGAAATCTAATAAATCGATATTTCTCAAAATGAGAATTTAATATTCCAATATTGCTAATTTCAGCAAATATTGGCTTGTCCTATAGTTCCTCCACCGATGATCCCCGGCGGAGCTGAGAGAGCGTATCGACCATGGAGCCCCCTATTGAAGCGCCATCCGGCGACGACCAGGGTGGGCCGCTGAGCGGCCTGCGCGTTCTGGAACTCGGCCATTTCATCGCTGCCCCGTTCTCGACCCGGGTGCTGGCGGATCTCGGCGCCGATGTCATCAAGGTCGAACCGCCGGGGCGCGGCGATCCGGTCCGTACCTGGGGCATCATTCCGGAGGGCGAGCGGGACTCGATCTGGTGGTCGGTCCATGGCCGTAACAAGCGCTCGATCACCGCCGATCTGAAGAAACCGGAAGGCATCGCGCTGGTGAAGCGGTTGATCGCCGGGGTCGATGCGGTGGTGGAGAACTTCAAGCCGGGCCAGCTCGCCTCCTGGGGGCTCGGGCCGGAGGACATGAAGGCGGTCAACCCGGAGGTGATCGTCGTGCAGATCTCCGGCTACGGCCAGACCGGGCCGGGGCACAACCGGGCCGCGTTCGGCGTGATCGGCGAGGCGGTCGGCGGTCTGCGCCACCTGACCGGCCATCCGCCGGACGTAAGCGACCTGCCGCCGGTGCGAACCGGCATCTCCATCGGCGACAGCGTGGCCGGGCTCTACGGCGCCATCGGCCTGCTTGCAGCCCTATTCGAGAAGAGCCGGGGGCAAGGCCGGCCCGGACGCGGAGTCGACGTGGCGCTGACCGAAAGCATCCTCAGCCTGCTCGAGGGGTGTCTGCCGGAATACGGTGTCACCGGTGCGATCCGCCAGCCGACCGGTTCGACCCTGCCGACTAACGCGCCGTCCAACGCCTACCCGACCTCGGACGGACGCTGGTTCCTGATCGCCGCCAACTCGAACGCCCTGTTCCGCCGCCTGTGCATGGCCATGGGGCGCCAGGACCTGGCCGACGATCCGCGTTACGCCGACAATCCGAGCCGGGTGCGGCATGCGGCCGAGCTCGACGCCGCGATCGCGCACTGGACGACCGGGATGACGCTGGATGCGGTAGCGGCCAAGGTCGAGGCGGCGGACGTGCCGTGCTCGCGGATCTACGACATCGCCGACATCGCCGCCGATCCGCAATTCGTCGACCGCGGCATGGTCCGCAGGGTCGCCGATCCGCGGCTCGGTGAGGTGCTGCATCCGGGCGTGGTGCCGGGAATGACCGGTGGTCCCGCCGGCGGTGTGCGCTGGGCGGGTCCGGCCGTCGGCGCCCACACGGAAGAAGTTCTCACCGAGCTGCTCGGCATGAGCGGCGCGGAGATCCAGGCATTGAAGAAGGAAGGTGTCCTATGACCGATCCCGTCGACATCTGCGACGTCGCCCCGCGCGACGGATTCCAGGTCATCCGCGAGCAGATCCCGACCGACACCAAAGTCCGGGTCGTCGAGCTTCTGGCAGCGGCCGGGGTCAAGCGGATCGAGACCGGCGCCTTTGTGAGCCCGGTCCACGTGCCGCAGATGGCGGACACCGCCGAGGTGCATCGGCGCGCCAAGGTCGGGGACGATGTCCGGCTGTCGACCCTGGTCCCCAACCTGCGCGGAGCCCAGGATGCGTTCGCCGCCGGGATTGCCGACATCGTCTATGTGTTCTCGATCTCCGAGAGCCACAACGCCGCCAATGTCCGCCGCCCGGTCGAGACCTCGATCGGACAGCTTGCCGAGGTGATCGCCCACGGCCGCGATGTGCCGGGTTTCCGGCTGCGTGCCAATCTGGCGACGGTGTTCGACTGTCCGTTCGAGGGCACGACCGATCCGGACGCGGTCTATGCCGCGATCGAGACCGTGCTCGGCTTCGGCGCGCCGGTGGAGTTCGGACTCTGCGATACCACGGGTCGGGCCATTCCGGATCAGGTGGCGGCGGTCTGCGGCGCGGCGGTCCAGCGGTTCTCGGGGGCCGATATCGGCTGGGCCTATCATGGCCACGACACCTTCGGCCTTGGCGTGGCGAACGCGCTCTACGCCTATCAGGCCGGCATCCGGGTGTTTGATTCCGCCGCTGCCGGTCTTGGTGGTTGCCCCTTCGCCCCCGGAGCGACCGGCAATACGGCGACCGAGGACCTGGTGTTCACCTTCGAGAATATGGGGATCGCCACCGGCGTCGATCTGGATCGGTTGCTGGATGCGGCGGGGGTCGTGGCCGAGGTGCCGGGCGCGGAGACCGGCGGGCATCTCCGTGCCGTTCCTCGCCGACGGGCCCTGCGTGCGGCGTGAGAAGCAGCGGGCGCGCCAGGGCCGATCTCGGACTGACGTCGCTGCGCCTGTTCGAGGCGGCGGTCCGGCTCGGCTCGCTGTCGGCGGCGTCGGCCGAGGCGCATATCGCGATCTCCGCGATCAGCCGCCGCATCACCGATCTTGAACATCTTTTCGGCACCCGCCTGCTGTATCGCGATGTCCGCGGGGTGGAGCCGACCTCCGCCGGCCGGGTGCTGGCGGTCCATGCCCAGAATCTGTTGCGCCTGGCCGAGCGGGTGTCCGAGGACATGGCGCAGTTCTCCGACGGCGCTCGGGGGCTGGTGCGGGTCGCCGCCAACCCGTCGGCGGTGAACCAGTTCCTGCCCGACCTGTTCTCCCGCTTCCGTGCAGCCACGCCCGAGATCCGCTTCGACGTGAAGGAAGGGGTGTCGGACGAGATTGTGCGCGACGTGCTGGAGGGCCATGTCGATATCGGCATTTTCGCTGCCAGCGTGCCGCATGACGATCTCGAGACCTTCGCCTTCCGCACCGACTCCCTCTGCGTGGTGCTGGCGTCCGGCCATCGGCTGGCGGGAGCGGAATCCCTGGCGTTGCGCGACCTTCTCGACGAGCCGCATGTCGGGTTGGAGGACGGCAGTTCCCTGTTCGCCCAGGTCTGTGCCAGGGCGGAAGAAGCGGGCGGGCGTCTTACCGTGGCGTTCCGGGTTCGCAGTTTCGAGGCGGTGCGGCGGATGGCGGCCGCCGGGCTCGGCGTCGGCATCCTGCCCCACGCGGTTGCCGCTCCGTATGCCGAGGTCGACGGTATCGCGGTGATCCCGCTGTTGGAGGCGTGGTCGCGTCGACCGTTCCTGCTCGGTGTTCGCGAACGCTCGGCCCTGGCACGGCCGGCGGAAGCGTTCCTCGCCTATCTGCTCGGCGACGTCAGTTCCGGATCGTAAGCGACGCTTCCAGCGGTGCGCCGTCGATGACGATCGGGCGGTGGTCGTTGGTGTTCAGGGTGACCGTCACCGTGACCTTGCCCGGCGGCAGGGCGCCGAGATGGCTCCAGGTTCCGTAGATCCGACCGAGCTTCTCCCCATTGGCATAGACATGGGCATGCCCCTCGCCCGGAACGGGGGAGCCGCCCGCATGTTCGGGGGCGAAGGTGAAGCCGGTGGTCCGGATATGCAGGTTCCAGCCGCCGGCCTGATCGGACACCAGGTCGATCGCCAGCGTCGGTGCCGTCCCATCGTCGGGGAGCACCAGCGGGTCGGCATGATGACGGTCGACGCCACCATGCTCGCTCCCGGACATGTGCTGCGCGGGGTCGCCGTGTTCGTGGCCGTCCAGCGTGATTCCATAGGACGCGGCCAGCAGGAAACCGGCGCCGCCGCCGAAGAACAATCCGATCAGGAATAGGGCGACGGATCGGGTCATGCCGCCTCGCGCGACCAGAAATACCCGGCCAGAACGCCCAGCAGAACCCAGCCGGCCATGGCCACGCCATAGCTGCGGGCGGCGAACAGGGCGGCCAGCTCGGGCGGCGCCGTACCGGCGAAGTGGTCGGGCTCCGGCGCGCCGACGACATGCGGGGCCAGCAGCAGGAGGACGGCCGCTCCCCAGGCGCGCCAGGAGCCGCCGAATGCGATCAGCCAGGCCGCCCCGCCGGCGGCGAAGACCGTGACGAACCACCAGATCTGTCGTGGCCCGACAGCCGCCGCCGCCACACCGGGGACCTCCGGCGCCAGCGAGAATCCGGGCGCCAGATGCAGAACCGCGAACCCGGCGAGGCCCCAGACCAGGCCGCTGCGGGCCGTGATCGCCACCCCGCGCTGTTCTGCCAGGGACATCAGCGCCACCAGCAGCAGGGCATAGCCGGCATAGATCAGCAGGGTGAAGAAGAGCGTCAGCCCGTCGCGCAGCGGATCGAGTCCGCCGAGATCCAGGTGCGCGGGCACGGCGGATGCGGCGCCGAAATGCACCAATCGGCCCTGTTCGTAGAGTTCGGCGTGGAGCAGGACCGGCTGCAAGAACCAGAGCTGAAGGAATGCTGCGATCAACCCGGCGCCGGCGCCGGCGAGCAGGGCGCTGGTCAGGATGCGGGAGAACATCGCGGGAAAAGCGTCAGTGGCAGGGGAAGCCATTGGCGTGGCGGGTGTCGTGCGCCGCGCCGTGCAGGGTCGCCGTCTGTACATGGCCGGCGACGAACAGAACCGTCAGGCCGAGACAGGCGGCGAACAGCGCCGGTGCCAGCCGGGAGCCCGTCACGCGGATCGTTGCGGTCGTCATGCTCATTGTCGCCTCTTCCTGCCATCATGTCCGGCGTCTCCCGGGTCGGGACGGCGGACGGCGAAAGAGTAAGCAATTCGTCCTCGGTTGCAAACCGCTCTCGGCCTTGCGGCGGCAACGCCGTGGCGGCGGGGGCACGGCGCAGGATATAGACTGCACGGCAGAGAAGCCGGGAGACGACAGGCGCGCATGAACCTCCGACAGATCGAGACATTCGCCGCGGTGATGCGCTGCGGCACCGCCTCGCGGGCGGCTGAGTCCCTCGGCGTGACCCAGCCCGCGGTCAGCCGGACCATCGCGGAACTTGAGCGGTCCGTCGGCTTCCCCTTGTTCGCCCGCATCCGAAACCGGTTGGTGCCGACGCCCGAGGCGCGGCTGCTCTATGCCGATGTCGAGGCGGCGTTCCAGGGGATCGACACGATCCGTGCCTCGGCCGCGCGTATCCGCGACAGGGGGTCGGGGGAGTTGCGGGTCGCCTCGCTGTCGGCGCTCGGTGGATCTCTGGTGCCGCGCGCGATCGGCCGGTTCCGCGCCCATCACCCGGAGGTCCGGGTTACCCTGATGGTGCTGTCCTCGCGTGAGGTGCGCGATCTCGTCGCCTCCGGTCAGTTTGATGTCGGCCTCGCCGCCGACGAGATCGATACGACCGGCGTCGCCCATCAGGTCTTCCTCAGCCGCGATGCGCTCTGCGCGATCCCGCTGGGTCATCCGCTGGCCGACAAGCCGGTCGTCGTCCCAGCCGATCTGCAGGGCCTCCCCTTCGTCGCCTATGTGCCCGAGGACCGGGCGCGCCAGCGGCTCGACGCCCTGCTGGCGGCGGAGAAGGTGACGCCGGACATCGTGGTCGAGACGATCTATGCCTCCACCCTATACGCGCTGGTGGCCGAGGGGGTCGGTGTCGGGCTGGTCAGCCCGGCGGCGGTCGACGGGCTGGACCCGTCGCGTGTGGTTCTGCGCCCGTTTGAACCGGGCGTGCAGATCCGCAGCCTGCTGATCCTGCCGTCCGACCGGCCGAAATCGGAGATCGTGCGCATCTTCATCGACGCCTTGATGGCGGCGCGGTGACGGCGGGCGGGGGAAGTACCATCAGGTTTGCGCATCAACTCATGCGCCGACGTCAGTGTACGCGGCGCTCCACCGGCGCTAGCACGGGTGACCCCTTGAGGAGACAACCATGCGCGACCAGACTCGCTGCGTTCAGCACCCCGCCGCACCGCTCGACGGCTTCGCCAGCCTTGCCGTGCCGACCTACCGGGCGTCGACCATCGTCTACGAGGATGGCGAGTCCTTCCTGAACCGCAGCAAGCGGGGGTTCGACGACTACACTTACGGTCTGCACGGCACGCCGACCACCCGCACTCTGGAGGCGCAACTCACCGCGTTGCATGGCGGCGCGCGCACGATCCTGGTGCCGTCGGGACAGGCGGCGATCAGCCTGGTCATGCTGACCTTCCTGCAACCGGGCGACCACGTGCTGATCCCGGACAACGCCTATGGACCGGTGCGCAGTCTCGCCGTCAACTATCTGGCGCCGCGCGGTGTCGACCACACGATCTACGACCCGATGGTCGGGGGTGGGATCGCCGCCCTGATTCGGCCGCAGACGCGACTGATCTGGGTCGAATCCCCCGGGTCCGGCACCATGGAGGTGCAGGACATCCCGGCGATCGTCGCAGTCGCCAAGGAGAAGGGCGTGCTGGTCGGCTGTGACAATACCTGGGCGACGCCGCTGCTGTTCAAGCCGCTGGCCCACGGCGTCGACGTCGCGGTCGAGGCGTTGACCAAGTATGTGGGTGGCCATTCCGATCTGCTGATGGGTTCGATTACCGTCGCCGATCCGGTTCTGCGCGACCGGATCAAGCTGGTTCTGCGCGATCTCGGCATCGGCGTCTCGCCGGACGAGGCGGCGCTGGCGCTGCGGGGGCTGGAGACCATGGCCGTGCGGCTTGCCCATATGGGCCGGGTCTCGGAGGATTTCGCCCGCCGCCTCGCCGGTCATCCGGCGGTGGAGACCGTGCTGCACCCGGCCCTGCCGTCCTGTCCGGGGCATGACATCTGGGCGCGCGACTTCGCCGGATCGGCCGGCGTGTTCAGCATTGTCCTGAAGCCGGGAATGGATGCGCGAATGGAGCCGGCGCTGTCGGCGCTCAAGGTCTTTGCCATCGGCGCCTCCTGGGGCGGGACCCGCAGCCTGATCGCGCCGGCGGCGGTGACAGCCGACCGTACCGTGGTGCCTTGGCCGCATGCGGGCCCGCTGATCCGCATCAATATCGGCCTGGAGGCGCCCGAGGACCTGTGGGCCGATCTGGAGGCGATGCTGGCGGCCTTCGCCGGATCATCCCTTTGAACTAAACCGACTTCCCGAAGCGACCCGGCGGGCCGTCCGGGAAGTCGGATGCGCTATGGGGGAAGAAGCGTTCAGTTGCTCTTTTTCTTCATGTCGTGGGAACCATGGTGGCCGCTGCCGCTCTGGCCCTCCATGGCGCCGACACCGCCGACGGCGACGGTCACCGTCATCTCGCCTGCTTTCTCGAAGACGAGGGTGATGGGGAAGCTCTCGCCTTCCTTCAGCGGCGCCTTCAGGCCCATCAGCATGAGGTGATCGCCGCCCGGCGCCAGCATCGCCATGCCGTCCGCCGGAACCTCGACCGCCTCGATCGCGCGCATCTTCATGACGTCTCCATCCTTCAGGTGCGTGTGCAGCTCAGCCCGGTCAGCGACCGGTGTGCTGGCGGCGACCAGCCGGTCGACAGAGCCGCCGGCATTTCTGATGGTGAGATAGGCCGCGCCATT
>JARGOG010000142.1 GCA_029212785.1 Thalassobaculaceae bacterium
GGTCAGGCTCTGGTCAGGAGTTCCAGAACGCTTTCGATGTCGGTCACGGTTCCATCGGTCGACCGGAGCGTGCCCAGAGAAGAACCAGTGCGCAGCACAGGGTGAAACCGGGTGCGGAAGGGGTAGTCGTCGGCGGCGAAATCGTGCGGATCCCGCTTGGTCAATCGATTGAGATGGAAATTGTGGCCGACTTCAAGGGTCTGAATCGCGTCGCCCCATCAGGCGAGGGCATTCGCGTCCATGGGCTGGAACGACCGGAAATTGGTGGCGACGTCGATCGGCCCCGGGATCCGATCCGGTCGCCAGGGTGCCACCAGGGTGATCCGGGCTGTCGGGTCGACATCCTCACCGGTCCCCGCCAGATGGGGCATGTTGATATTGTAACATGATAAAATATTTGATTTTTCGTAATTCCGTTGTGGCGATTTCCTGCCGTGCTGGAGCAGAGTTGAGCGGCGGTAGGGGCGTTTGCGCATTGCGTTTGCCGCGGCGGCCCGGCAAATGTGGGCTCCTCCACCAACCCGACCCGGAGCGTTCATGAGCACCACCGCCTCCCGCGACAACGAACCCGCCATCGACCAGGAAGAGATCATCGAAGGGATCCTCGACTGGGTTGAGATGGAGACCCCGACCCACGATGCGGTGCGGGTCAACAAGCTGGCCGACAAAATCCAGGGTCAGTGGGAAGGCACGGGCTGTTCGGTGGAGCGGGTCGGCGGCACGGACGGGTTCGGCGACCACCTGATCGTGCGCACCCCCGACTGGACCGAGGGCGCGCCGAGCATCCTGGTGCTGAGCCACATGGACACCGTCCACCCGGTCGGCACCAAGGACGGCGCCAACACGATCCGCCGCGAGGGCGACAGCCTCTACGGCCCCGGCATTTACGATATGAAGGCCGGCGCCTATTTGCCGTATTACGCCTACCGGCATCTGGGCCGGATGGGGGCCGGCACGGCGCTGCCGGTGACGTTCCTGTTCGTCGCCGAGGAGGAGGTCGGCAGCCCGACCAGCCGGGCGGTGATCGAGGCCGAGGCGAAGAAGGCGAAATATGTGCTGGTGACCGAGCCGGCGCGCGACGGCGGCAAGCTGGTGACCGCCCGCAAGGGCGTCGGCCGCTTCGAGATGACCATCACCGGCCGTCCCGCCCATTCCGGCGCCAAGCACGAGGACGGTCGCAGCGCGGTCAAGGAGCTGGCGCACCAGATCCTGGAGATCGAGGGGCTGACCGACTATGCGCGCGGCGTGACCACCAATGTGGGCCTGGTCAGTGCCGGCACCGGCGTCAACGTGGTGCCGCGCGAGGCCCGGGCCGAGATCGACCTGCGGGTCGTCTCCGAGGCCGACGGCGAGGAGATCACCGCCAAGATCCTCGACCGCAAGCCCTACGACCCGGACGTCACCATCGAGATCACCGGCGGCATGAACCGCCCGCCCTACGAGCTGAACGACGCCAACTGGGGCCTGTTCGAACTGGCCAAGGAGATCGTCGCCGATACCGGCCTGGTGCTGGAAAGCACGGCGCTGACCGGCGGCGGCTCCGACGGCAACTTCACCTCGTCGGTCGGCGTGCCGACCCTTGACGGCCTGGGCGCCGACGGCGAGGGCGCGCATACTCTGCACGAGCAGATCTACATTTCCTCCCTCGTGCCGCGGGCGAAGATGTGGGTTCGGCTGCTGGAAGGGCTGACATGACGGTCACATTCGCCGCGCGCGGAGATCATCACGAGATCGAGGAAGGCAGCGCCCTCGCCCCGAAATTCGGTCCCGACGGGCTGATCCCGGCGGTTGCCGCCGATGCGGCGAGCGGCAAGGTCCTGATGATGGCCTGGATGGACGCCACGGCCCTGTCCGCCACCATCGAGACCGGGGAGGCGCATTACTACTCGCGATCGCGCAAGGCCATGTGGCGCAAGGGCGAGAGCAGCGGCCATGTGCAGCGGGTCCGGGAGATCCGGCTCGACTGCGACCAGGACACGGTGCTGCTGCTGGTCGAGCAGGTCGGGCCGGGCGCCTGTCATGTCGGCTACGAGACCTGCTTCTACCGCAAGGTCGTGCAGGCCGATGGCGGTGTGGCGCTGGAGACCACCGGCGACAAGGCCTACGACCCGCACGCGGTGTACGGGGAGCCCTGATGGGAGCGCGCGTCGAGCTGGTGCTGCCGGCGGTGATCCGGCCCGACGCGACCACGCCGACACCGTTCGGCCGGCTGACCGTGCCGGGGCGGGCGATCGCCGAGAAGAGGGTGTCGGTCGATTCCGGGGAGATCGCCGGTTTGCGCGACGCGGCCCGGGCCGTGGCGGGGCGTGCGCATGCGCCGTATTCCGGCTTCCGGGTCGGCGCGGCGCTGATCATGGCCGACGACCCGGAACGCCGGACGATCGCCGGCGCCAATGTCGAGAACGCGAGCTACGGCGGGACGATCTGCGCCGAGCGCAGCGCGCTCGCCCAGGCGGCGTCGCTCGGGTTCCGCAAGTTGGAACTGTTGGTGGTGAGCTGTGTGGCGACGCTGGACGCGCCGGTCGCCGATCGCTCGCCCTGCGGTATCTGCCGCCAGATGATCCACGAGTTCGCCGGATGCGACCCGGAAACCTTGGTGATCGTCGATGGCGGCGGAGCGGATGCCTTGGGCGACGTGTTCGACCTGGACCGCCTGCTGCCCTACGGCTTCAACCTTATGTCGGAACAACCCGATGCCGTGATCCCGGCTGGGCAGAGCGAGGGCCGGGACCCAGCCTTCCGGTCGTAGCGGTGGTCCCGGGTAGCGCTAGCGCGCTCCCGGAATGACGGGCGCGGGGCGGATATGGACCCTCACACCAGCTGCTGGCGCACGATGCCGGAGGCTTTTGAGAAGTCCATGCGGCCCGGATAGCGCTGCTTCAGGGTCGACATGATCTTACCCATGTCCTTCAGGTCGGCGGCGCCGATCTCCTTGATCGTGCTGTCGATCGTCTCCTCCAGCTCATTGCCCTCGAGCTGCGAGGGCATGAAGCGGCGGATGACGTCGATTTCCTCCTGCTCCTGGGTGGCGAGCTCGCAGCGCCCGCCTTCCTCGTAGAGCCGGATCGATTCCTGACGCTGTTTGATCATTGTCGACATCATCGACAGGATCTCGTCTTCGTTTATGCCGTCGAGATTGCCTTTTTCGCGTGCGGCGATGTCGCGGTCCTTCAGGGCCGCAATGATCAGGCGCACGGTCGCCACGGCCCGCGTATCCTTCGCGAGCATGGAATCTTTAAGGGCAGTCTTAAGCTGGTCGCGCAACATTCAGTTTCTCCCCAGAAACCGAGTGAGTCCGGCACTTTGGCCCTGAGTCTGGCGGGGGCCCTGCCGGCCGTCGTCGCCCGTTCGCCGTACTTTCGAGCGCCGGGTCCCGCCGGCCATCAAGTACGGAAGCGGCGACAATATACGATCCGGTTTCATGTTGCAATGCCGAGACGATTTTCTAACTCATTGAACTTGAACGATTTTTTGACGACCTTCCGGCTTGACGTCGCGTCGTTCCTCGCGTATCAACCGGCCAATTTACCGACTGGCCCCCTCCGTCCGCACGCCGTTCCGGGATATGATCCCACGGCGCGACGGGTGGCGCGCATCCCTCGGTAACCGCCTGTTCCGGAGACTCCGAATGACTGATCCATCCGCCATCCCTCAAGACGCTACGGCGGTTCTGGTACTGGCGGACGGGACGGCGATCTTCGGTCGCGGCTTCGGTGCCGCGGTCACCAAGGTCGGCGAGGTGGTGTTCAACACCTCGATGACCGGCTACCAGGAGATCCTGACCGATCCGTCTTATGCCGGCCAGATCATCACTTTCACGTTCCCCCATGTGGGGAATGTCGGCGCCAACGTCAATGACCACGAAACGGTGTCGCCGGTCGCGCTCGGCTGCGTGCTGCGCGCCGATATCACCGATCCGTCGAACTACCGCTCCGAGCGCGGGCTCGACGACTGGCTGAAGGCGCACGATCTGCCGGGCATCGCCGGGGTCGACACCCGCCGCCTGACCCGACGGATCCGCGACATCGGCGCCCCGCATGGCGCGCTCTGCGTCTCGCCCGACGGCAAATTCGACATCGACGCGCTCAAGAAGCTGGCGGCCGAATGGCCGGGGCTGGAGGGCATGGACCTCGCCAAGCAGGTCTCCTGCACCCAGACCTATACCTGGGACACCACGCTCTGGGGCTTCGGCGACGACGGCAGTTCCGACGGCTACGGCACGATGACGGCGCCGACCAAGCATGTGGTCGCCGTCGATTACGGCGCCAAGCGCAACATCCTGCGCAACCTGGCGGCCCAGGGCTGCAAGGTGACGGTGGTGCCGGCGAGTTCGACGGCGGACGAGATCCTCGGCCACGGCCCGGACGGCATCTTCCTCGCCAACGGGCCGGGCGACCCGGCGGCGACCGGCGTCTATGCGGTGCCGGAGCTGAAGAAGCTGATCGACAGCGGCAAGCCGATCTTCGGCATCTGCCTCGGCCACCAGATGCTGGCGCTCGCGCTGGGGGCGAAGACCGAGAAGATGCATATGGGCCACCGGGGTGCGAACCACCCGGTCAAGGATCTTGAGACCGGCAAGGTGGAAATCACCAGCCAGAACCACGGCTTCGTCGTCATGGAAGCCAGCCTGCCCGACGGCGTGACCGTCACCCACCGCTCGCTGTTCGACGGCTCGGTGGAAGGCATCAAGGTCGACGGCAAGCCGATCTTCAGCGTGCAGTACCATCCGGAAGCCTCGCCGGGCCCGATGGACAGCCATTACCTCTTCGCCCGGTTCCGGGAGCTTCTTGGTTAATGCCTAAACGTACAGACATCTCCTCCATCCTCATCATCGGCGCCGGGCCGATCGTCATCGGTCAGGCCTGCGAGTTCGATT
>JARGOG010000049.1 GCA_029212785.1 Thalassobaculaceae bacterium
CATCTCGTAGTGCGGGATGCCGTCCTCGTCATACGGCCCGTTCACGGCCACGTATCCCAGGGCCTCGTAAAACGCCTTGAGGTAGCCCTGTCCGTTCAGCCGGACCGCCGGGGTGGCGAAGGTCGCCGCCGAGAAGCGATGGCATTCCTGCATCAGCAGGCGACCAATCCCGCGCCCGCGCGCCGCCGCCGTGGTCAGGACGCGGCCGACCGCCGGCTCGTCGTAATAGTCGCCGGGCGCGAACAGCCGCGCATAGGCCAACAGCACGCCGTCGCCGGGGTGGCCGTCATAGCCCAGCAGATGCAGCGCCTTTGGATCCTTGCCGTCGATCTCCGGATAGGGGCAGGCCTGCTCGACCACGAAGATGTCGACCCGTGCCTTCAGGATCGCATAGACCTGATCGCGATCGAGTTGGTCCCAGCGATGCCAGCGCCAGGTCACCAGCGGCAGATCGAGCGCCGTCATGGCCGGCTCGCCTGTTGGGTCGACAGCCCCTGGCGGACGTCCAGGATCGCGGTCAGCGGCACCAGCACGAAGCCCGCCGCGCGGGCCTTGGGGATCCAGGCTTCCAGCACGTTCAGGGTGGCATCGCGCGGATGGCCGATGGCGATCGCGGTACCGGTCTTGCGGGCAACCTTCTCGGTCTGCGCGAGCCGCAGTTCCACCTCGGCGGCGGTGTCGGTGTTGTCCAGGAATACGTCGCGGGTCGTGGTCGGCACCCCGAAGGAGGCGACCGTGGACGCCGCCACGCTCTTCGGCGAGGTCAGGCTGTCGAGGAACATCAGGCCGCGGTCGCGCAGCCCCTCCGCCACCAGTCTCATGCCCTCCTCACTCTCGGTGAACAGACTGCCCATGTGGTTGTTGATGCCGACATAGCCGGAAAACCGCGCCAGGTCCCAGTCGAGGCGGCTCAGCACCTCAATGGCGCCGAGCCGCATGTCCAAGGCGTTAGGACCCGGATCGGCATCCGCGCCATGCGGCTGCATGGGGATATGGACCAGCAGCTCGTGGCCCGCCTGACGCGCCTCGGCGGTCTGCGCCTCGAGCCCGTCGGCATAGGGCAGAAAGGCGAGCGTGACCGGCGCCGGCAGCAACACGGCACGCCGCGAGCGCCGCGTATCGATGCCGAGATCGTCCAGCACGATGGCGATCAGCGGAGCGCCACTGGACGTGTCGGCGGCGACGGCATACCGCCGCCAGGCCGGAAAGTCCTGGGGCGCCGGAGGCGCGGCTGCGACGGTCGGCGGGGGTGCCTCGGCCTGCTTCATCGCCGCGACAGCCTTTGCCATCTTCGGCAGTGGGATATCGCGCGGGGCTTGGACGGTCTTCGACTGGGGTGCATGGGACGGCTTCGGGGCGGCCTGTTGCGCCGGTGCCGGCGCGGATGCCGCGCGACTCGCGACGCCGGTCGGTGCGGACCCGCCGCCGGCAATCCAGGCGCCGACGCCGATACCACCACCGAACAGCGCGCCGGCGACGATCACCGCCAGGGTGGCGCGTAACAGGATTCCGCGCACCGGTGTGCCCGCCTTCTTGCCGCCGCGATTGGCCCTCTTGCGTTGCGCCGCCATGCTAGCCGCTTCTCTGCCGGTGCCGGGGTTGATAAGGTAGCATGCAACGGCTATTCCGCTACATAAACAACCGTCTCCAAGCGATTGAAATGTTTCTGCTGATCGATAACTACGACAGCTTCACCTACAACCTCTACCACTTCCTCGGGGAGTTGGGTGCGCGGTTCGAGGTGCGGCGGAACGACAAGATCACCGTGGACGAGATCATCGCCCTCAACCCCGAAGGCATCGTGATCTCCCCCGGCCCCTGCGATCCGGACCGGGCGGGCATCTGCCTGGAACTGGTGGAGCGCTGTGCGGCGACCATCCCGATGCTGGGCGTCTGCCTCGGCCATCAGACCATGGGCCAGGCCTTCGGCGGCAAGGTCACCCGGGCACCGGTGCCGATGCATGGCAAGGTCTCCGAGGTGCATCACGATGGCACCGGCGTGTTCGCGGGCCTGCCCTCGCCGTTCGAGGTGACGCGGTACCATTCGCTGATCGTCCCCTCCGAAGGCTGGCCGGAGGTGCTGGAGAAGACCGCCTGGACCGAGGACGGCATCGTCATGGGGCTGAAGCATCGCGACTACCCCTGTTACGGCGTGCAGTTCCACCCGGAGAGCATCGCCTCCCAGCATGGCCACCGCATGCTGGCCAATTTCCTGCGCCTCGCCGGCTTCAACGGCGAACCGATCCAGCCGATCGAGGAAATCGAGGCGCGGTTGCAGAGAACCGGGGCATGAGCGGCGACCTGGCGGACATGAAAGCGCTGATCGCCCACGCCGCGACCGGTGCCCCCCTGTCCGAACAGCAGGCCGAAAGCGCCTTCGACATCATCATGTCGGGCAATGCGACCCCGGCGCAGGTCGGCGGCTTCCTGATGGCTCTGCGCGTGCGCGGCGAGACGGTCGAGGAGATCACCGGGGCGGCGCGCACCATGCGGGCCAAGGCGCTGAAGATCGAGGTGCCGGCCGACGCCATGGACAATGTCGGCACCGGCGGCGACGGGGCCAAGACCTATAACATCTCGACCGCCGCCTCCTTCGTGATCGCCGGCGCCGGCGTGCCGGTCGCCAAACACGGCAACCGGGCGCTGTCGTCGCGCTCCGGGGCGGCCGACGTGCTGACCCATCTGGGCGTGAACACCGACTGCGACATGGCGCTGGTGAAGCAGGCGATCGACGAGGTCGGCATCTGCTTCCTGATGGCGCCCCGCCACCACAGCGCCATGCGCCACGTGGCCGGCCCGCGTGTGGAGCTCGGCACCCGGACCCTGTTCAACATTCTGGGCCCCCTGTCCAATCCGGGCATGGTGAAGACCCAGCTCGTCGGCACCTTCTCCAAGGATTGGGTGGTGCCGATGGCGGAAACCCTCGGCAAGCTCGGCTCGACCCGCGCCTGGGTGGTGCATGGCGACGGATTGGACGAGCTGACCCTGTCCGGGACGACCCACGTGGCGAGCCTGCAGGACGACAGGATCGAGACCTTCGAGGTAACACCGGAGGATGCCGGGCTGACGCGGGCGCCGATCGAGGCCGTGCGCGGCGGAGATCCGGCGGAGAACGCGGTCGCCCTGCGCGCGGTGCTGGAAGGCGCGCCGGGGGCCTATCGCGACATCGTGCTGCTGAACGCCGGCGCCGCGCTGATCGTGGCCGGCAAGGCCGCGACCCTGAAGGAAGGCGCCGACCTGGCCGCCGAGACCATCGACAGCGGCAAGGCCAAGGCGAAACTCGACGCGCTGATCGAGATGACCAATCGGAAGACCGCCTGATGCGTGATGTCCTGGCAGAGATCTGCGACCACAAGCGCAGTGAGATCGCCGCGCGCAAATCGGCCCGCACACTCGTCGAGCTGGAGCAGTTGGCGGCGGCGGCATCGACGCCGCGCGGCTTCGCCAAGGCGCTGCAGGCCGCGTCCAAGACCGGCTACGGATTGATCGCGGAGATCAAGAAGGCGTCGCCGTCGAAGGGGTTGATCCGCGCGGATTTCGACCCGCCCGCCCTCGCCCGCGCCTATGCGGATGGCGGCGCGACCTGCCTCTCGGTGCTGACGGACGAGAAGTATTTCCAGGGCAGCGACGCCTTTCTGGAAGCGGCGCGCGCGTCGGTGGAGCTGCCGGCCCTGCGCAAGGACTTCATGCTCGATCCCTACCAGATCGTGGAGGCGCGGGCGCTGGGTGCCGATTGCATTCTGCTGATCATGGCGGCATTGGACGACGCTTTGGCCGCCGAGCTGGAGAGCGCCGCCGCCGGCCTCGGCATGGACGTGCTGGTGGAGGTGCATGACGCCGCCGAGTTGGAGCGGGCGCTGAAGCTCTCTTCGCCGCTGATCGGGGTGAACAACCGCAACCTCAAGACCATGACCACCGACTTGGCCACGGCCGAAGCGCTGGCGCCGATGGTGCCCGAAGACCGCACGCTGATTGCCGAGAGCGGGCTGTTCACGCCGGACGATCTCGGCCGGATGGCGCGGATCGGCGCGCGCTGCTTCCTGATCGGCGAGTCGCTGATGCGTCAGGACGACGTGGCGGCGGCGACCCGGACCCTCCTGGCGGATCCCCTTCCCGCCGTCGCCTGAACCACGAGCCGAACCAAGATGAGCGATTTCACGCATTTCGACGCGACCGGCAAGGCGCACATGGTCGATGTCGGCGGCAAGGAAGAGACCGAACGGGTGGCGACCGCCCGCGGTTCCGTCTTCGCGACGCCGGAGACCATCGCCCTGATCCGTGACGGTGGGGTGAAGAAGGGCGACGTGCTGTCGGTCGCCCGCCTCGCCGGCATCATGGGGGCCAAGCGCACCCCGGACCTGATCCCGCTCTGCCACCCGCTGGCGCTGACGTCAGTCAAGGTCGCGCTGACCATCGACGAGGCGCGGGACGCGGTGGACATCGAGGCGACCTGCAAGCTGAAGGGCCGCACCGGCGTCGAGATGGAGGCGCTGACCGCGGTCTCGATCGCCGCCCTGACCGTCTACGACATGGCCAAGGCCGTCGATAAGGCGATGCGGATCGGCGATATCCGTCTCGTCGCCAAGTCCGGCGGAAAGTCCGGAGATTTCAAGGGTGAGTGACGACCTGCTGCCGGTCGCCGACGCGCTGACGCGCATCCTGGCGGCGATGACGCCGATGCCGGCGGAGACCGTGGCGCTGACCGCCGCTCTCGGCCGGGTCACCGCCGAGCCGATCACCGCGCGCCGGACCCAACCGCCAGTCGATGTCTCCGCCATGGACGGTTATGCCGTGCGGTCCGAGGACGTGGCCCGCGTGCCCGCCACCCTGAAGCGGATCGGCGCCGCTCCCGCCGGTGGTGCCTTCGGCCGGACGGTCGGACCCGGAGACTGCGTGCGCATCTTCACCGGCGGCCCGGTGCCCGCCGGCGCCGACGCCATCGTGATCCAGGAGGATGTCGACGCCGACAGCGAGGAGGACGGCGCCACCGTCATCGTGCGCGAAGGGGCTGCCGCCGGGACCTATATCCGCCCCGCCGGTCTCGACTTCCACGAAGGCGATCTCGGCATCGTCGCCGGACGGCGCCTGTCGGCCCGCGATATCGGCCTTGCCGCGACCATGAATGTTCCCTGGATTTCGGTGCGCAGACGCCCCCGCGTGGCCATCTTATCCACCGGCGACGAAATCGTCCGTCCGGGCGAGTTGACGGATCCGACTCGCATCGTTTCTTCAAATGCTTACGCCTTGGCGGCGGTCGTTCGGGCGGTCGGCGGAGAGCCGATCGATCTCGGCATCGCGCCGGACGACGAAGGCGCGCTTCGCCGGATCGCGGCCGGTGCCCGGGGCGCCGACATGCTGGTCACGACCGGCGGAGCATCGGTCGGGCGGCACGACCTTGTGCAGAAAGCCCTGGGCGACGGGGAGTTCGGCGCGGACGCGTTGGAGGTCGGCTTCTGGAAGATCGCGATGCGCCCTGGAAAGCCGTTGATCTTCGGTCGCTTCGCCGGTGTCCCGATGCTCGGACTCCCAGGGAATCCGGTATCCACGATGGTCTGCGCCACCGTCTTTCTCCGCCCGGCGATCGAGACCATGCTCGGGCTCACGGCGGTCGGTGCCCAGGAAGAGCCGGCGACCCTGGCGGTCGACCTAAAGGAGAACGACAGACGACAGGACTACGTCCGTGCGACTTGGGAGCGCGACGACGGCGGCCGCCGGATCGTTCGCCCCTTCTCGCGCCAGGACAGCTCGATGATGTCACGCCTCGCCGCCGCCGATTGCTTGATCGTGCGGCCGGCTCACGATCCGAGTCGCAAAGCCGGCGACAGCGTTCAGGTCCTCTGTCTCAACGGCGACTTCCTGTCCATTTAGGCGAGTCGCCGCATTTACTGTCCCCCGACTTATCCACAGGCCTTGACCCGCCGGCGGATCAAAAGTAGAACATCGGTGTTTGTACCACGTTTGTTCGCGACCGCGCCGGAGGCCTGCCGGCGCAAGGCGCGACGGAAAGCCGAGGGACCCGATGCTCACCCGCAAGCAGCACGAACTGCTCACGTTCATCCACAAGCGGCTTGAGGAAGGTGGGGTCTCCCCCTCGTTCGACGAGATGAAGGAGGCGCTGAACCTCAAGTCGAAGTCGGGGATCCACCGGTTGATCACCGCCCTCGAGGAGCGTGGATTCATCCGCCGCCTGCCGCATCGGGCCCGCGCGCTGGAAGTGCTGAAACTTCCCGACGGCACCGGCGTGACCGCCGCCGCCGCGGAAACCGCACCGGAGATCCGCGGCTTCGCGCCGAACGTCATCCCCGGAAACTTCCCGATGCGCAGCGGCGGGGGGCGCGAGCAACCGACGGAGAGCGATGGCGGCTTCGAGCTGCCGCTTTACGGCCGGATCGCCGCCGGCACCGCGATCGAGGCGATCAGCGACCCGACCAGTTCGGTTTCCGTCCCGCTTTCCATGGTCGCTGGCGGCGAGCATTACGCGCTGGAAATCGCCGGTGATTCGATGATCGAGGACGGAATCTTCGACGGCGACACGGTCATCATTCGCCGCTGTGACACGGCCGAGAACGGATCCATCGTCGTCGCCTTGATCGACGAAAAGGAGGCGACGCTGAAGCGTCTGCGCCGCAAGGGCAATTCCGTCGCCCTGGAACCCGCGAACCACTCCTACAAGACGCAGATCTTCGGCCCGGACCGCGTGCGCATCCAGGGCCGTCTCGTCGGATTGATCAGAAATTACTGAACCCGGGTGATCCGTCGGGCCGGCGGGCCCTCAGGTGCTGGAGTGGACGAACAGATTGCTCCAGTCCACGCCCTGAGGCTCGGCCACCCGCTTGTCCTCGGACCGGCGCTTGTCGCGTTCGACATAGGCCCTGTCCATGGCGTTGGAGCGGATCTGCTTGCGGTTGGTCACGGAGATCTGGCCGAACAGGTTCGATGCCCAGCGTTCGCGCGCGGGGTTGTCGGTCGAGGCCGCCTGTTTGATCGCAATGTAGGCGAGGTTCTTCTTGCCGACGATTTCCGCAACGGAGTCAGCAAGGATTGCGAACGAGCATTCCCGAACCGGCATGCGCATTTCGGCCCCTTTCAGCACTCCAACAAATTCAATACATTGCATTTAATCGATAAAGCGGCACTAAAACAGTGAAAAGTTTTATCGAAGCGTCATCAAAAGTCTAACCTGACAAAAATCGCTGCCGCCTGTTCCTAGCGCGCGCCTACGCCCAGAACCCAGGGACGGGCGCCGCGCCACCCTCCCACGGAGGCGACACGGGGGCCATCACTGGCAAGCCAGAAGGCATGGGCGCCCATCTGCCAGAGGTCCGGGCGATGCACGACGATCCGAGGCCGATCGCAGGGCGTGCGGATCCGCACCACGGCAATCAGGACATCGGCTACCGCACAATCCTCCAGCGCCGCCTCGTGGGATGTCGCCAGCGCCAGCAGCAGGCCCTTGCGCCGCAGGGTGCAGCCGATGTCGTCGCAGGCAAGCGTTGGTGGCCCGGCCTGCCGCTCTCCGACCGGGTCCGCCCCATTCCCTGCCTCGTCCCAGGCCGTCAGCGTGACCGCGTCCTCCACCCCCCATCGCCGGGCCCACACGGAACGGGAAACCGGTTGCCCCGCATACTCGACACCGCCCATTGTCCGACCGCGTCGGTGGCGACCGCGCTCAGCCGCCCATCGGCGGATACCAGGACATCCGGCGGTCGCACCCCCATCCAGCATCCGGCCCCGGCCAGTATCGCCAACAGGCCGAACCAGCGCAGGCGGGTGCGCCAGATCGCCACCCAGCACCCACCGAGCGCGATCGCGCCGAGCCCGGCCACCGGCAAGGGGTAGACGGCGGCAGCCGGTCCCGTCGTCGCGACCACCCAATCGGCCACCGCCAGCGTGGTGTCGATGCCCACCCCCATCGCCGGCAGCACCCAGGCCTCCGCCCCCACCGCCATCGCCAGCAGCCCGGCGATCCCCGCGGGCATCGTCACGAAGGCGGTGAGCGGCACCGCCAGCAGATTGGCCACGACCCCGCCGAGCGCGATCGCCTGAAAATGGAAGGTGACGAACGGCGCCGTGGCCAGGGTCGCGATCAGCGACGTCGCTCCCACGCCGACGACATACCGCACGCCCTGCGTTACCCAGAGCGCGGCCGGGGCTGCGCGATCCGTATGTGCCCGTCGGCGCCACATCTCGTGGACCGCGACCAAGGCGATCACCGCGGCAAAGGAGAGCTGGAAGCTGGCGCCGACCAGCACGTCGGGGCGCAACACCAGAACGGCGAAGGCGGCGAGCGCCACCAGGCGCAGCGAAACGGCCTCCCGGTCGACGAGGATCGCGCAAAGCACGACGCCGGTCATCAGGAACGCGCGCTGGGTCGGCACCGGCGCGCCCGCAAGCACCAGGTAGGCGGCGCTGCCGGCCAACGCCGCGCAGGCCGCCAACTTCTTGACCGGGCGCCGCAGGGCAAAGCCCGGTACGAGGCACAGCGCCAGCCGAACGACGGCGAAGATGGTTCCGGCGACGAGGCCCATATGCAGGCCCGAGATCGCCAGGAGATGGGCCAGTCCGGAATTGCGAAACGCATCGGCGGTCGCCGCGTCCAGCCCGGCCCGTTCGCCGACGATCAGCGCCGCCGCCACCGCGCCCGTCGGACCGGGCAGCGCCCGCGACAGCCGGTCGGCGACCCTGGAGCGCAAGTCGGCGACAGCGAGCGATATCCCGCCCTGAAGCGAGGAGGAGAGCGTCACCGGCGCGCCGATGGCGAAACCGACCGCGCCGAGTCCGTCGAAGAAGGCGCTGCGCTGGAAGTCGAAACCGCCCGGCACCGAGGGCGGCGGCGGCGGCGAGAGACGGGCGCGCAGGCGGACCCGGTCACCGATACCCGGCGCGGCCTCCAGCGCCCGCACCACCACCCGGACCCGGCGCGGGGCGGCCTGGGGGCGTCGATCGGCCGAAATCCGCGCGTCGCCCAGTGTCAGGCGGAGATCGCCTGGACGACGCTCGACCCGCTCCACGACACCTTCCACATCGGCCCATAGCGGGTGAACCAGCGTGACCGTATCCAGCGCCGCGGTCCGCAGCGCCGCAGATGCCAGCCCGAGCGCCGCGAACAGCAGAACCAGAACCGCCCAGAACGCCCCCTCCCGCATCCGCGTCCGCCAGGCGAGCGCCACCAGCACCAGGGGCGGGGCGAGCACGACCGGCAAAGACGGCTCCCACGGCAGGGCGAAATACCCGCCGATCCCCACGGCGAAGGCGACCGGCAGCCAGAGCGGCCAGCGCGCGCGGTCGGCGACAAGGGCGCGACCGATTACCGCCGCCGGATGCGCGACGGCGTATCGGACACCCGGCACCGGCCTCGGACCCGGGGGCCCGGCGCCGGAAGGGGGGGCCGGCAGTCGCGCCTCGCTTACGCCTGTGCTAGACACCGCACGCGCTCCCAGGCGCCCGACCGTCCGGGCGCGCGCAGACAGAGATCAAGTGCAACAGAACGCGCATGTGAAAGGCATTCCATGTCGGTCGTCACCCGCTTCGCCCCCTCGCCCACCGGGTTTCTTCACATCGGCGGCGCGCGCACCGCGCTGTTCAACTGGCTATTCGCGCGCCATCACGGTGGGCGTTACCTCCTGCGTATCGAAGACACAGACCGCAAACGCTCCACACCGGAGGCGGTCGACGCGATTCTGGACGGGCTGAACTGGCTCGGGCTCGGCGGCGACGAGGCGCCGGTCTTCCAACTGGCACAGATCGACCGGCACACCGAGGTCGCCAACCAACTGCTGGCAATGGGCCAGGCCTATCGCTGCTACTGCTCGCCGGAAGAACTCGAGCAGATGCGCGACAAGGCCCGGGCCGAGGGTCGGCAGCCCCGCTACGACGGATCCTGGCGCGATCGCGATCCGTCGGAGGCGCCGGCCGGCATTGCCCCGGTGATCCGCATCAAGGCGCCACAGGAGGGCGAGACCACCGTCGTCGATGGCGTTCAGGGCTCGGTCACCGTGCCGAACCAGCAGCTCGACGACATGATCATCCTGCGGGCCGACGGTACGCCGACCTACATGCATTCGGTCGTGGTGGACGATCACGACATGGGCGTCACCCACGTGATCCGCGGCGACGACCACCTGAACAACGCGTTTCGCCAAGCGGTGATCTACCGGGCGATGGATTGGGACGTCCCTGTCTTCGCGCATATCCCGCTGATCCACGGCCCCGACGGCGGCAAGCTGTCGAAGAGACACGGTGCGCTCGGCGTCGATGCCTACCGCGACATGGGCTATCTGCCGGAGGCGTTGACCAACTACCTGCTGCGCCTCGGCTGGGCGCATGGTGACGAGGAAGTCATGCCGCGCGACCGGGCTATCGAACTGTTCGACCTCGGCGGCGTCGGCCGCTCGGCATCGCGGTTCGACTTCGCCAAGCTGGAGAACCTGAACGGCCACTACATCCGCGAGGCGGATAATGACCGGTTGGCCGACCTGGTTCTGGCGCGTCTGGCGTCCGAACCCGCCGGCCTGGAACTCGATGATACCGCGAAGGCCCGGATCCGTGCCGGGATGGAAGGACTGAAAGCCCGCGCCCGCACGATCAAGGAACTCGCGGAGAATGCCCGCTTCTACGCGGCCGCACTGCCTTTGAGCTTTGATGACAAGGCCATGAAACTGCTGGATGAAGACGGCAGGGCTGTGCTGTCAGGACTTGCAGAAATTTTCCGTGGGCTTAATTCTTTCCAGGAGGGGGACGTTGAGCAGGCTGTGCGCTCCTTTGCTGAGACTCAGGAACTGAAGCTCGGCAAAGCGGCGCAACCGTTACGCGCGGCCCTCACGGGATCGACCACATCGCCGGGAATTTTCGAGGTTCTGGCGGTTCTTGGAAAAGACGAGTCGCTCAGGCGCATCGACGCCGTTTGCGGCACTGCACACTAGCGGATAATATCCGCGCGCCGCTGCGCATTCACCCTGGCCAACCAGGGGCGCGGCTTCGAAACAGGGGACCAAAAAATGAGCCAGAGCAATACCGGCACGTTCACCCTCACCGACAACGCGTCCGGCGAAAGCTTCGAGCTTCCCGTGATTCCGGGCTCCATGGGCCCGAGTGTGATCGACGTGCGCAAGCTGTATGCGCAGACCGGGCATTTCACCTACGACCCGGGCTTTACCTCGACCGGCTCCTGCGAGTCGGGCCTGACCTTCATCGACGGCGATATCGGCATGCTGCTGCACCGCGGCTATTCGATCGAGGACCTCGCCGAGAAGTCCGACTTCATGGATGTCGCGCACCTGCTGCTCTACGGCGAACTGCCGACCCAGAAGCAGAAGGAGAAGTTCGTCCACGACGTGACCTATCACACGATGCTGCACGAGCAGCTCGCCTACTTCTACCGGGGCTTCCGCCGGGATGCCCACCCGATGGCGATCATGTGCGGCGTCGTCGGCGGTCTGTCGGCCTTCTACCATGACAGCACGGACATCCAGGACGAGCACCAGCGCATGGTGGCGTCGTTCCGCCTTCTGGCGAAGATGCCGACGATCGCGGCCATGGCCTACAAGTACTCGGTCGGTCAGCCGTTCAACTACCCGCGCAACGACCTCTCCTACGCCGAGAACTTCCTCTACATGATGTTCGCGGTTCCGGCCGAGGAGTATGTGATCAGCCCGACCGTGGCCCGCGCCATGGACCGGATCCTGATCCTGCATGCCGATCACGAGCAGAACGCGTCGACCTCGACCGTCCGGCTCGCCGGCTCGTCGGGCGCCAACCCGTTCGCCTGCATCGCCGCCGGTGTGGCGTCGCTCTGGGGACCCGCCCATGGCGGTGCCAACGAGGCGGTGCTGAAGATGCTCGAGGAGATCGGCCACAAGGACAACATCCCCGAGTTCATCGAGCGCGCGAAGGACAAGGACGATCCGTTCCGCCTGATGGGCTTCGGCCACCGGGTCTACAAGAACTACGATCCGCGCGCCAAGGTGATGCAGAAGTCCTGCCACGAGGTTCTGGCGGAGCTGAACCTGGACGATCCACTGCTCGAACTGGCCATGGAGCTGGAGAAGATCGCGCTGTCGGACCCGTACTTCGTCGAGAAGAAGCTGTTCCCGAATGTCGACTTCTACTCCGGCATCGTGCTGAAGGCCCTGGGCTTCCCCACCTCCATGTTCACCGTGCTGTTCGCCGTCGCCCGCACCGTCGGCTGGGTCGCGCAGTGGAAGGAGATGATCGAGGAGCCGGGCCAGAAGATCGGTCGTCCGCGTCAGCTCTACACCGGCCCGACCCAGCGCGACTATGTTGCCCTGGAAAAGCGCAGCTAAGCGCTGCGGGACCGCGACGACACCGACGCAGGGGCGGCCTTCGGGCCGCCCTTTTTCATTGCGGCAATGGCGCTTCCGCACTCTCCGGCACAAGGCCGGGAAATGATTCGAGGGACAGTGTCGGGGAGAGACAGAAACTCATATCCCGAGAGATCCCGGATCTGGGTCCGGCGCTGCCCGGACTCCGGATCAAATCCGGACGCCGTCAGGATGACGATATGGGTTAGTCGGCGACGAGGGCGGCGGTCTCTTCGCGGATCACCTTCAACACCGCCTTGGCAGCCCGCACCGACGGGTCTTCGCCCTCGACGGTGAGCATCGCCCGCACGGCTTCGCTCGCTGCCCCCTGCTCGGCCCGGGCCCGAGGATCATCGAACAGGCGTTCGATCGCCACCGTCAACCGGTCGGCGGTGCAGTCCTCCTGCAGAAACTGCGGGATCACCCGTTTGCCCAGCAGTTTGTTGGTCAGCACCACCGCCTCCGGGTCCACCAGCCGACGGGCGATGGCGGCAGAGAGGGCGTTCACTTTGTAGGCGACCACCGTCGGCACACCGGCCAGGCTGAGTTCCAGCGTCACCGTCCCGGACGCCGCCAGTGCGACGGTGCAGGCGGCGAAGGCATCGGCCTTGTGTCGGTGATCGGTGACGATGCTGACCGGTGCGCGCCAGGCGGCCGTCCCCTCGCGCACCGCCTCCTCCACCACGCGGACGGTGGGCAGCACGACGCGCAGGCCCTGGTAGCGGGCGGCCAGGCGCTCGACCACGTCGCCGAACACCGGCAGCAGGCGTTTGACCTCGCCCGGACGGCTGCCGGGGAACACGCCAAGCACCGGCGCCCCCGCCGGCAGGCCGTACCGGCCCTTGAAGCGCTTTCCGCTGCCCGGCCGGGCCACCGCGGCCGGATGGCCGATAAAGGTGGTGGCGAGTCCATGGGCCTCGAAATAGGGCGGCTCGAACGGATAGAGCGCCAGCAGATGGTCGAGATAGCCGGCGATCACCTTGGCTCGGCCCGGACGCCAGGCCCACACGGTCGGCGGCACCCAATGGATCAGCCGCGGCCCCGCTCCCCCGGCCTTGGTTCGCGCGGCGTGCAGGCGCTTGTTCACCCGCATGGTGAAGGCCTTGCTGTCGATAGTGACGACAGCGACCGGTTTGCGCGCCTGGATGTCGGCCACGGTCTGGCTGATCCGACCCAGCATCTTCGGCGCTTTCGGCAGGATCTCGAAGATCCCCATCACTGCCATCTCGCTGATCGGAAACAGGCTCTGCAGCCCCTCCGCCGCCATGCGCTCCCCGCCGATCCCGGCGATGTCGACCCGGCCTCCGCTCTCGGCGCGCAAGGCCTGCATCAGCCCGGCACCGAGCGCATCGCCGGAAGCCTCGCCGGCGATGATGTAGATCAGCGGCACACCCGACACTGCGGTCACGTCTGTGCTCCGTCGAAGGACATGGCATGAAGAAAAAGGCCGGCCGCGTCGGCGGCGGCCACGGCCGCGTCGCGGTCCACGATCAGGGTCTGCTCCGCCTCCACCACGATGCCGGCGAACCCGGCGGCGGCGGCGGCGGCGACAGTACCGGGGCCGACCGTCGGACGGTCGACGCGGTCGTTCTGGCCGGCCTTGCGGCCCTTAATCAGGACCGGGGCGCCGCCCTCGCGCCGGAGGGCGCCCGCCCGGGCGATCATCGCGTCGGTTCCCTCGACCGCTTCAACGGCAAGAACCAGGCCTTCCTGAACCGCGACCGCCTGACCGATATCGGCTCGGGCCATCGCTTTCAGAGCCTGGAGGCCGCGTCGTGCATCGGCCAGGGCCCGATCGTCCGGTATGCCCCGTCCAAGAGTTCCCAAGGGGGCCAGATAGCCGCCCAGCAGTTCCTCGATACCGACAACGTTGAAGCCATCCCGCTCCATCTCGTCGACGATCAGCGACAGCAGGCCGTCATCGCCAAACACGCGGGCACCGGCACGGGCAATGGCCGCGGTCGAGCGCAGATCCAGGCTGAGCGAGGACAGGCTCGGCCGCTTCATCGGGCCCGCCATCACCACCTCGCCGCATCCGGCGGCATGCAAGGCCTCCAAGGTTTTGGACGTGGCCCCCAGACGCATCCACGCATGGGGGAGACCATCAACCGTCATTGGATCGGTCTGCCCTTCAAAGGCGACGACGAAGACCGGTCGGCCTTGATCGCGCACCGTGTCGGCGATCCGGCGCGGCAGCGATCCACCGCCGGCCAATATCCCGAGCCCACCCTTTGGATGACCGGACATCGAGCCCTCAGAGGTCGTTGGCATCTTCCGGCTGGCAAATCTTGCGCGAGGAATCCGAGCGGATGAAGTCGACGATCTCCATCACTGGCGCGGAGGACGTGAACTCCACCGCCACCTCCTCGAGCCGCTCCTGGAAGGTGCCCTCGCTGGCAAACAGCAACCGGTAGGCCTTGCGCACGTCATGGATCTCGTCGCGCGACAGGCCGCGGCGTTTCATGCCGACGATGTTGACGCCGGAGAGCCGCGCCCGGTCGCCCATGACCGAACCGAAGGGAATGACGTCCCGCTCCACCCCGGTCACGCCGCCGACCATGGCGTAGCGTCCGATCCGGGCGAACTGGTGTACCGCCGAGAGGCCGCCGAGCACGGCGAAGTCCATCACCGTCACATGCCCCGCCAGCGTGGCGTTGTTGGCCATGATCACCTGATTGCCGATCTGGCAGTCGTGCCCGACATGGACACCGACCATGAACAGGCAGCCGTCGCCGATCCGGGTCACCATGCCGCCACCGTCGGTGCCGGGGTTCATGGTCACGTGTTCGCGGATGATGTTGTCGGCGCCGATCTCCAGCGTCGACGGCTCGCCCCGGTACTTCAGGTCCTGCGGGCGCAGGCCGATGCTGGCGAACGGAAAGATTTCGGTACGCGGCCCGATGGTCGTGCGGCCGCCGACAACGACATGGCCGTGCAGCACGCAGCCGTCGCCGAGCGAAACATCGGGTCCGACCAGTGTGTAGGGGCCGATCTGTACCCCCTCGCCCAGGCGTGCACCGGGCTCGACCACCGCCGTCGGGTGGATGTGCGTGGCCACAGCCACCTCCTCAACTGTCCAGAATCATGGCCGAGTAAGTTGCCTCGGCCACCAGAGTCCCGTCGACCTTGGCCTGACCCTCGAACTTCCAGACGTTTCCGCGGTTGCGCAGCTTCTTCACATGAACCTCCATGCGGTCACCGGGCACCACCGGGCGGCGGAACCGAGCGTTTTCGACCGTCATGAAGTAAACGAGCTTGCCCTCGGATTCCGGCCCCAGGGTCGCAACGACGAGGCAACCGGCGGTCTGTGCCATGGACTCCACGATCAGCACGCCGGGCATGACCGGGCGCTGCGGGAAATGGCCGGCGAAGAACGGCTCGTTGATCGAGACGTTCTTGATGCCGATGCAGCCCACATTCGGCTCGATCTGGATCACCTTGTCGACCAGGAGGAACGGATAGCGGTGCGGAATCAGTTCCATGACCCGCATGACATCGATATCCGGGTATCCGCCGACCGGCTCGCTCACCGCTTCACTCATGGCTGTTCCCGCCTCACCCTTCATTGGTCGACCCCGGCGACGACTTGCCTTGGCCCAACTTCTTCCACGCCGCAATCTGCCGTCGCCATTCTCGCACTGGAATCGCCGGCGCTCCGCCATAGGCGGCACCGCCAGGCAGGTTCCGGGTCACGCCAGACCGCGCCGCAACCTGAACGTCGCTGCCGATCTCGAGATGACCGGCGACACCGGACTGTCCCGCCATCACCACCCGGTCACCCAACCGGGTGCTGCCCGAAATGCCGACCTGGGAAACGATGATGCAGCCACGCCCGAGGACGACGTTGTGACCGATTTGTACAAGATTATCAATCATCGAGCCCCGACCGATCACTGTGTCGGCGTTGCTGCCGCGGTCGATCGTCGTATTGGCGCCGACTTCCACGTCGTCCTCAATGATGACGCGGCCGAGTTGAGGCACAAGAAACGGCCCGTCGGCATCCATCTCGAAACCGAAACCGGGTTGGCCGATGCGGGCTCCGGGATAGATATAGCAGCGGGCACCGACCAGGGCATGGGACACGGTGGCGCCGGCGCCGATCCGCGTTCCCGCGCCGATCTCCACGGCATCGTCGATTGCCGCGTTGGCATCGATCCGCGCGCCGTCGCCGATCACCGCGCCGGCCCCGATCACAGCACCCGGCGCGACCGAAACGCCGTCGCCCAGCGATGCCGACGGATCCACCACGGCGGCGGGATGTACGCCGGCGGGCGCCGGCGGCGCCGGATGGAACAGACGTGCCAGTCTTGCGTAGTTCCGCCGCGGCCGCGCGGTCACCAGCAGGGCCATGCCGTCCGGTGCCTGATCGGCGAGGTCCGCCGCCACCAGGCAGGCGCCGGCCTTCGACGCGCGAAAGCCTTCGACATAGCGGCGGTTCTCCAGGAACGCCACGTCGTCCGGTCCGCCGCCTTCCAGCGTGCCGACATCGCGGAACAGGCGCGTCGGATCATCGGCGCCTCGAAGCTCCGCCCCGGTCATCTCGGCAATCTCTCCCAGCGTGATGGGACCCGCTTCGGCATGGAACCGGCTGTCGACCATATGCTGTCGTTCTCCCTTTCGTCCCGCCGTTACTCCAGCGGCGGCAATTCCACCGGCACCGACGGCAGCCGTTCGTTCAGCCGGCGCAGCGCCTCGTCGCTGATATCGAGCGATTTCTCGGCGATCACGATGTGGTCCTTGAACAGAACCACCTTGGCAGCGCGTTCGTCGGCGATCTCCGCGATCACGGATACCAGAACGTCGCGCACCTTGTTCATCGACATCGCGAAGGCCTGGTCCAGCGACCGGCGCCGCTCCTGCACCGATTTCTGCACATCGGCCACGCGGTCCCGGAACGCCCGAAGATTCTGCTGATAGACCTCAGGGGCAAGGACCGACCGCTGCTGCTGCAGATCCTGCTCGCTGTTCCTGAGCGCCTTTTCCTCTTCGGTGACCTGGCGCTGATAGGCTTGGCGACGCTCGTTGATCTTCGCCTGGATTTCCTTGGCGGCGTTGGAATTGCGGAGCGCGCCCTGCACATCGACGACGGCGATCGAGCCGCCCACATCCTGCGCCGGTGCCGGGCCGACCGCGGCCGCCACGACCGCGATCGCCGCGAAAAGGGTCACCGCCGCGCGTCTCAGCGACCGGACCATCATGATCTCCTTCCAGGCGTATACATCAGCGGCGCCCTGCCCGACTCGCCGGTTCCCTGCATTGGGGCCGGCACGATCAGAACCGCGTGCCGAAGCTCAGCCTGAATACCTCGGGGACGTCGAAGTCCTCTTTCGCCACCGCTTCGGCCGCATCGACACGGATTGTACCGAAAGCCGTGGTGAACGACAGCCCGACACCGAGCGAGGCCCGGATCGAGTTCACGTCGGCGATATCGGTTCCGCTATCGTCGAGACCCCAGACACTGCCGATATCGGTGAAGAGGAAGGTGCGGACCCCGAGGTCTTCTGGCATGCCCGAGGGGAAGGCGAGTTCGATCGAACCGACGTAGTAGTTGTTCGCCCCCAGCGCGTCATCGGTGCTGGTGTCACGCGGGCCGACGCCGCCGCGCTCGAAACCGCGGAACGAGCTGGCGCCGATGAAGAAGCGCTCGGCGATCGAAACGTCCTCGCCAAGCCCGACGATCATGCCGCCCTGGGCGAGGAAGGACAGGCCCCACACCTCATCGAAGGGATAGTAGTAGCCGGCCTTGACCCGGGTCCTGAAGAACCGCTCGTCACCGCCGGCTCCGGCGACTTCCGTCGTCAACTGGGCGATATAGCCGTCGCGCGGGTCGAGGCGGTTGTCGCGCTTGTCATATGTCAGCGTCTGACCGATCTGGGAGACCACGCGGGTGCCTTCCTGGTCCTGAATGAAGCGCGAGGCATCGTCGTCGACGTCTTTGATCTCGGTCTGCTCGATCCGGTAGTTGATCGACTGCGTCAGATCCGGCTGCAGCGTATAGGACGCACGCAGCACGCCGCCGAACCGCAACTCGTCATAGGAACTTTCGTCCAGCGACCGCTCAATCCGGAACAGGTCGAAGCCGGCAGCGACGTCGCGATCGAGGAAATACGGCTCGGTGAAAGCCACGTCGAACTCGGTCGATCGGCCCGACGCAGTGACCCCGAACCGCAGATCCTGGCCGCGTCCCAACAGGTTACGCTCGCGGATGCCGACATCGCCGATGAGCGATTCCGCCGTGGAGAATCCGATACCGAAGGAGATCTCGCCGGTCGATTGCTCTTCGACCTCGACCTCGACCACGGTTCGGTCGGGCGCCGAGCCTTCGCTGTTCTTGACGTCGACACTCTTGAAGAAGCCGAGGTTGCGGACCCGACGCTCCGAGCGCCGCAGCTTTGCGGTATTGAACGCGTCGCCCTCCACCAGGCTCATCTCGCGTCGAATGACCCGGTCCAGGGTCCGCACGTTGCCGACGATGTCGATGCGCTCGACGAAGACCTTGCTGGCCTCGCCGACCTGGTAGGTGATCGAAATCGTCCGGTTCTCCGGATCCCGGTTCACGCGCGGGCGCACGTCGACAAAGGCGTAGCCAAGCGTGCCGAGGTGGTCGGTAATCGCGTCGATGGTGTCGTCGATCAGGGTCGAATCATATTCCTCGCCCTCCTCCGTGACCACGAACTGCCGCAGGGTCTCCGGATCGACGCGCGGCAGAGAGATGTCGAAATCGCTCGCCCCGAACGTATAGACGTCGCCCTCCTCCACCGTGAAGGTCACGACGAAGGATTCGCGGTCCGGTGCCAGTTCCGCGACCGCCGAGAGCACCCGGAAATCGGCAAACCCGTTCTCCAGATAGTACCGGCGCAGCAGCTCGCGGTCATAGCTCAGCCGGTCCGGGTCGTAGGTGTCGTCGGAGCTGAGGAAGCGATAGAAGGCGTATTCCTTGGTCTGAATCACCCCGCGCAGGGCTGAATCGCTGAACTCGCGGTTGCCAAGGAAGGTGATGGTGCGCACCGGTGTCAGCGACCCCTCGTCGATCTCGAAGACGAGATCGACGCGGTTCTGGTCCTGACGGATCACCTTGGGCTCGACGGTAACCGCGTAGCGGCCGGAGCGCTGGTAGATCTCGATGATGCGCTGGACGTCCTGCTGCACCCGGGTCCGGGTATAGACGAGGCGCGGACGGAGCTGGATCTCGCGGTCCAACTCCTCATCATCGACCCGCTTGTTCCCCTCGAAGGCGATGCGGTTGATGATCGGGTTCTCGACCACGTTGATGACCAGTGCATCGCCATCCCGCCGCATCGTCACATCGGCGAAGAGGCCGGTCGCGTACAACGCCTTGAGCGATCGGTCGAGACGGTCGGAATCGAAGGTATCGCCCGGCTGGATCAGAAGGTAGGAGCGGACCGTGGCGGGGTCGATGCGCTGGGTCCCCTCGACCACGACGTCGGTCACCGTGCTCTGGAACTGCGCGTTTGCTGACGGCGTCGGGCCGAACGCCAGGGCGAATACCAGCGCGACCAACTGCAGAAACCGGATCAATCGAGTGGGCAAGGTCGGTCCCCAGTGGTCAAGTCAGAAGCCCGCCGGCGGGACGCCGGCACGAAAACTATCCCCGCGCATCTGCCCGGGCGCGCGACTATACCCGTGCCGCTCTGTCGGGCAAACCGCTGAAACTCGATGCGATTACCCGACGAGCGACCCGAGATAACCGACGATGTCGAAGCGCATCAGATCGTTCCACGTCACGAACAGCATGAGCATGACCACCAGGCTGAGTCCGGCGATCGCCGCCCATTCCTGCGCGCGCTCCCCGAGCGGGCGGCCGCGGATCGCCTCCAGCGCATAGAACATCAGGTGCCCGCCGTCGAGGATCGGCACCGGAAACAGGTTGATGAGGCCGAGATTGATCGACAGGACCGCGGTAAACCACAGGGTCATGACGATCCCGCTCTGGGCAACCGTGCCGGACATCTCGGCGATGCGCAGCGGTCCCCCGAGCTCTTCGGTTCCCCGGACGCCGACCAACATTTCACCGACCGCATCCAGAGTCTGCTTGATGATCGAGCCGGTTTCGGCCGTGGCAACAAACACGGCATTCAGCGGGTCGAGCTTCTCGACCGTCATCTGATTGGACTGGATCCCCAGGCGACCGAATGAGAGTTCGTTGCCGAACCGGTCGGTCTCGGTCACCGGATCCGGTGTCACCCTGATCTCGCGCGTCGTCCCGTCCCGTTCCACAACCAGCAGAATTTCCTCGCCCGGTCGGTCGAAGACAATACGGCTGAGGTCGGAGAAGCGGGTGATCTCGGCGCCGTCTGCGCTGACGATCCTGTCGTCGATCTGCAGGCCCGCCCGCTCGGCCGCGGAATTCTCGAGCACGGCATCGACCACCGCCGGCGCGTACGGGCGCCCCTCGATCATGTACAGCCCGGCGAGAACCAGGATCGCGAAGATGAAGTTGGCCAGCGGGCCGGCGGCAACGATCGCCGAGCGCGCGCCAAGGCTCTTATGATGGAACGACTGGCGGCGCTCTTCCTCGGAGAAGGCGCTGTCGTCGGTGGCTCCGGCGCTGGCTGGATCGGCATCGCCGAACATCTTGACGTAGCCGCCGAGCGGAATGGCGCAGATCTTCCAGCGGGTCCCGCTCTTGGCGTTCCAGCCGACCAGTTCCGGCCCGAAGCCGATGGCGAAGGCCTCGACCCGCACACCGTTGCGCCGGGCAATGAAGTAGTGCCCCCACTCGTGCACGAAGACGAGCACGGTCAGGATGACAAGAAACGGCAGCGCGTAGTCGGAAAGGATATCGATCATCCGAAACCAGTGTCCCTTACTCTTTCCACCCCGCCAGTCACGGCGAACTTAATTCGCCGCCCCGACATGCGCAATGGACAGCCCACCGAAGCCGGCGATCACGTCTTCCGCCACCCGGCGGCCCTTGGCGTCCGCTGCGAACACGCCCTCCAGATCGGTGACCGGTTCGACCGGGCATCGATCCAGCGTTTCGGCGACCACCGAGGCGATGTCCGTGAAACCGATCCGCCCGGCGACAAACGCTTCCACGGCGGCCTCGTTGGCGCCATTGAGCACCGGCGCGGCGTCCCCGCCGGCCCGCAAAGCCTGGCGCGCCAGGCCCAGGCAGGGGAAGCGCCGAATATCCGGCGCGGAGAAGTCGAGCTGACCGATCGCCGCGAGATCCAGACGCTCCACCGGTGTGTCCATACGCCGCGGCCAGGCCAGGCAGTAGGCGATCGGTGTGCGCATATCCGGCGAGCCGAGCTGGGCCAGGACCGACCCGTCGACATAGGAGACCAGGCTGTGCACGACCGATTGTGGGTGGACCAGCACGTCGATCCGCGCCTCCGGCATGGCGAACAGGTGATGGGCTTCGATCAGTTCCAACCCCTTGTTCATCATGGTGGCACTGTCGATGGAGATCTTCACGCCCATCGACCAATTCGGGTGGGCCACCGCTTCGGCCGGCGATTTTCGGGCCATATCGTCGAGCGACAGGGTCCGAAACGGCCCGCCGGACGCGGTCAGGATGATCCGGTCGATCCCTTCGCGCCGGGCATCGTCGAACACCTGGTAGATCGCGTTATGCTCGCTGTCGACGGGCAGGATCCGACATCCGGCACGCTCGGCTTCCTCGGTGAAGAGGTCGCCGGCGCAGACCAGCGCCTCCTTGTTGGCCAGCGCCACGATACCGCCGCGGCGCACCGCCTCCAGGGTCGGAGCCAGTCCGGCGGCCCCGACGATCGAGCCCATGGTCCAGTCGGCCGGCCGGCGGGCGGCCTCCAGAACGGCATCCCGTCCAGCCGCCGCCTCGATCCCCGTGCCCGCCAGCGCGTCCCGCAGGACCGGCCAGGCCGTCTCGTCGGCGATCGCCGCGAAGGAAGCGCCTAAGGTCTTGGCCTGTTCCGCCAGCAACGCCGCATTCGCCCCGCCGACCAGCGCCTCGACGGCAAAGCGGTCCGGCTCACGGGCGATCAGGTCGATCGTGCTGGTTCCCACCGAACCGGTCGAGCCGAGAATGCTGACCCGCCTCTGGGTTTCCCGGTGTGGCGTTCCCTCTACCACTGCAGCACGCTCCGGCCGCTCAACCACATGGCCAGCGCCACCACCGGCAGGACGGTCATCTGCCCGTCCACCCGGTCGAGAATGCCGCCATGGCCGGGGATCAGGCTGCCGGAATCCTTGACCTTGAAGTGCCGCTTCACGGCCGATTCAAGCAGATCGCCCGCCTGGGCAATGACGGCGATGGCGATCGCCAGCGGCACCAGGGCGGCGCCCCGTGCGTCCTCGTGAATCAGCGTAAAGACCCCTGCCACCAGAATGGACCCCAGCATGCCGCCGCCGAGACCCGCCCAGGTCTTCGACGGGCTCACCTTGGGTAGAAGTTTCGGTCCACCGAGGGTCCGGCCGGCCGCATAGGCGCCGACATCGGTGAAGGCCACGCTGGCGATCACATACAGCACCGTGAGCAGACCGAAATCGATGTGCGATCGCATCCAGACCAAGGCGAGCGCCGGAAACACCGTGCCGACGATGGCGACGCCGACCCAGATCGGTCCGACAACCCGCAATTGGCGGGCGATCAGAACGGAGATCGGGACCGTCACCGCCGCGCAGGCCACACCGGCCGGGACATGCACCACCACGGCGACCGAGAACGACACCAGAAGAGCCGCGATCAAGACCACCCGGGTCCGGTGCCGGTCGGACGGGGCGGAGATCAGGGCCCCCCACTCCCACGCCATCACCCCGGCAATCGCCAGGATGCCGACGTCGAAGGCGATGCCGCCGATGCCGATCAACAGACAGGCGGCGGGCGCCAGAATGAGCGAGGAGAGGATCCGTTTGCGCAGATCGCCGGATCGCCGCGCGGCCGCGGGCGCCGTCTCGCGTCCGTCGTCATTGCCGGCCGCCACGCTGCCGGCCCTACCCGGTTGCCTGACCGTAGCGCCGGTCGCGGCGGGAGAAATCCTCCAGCGCCTCGACCAGATGCGCCCGGTCAAAATCCGGCCACAGGACGTCGGTGAACACGAGCTCGGAATAGGCGATCTGCCAGAGCAGGAAGTTGGAGATGCGCTGCTCGCCGCTGGTGCGGATCAGCAGGTCCGGATCGGGGAGCCCGTCGGTCTCCAGATTGCTGAGCACGGTCTCTTCGTCAATTTCCGCCGGCGTGAGCTCGCCGGCGGCGACCGCCTCGGCAATCCGGCGGACCGCATTGGTGATCTCGCCACGCGCGCCATAACTGAGCGCGATGTTGAGGCCGAGACCGGTATTGGCCGCGGTAAGCTGCTCGGCATTGTCGATCAGGGAGACAATGTCGGCCGACAGCCGGCTACGTTCACCGAGCATCCGGATCCGCACATTGTTG
Organism: Thalassobaculaceae bacterium; assembly: GCA_029212785.1. Classification (GTDB taxonomy): domain Bacteria; phylum Pseudomonadota; class Alphaproteobacteria; order Thalassobaculales; family Thalassobaculaceae; genus Thalassobaculum. Next base: position 23,701 of record JARGOG010000049.1, read on the forward strand.
CGGTGCAGCTCCGCCACTTCGCGGCGCAGGTAGAACCGCAGGATGTTCATCAGCTCCGACACCTCATCCTTCGGCCGGCTCCAGTTCTCCGAAGAGAAGCCGAACAGCGTCAGATGGGTGATCCCGAGCCCGGGCGCGCAGTTCACCACACGGCGTACGGCCTTGACCCCTTCTCGATGTCCGAAGGTGCGCGGCATACCCCGGGCGCGGGCCCACCTGCCGTTGCCGTCCATAATGATGGCGACATGCAGGTCGACGGCCGCCTCTCCGGCGCCAGTGGTGGGAGCGGCATCCACCATGTCAGACCTGCATGATGTCCTGTTCCTTGGCCTCGAGCGCATCGTCGATGGTTTTGACATGCGCGTCGGTGAGGTCCTGGATTTCCTGCTCGTACAGATGACGGTCGTCCTGGCTCAGGTCGCCGTCCTTCTCCAGCTTCTTCAGCAGATCCATGCCGTCACGCCGCACGTTGCGGACCGCGACGCGCGCGCTCTCGGCATATTTCGAGGCGACACGGGCGAGCTCCTTGCGGCGCTCCTCCGACAGATCGGGCAGTGGAATGCGGATGAGCTGGCCGTCGGATTGCGGGTTCAGGCCAAGGTCGCTGTCGCGAATCGCCTTCTCCACCGCCTTGGCCATCGATCGGTCCCAGACCTGCACGGACAGCATCCGGGGTTCCGGAACGCCGACCGTGCCCAATTGGGTGATCGGCATCTTGGCGCCATAGGCGTCGACCACGATGGGGTCCAGCAGGTTGACCGATGCGCGGCCCGTTCGCAGACCGGCGAACTCGGATTTCAGGGCGGTGACCGCGCCGTCCATGCGGCGCAGAATGTCGTCCAGGTCGGGCTCCGCCATCGTCTTCTACTCCGTAATAATCGTATACCGACCCTTGGCGTGGACCACGTCGGCGAATGCGCCGTTATTGTGAATGGAAAAGACCAGGATCGGAATCTCGTTCTCGCGGGCGAGCGAGATCGCCGACGCATCCATCACCTTCAGGTCGCGGGTCAGAACGTCCATATAGCTGAGCCGCTCGTAACGATTGGCGGTCGGGACCTTCATCGGATCGGCATCATACACGCCGTCGACCTTGGTCGCCTTCAGCAACGCGTCGCATCCCATTTCGGATGCCCGCAACGCGGCCGCCGTATCGGTCGTGAAGAACGGATTGCCCGTGCCGGCGGCGAAGATCACCACCCGGCCCTTTTCCATGTGGCGCATCGCACGGCGCCGGATATAGGGCTCGCAGACCGCCGCGATCGGCAGCGCGGAGAGGACTCGTGTCTGAATTTCGCGACGTTCCAGGGCGCTCTGCATGGCGAGCGAGTTCATCACCGTCGCCAACATGCCCATATAGTCGCCGGTCGCCCGCTCCATGCCGGCGGCCGCGGCCGAGATGCCCCGAAAGATATTGCCGCCGCCGATGACGAGGCAGACCTCGGTTCCGGCCTTGGAGACCGACTCGATCTCGCCGGCCACCCGGTCGACCATTTCCGGGTCGATCCCGTAGGAGAGGCCCCCCATGAGGGCCTCCCCCGAAATTTTCAGCAGGACGCGTTTGAAGACGGGTTCCTGGCTGCTGCCGTTCTCCCCGCTGTCGTCCTCCGCCATGCGTCTCTCCTTGCCGCTATGGCGTACTGGTTAGCTGGCGAGCGTTGCCGCGACCTCGGCGGCGAAATCGCTCTCTTCGCGCTCGATGCCCTCGCCCAGCTGGACACGGACGAACGCGGACAGCTTAACCGGCGCGCCGATCTCCTTGCCGGCATTCTCGACCACCTTGGCCACTCGGGTCTCACCGTCGACCACGAAGGTCTGCTCCAGCAGGACGACCTCCTGGTAGAACTTACGCAGACGCCCGTCGACCATCTTCTCGATGATCTCTTCCGCCTTGCCACTGTCGCGGGCCTGTTCGACCAGAACCGAACGCTCACGCTCGATCGCCGCCGGGTCCAGATCGTCGGTCGACAGACTCTGCGGCGCCGTGGCGGCCACATGCATGGCAATCTGCTTGCCGAGGTCCGTCAGCTTGGCCTTGTCGCCAGTCGACTCCAGGGCCACCAGCACGCCGATCTTGCCGAGGCCCGGCTTCACCGCGTTGTGGATATAGGGGACGACGACGCCGTCACCGACCGACAGGACCCGTGCCCGGCGCAGCGCCATGTTCTCGCCGATGGTGGCGATGTTATGGGTCAGTTCCTCGGCAACCGTGCGGCCGGTCTTCGGATACGCGACGCCCTTCAGCGCCTCGATGTCCTCGCCATTGGCCAGCGCCAGCTTCGTCATGGTCTCGACGAAGTCCTGGAAGCTGTCGTTGCGGGCCACGAAATCGGTCTCGGAATTGACCTCCATGACGGCACCGGTGGTGCCTTCGACCGCAGCGCCGACGAGCCCTTCGGCCGCGACACGGCCGGACTTCTTCGCCGCCGAGGCCAGACCCTTCGTGCGGAGCCAGTCGACCGCCGCGTCCAGGTCACCGTTGGACTCGGTCAGGGCCTTCTTGCAATCCATCATGCCTGCGCCGGACTTCTCGCGCAGTTCTTTTACCAGAGCAGCCGTGACAGCCATGGTTTGATCCTCGTCGCTGGTAAGGTTCCATGGCGGCGACCCTGCCGGCCGCCGCCTCGACTATGCCGTTGTCTTGTTCCCGCCCGGATCGGAAACGACCGGGCGGGCACCGTCGGATCAGGCGTTCGCCTGCTGCTCCGTCGGCTCGGCCGGTGCGGTCTCGGTGGGAGCGGCGGCTTCGGCGGTCGCAGCCTCGGCTGTCGCGGCTTCCGCGGCAAGCGCCGGCTCAACCGGAATCTCCTCGCTCTCGCCCACATCACCACCGGAAGCCATCGCCTCGGCCTGAATGCCGCCGATCACGGCCGCACCAAGGAGCTCGGTGTAGAAGGCAATGGCGCGCATGGCGTCGTCATTGCCCGGAATCGGGTAGCTGACGCCATCCGGATCGCAGTTGCTGTCCAGGATGGCCACGACCGGAATACCCAGCGTGTTGGCTTCCTGAATGGCCAGCGCTTCCTTGTTGGTGTCGATCACGACCATGATGTCCGGCAGACCGCCCATCTCCTTGATGCCACCCAGCGCGCGCTCCAGCTTCTCGCGCTCGCGGGTCAGGCCCAGGGTCTCCTTCTTGGTCAGGCCGCCGACGCCGGCGTCCAGACGCTCCTCAAGCTCCCGCAGGCGCTTGATCGAGTTGGAGATGGTCTTCCAGTTGGTCAGCATGCCGCCGAGCCAGCGGTGGTTCACGTAGTACTGGCCGGACTTGCGTGCCGCCTCGGCGATCATCTCGGCCGCCTGGCGCTTGGTGCCGACGAACAGCACACGGCCATTGTTGGCGACGACGTCGCGCACGGCCTCAAGGGCACGGTGCAGCAACGGAACGGTCTGGCGCAGGTCCAGGATGTGGACGTTATTGCGCACGCCGAAGATGTACGGCTCCATCTTCGGGTTCCAGCGGCGGGTGTGGTGGCCGAAATGGACACCGGCCTCGAGCAGCTGGCGCATGGTAAATGTAGGGACGGTCATGTCTTTCCTCGGGTTTTCCGGTTCAACCTCCACGAGCGATAGCCGAGACAACGCCTCGGCACCGGAGCGGTCCGTGCGATCCGGTGCAAACCGGGGTCGACGGAACGCGTGCTCGTGTGCGGATTTAAGCGGCCGCCTATCTACAGGCTGCGCACCGTATTTGCAAGGCCGCAAAGCGGCATTTTCCGTGGCGTTCTCCCTGGTGGCCGGCCTGCTCGCCGTCGGTCTGCTCGCCGTCGTCCCCGCCAGGGCCGACCCGCTGGGCGACCGGATCGCCGAATATCTCTGCTTTCCGCCCAGCGCCGAGCGGCTGGCGATCGATGCACGGGAAGGCGCAAGGCTCCTTTCCCAGCCGCCGGTGACCGGCGACTACCGAGACATTCAAGGCAGCGAGGCGCGGGCCTGGTTCGAGGTCCTCAAGGACGGTTCCGCCCGCTGCCGCACGCCGGCGACATCAAATATGACGCTCTGGTTCTGCGCCGAGGTCACGTTGGACGGGGCCATTCTGCTGCGAAACAGAATGAGATTGTGCGATTTGCCGTAGATTAACCATGAATATCGACTAAAATACGACTCGAATGATGGGGTTTCCCGATGGCGGTTGCCGCAATCTCTCGTGCTTTACGCAGTGAAACGATGCGATCACCGATCGTGCGTAGCGCATTCGAGTACTGGCGCAGCAAGTGCCGTGGTCGCGCCCTGCCCTCCCGCGCGGACATCGACCCGATGGAAATTCCGCGCGTGCTTCCGAACATTTCCCTGGTGGAACGCGATACCGAAACCGGACGGTACCGGTACCGCCTGATCGGCTCGGCTCTGGTGGAGTCACTCGGCTGGGATGCGACCGGGCGCTATCTGGACGAGGTCTATCCCGGTTTCGAGAACAGCCCGAGCAAGCGCTATCGCGAGCAGGTCTTCGACCTGGGCAAGCCGAGCCACCGGATCGGCCGGCCCTCACTGCGGTTCGCCAAGGATTTCTTCAATGTGGAGCGGCTGTATCTGCCGCTGGCCGATGACGGCCAGCGGGTGGACATGGTGATGGGCATCATGGTGTTCAGCCAGGATGCGATCACCCCGGGCACAACCGACGCCGATGCACTCCGGGACGCGCCGGCTCAGGCCGGCGGTGTCCAAGCCGCCTTCGGATCCAACGGGTAGACCGGGCGCGGCAGCCCTTTCCAGTCGAAATTGGCAAGATTCGGCGAGGTCAGGCCGGGCACGTCGACCTCCAGGATCCGCTCCGGCGGAAACAGGTGCTGGAAGCCCGCCCGGAAATGGCCCCGCGACTTCACCACGATCGACCGGGCGCCGACCACGTCGAGGCCCAGTTCCTCGATGAAATCCGTCGACAGGCACTGCTGGCGCTTGGTGATGGCGATCAGGGTGATGCCGTCGAGCGCCAGGATCGCGGTGTCGCCGAGGCTGACATTCTTGTCCATCGCCATGCCATGGCGACCGACGAACTCCCCGTCATGCAGGCGCACGACCCGGGCATCCCATTCCAGCGGCTCCGAATAGTTGGCGGACTCCTCGGTGTTCATCCGGGCGCGGAAGATCGCGCCCTCGCCCGCCGCCTGGGCCTGCTTGACCAGGGCCGGATCGTAGAACACGGCGAAGACCGCGCCATGGACTCGCGCCTCCAGAAAGGCCCGCAGGATATACGTCGTGTTGCCGCGCCCGCCGCCACCGGGGTTGTCGGCGGGGTCGGCGAACAGCAGCGACGGCTGGACCTCGTCGGCGCCGACGGCCAGAGCCCGCGCCACCGCATCGCGGAGCGGCAGCATGTTGGTGCGATACCGCTCGTGCTCGGCCCAGCCGGCCTTGGCCAGCCCGATGGCGAGTGACTTGGCATGGGCCGGGTCGTTTCGGGTGGTGACGATCACGGTCATGCCGTTCTTCGGTGTGTCGGCGAAGGCGAAGCCGGACAGCACGGTGACGTTCATGACCTTGGCGTCGAGCTTGCTCTGACCGAGGCGGATCAGGTCGCCATAGGGATGGCCGGGCGCCGTGAGCTGCGTTACCGACGGGGCGACCAGCGGCAGCCGGATCCGATAGGCCGTCGCCGTCACCTCCGTGGTCATCAGCTCGTCCAGCAAGGTCGCCGCCTCCTCGCCGCGCTCATAGATGTCCACATGCGGGTTCTCGCGGTAGCCGACCATGATGTCGACGCTGTCCATCATCACGTCGGAGACATTGGCGTGCAGGTCGAGGGTGGCGACGATCGGCACGCCCGCCCCGACACAGCGCCGCACCAGGGCGAAAACCTCACCGTCCGGATCGTGAGTGTGGGTCGCGGTCGCTCCGCCATGCTCGGCGATATAGACGCCGTCGAGCTTGCCGGCGGCCTTCAGGCCCTCCTCGAACTCGGCCAGCAGCTCGTTGAAGAATCCCTCCTCCACCGGTCCCGCCGGCTGGGAGGAGGCATGGGTGATCGGCACCGGCTCCCAGCCCGCCACGCCATATTTCCCGTCCATCACCGCGTAGAAGCCGCGCACGCCGTTGTAGAGCGGCGACGGGTCCTTGCGCGCCAGATCGGTAATCTCGGCCCCCCGGTAGTAGCCGCGCTGTTCGAAGTCCCAGCGCTTGCACGGCGGCGCGAAGGCGTTGCTTTCCAGGGAGAATCCGAGAATGGCGATACGTTTCATGGGATTTCCTTGCTCTGGCTCGGCAACCCGCAACCCAGGACGGTCCGCGGCGACTCCAGCGGCACGGCGATGATGCCGGTCCGGTCCATCATCCACCGAATTGCGCCCGGTGCAATCCTCCGAAGTCCCGGACCGGGCTTCAGGCGACAGCCCGGTCAGCGGCCCCGCAACCGGCTCTACCGCTGGCCGGAGGCCGGCTGGACCGGCGCCAGCCACGCCCAGACCGGCAGCCAGCGCGTGGCATGGAAGATCGAACGGCGGACCGGATACCAGAACGAACCGAGCAGCAGAATGGCAATCCCCAGCACCAGGAGAATCTGGGCGATCGAGTCGGCCCAACCGCCTTGCGCCGAACCGAACACACCATACAGGACCACGCCCCAAGCCATGATCGACGACAGGATCAGGCTGCGCCGGTCGAGCGCCAACGCGATCAGCGCCAAGAGGATGAGGCTGATGACAAGCAGCGCCCATTGAAGTGTCGTTACGTCAAACGCCTCTGCGGAGGTCGTGGCGATATGGAGTGCCTGCGGGCCGACGACCCCCATCACGATATAGGGAGCGGATACCGCATGCAGCCAGAAGGCGGCGTCGGACCGCCAGGTCAGGCGCATTCGGTCGCGGACATCCATCGCGATCGCGGCGACAAGGATGACGAGCCCGATCAGCGTGGTCGAGACTCTGAAGCTCCATCCCGCATCCGGATCGCCGCCGACCGCGCTCAGCAATGCCAGAGAGGCGCAAGCTGCGAACAGGCCAAGCGCGATCGGTAGCCTGAATCTCAGGAAGAACAGGGCCGAAAGCAGGCCGAACGCGTGAATCGACGCGAACGTATCCGAGTTCCAGGCGAACTCGCTGGCAGGCGCGCCGGGCGAGAACGCCCACGTGGTAAAGCCATGCAGGGCCGCGGCAAGCGGACTGATCAGAAACCCGATGATCACCAGCAACAGGACCAACCCCGTCAGAGCCGACCGTCGTCGCGGCACAAGAAGCTCCGCCAGCAGCCAGAACAGGGCGCCACCCGCCACCGCCTCGACGAGTTCCCGCATGACCGGACTTGCCATCGTGCCGCCTGACGCCGGGTCCCATATCAACGCCGACAGAAACGACAGCAGATACCGAACGGCAGCGGCGACAAGGGCGACGCCGACCGAGATGAACACGTCGTTGAAATCGCGGATGACCCGGAATTGCTCTTGCGGTCCCTCCGGATCGAAGGCCGGCCGCGTCGCCGCGAGAGCGAGAATCCTCTGCTCCTGGTCCGCGGTGATGATGCCGTCGGAGACCGCCTGGCCTAAAGTTCGCGCGTCCAGCACCGCCTAGAGATCCCGCACGTAGTCGATGCCCGGCAGCGCCTTCACGGCGCCGCGCAGCCGGCTCGACACCTGATAGGCCTCCGGCAGCTTGATGCGGACGTCGCCCTTGGCGGTAGGCACCACCACCTGGATACGGCCGCGGCCTCGTCCCTCGTTCTGGATCAGTGACTTCAACGTCTCCAGCGGGGCGATGTCGTGCAGGAAGATCTCCAGCCCCGCCGCCGTCCGCTCCACCGCCTTGTCGAGCGGCTCCAGCGAGGAGGCCAGCAGGCGCAGGTTGTCGTCCTCGATCCGGGCGTCGGCGCGGACCAGCAGCGGCTCGCCGGACTCCAGCAGATCGCGGGAGGCGGCCAGCACTTCGGAGAACAGCGTCACCTCGAACACCCCGGTTCGGTCGGTGAGCTGGACGAAGGCGAAGCGGTTGCCCGACTTGGAAGTACGAATCTGGCGGCCGACGACGATCCCGGCCAGCACCAGACGGGCCGTTCCGCCCTTGCGGGCCGCCGCCGCCTGGGCCTCGGTCGAACCGACCACCTCCAACCGTGCCAGGCTCTCGGCATAGGCGTCGAGCGGGTGGGCCGAGAGATAGAAACCAAGCGCGTCGAACTCTTCCTTCAACCGGTCCATTTGCGGCCATTCCGGGCGCTGCTTGAGGCGGATATCCGGCTCCTGGCTGGCCCCGCCATCGACAGCGAACAGGTTGACCTGATTGGATTGGCGTTCGCTCGCCGCGACACTCACATGGCGGATAACAGTTTCAAGGCTTTCAAATAGTTCCGCACGATTCTTATGAATTTGGTCGAAGGCTCCGGCCCGCACCAGATTCTCCAGAAGACGCTTGTTCACCTGGGTCGGATCGGCCCGGTCGGCGAATTCGGACAGGCTCTTGAACGGGCCGTCTTTCTCGCGCGTCTCCACCAGGGCGTCCATGGCCGATCCGCCGACATTCTTCACCGCCGCCAGCGCGTAGCGGATGGCATAGGAGCCGTCGTCCTGACGCTCGACGCCGAAGTCGCGCCGCGACCGGTTGATGTCCGGCGGCAGCAACTCGATCCGCAGTTTCTGCAATTCCTGGCGGAACACGTTCAGTTTGTCGGTATTGCCCATGTCGTAGGTCATGGACGCGGCCAGGAACTCGACCGGGTGGTTCGCCTTGAGATAGGCCGTGTGGTAGCTGACCAGCGCGTAGGCGGCGGCATGGGACTTGTTGAAGCCGTAGCCGGCGAAGGCGGCGATCTGGTCGAAGATGCCGCTCGCCTGGGCCTGGTCGACCCCCTGATCGACAGCGCCGGAGACGAACTTCTCGCGCTGGGCGTCCATCTCGGCCTTGATCTTCTTGCCCATGGCGCGGCGCAGCAGATCGGCGCCGCCGAGCGTGTAGCCGGACAGCCGCTGAGCCGCCTGCTGCACCTGTTCCTGGTAGATCATGATGCCGAAGGTTTCCTTCAGCACCGGCTCCAGGACCGGGTGCATGTAGTCGGGCTGTTCCTCGCCGTGCTTGCAGGCGATGTATTTCGGGATGTTGGCCATCGGCCCCGGCCGGTACAGGGCGACAAGGGCGATGATGTCCTCGAAGCGGTCGGGCCGCAGCCGGCGCAGCACGTCGCGCATGCCCGAACTTTCAAGCTGGAACACGCCGGTGCTCTCACCCTTGGCCAGCATGGCGTAGGTCGGCCCGTCATCCAAGGGCACCTGGGAGAGGTCGATCTCGATGCCCCGCTCCTTCAGGTGGTCGACGGCGCGCTGCAGGACGGTGAGCGTCTTCAACCCCAGAAAGTCGAACTTCACCAGCCCGGCCTGCTCTAC
>JARGOG010000143.1 GCA_029212785.1 Thalassobaculaceae bacterium
GCCGATCCGCTCGCTCGACAAGCTCACGCTGAAGAAGCGGCTCGACGATATCGGACAAACCCAAACCGCGGCATCGGGAGAGCTGTCCGATGCTTGAGTAGACCCCGTTGGTGCGGTCGGACCATTTTGCGCAATTTTAGTTTCGGATCGAATATCGCTGAGGCGTCGGAAGACCGCTTTGGGTCGATACTGTTGAAAAAGGCCGTGTTGCCGTGGATCTGAGGTGCTGATTCAGTTCTCCTGTAGCGGGATGGCGGGGCGATGATGGGTGAGCGGACAGTGATGCAGGAGGAGCTGTTCTACGGCTTCAACCTGGCGCGGCATGTGCCGGACCATGATCGATCGCGCCCGGGATCGCTTCGATCTCTGGCCGGCGCGCTTGATCGGGGATACCGGCTGCGGGTCGGCGGAGATGCGGAACTGGCTGGTCCGCGCGCGTGGCAGACATGGCCCGCGACATCGCCAAGACCGAGCCTTCTGGATGTCACGCAGCAGCCTTAGGCCGCCTCAGCCAACATGAGCCCAATCAGGGAATTCACGCTGGAACTCGGCGCATGGATCAGGCCTTCATCTCCGGATCCCGTAGCGAAGGCGAGGACCCCCGGAGCCATCTTGTCGGCGAGCGAACGCGCGAGGCCGACCGCTGCCAAACAATCGGCGATAGCGCCATCGGCGGCTTCAACGTAACCGGTGCACTCCGGCAGGCCTTCTGTCTCCGTTGGCGCCCGGATGGCGATGATCCGACACGCGGCCGGTCGCATCTCCGGGTCGTGCAGGGAGACCCCGCTCATCACACCCGACAGGATCGGCGCCGGCGCCGTCGGCAGGGTGTAGGTGGTCGAGAGCATGATTTCCTGCTCGGAATTGGTCAGCAGCGCATATAGGCACCGGCCCAACCGGTGCACCGGTCCGCCAACCTTGAGCTCCCCACCCGGCAGTCGCTCTATATAGTCCATCGTCCACAGGCCATCGTGGGCGGGACGAAAGGTCATCGCGCCCGCGATCAGCCAGCCCGTCGCCCGATGAATCGACCAGGCGCGCGACAGGGTCAGATACGACCCCGCCATGTAGGCGGGCATCGGTTGGGATTGCGGCTGGGAAGGTTCGGCGGTTGGCGCCGGTTCCGGGATGCCGGCGCCATGCCGCGCCTCGACATGCCGACGATACTCCTCATAGCTGCAGAGCCGTAGGACGCCGCCTGAGATCGACAGGTCCAACAGGCGGGCGATGTCGTCATAGACCGATGGGTCGCGTGGCATCGAGCGGCCCTGTGCCCATTTATACGCGCGAGTGGGTTCGTATCGGGTTTCAGGGTTCAACAGCTTAATGCGTGCGTGCATCTCCTTTTGCGTGACGCACCTCGCGACGCGCATTGCCAAGCGCAGCTTGCGGGAGAAGTCTTGTGCAGAATCTCGCATAGCCGAATTGGTTGCCGAACTCATCATTCATTCCGGATATTATATTCCAATTTGGAAGTTTTGGAAAGTATGAGGCGATAGAGGAAGCCGACAAATGGTCCTGTAAGACGGGTTCCGGTCGAACGGAGGAGAGGACAGGGTGGGCCGAGTATCAATATTGTTATATATATCAGTAATTTATGGTCGATGGTTGCCCTGAATTCGGCGCCGTTCGATCCGAACGGCGAGGTCGGCAGCTTTCCCCATGATTGTCATCTTTGGCATTCCCACAATTCCTGCTGATCCCGCCGATCGGTCCTCCTAGAGTTCAAGCGGTCGGCGGTGCCGCTGCTTGCGTCGTCGCGAAACTCGATCAGAAGTTGAGCGCATAGCATGACCCAGCCACAGCCCAGAACCCCGCATCGCCCTCCAGCCGAGTGAAGGAAGTGGTGGAATTGGGATTATCGGTCGCGCCTCGCCACTGCGCATTGGCCAGCATGGCGGAGCCGGCGCTGGTCGTCCTCGATGCCCGGGTGCCGGGTGCGAAGGCCATCCTGGCGGCGTTGAGCGTGCCGGCCTGCATCGTGCGGATCGATCCGGACCGGGATGGCCTGGCGCAACTCGTGGCGGCGGTCGAAGCCGTGCCTGGACGGCCGCTGGTGGTGATCTGCCACGGTGAGCCGGGGGCGCTCTCGCTCGGCAACCGGCAGGTGACGGCAACGACCCTGGCTGAACGCTGGAACGAACTGGCGGTGCTCGGAGCGGGGTTGGCTGGTGCGGCGATCGAGCTCTATGCCTGCTCGGTCGCCGAGGGAGAGACCGGCCAGGCTTTCGTGACGACGCTGGAGCGGGCGACCGGATGCCCGGTGGCCGCCGCCAGCAAGCCGGTCGGCGGCTCGGCGCTTGGCGGGACCTGGACCCTCGACGCCGGCCACCCTGTGCCGCACCCCGCGCTGAACGCCGCGACCCTCACCGGCCTGCCGGTCCTGTTGAACACGTGGAGCGGCGGGACGGGAGACTGGAACACGGCCGGCAATTGGATTGGAGGCGTGCCCGGCGGCCTCGACTCTGCCAACATCGATAACGGTGGCACGGCGCAACTGACCGGGGCAGCGCCCGCGATCGATTACTTCTATTTCGGAGCTGGGGCCGGCACCAGCGGGACGCTGCAGGTCACCGGTGGCGGGACGCTGACCGCCAATGGCGGCCAATCTTATCTCGGTAACAGTTCTGGCAGCACAGGGACGTTGCTCATCGACGGTGCGGGCTCGGCCGTGAACACCGGTGCCGAAAATCTGGTCGTCGGAAATTCGGGGGTCGGGATCCTCACCGTTACGGACGGCGGCTCGATCATCGTCGGCGGCACGCTTTATACCGGCCTTTTCGGCAGCAGCACCGGCACGCTGAACATCGGTAATGGCGGTGCCGCGGGCATCGTGAACGCCACGACGATCAGGACCAGCAGCGGCACCGGCACCGTCAACTTCAACCATACCGACGCCGGGTACGTCCTCAGCAGCGACGGCACCAGCAGCGGCACGGCCGTCACCATAGCCGGCTCGACGGCGGTCAACCAGACCGGCACCGGCACCACCATCCTGATCGGCACCAACACCTATACCGGCGGAACCACGGTAACTACCGGCACTCTGCAGGTCGGCAATGGCGGCACGGCAGGCTCGATCACCGGTAACGTCACCAACAACGCGACGCTGGCCTTCGATCGCGCGGACGCGCTGACCTTCTCAGGCGTGGTCTCCGGCACCGGCACCGTCACCAAGGCCGGGGCTGGTACGCTGACGCTTTCCGGCACCAACACTTATACCGGCGGCACGACGGTAAATGCCGGCACGTTGCAGGTCGGCGATGGCGGCACGGCAGGCTCGATCACCGGGAATGTCACCAACAACGCGACGCTGGCCTTCGATCGCGCGGACGCGCTGACCTTCTCAGGCGTGGTCTCCGGCACCGGCACCGTCACCAAGGCCGGGGCTGGCACGCTGACGCTCTCCGGTACCAACACTTATACCGGCGACACCACCATTTCGGCCGGTACCCTGAAGCTCTCCGGCGGCAACGCCATCGACGACGACGGCACGGTCAATGTCGCTGCCGGCGCCACCCTGGATCTGGACGGCAGCAACGAGACCATCGGCGCCCTTGCTGGCTCCGGCACCGTGAACGTGGGCGCCGGCTCCATCTCCTTCTCCGACCCCGGCGCCAACACGTTCTCGGGCACCTTGAGCGGAAGCAGCACCTATTCCGTCGCCTCCGGCATCACCCTCAAGGGGACCGGCACATACAACACGCCGGTCACCATCCTGTCCGGCGGCGCCATCGCGCCCGGCAACAGCCCGGGTACGATTTCCACCGGCAACCTGACCCTGGCTTCCGGCTCGACCGCCAGCATGGAGATCGACGGCACGACGGCCGGTACCCAGCACGACCAGATCGCGGTGACCGGTACGGTGACGATCAATGGCGCCACGCTGACCACCGTTTTCGGCTACACCTCGGTCGCTGGCGACAGCTATGTGCTGATCAGCAATGATGGGGCCGACGCGGTCACCGGCGCCTTCGATGGCCTCGCCGAGGGGGCGACGCTGACCTCGGGCGCCCGGATTTATCAGATCAGCTACGTCGGTGGTGACGGGAACGACGTGACGCTGACCGATGTCGTCGTCAGCGGTGACAGCGGCGGCATCAGCAGCGCGTCAGCTGCACAGCGCCTTGTCGGCGGGGCCGGCAACGAGACGCTTCGTGGCGGTGACGGCGCGGACACGATCTCCGCCATGGGTGGTGACGATCAGATCTATGGCGCCGGCGGCGATGACATCGCCTACGGCAACCCGGGCAACGACATACTCTGGGGCAACGCCGACGGCGACACCCTGTATGGCGGCCAGGGCGCGGACATCGCCTATGGCAACCAGGCCGACGACGTTCTGTACGGTAATATCGGCACCGACACCCTGTATGGCGGTCAGGGATCGGACGTACTGTACGGCAATCTCGACGACGACCGGTTGCATGGCAATCTCGGCGCCGACACCCTGTATGGCGGCCAGGGTGCCGACACGCTGTCGGGCGGGGCCGGAGACGACCTGCTGGTCGGCGGCGTTGGGGCCGACCACTACAGTTTCGGCTCGGGTGACGGGATGGACACGATCGGCGGCTTTTCGGTCGGCGAGGACGTGATCGTTGTGGCGGCGGGCCTTAACGACACCAGCATCGTCAGCACCTCAGACCTGCTGGCCCGCCTTAGTGCGGCCAGCAACGGCGACGCGGTCCTCGACCTGGGTGCGGGCAACACCGTCACCCTGATCGGCGTCGATCCCACAAGCCTGAGCGCCAGTGACTTCTTCCTGACCTGAGGTCGGAAGCGGCTTAGCGAGAGGATCAGGTCGACTGGCGCACC
>JARGOG010000144.1 GCA_029212785.1 Thalassobaculaceae bacterium
AGGGCGGCGCTGACCCGGCCCATGCCGGCACTGGTCTGGATGCCGTATCCGCCCTGGCCGGCCAGCCAGAAGAAGCCTTCGGCCTGCGGATCGAAGCCGACCACCGGGGACTTGTCGGCGACGAAACTGCGCAGCCCGGCCCAGGTCGAAGCCGGGCGCCGGATGTCGAAGATCGTGTCGGTCACGATCCGGTCGATCGCCATGGCCACGTCCTCGATCTCCGGCTGGGCGTCGGTCGGCGGGCTCGGGATCTCGTCGGCCGGGCTGCCCATCATGCGGCCGGCATCGGGCTTCACGTACCACGACTCGTCACATAGCACGGCGGCCGGCCAGCGGGTCGGATCGCCGCTGCCGCCGTCGCGGAAGATCGGATCGAAGGTGAAGGCGGTGCGGCGCTTCGGCACCAGGCCGACCGGTCTCGCGCCGGCCATCTCCGCGAGCACATCGCACCAGGCGCCGCCCGCATTGACGACGACCGGGGCGGAAAAGCTTCCGGCTCGGGTCTCGACGCGCCAGGTCGCGCCGTCCCGCGACAGCCCCAGGACCTCGGCATCGGTCACCACGCGCCCGCCCTTGGACTTCAGGCCGCGCAGGAAGCCCTGCAGGATCGCGTGCACGTCCATGTCCATGGCGTCGGCCTCGTGTGCGCCGCAGACGATCCGCTCGTAGTCGAGAAACGGCGCCAGGTCACGCAGCGCCCGGCCGTCGATCCGCTCCATCGTCGGCGAATGCGCCATTTCCTCCTCAAGCGTCGGCAGTAGTGCTTCGGTGGCGATCACGATGGTACCGCGCGGCGACAGCAGCGCCGCGTCGGTGAAGCCTTCCGCCGGGTTGTCCAGGAACGGGCGGGTCGCCCGATTGAGCTTGCGGATCGTCGCATTGCCGTAATTCTCGAAGAACAGCGCGGCCGAGCGCCCGGTCGTGTGGTAGCCGGGCTGGCTCTCGCGCTCCAGCAGGATCACCTTGGCGTCGTCCGCCATGAAGTATCCGGCCGAGGCGCCGGCCATGCCGCCGCCGACAATCAGGATGTCGGCGGTATTCGTCGTCTCGGTCATAGGGCGAATTGTTCCTTCAGGACGCGTTCCTCAAGATTGTGCTCGGGGTCGTAGAGCACGGTGAGTTCGACGTCGCGATCCTCGCGGACCACGACCTCGATCACGTCGTGCACCTCCATGACGTCGGCGACCGCATTGATCGGGCGCTTCTCCGGCCGGATGGTCTCGAAGCGGATCTCGGCCGTGTGCGGCAGCAGGGCGCCGCGCCAGCGCCGAGGACGGAAGGCGCTGATCGGCGTCAGAGCCAGCACGTTGGCGCCGAGCGGGATGATGGGGCCGTGGGCCGAGAGGTTGTAGGCGGTGGAGCCCGCCGGGGTGGAGACCAGGACGCCGTCGCAGACCAGTTCCGCCATCCGCTCGATCCCGTCGACGGTGATCCGGATCTTCGCCGCCTGGGCCGACGCGCGGAACAGCGAGACCTCGTTGATGGCCAGCCCTTCGACCCGGGTGCCGTCACCGCATATCGCGTGCATCCGCAGCGGATGCAGGGTGACCGGCTGGGCCTTGCGCAGGCGCTGGACCAGCTCTTCCTCGCGGAACTCGTTCATCAGGAAGCCGACCGTGCCCCTGTTCATGCCGTAGATCGGCTTGCCGGCACCGATCGCCGCGCGCAGGGTCTCCAGCATGTATCCGTCGCCGCCCAGTGCCACGATGACCTCGGCCCGGCTCGGCGCCACGCTGCCGTAGCGGTCGCTCAGGATCTTCTGCGCTTCCTGCGCGTCCTCCGTGTTGGCGGCCACGAAGGCGAGGGCCATACTGTCTTCACCGGCTGTCACTGCATCACTCCGTCGCCCGCCCCGCGCGGTCCGGCGGAACCTTAGGCGAAACCGGGGAGTCGGCGCACCCCTCAAACGGCGCCCTGCCAAGATCAATGTGCCGCCGCTCACCTTCGGGAGACCCCCATGCGTACCCTTATTGCCGCGTTCCTGATCACCGCCGGACTGACCTTGGGAACCGACGTGTCGGGCGCCGAGGACCGGCACGAAGGCTACTACTACCCTGAGGTAACCTCGACGGAGTTATACCGGGCGCGCATTCACAAGCTCAGGGACTCCGACCGCTCGCGACGCCTCGGCTTCGTCACCGGCATGGCGGCGGGCGCGCAGGAAAAGGCCTACCCGCCGCAGATGGCTTTCTTCGCCAAGGGCAACGATGCCGAGAAGGCGATCCTGATCGCGCTGGATGACGGGCGGATGGACACGTTGTACCGGGCGCGGGCGGTGCTGGCCCTGCTGACCGCGACGGCGCGGGCGACGCCGGTGTTCCGCGATCTCGACCCGGACGGGAACTACACGTTCCTGGACTTGCTGGCGCTGCTCGGATTCGAGCAGCTAACGATCAGCGATGGCCGAACCTACGCTCACCAGTTCGAGATCCGGTGAGGGTCAGCCCCCCGTCACGCTCATGTGTCGGGAGACGGCCGGGCCGCGGTGGCGGCGGTCGATGATGAAGTCGTGGCCCTTCGGCTTGCGGGTGATCGCCTCGCGAATGGCGGCGTGCAATTCGCCATCATCGGTGCCAGCCCGCAGCGGCTCGCGCAGGTCGGCGGCGTCGTCCTGGCCGAGACACATGTACAGCGTGCCGGTGCAGGTCAGCCGCACCCGGTTGCAGCTTTCGCAGAAATTATGGGTCAGCGGCGTGATGAACCCGAGGCGCCCGCCGGTCTCCGCGACCGAGACGTAGCGCGCCGGCCCGCCGGTCTTGTACGGAATGTCGGTGAGCGTGAACCGCTCGGCCAGCCGCGCGCGCACGGCCGAGAGCGGCAGATACTGGTCCAGCCGGTCCTCGCCGCCGATATCGCCCATGGGCATGACTTCGATCACGGTCATGTCGTAGCCGCGGTCGCCGCACCACTGCAGCATGTCGCCGAGTTCGTCGTCGTTCACGCCCTTGAGGGCGACGGCGTTGATCTTGACCGCGATGCCGGCGCGGTCGGCGGCGTCGAGGCCGGCCATGACCTTGGCGATGTCGCCCCATCGGGTGATGGCGCGGAACTTGTCGGGGTCGAGGGTGTCGATCGAGACGTTGATCCGCTTCACGCCGCAATCCGCCAACTCGTCGGCGAACCGCGAGAGCTGGCTGGCATTGGTGGTGACGGTGAGTTCCTCCAGGCCGCCGCCGTCGAGGCGGGCACCGAGCCGGCGGAACAGCCACATGATGTCACGGCGCACCAACGGCTCGCCGCCGGTCAGCCGAAGCTTCTTCACGCCGAGGTCCACGAAGGCGCCGCAGAGCCGGTCCAACTCCTCCAGCGACAGCACGTCCTTCTTCGGCAGGAACGTCATGTTCTCCGCCATACAGTAGACGCAACGGAAGTCGCAGCGGTCGGTCACGGAGACCCGCAGGTAGGAGATCGCCCGCTGGAACGGGTCGATCAACGGCGCTGGTGCGGCGTTCGAGATAATTGCGGAGGCTGAGTTTTCCTTCATCATGTCCCGATATATACGACCAGAATAACGGGATCGAAAGGGGGGCGTATTGCATGGACCCATGCGGCTCCCCAAATTGTGCCCATGGGAGAGACAACCGATACGCGATCTGTGCCGCCGCCGATAAGTCATGAGGACGTGCTGGGCGTGATCCTGGCGGGGGGGCTCGCGCGGCGCATGGGCGGCGGCGACAAGGGGTTGCTGGACCTCGGCGGCCGGACGCTGCTGGGGCGGGTCATCGACCGCATGGAAGGGCAGGTCGGCGGCCTGGTCCTCAATGCCAACGGCGACCCGGCCCGCTTCGACGCCTACCGGCTGCCGGTGGTCGCCGACACGGTGGCCGACCATCCGGGACCGCTGGCCGGCATTCTTGCCGGCATGGAATATGCGGCGGCGCAGGGCTGGCGGTGGATCGCCACGGTGCCGGTGGATACGCCCTACCTGCCGCGCGATCTGGTGGACCGACTGGTGACGGTCCTGCGGGGTGAACAGGCGGAAATGGCCTGCGCGGCCTCGGGGGAGCGGGGGCATCCGGTGATCGCTCTCTGGCCGGTGGGGCTTGCCGATAGCCTGCGCATCGCCCTGGTGGAGCGCGGCATGCGCCGGGTGGACGCCTATACCGAAAGCCGGAGACGGGCGATCGCCCGCTGGTCGGTGGAGCCGCACGACCCGTTTCTCAACGTGAACTCGCCGTCCGATCTGTTCGAAGTCGAGCACGGAATGGCGGTCGACTAGAAACGCTTGCCCTTGTTGCCGGAATGCCGCACGGTCAGCACCATGATTCGCAAAGCTTTCATTATCTTGGCTGTCGGCGTTGGGTTGGTTGCGTGCGGGGAGGATGAGCCTCCGGGGCCGCCGACCTCGACGATTTATGTTCGCAATGAAAGTTCGACGGAAGCGAGCATCCGGATCAAGTTTTGGGCGAAAGAATACACCAAGATCTCCGCCGGCGATAACGACGAGGTCACCTTCGTCAACGAGGAAGGCATCAACGCCGTCCAGGTCGAAGCGAAGTCGCGTAAGCAGTGGGACGACTGCTGGGTCACCATGAATGTCGGCGAAACTCTGGTGGTTTTCGACGCCACCGAGCGGATCGGCTGCCGCGTCGAGTAGGCCGCCTCTCCCGCCACACCCGGTGATCCTGGCGCCTGTCAGGACCTAACACTGTGTCCACAACACCAGGCGGATCCTGGACTGGTCGAGCCCGGCTTCCCGGACGGCCGCGCGGCCGTCCGGCTGACAAGTAGAATCTTACGCCCCAGGGATCGTCCCGTCATACGGGATCGCCGCTTCCGAGGTTTCCCAGATCGTGCGCATCGACGGCTTCT
>JARGOG010000050.1 GCA_029212785.1 Thalassobaculaceae bacterium
GCCTACTACGCCACGCCGATCGAGGAGACGATCTTCCTGGAGCGCCCGCTGTAGCCGGTGCGGTCTGGAGTTGGCGTTGCGCGCCCGGTCCCCTATTGTCTGACATTCGGTCGGTAAGACCACCATTCGTCGAGTCGAAACATGCAGAATGCAGCCCGCTCAACTCTGTTCAGGATCGCCCTGGTGGTCCTGCTCGCGACCGGCTCCGTCGGTCTCAACACCGGCGCGGCGCTCGCCGGGCACCTCGTCGACGTCAACCTGACCGAAGATGGTCTGGCGCTGAACGGCTACGATCCTGTCGCCTATTTCACCGATGGCAGGCCGGTCCTGGGAAAGTCGACGTTCGAGTACGAACTGGACGGAGTGACCTACCGTTTCGCACGGGAGGATACCCGTCAGCGTTTCATCGCCGACCCGCACCGTTATATGCCGGCCTATGGCGGGTTCTGCGCCTATGGTGTGCGTACTGGACGCAAGTTCGAGATCGACCCGAATGCCTGGCGCATCGTCGAGGACCGGCTCTACCTGCTGCTCAATCCGGCGACCAAGGCGATCTGGGATCTGGAGCGCGCCGGCAATATCGAGATCGCCAATGCGATCTGGCCGAAGATCCGGCCCTATACCGACGCGGAACTGGAGCGGCGGGCGCCCTGAGCGGTCAGGGTCTCTCGGGAGCCAGTGCGTTTGGCGGCAGCGCCCGCCAGGGCGGCAGCGTCACCGTCACCCTCGTGCCCTCACCGAACTCGCTTTCCACGGTCAGCTGACCGCCATGGGCCTGGGCGATGGCGCGGCACAGCGGCAGGCCGAGGCCGGCTCCGTGGTGCTCGCGGTGCAGACGGGTATCGAGCTGGGTGAACGGCTCCAGCACTTTCTCGAGCTGGTCCTTGGGGATGCCGATCCCGGTATCGGCGACGTAGAGCGACACCGAGCGGCGTTCGTCGATGGTTGCGCCGATGGTGATCGTGCCGTCTGAACGGGTGAATTTCACGGCGTTGGTGATCAGGTTGGACAGCAGCTGCAGGATCAGTCGCGCATCCGCCCGTACCGGCGGAACCTCGTCGTCGACCTCAATCTTCAGGTTCAACCGCGAGGCGTCGATCTCGCCGCGGCTCATATCGATGGCGCGGCTGATCTGGGCGTCGAGGGAAATTGTCGAATCCGCCGGGATCAAGCCGCCGGCCTCCGCCCGCGACAGGTCGAGCAGGTCGTTGATCAGGTCCAGCAGGTGGGTGCCGCTGGTCCGGACGATCTCGGCATAGCTGCTGTAGCGCTCGTCGCCCAGCGGGCCGAATTTCTGGTTCTTCAGGACTTCCGCGAAGCCGATGATCGCGTTCAGCGGCGTGCGCAGCTCGTGGCTCATGTTCGCCAGGAAGGCGCTCTTCGCCCGGTTGGCGGCGCGGGCCTCGTCGCGGGCGCGCTTAAGCTCGCTGGTGCGCTCCTCGACCCGGTGCTCCAGGTCGATCCGGGCGTCGTCGAGGGCACCCTCATAGGCGGTGTGCCGGCGCTGCATGCGGTTGAAGGCCTCGATCACCCGGGCAACCTCGTCCGTGCCGCTCCACTGAACCTCCTCGCGCGGGGCGCCGAGGCGGGTGCTGTCGATCGCCCGCTGCAGGTCCTTGAGCGCCCGGCCGATGACCAGGTTGAAGGCGGTCTGGGCGGCAAAGACAATGGCGGCGGTCAGCAGGACCGCGAAGCCGATCAGGACCAGGATGCGGGATTTCGCCGAGGCCCGGATTCCGGCGTCGCTCATCACCAGAACCAGTTGGCCGGCATACTCAAGGTCGGCGCCGGCCGCGTAGCTGATCGGCGTGTCTCGGGTAATCGACATCCCCTCGGCCGTCGATTTCGAGCCGAATTCGGCCAGAGCCTGGCCGTCTCGGTCGTAGATGAAGATGCCGATCAGGTCCGGGTCGATCAGGGCGGGTGCCGCGTGGGTGGCGATCAGGACGTCGTTACGCTCCCACACCGCGCGGGCGAGCATGACCGAATTGCTGGCCAGCATCCGGTCAAGCTTGGCTTCCAGGCGGGCGACGGCGTCGGTATAGGTTTCGAACTCCAGGAGCACGAAGAACCCGCCGACGACGAGGAGGACCAGCGGCAGGGTGACGGCGAGAAACGCCATCCGCACCGAGCCGAACCGCAGCATGCGACCGATCCCGCGCGGCGGGCGGGCTGGTTGGCCCGCCCCGGCTGATGGTCCGTTTCTATCCTCCGAGGTCCCCACCCCACACCGCCCGGCGAGCCGGACTCAGTAGTCGAGGAAACTGCGGAGTTTCCGCGAGCGCGACGGGTGCTTCAGCTTGCGAAGCGCCTTGGCCTCGATCTGGCGGATACGCTCGCGCGTCACGCTGAACTGCTGGCCGACCTCTTCCAGGGTGTGATCGGTGTTCATGCCGATGCCGAAGCGCATGCGCAGAACCCGCTCCTCGCGCGGGGTCAGGCTGGCCAGTACCCGTGTCGTGGTCTCGCGCAGGTTCGCCTGGATCGCCGCATCCAGCGGCTGGACCGCGTTCTTGTCCTCGATGAAGTCACCAAGATGGCTGTCCTCCTCGTCGCCGATCGGCGTCTCGAGGCTGATCGGCTCCTTGGCGATCTTCAGGACCTTGCGGACCTTCTCCAACGGCATCACCAGCTTCTCGGCCAGCTCCTCCGGGGTCGGCTCGCGACCGATCTCGTGCAGCATCTGGCGCGACGTACGCACCAGCTTGTTGATCGTCTCGATCATGTGCACGGGAATGCGGATGGTGCGCGCCTGGTCCGCGATCGAGCGGGTGATCGCCTGCCGGATCCACCAGGTGGCGTAGGTCGAGAACTTGTAGCCTCGGCGATACTCGAATTTGTCGACCGCCTTCATCAGGCCGATGTTGCCCTCCTGGATCAGGTCCAGGAACTGCAGGCCGCGATTGGTGTATTTCTTGGCGATCGAGATCACCAGGCGCAGGTTCGCCTCGACCATCTCCTTCTTCGCCCGTCCGGCCTCGCGCTCGCCCTTCTGCACGGTCTGGACGATGCGGCGGAACTCGCTGATCGGCAGGCCGGCATCGGCCGAGATCAGGGCGAGATCGGAACGGTGGTTCTCGACCTGATCCTCGAAGCTTTCGAAGAACCGCGCCCAGCGCTGGTCCTTCTTCGACACGCGCTGGCCCCAATCGGGCTCCAGCTCATTGCCGAAATGCTCGGCGATGAAGGATTGGCGCGGCACTTTCACGCTGTCGGCAAGGCGCCAGAGCTGCATGTCCACCTGGGTCATGCGGCGGTTCAGGGAGTACAGCTGCTCGACCAGGGCCTCGATGCGGCCGTTGTTGAGGCGCACGCTCTCCATCGCCTCGATCAGCTCGCCCTTCAGCTTCTCGTACTTGCGCTCGGTGGTGCGCGCCAGTTCCTCGCCGCGGGTCAGCTTCTCGATGCGGCGCTTCTGCATGCGCGCCAGCTTGCCGTAGGTGTCGGCGATCTTGTCGAAATTCTCGAGCACCTGCGGGATGAGCTGCTGCTCCATCGCCGAGAGCGAGAGGTTGTTGTCCTCGCCGTCGTCCTCATTGTCGTCGTCGTCGGACTCGCCGTTCTCGGCTTTTTCGCCCTTCTCGCCATCGCTGGCGTCGTCGGTGGCGGCGGGAGCCGGCGGGTTTTCTGCGCCGTAGGTGGCTTCCAGGTCGATGACGTCGCGCAACAGGATCGCGCCGTCCTTGAGCTGGTCGCGCCAATGGACCAGGGCGCGGATCGTCAGCGGGCTTTCGCAGATGCCGCCGATCATCATCTCGCGGCCGGCTTCGATGCGCTTGGCGATGGCGATTTCGCCCTCGCGCGACAGCAACTCGACCGACCCCATCTCGCGCAGATACATGCGGACCGGGTCGTCGGTGCGGCCGACATCCTCGTCGGAGACATTGCCGGCGACGGCGCCGTCGCCTTCGCTCTTGTCCTCCTCCTTGTCGCCGTCGTCCTCGTTCTCGACGACGTTCACACCCATCTCGTTGAGGGCGCTCATGATGTCCTCGATCTGCTCGGAGGACATTTCCTCCTGAGGCAGTGCCGAGTTGACCTCATCATAGGTAAGGAAGCCGCGCTCCTTACCCTTCTTGATCAGGTTTTTGACCGCCTGGTTGATGTTGTCCAGCAGCGGGCCGTCCGGCGCGGCACCCTCTTCGCGGGTGTCCTCGTCCTCGGTCTGTGCCGCCGTTGCTGCCTTTGTCGCCATGAGCCTTCGACCTCATCGTTGTCGCCGGTGTCGACCCCGGCTCCGTTCTCAGTTCGCGTCTTCCAGCGCCGACGCGGAGGTAATCGCCTGAAGTGTGCTCTGCAGGCTCAGCATTCGCTGCCAGCTCGCATCGCTAAATGTCTGTCCGTATTCCTGCTGCGCATCGAACAGCTGTTCTCGTAGCAGAGGGCCGGCGAATCGTCCAAGGAGTTCCGCCAAACCCTGTCGCGCGTCGGTATGACTCGCCCCTTTCCGCGCGAAGCCTGCGTGATGCAGCGCGTCGTCGGACAGCAAACCATCCACCGTGTCAGAATAACCTGACGACATGAGGTGGTCCCGAAGCCCCTCCGCGTCAAGCCCAGGATCGTCCGCGTTGATCTCTAGGATTTGCCGGCGAAGCTTGTCAAGGAACGGGTCGTCGAGGGCAAGGGTCGCCAGAACCTCGCCCAATTCGTCCAGAAGTCCCGGATGATGGACGAAGGTTGCGAGGATCACCTGCTGCTGGCGCCGGGGGAGTACGGCGCCGACCCGGGCCCGGGCCGTGCGGCTACCGACCGGCTCCGGCGGTGGCGGTGGCGCCCATCGCCCACCCCGTATCCGGTCGCCGGCCCGTCCGCGCTGCTGTCCGCCGTGGCTCTTGCCCCATCCCTGATTCCGCCCCTGATCGCGTCCCTGGGGCCGGCGCACCGCCTCGATCCGCGCCTCCATGTGGTCGCGATAGGTCAGCTGGACGGTCTGGTCGGCGACCTCGCGCACCAGGTCGCGCATGCGCTTGAAGAAGGCGGCGCGGCGCTCCGGCGTGTTGGTCGGGCTTGCTGTCAGCTCGCTCGCCCACAGGAAATCCGCCAGGCCGATGGCGGTGGCGATCAGGTCGCGCACGGCCTTCTTGCCCTCGCGCTTGATCAGATCGTCCGGATCCTGACCCTCGGGCAGGGTGACGAGCCGCAGCGAATGGCCGGGTTTCAGCAACGGCAGGGCCCGGTCGCAGGCCCGCCGGGCCGCCCGCTGGCCGGCGGTGTCGCCGTCGAAGCACAGGCTCGGCTCCGGGGTGATGCGCCAGAGCTCGGCGATCTGATCCTCGGTCAGCGCGGTGCCGAGCGGGGCGACCGCCGGAAATCCGGCCTGAGCGAGCGCGATCACGTCCATGTAGCCTTCGGCCACCAGCAGTTCGCCGGACTTATGCGCCGGCTCGCGCGCCTGGGCGAGGCCGTAGAGGATGCGGCCCTTGTGGAACAGCGGCGTGTCCGGGGAGTTGAGATATTTCGGCTGGCCGTCGCCGAGCACCCGGCCGCCGAAGGCGATCACCCGGCCGCGCCGGTCGGTGATCGGAAACAGCACCCGGCCGCGCATGTAGTCGACGGTCTCGCCGGCCCGCTCGCCCTCCTCGTAGCGTTTGACCAGCCCGGCTTCGACCAGCACGTCGGTTTCCACACCTTCCGCCTTCATCGCCCGCTGCAGGGCCTTGCGATCGTCCGGTGCCCAGCCGAGGCGAAAACTCTTCAGGGTTTCCTCGCTCAGCCCGCGCTCGCGCAGATAGCGCAGGCCCGGCTCGCCGGCGGAGGTGTGGAGTTGGCGCTCGTACCAGCGGCAGGCGAGATCGACCACCTCCTGCAGCGAGCGGCGGCGTTCGGCGCGCTGCTGCTCCTCGGGGCTTTCCTTGGGGACTTCCAGTCCGGCCAGCGCGGCGACCTGCTCGACCGCCTCCATGAACTTGAGGCCGTCATTCTCCATCAGGAACTTGAAGACGTCGCCATGCGCCCCGCAGGCGAAGCAGTGATAGAAGCCCTTGTCGTCGACGATCGACAACGACGGTTTGCTGTCGTTGTGGAACGGGCAGAGCGACAGAAACTCCCGGCCCTTGCGCTCCAGCTTCAGCTTCCGGCCGATCACGCTGGAGACCGTCACGCGGTCGCGCAGCTCATCGAGGAAATGCGGAGGAAGCGACATGGGCGGGGCGACTCGGCATGGCTGTATGAGGGGCCGCGATCATACGCCTCCCGCGCGCCGGAGTCAGGGGCGACTGTATCGACCCGCCGCAAGCTTGCCCGCCCTCGAACCCAACTATCCCGGCGAGGCATATTCGGCTAAGGGGAGCGATGACATTTCCTCGCACTATTCACGCCGTCGTGTTCGACATGGATGGCTTGCTGATCGATACGGAAGCCGGCTTCCGTGACGCGCTGCTCGCCGCCGCCGCCGACCGTGGCCACGAACTGCCGCTTTCGCTTTTCAATCAGCTACTCGGCGTCCCGAATGCCGAAAGTGTCGGGACGCTGCTGGCGCATTACGGCGCGGATTTCGACGCCGAAGGCCTGTATGCCGCCTGCTGGACCCGCTTCCACGAAACCGTCGACCTGGAGAATCTGCTGAAGACCGGGGTCACGGAGCTTCTCGATCATCTCGACGACCGGAGCATCCCCAGAGCGATCGCGACGTCGTCGCCCCGCGACTCCGTCGACCGCCATCTGGGTCCGAGCGGAATTGTCGGACGTTTCGACGCCATCGTCACCAAGGGCGACTACATCCGCTCGAAGCCCGCCGCCGATCCGTATCTGGTGGCGGCAAAGAGGTTGGGAGTCGATCCCGCCGATTGTCTGGCGCTTGAGGATTCCCACAACGGCGTTCGGGCGGCGCACGCCGCCGGCATGATGACGATCATGGTGCCGGATCTTCTTGAGCCGACCGACGAGATGCACGCCATGTGCGTCCATATCGCTCCGACATTGCACGACGTTCGCGCCCTGATTCTCGCCGGGCAGGCGGGTTAGCGTCGCTCACAGCCCGTTCAGGAAAGCCTTCAGCGCGGCGATCACCGCCGCCGGCTGTTCCTGCTGCACCCAGTGGCCCGCCCCCTCGACCAGGTGCGTGCCGCGCCAGTCAGGGCAGACCGCGTCGCTTGCCATGGTCTCGATCGCACCGGGGAACTGATAGATGCCCCAGTCCTGGGCGCCGGCGATGAAGGTCGCCGGCACGTCGATGGTGCGGCCCGAGAACACCTCCTGCTCGGCCAGGAAGGCGCCGGTCGTGTTGCAGCGGTACCATTGCAGACCGCCCTGGAATCCGGTGCGGCCGTATTCGCCGGCATAGACCGCCAGATCGGACTCCGGCAGCCAGGTATTGGCGGCGATCTCGGCGGCGGACGGCATCTCCTTGGCCACGGTCTCGGCCATCGTCTCGTGCAGATCCATGATGTAGTAGGTCGGCATCTGCGCCAGGGCCTCGGCCGTCCAGCCGGCGAGGCGGAACGGTCGGTTCGCGGGCCAGTCGGCACTCTTGTGGTGGTAATAGGCGCGCAGGAAGGCGTGCAGGCCCTGCGGACACTGGGTCATGTCGGCATTGGCGGGACGGGTCGCGTAGTACCATTGGTAATGTTTGCGCGGCCGGGACAGGGCGGCGAGATCGGCATGGACATCCGCCTTGGCTTCCGGCGTCTCGAAGGGGGTCTTCGGCGGACCCGGAAAGGGCGAGCTCATCATCGCCAGCGCCCGGAACACATCGGGGCGGACCAGCGCGCAGGTCGCGGCGATCGGCGAGCCGAAATCATGGCCGATCACCGCGTCCACATGGCGGCGCCCGAGGGCGGCGAGCAGGCCCAGAATGTCGCGCAGCAGGTTGAGTGGGCGGAACGGGGTGAGCGGGCCGTCATAGTCCGGGTCCCAGCCGGTGGTCCGGCCATAGCCGCGCTGATCGGGCGCCACCACGTGATAACCGGCGTCGGCCAGCGCCGGCATCACCTTGCGCCAGCTGAAGGCCAGTTCGGGGAAGCCGTGCAGCAGCAGCAGGCAGGGCTTGTCCGCCGCGTTCTGCCATCCCGCCTCCAGGATATGCAGGCGCAGCCCGTTGACGCCGTCGATGAAACGCGAGCGCACGCCGGCGGGAAGAACGGCGGCGTCCAGCGGGTCATGGGGGATGCTGGCGGGATGTGTCATAGGGCGTCTCCAAGTGTCCCGGGCTGCTCATTTGCCCGGTGTGTCGTTGAACCCCTATCCTAGGGCGACGCCCGCCCGCCGCAACACCGCACAGGTCGATATGATCGCCTCCGTCTCCGCCCTGCTCACCAGCCTTGCCCTGCTGCTCGCGGGCAACGGGCTGCTGACCCTGCTGCTGCCGACCCGGGCGGCACTTGGCGGCATGGCCACGGCGTCGATCGGTCTCGCCATGTCGGGGTATTTCGCCGGATACGTGATCGGCTGCCTTCTGACCCCGCGGATCGTTCAGCGGGTCGGTCATATCCGCAGCTTCTCGGCGCTGGGGGCGCTGGCGGCGGCGACGGCGCTTGCCTATGCGCTGGCGGGCGATCCGATCGCCTGGTTCATGCTGCGCGTGCTCTCCGGCATCGCCATGTCCGGCCTGACCATGATCGTCGAGAGCTGGCTGAACGACCGGGCGACCGACGAAACGCGGGGACGGATCATCTCGGTCTACCGGATCGTCGACCTGAGCGCGGTGTCGGTCGGCCAGTTGCTGCTCAGCGTCGCCCCGCCGGCCGGGTTCGAACTGTTCAGTCTGTCCGCCATCCTGATCGTGCTCGCCCTGGTGCCGACGGCGGTGTCGACCGCCCAGGCCCCGACGCCGATCCAGAATGTGCGGATCCGGCTGTTCTATCTCTGGAAGATCTCGCCGCTCGGACTTGCCGCGGCGCTCGCGGTCGGAGTCGGCAATGGCGCCTTCTGGGCGCTGGGCGCGGTGTTCGGCCAGAAGACCGGGCTCGACACCTTCGGCATCTCGCTGTTCATGACCGCCGTCGTCATCGGCGGGGCGGTGATGCAGGTACCGATTGCGGCGCTCGACCGCATCTTCGACCGCCGCCGGGTGCTGATCGGCGCGGCACTCGCCACCTCGATCGCCAGCGCGGCGGCGGCGTATCTGGCACCGATTTCCGTCACCTGGGCGGTGATCTCCGGATTCATCCTGGGCGGCCTGTTCCTGCCGATCTACGGCCTGGCGCTCGCCCATGCCAATGACCGGCTGGAGGCGGGAGATTTCGTGGTGATGAGCGGCGGGTTGCTGCTGACCTACGGCATGGGCGCCATCGTCGGCCCGCCGATCGCCTCGCTCCTGATGGAAGGCATCGGTCCGCGCGCCCTGTTCCTGCACGTCTCCGCCGTCTGGTTCGTGCTGTTCCTGTTCGGCCTGTGGCGTCTGCGGGCCCGTCCGCCGGTGGCGATGGAGGAGCAGGCGGCCCTGGTGCCGACCCCGCGCGGCGGTACCATCATGTTCGAACTCGACCCCCGCACCGAGGATGCGGGCGACGATCCGGAGGCGTCGCAGGACGGCAGGCCCGGGGCCGACGCCGCCCAGTAGAGGCGGTTATCTCCGCCAGGCCAGCAGGGCCCGCTCCGCCCGGCCGATCGCCCAGTTCACGATCAATCCGATGCCGGAGAGGATGGCGACGCCGGCGATCAGCTCGTCGGTCGCCATCAGGCTGCCGGCCAGCAGGATATAAGCGCCGATCCCGTATTCCGCGCCGATCATCTCGGCGGCGACCAGCAGCACGATGGCGATGGCGGCGGAGATCCGGAAGCCCGGCAGGATCGCCGGCAGCGCTCCCGGCAGGATGATCTTGCGCACGATGGAGAACCAGGAGAGGCCGAAGGACTGGCCCATGCGGATCAGGGTGCGGTCGACATTGTCGACCCCGCCATACGTGGCGACAACGGTCGGGAAGAAGGTGCCGAACAGGATGGTGGCGACCTTGGAGCCTTCGCCGATGCCGAACCAGATCACGAAGAGCGGCAGCAGCGCGATCTTCGGCACCGGGAACAGGGCGGCGACGATCGGCGCCAATCCACCCCGGGCCAGCGAGAACAGGCCGATGCTCAGCCCGACGGCGATGCCGAGCAGCGTGCCCAGGCTCCAGCCGAGGATCAGACGCTGGAGCGAGGCGCCGAGATGGACCCAGATCAACCCGGTCTCGACCAGGGCCGCGAGGGCGGCATAGACCTCCGACGGGGCCGGCAGCACCAACGGCGAGATTACCCCGGTGCGGCAACCGATCTCCCACACTGCGACGGTGGCGGCGAAGACCAGGGGACCGACGATGCCGAGCCGGCGGGCGGTGAATCCGCCGCCGCGGAACGGCACCGGGCGCGCGGCGGTCTCGGGTGCCGGATCCTGCTGGCTCTCAGCCATCGACCAGTTCCTTCTCCGCCGCCTCGGCCTCGTCGCGGATCAGCGCCCACAACCGCGCCTGATGCGCCTCGAGTTCGGCCATCCGGGCCGGCCGCTCGCCGAGCGGCATGTCGATATCGACGATCTCGCGGATGCGGCCGGGCCGGCGCGACAGCACGATCACCCGGTGGCCGAGCCGGACCGCTTCGGCAAGATTATGGGTGACGTAGACCGCCGAAAACCGCTCGCGCTCCCACAAGGCGACGAGATCGGCCATGAGCAGTTCGCGGGTCTGGGCGTCGAGTGCAGAGAGCGGCTCGTCCATCAGCAGAACCGCGGGCGAGACGGCAAGCGCCCGAGCGATGGCGACGCGCTGGCGCATGCCGCCGGAGAGCTGGCGCGGCCAGGCCCGGCGGAATTCGGAGAGGTTGGTGCGGGCGAGCACGTCGGCGACGATCCGCTCGATCGCCACCGCCCCCAGCCGGTGATCTTCCAGCACCAGACGGATATTGCCCTCCACGCTGCGCCAGGGCAGCAGGGCGAAATCCTGGAAGATGTAGGTGAGCGGGTTGAGACTGGCGGCGGGCGGTGTGCCGACCTGCAGGATCTCGCCCACATCCGGCCGCTCCAGCCCGCCGAT
Organism: Thalassobaculaceae bacterium; assembly: GCA_029212785.1. GTDB lineage: Bacteria > Pseudomonadota > Alphaproteobacteria > Thalassobaculales > Thalassobaculaceae > Thalassobaculum. Next base: position 10,947 of record JARGOG010000050.1, read on the forward strand.
CATGCGCAGCAGCGTGGATTTTCCGCACCCGGACGGGCCGACGATGCAGACGATGCGGCCGGCGGGAACCTCGAAGTCGATGCCGTCGAGCACGGTGAGCGGGCCGTAGGCGTGGCCGACGCCACGGATGCGCAAGTCCACCGGCCCGCCCCGGGTTTCGGTCAGTAGGTCTCGACGTAGCTGGAATCGACCAGCCCATCGATACCGATATCGCTCTTCACCAGCCCCTCGGCCTTGAACCAGGCGAGCTGGGCGGCGACGTTGGTGACGTTCAGCTTAGCTCCCTCGTTCAGCCGGATCGCACCGTTGCGGATCGACACCGACGCCTTCTCGTAGGGCTGGGTGGTGTAGACGTATTTGTGGATCAGCTGAGTGACCGACTCGGCCTCCGCCTCGCCGGCGGTCTTGTCGACCAGGGCCGCGTTGAAATCGGCCGCCCCCTTGGCGAAGGCGGACAGGAACCGCTCGGTCTGGTCCCGCTTGTTGGCGGCGGTATCGGCCGAGGTGAAGACGGTGGTCACCTGATAATCCGGGGCGTAGTCGTTGACCCAGCCGATAATGTGCACGGCCCCGCCCTTGGCCAGCGCCTTGGCGATGTGCGGCACGATGGCCCAGGCATCGACCTGGCCCGACTTCAGGGCGGCGATGATGTTCGGCACCTTCTGCAGCGGGGTCAGTTTCAGCTCGGCGATCGGGAAGCCTTCCTTCTCGGCGATGCGGGCGGCCATGTAGTGGAAGGAGGAGCCCGCCTGGGTGATGGCGAAGCTGTGCCCCTTGAGCTTGTCGGGGGAGGTCACACCGGCCTTGAAGGCGGCGTCGGAGACCACGATGGCGGAGCCGTCGATCCCCTTCTCCTCATGCATGACGCCGCCGATCACCTTGATCGCGCCCTTGTCGGCCAGATTGATCAGGCCGCCGGTGATCGCGGTGATGCCGTAGTCGATGTCGCCGGACGCGATCGCCACCGACATCGGCTGGGCCGCCTGGAAGAACTCGAACTCGACGTCGAGGCCGGCATCCTTGAAGTAGCCGCGCTCGAAGGCGATGAAGCTGGCGGCGTGGGAGGCGAAGCGCAGCGCGCCGACCTTGATCGTGTCGGCGGCGGCGAGGCCGGCGGTGGTCAGGGCCGGCACGGCGATCAGGGCCGCGAGAACGGCGCGGCGCGCAACGGCGCCGAAAGCTGAAGGGGTTGCCCGCATCTGTCGTTTCCTCTGGTGGGTATCCGTCCGCCCCTCGACGGGGGCTTGGTGCGATCATAGCCCGATGGGCGGCGGCCGCCAGGGCTCTCAGCCTGCCGGCTCGACCCCCATGCGTTCGGCCCAGATCTGGGTGATCATCATCAGCCAGAGACGCCAGCCGAACATCGGCCGGTTCTGGTCGAAGAGCTGCGGCAGGTGGGTCATGGTGCCCGGATGCATGACGCCGGTCTTCGCCACCCGTTCCGGGCGCAGCACGTCGAGCACCAGATCCTTCAGCGGGCCGTTGAGCCAGATACCCAGCGGCATCGCGAACCCCCGCTTCGGCACATCGTCGAACCCCTTGGGCAGTAGCGGCCGGGCGACATCGATCAGGATCCGTTTGATGCCGCTCTCCTGGTAGCTGTCCTTCATCGGATTGAGCGGCGCGCCCCGGGCCAGGATAGCGTCCTGCGGCAGCGACAGGCCGACATCGATCACATGCGGGTCGAGATACGGCACCCGGACCTCCAGCGAGTGCGCCATGGACATGGCGTCTATATCGCGCAGGAGCTGGTTGTTGGTGTAGCCGCGCAACGTCAGTGCGGTCATCCGGGCGATCGGATCGGCGCCGTGCAACTCGTCGATGGCGGCGTAGGTCACTCCCTTGCCCATCGGCCGGCGCCGTGCCAGCAGCGGGTGGATCAGATGGCCGATATCGCCCGGATCGAAGGTCTGGTGAAAGCGGCCGTTGCACTCGGCGAAGGCGTCCAGGAAGTTCGGTGCGTCCGCGTGGTGCCTCAGCATGCGGGCGTGCCAGGGATAGCCCATGAACAGGTCGTCGGCTCCGGTGCCGGAGAGGGCGACCTTGACGTCGGCCCCGGCCGCCTTGGAGACAAAATAGGTGTTCAGCCCGTCGATCGAGGGCTGGTCGATGCCGTCGACGATCCGGTCGATGTCATTGCGGATCTGCTCCGGCGTGATCTCGATGCGGGTGTGATCGGTGCCGAGATGGGCGGCGAACTCGCCGGAGAGTTCGGTCTCGTCGATGATCGCGAGCTCCGGTTGGAAGCCGACGGAGAAGGTCTTCACGCGGGCGCCGGCCTCGGCTGCCATCAGCGCGGTCAGCGTGGCGCTGTCGACGCCGCCGGACAGGAAGGCGCCGACCGGCACGTCGCCGATCATCTGCGCCTTCACGGTCTCCCGCAGTGCCGCGTCCATGGCGGCGACCTGATCCCCGTAGTCGGCCTGGCGCAGTCCCTGGACCCGGTCGACGCCGAGTCTCCAATACCGCTCCACGGCGACTTTCTCGCCCTGGACCCGCACGAAATGGGCCGGCGGAATCGAGAAGACGCCGTTGATCATGGTGTCCGGCTGGAACACCGCGCCGTGGCGGAACAGGGCAGCCAGCGCGCGTGGATTGATCTCCGGCGGTACAATGCCGCTGGCGACCATCGATTTCAGCTCGGAGGCGAAGACCGCGCCCTCGGAGGTGCGGGCGAACAGCAGGGGTTTCACGCCCAGCGGATCGCGGGCCAGGAACACCACCGGCTCGCCCGGGTTCTCGCGCAGGTCGACCACGGCGAAGGCGAAGATGCCCCGGATGCGCTGGACGCAGGACGATCCGTAGTGGCGGTAGAGGGTGAGAATGACCTCGGTGTCGGAGGTCGAGCGGAAGCTGTAGCCGAGTTGCTCGAGATGGGCGCGCTGTTCCGGCGCGTTGTACATCTCGCCGTTATAGACGATCCAGACGTCCTTCTCGGGCGCGGCCATGGGCTGGTGACCGCCGGGGCCGAGATCCTGGATGGCGAGCCGGGTCATGCCGACGGCGACGCCCGGATGCAGGGAGGTGCCCCTGTCGTCGGGGCCGCGGTGATGCATCGCCGCGACCATGCGGTCGACTGTCTCCTGGTCGGCCCGTCGCCCGATGATGCCGCAGATACCGCACATGGCCGCTTAGGCCCTGTCGTCCGCCGCCGGCGTGTCGGGCCCGGCCGTGTGCCGATCGACCGACGGAATCATCCCGAGATCGACGATGCCGACGACGCTGTCGTCCGGGTCGGGCAGCACCTGGAACATCAGCGCGTCCAGGATCCGATGCAGGGATTCCCGCTCGCCGTTCACCATGCCGTTGACGCCGGTATTGGCGAAATAGGTTCCCGGCATCAGGGCGCAGGTGAACTCGAAGGCGATCGAGACCCGCTCGCCCGGCTCGAAGTCCGGCAGATCGTCGGCCAGGCGCTGGGTCGCGCGGCCGCCGATCTCGACGCCGGTCTTGGTCTTGAACAGGGTGGCGAAACGGACCTTCCGACCGACACCGTCGAAGATCACGTCATAGCGCAGGATGTAGGAGCGCCCGCGCACCAGCAGATTGACCCGCTGGCCGTTCACCGTCTCGATCCGGGGATCGGTGATGGTGGCGCCGTTGCCGCCATGCTCAACCCGGCTTTCGCTGACAAAGGTCACGTCCATGCCGGACTCGACCTCCTTGCCCGGCCGGTTCTCGCGCGACGGATGGAGGCGGCCGAGGATCTCGGCACGGATGCGCTCGCGGTCGCTGCCCGGCGCGTGGGTCAGCCGGTAATAGTTGGAGGCGACTTCCTTGGGATCGCCGTCGATCAGAACCTCGCCCCGGTCCATCAGGATCGCCCGGTCGCAGAGCTGGGTGATCATCGCCATGGCATGGCTGACGAACAGGATCGTCGCCCCGGCATCCCGCATCGCCTCGATCCGGGCCAGACACTTGCGCTGAAAGGCCTCGTCGCCGACCGCCAGGGCCTCGTCGACGATCAGGATGTCCGGATCGACGCTGACCGCGATCGAGAAGGCGAGGCGGACATACATGCCGCTGGAATAGGTGTTCACCGCCCGGTCGATGAACTCGGCCAGGCCGGAGAATTCGACGATGCTCTCGAAGCGGGCGTCGATCTCCTCCTGGGTCAGGCCGAGGATGGCGGCGTTCAGGTAGATGTTCTCGCGTCCGGTGAATTCGGGATTGAAGCCGGCACCCAGTTCCAGCAGCGCCGCCGGACGGCCATGCACCGCGACCGAACCGCCGTTCGGCTGCAGCAGGCCGGCAATGACCTGCAGCAGGGTCGACTTGCCGGAGCCGTTGGAGCCGACGATGCCGACGGTCTCGCCGCGGTTGACCGTCAGGGACACGCCCTTGAGCGCCATGAAGACGTCGTAGTAGCGCCCTCTGCCCATCGACAGCATCTGCAGCAACCGGTCGGCCGGGCGCTTGAAAATCGAGAACGCCTTGGAGACGTCCTCGATGATGATCGCCGGGCCTGTCGCGGCCGACTGGTCGGCGCGGTTCGCCTCAGACGACATCGGCGAACCCCCTCTTGGTACGTTGGAACCAGAAGGCACCGAACCAGAGGAAGACCACCGACACACCGGTATAGATCGCCAGATGCTCCAGATTCGGCATCACCCCCCACAGCGCCAGGTCGCGGGTCGCGTGGACCGGGATCGAGAGCGGGTTGAACCAGATCAGCATTTTCAGGAAATCCGGCAGCGTCTCCGGCGGAAACAGGATCGGGCTGCCGAACAGCAGGACCGTGGACAGGATGCCGACGATATGGCCGATGTCGCGCAGATACACGCCGAGTGACGCGAAGATCCAGGAAATGCCGACGACGATGGCGAAGAACGGCAGCCAGACCACCGGGACCAGGATCGTGGTCACCGGCAGCGCGCCGTTGAAGAACAGGATCGCGGCGATCAGCACGATGAAGTTGAAGCCCAGGGTGACCGCCGCCGATCCGGTCGCCACCAGCGACAGCATCTCCAGCGGAAACACCACCTTCTTCACGAAGTTGACGTTCTCCAGCACCAGCATCGGCGACCGGGTCAGCACTTCGGTGATGAAGAAATGCAGCATCAGGCCCGAAAACAGGATGATGCCGTAATTGTACTCCACATCGGGCACCCGCGACGGGAAGCGCACCTTCAGGATCGCGCTGAACACGTAGGCGTACACCACGAAGGTGAGCAGCGGCGTCAACAGGGCCCAGAGGATGCCGAGCGCGGATTTGCGGTAGCGCGACAGGATATCGCGTCGGACGAGCTGGCGCAGAATCAGGCGATTGGTGATCAGGGAGCGGTAGATGTCCGCTGGCGTGGTGAGAAATCGGGGCGCTGGCGTCATTGCGATCTGGTCACGGGCTCCGGCCGAGCCGTCGGCGGCTATCCGTCGGCACTAGGCGCGGTGTACCCGATCGTTCCGGGTATGGCAAATGCGGCCCAACGCCACCCCTTGGGGCTTTTCCTTTCCAGTTCGCCGGAGCGGGATATTCTGGCGCCGCGGTGCGATACGGAGAGAGAATGATGACAGACGAGACGCCGGCCATCGAAGGAGCGTTGGATTTCACCAATGACTGGTTCAAGCCGGAGCGTCGTCGGGAGTGGATGCAGCTTTTCGAGCGGATTCCGGGACGGCGGCTGCTTGAGATCGGCTCCTATGAAGGGGCGAGCGCCTGCTTCCTGATCGAGCATCTCGGCGGGCGCCATCCGATCGAGCTGCACTGCGTCGATACCTGGGAGGGCGGCGTCGAGCACCAGACCGTCCGCACGGATATGTCGGAGGTCGAGGCCCGATTCGACGCGAATATCGGCCGTGCCACGGCGGCGGCGGGCCATCCCGTTCGGTTCTTCAAGCACAAGGGGCTGTCGCGGCTCTGGCTCGCCCGACTGATCGCCAGCGGTCTCTCCAACCGGTTCGACTTCATTTATGTCGACGGCTCCCATCAGGCGCCGGATGTCCTGACCGATGCGGTGATGGCCTTCGAGCTGCTTCGAGTCGGTGGCGTGATGGTGTTCGACGATTATCTCTGGGCCGAACAGTTGCCCCAGGGCCGCGACCCGCTGCGCTGTCCGAAACCCGCGATCGACGCCTTCGTCAACCTGAACTTCCGACGCTGTCGGCCGATGATGGCGCCGCTGTACCAGTTCTACGTTCAGAAGACGGCGCATTAGCCCTGGCGGCCGGCACGCCGCGTCTCAGCGCGTCGGGATTGGCTTCTCGGAATGGTAGTCGTAGAAGCCGCGCTTGGTCTTGCGGCCGAGCCAGCCGGCCTCGACGTATTTCACCAGCAGCGGGCAGGGCTGGTACTTGGCGTCGGCCAGGCCGGTATGCAGCGAGTGCATGATCGCCAGGCAGGTGTCGAGGCCGATGAAATCCGCCAGCTCGAGCGGGCCCATAGGATGGTTGGCGCCGAGCTTCATGGCGGTGTCGATGCTGTCCACCGAGCCGACGCCGGCATAGAGCGTGTAGATCGCCTCGTTGATCATCGGCATCAGGATGCGGTTGACGATGAAGGCGGGGAAATCCTCCGCCACACTCACCGTCTTGCCGAGGGATTCCGCGAGGCGGCGCACCGCGTCGAAGGTCGGCTGCTCGGTCTGGATGGCGCGGATCAGCTCGACCAGCTGCATCACCGGAACCGGGTTCATGAAATGCATGCCGACGAACTTGCCGGGCCGGTCGGTAGCGGCGGCGAGCCGGGTGATGGAGATCGACGACGTGTTGGTGGCGATGATCGCGTCCGGCGACAGGTGCGGTATCAATGATTTGAGGACGTCGCGCTTGACCTCCTCGTCCTCGCTGGCAGCCTCGATGACGAGGTCGCAATCGCCGAACAGAGCGAAATCGTTGCCGGTGACGACGCGTTGCTGGGCGATCTCGGCGGCTTCGACCGAGAGCCGGCCGCGGGCGACCTGACGGGAGAGGTTCTGTTCGATGGTCGCGAGCGAGGCGGCGATGACCTCGTCCTTGACGTCGATCATCCGGACGTCATAGCCGGCAACCGCACAGATCTGTGCGATTCCGCTGCCCATCTGACCGGCGCCGATGATGCCGATCCGTTCCATGACCCCTCCGGGCGCCCTCTAGGGCGTGTCCGGCCTCCGCGCCCTGCCGGGGTGGCAGCAGCGCGGAGGCCGGATCGGTTTAGGCGTTGTCCAGAGCCTCGCTGAGCTCCGGCACCGCCTTGAACAGGTCCGCCACCAGGCCGTAATCGGCAACCTGGAAGATCGGCGCCTCCTCGTCCTTGTTGATGGCGACGATGACCTTGCTGTCCTTCATGCCGGCCAGATGCTGGATGGCACCGGAAATGCCGACCGCGATGTACAGGTCGGGCGCCACCACCTTGCCGGTCTGGCCGACCTGGTAGTCGTTCGGCACGAAACCGGCATCGACCGCCGCGCGCGAGGCGCCGACGGCGGCCCCGAGCTTGTCGGCGACCTCTTCCAGCATCTTAAAGTTCTCGCCGTTCTGCATGCCGCGGCCGCCGGAGATGACAACGCGGGCCGAGGTCAGTTCCGGACGATCGGACTTGGACAGTTCCTGACCGACGAAGCTCGACAGGCCCTTGTCGCCGTCCGCGCCACCGTCCTCGACGCTGGCCGAACCACCCTCGGTGGCGGCCGGGTCGAAGTTGGTGCCACGCACGGTGATCACCTTGGTGGCGTCCGAGGATTTCACCGTGGCCAGCGCGTTACCGGCATAGATCGGCCGCACGAAGGTGTCGGCATCGACCACGTCGATGATGTCCGACACCTGGGCGACGTCCAGCAGGGCGGCCACGCGCGGCATGATGTTCTTGCCGACGGTGGTCGCGGTCGCCAGCACGTGGCTGTGACCCTCGGCCAGCTTGGCGATCAGCGGGGCCAGGTTCTCGGCCAGCGTGTGTGCGTACTCCGCACTGTCGACCTTGACGACCTTGGTGACACCCGCGACTTTCGCCGCGGCTTCAGCCGCACCGGCACAGCCGGAACCCGCGATCAGCACGACCACGTCGCCACCGATCTCGGTGGCGGCGGTGACCGCGTGCAGGCTGGCGGCGGAGATGGCGTCGTTCGTATGTTCGAAGAAGACCAGCGTGCTCATGTCAGATCACCTTCGCTTCGTTCTTCAACTTCGCGACCAGTTCGGCGACGTCGGCCACCTTGGTCCCACCTTCGCGCTTCGCCGGTTCGACCACCTTCAGCGTCTGCAGACGGGGGGCCGGATCGACACCGAGATCGGCCGGGCTCGTCTGGTCGATCGGCTTCTTCTTCGCCTTCATGATGTTCGGCAGCGAAGCGTAGCGCGGCTCGTTCAGGCGCAGGTCGGTGGTGACGATCGCCGGGGCCTTGACCTTGATGGTCTCCAGGCCGCCATCGACTTCGCGGGTCACGCTCAGCTCGCCGTCGCCGATTTCGATCTTCGAGGCGAAGGTCGCCTGACTCCAGCCGAGCAGGGCCGACAGCATCTGGCCGGTCTGGTTGCAATCGTCGTCGATCGCCTGCTTGCCGAGGATGCAGAGATCCGGGCTTTCCTTCTCGACGATGGCCTTGAGCATCTTGGCAACCGCCAACGGCTCGACCTCGCCGTCATGGACGACGTGGATGCCGCGATCGGCGCCCATCGCGAGCGCGGTCCGGATGGTCTCCTGCGCCTGGGCCGGGCCGATGGAGACGGCGATGACCTCGGTGGCCTTGCCGGCTTCCTTCATCCGAATCGCCTCTTCGACGGCGATCTCGTCGAACGGGTTCATCGACATCTTCACATTCGCGAGCTCGACACCGCTCTGGTCTGCCTTGACGCGGACCTTAACGTTGTAGTCGATCACCCGCTTGACGGGGACGAGTACCTTCATGGCTCCCTCGAACAATTTCGAATCTGGCGGTCTATGGGACCGAGCGCCGTCATTTCAGGCGACCCCGCTCTTTAGAAAGCGCCCGGTCCCGAGTCAACCCGGCCCCAGCCCGGGGGCGGCGGATTTCGGAGGATTTGCTGTTTCCAGCCTGTTTCGGCCTCTGTTTCTTCGTTATCGGTTTGCGCCGGGCACCCAGAGAACATCCGTCGCACCGCGGTCATTGACCCAGCGCGCCATCACGAACAGGTGGTCCGACAGCCGATTCATATACTTTACGACCTCGGCACCGATCGGTTCCAGCGTTGCCGTATGGGTGATCTCGCGTTCGGCCCGGCGGGCGACCGTCCGCGCCAGATGCAGCTGCGCCGCCGTCGGTTTTCCGCCGGGCAGAATGAAGGAATTCAGAGGCGCCAGTTCGGCGTTCATCGCATCGATCTCCGCCTCCAGGCGGGCGACCTGGCCGGCGGTGATGCGCAGTGGCGGGTATTTCGGATTCTCGACTTCCGGCGTGCAGAGATCGGCCCCCAGGTCGAACAGGTCGTTCTGGATGCGCGCGAGCATGGCATCCGCGCTGTCGCCGCCATCGGCGACGGCGGTCAGGCGCGCGATGCCGATCACCGCGTTGGTCTCGTCCACGGTACCGTAGGCGGTTGGCCGAGCCGAATGCTTGGCCACGCGGGTCCCGTCGCCGAGCGAGGTCTCGCCCGCATCGCCGCCGCGGGTGTAGATCCGGGTAAGCTTCACCATGGTCCGCGCGTCCCCTCAGCCCTTACCGATCAGCGTGAGCAACAGCATGAAGACGCAGATCGCGATGAACTGGAACAGGATGCGGTAGCGCATCATTTTGTTGGACCACTTGGCGTTGAAGTCGCCGCCGCGGGCCATGGCGATCACGCCCCAGACCAGGGCGCCGACGGTGGCGGCCATGGCCAGAAGCATCAGAATGAAGAGAACCGTGTTCATACCCGTCCATATAGCGGGTCCGGGGCCGGCTTCGATACCGAAAGCGACATCACTGTGTGACGGATCGACGCGAGCAGAGGCCAGCGCCCCGGATTTCCCGGCGTTGCCTATTCGGTGAACTCGAAGCCCATGGTTCGGGCGTAGTAGTGCCAGCCGCCGTCCTGGACGATCAGGAAACGGGCCGGCGAGCCGCCGCCGTTATGGTGGCTGTGCACCTCGGCCGGCGGGGTGATCATGGTCGCGAACGGCGACCAGTCGATCCGATGCCCGTCGATCATCGAGAAACAGCCGGGCCCGTCGACGCAGAGCGTGATGGCGGCGGCGTTGTGCTTGTGCGGGCGCTGGTGATGCCCGGGTGCCAGCGTGTTCATCGCCAGGGTCATCGACGGCATCGCGTTGCGGCTGTCGGCGGTGCGCTCGGAGGAGAAGATCAGGGCGACGCCCGCCTGGTTCTCTTTTTCCGGCATGCTGGTCAGCACGTCGATCTGGCGGGCGATCTCGGCGGCCGGATAATGCACCGGATCGATCAGCGCGGTCCCGGGCGCCGGTGCGCGCAGTCCTTCGAAGGCGAGCGCCGGCTCGTTGGTGACGACCCAGAGTATGGCGGGCCGGTCGCTGGTGGCGGTGTGGGAGACGTCCTGCCCGCCCGGCAGCACCAGCACGTCGCCCTGATCCCAGGTCAGCGTCTCGCCGCCGATCACCGTGGAGCCGCTGCCCGCGATGGCGTAGATCACCTCGCCGCTGGCGGTGAAGCGGGTGGTCAGCGTGTCGCCGGCGGTCACCCGCAGGTAGCGCGCCAGCACCAGCGGCGTGGTCGCCGGGAACGGGCAGCCGATCACCGCCGACTGATCCATCGGATGCAGGCCGCTCGGCGCGCCGTCGGCGAAGGCGGCGTCGCGGGCCTCGTCGAAGCGGGCGCGCGGCACGGCCGGGAGCTTCAGATTGAAGGCGTTGCCGGAATTGAAGAACCGGGCGCGGCGCTGGGCCTCGGTCGCGGCCTCGATCGGCGGATCCCCGTCCAGGGTGGCGGCGCTGTCGGCATTTCTGACGGCGGTCGACATGGCGGCAATCTCCTGGCGTGAACGGACCCCACCACCATGCTGCCCGAAGGACCGCAGGGGTACTAGACTCAGACTTTCGAACCCATCTTCAGCCGATCCCGGCGATGCCGAAGCGGTCGCGCAGCGCCTGGTGGCCTTTCGGGGTGATGCTGAGCGCCCGGCTGCCGGCGACCCGGGTCACCCAATGGCGGTCGAGGAAATGGCGGCACACCGCTGCCCCCAGGCGCCCCGCCAGATGCGGCCGCCGCTCGCTCCAGTCGAGGCAGGGTCGGCACAGAGGCCGGGTGGTCCGCTTCGGCGGCGCATCGACGGCGATGCCGAGATCCGACAGCCGCGCCAGCCCGTCGGCCGCGACGATGCCCGCTCCGTCGTCGAAGGCGATCACGCCATGGGCGACCAGCGCATCGGTCACCGCCACGCCGAGGCCGCCGGCGAGATGGTCGTAGCAGGTGCGGGCGAGGCGCATCTGGGCATCCCGCGGCCCGGTGACCGGCGGGTGGACCGGCGCCGGCAGGGTGACCGCGGCGATCCGCATCACGCTCTCGATCAGCTCCGCCACCTCAAGGGAGGCGAGGCGGTGATAGCGGTGGCGCCCCTGGCGCTCGACCGCCAGCAGGTTGGCCTCTGAAAGCCGGGAAAGATGACCGCTCGCGGTCTGCGGTGTGATGCCCGCGACGCCCGCCAGCTCGCTCGCCGTCAGCGCCCGTCCATCCATCAGGGCGCCGAGCATGGCCGCCCGCGCCGGCTCGCCGATCAGCAGGCCGATCTCGGCCATGCGGTTGGTATTGACCATGATGCCCTCCGGGTTGGCGTCGTTTCGGCGTGACCGGAACCGTAAACCCGCACCGGCATCGACGCTACGGCCCGGGCCGTAGCATTGAGCCGGGCGGCGGGGGCATCACTGGGTCACCACGACCGAGGAGACCGCCATGATCACGTGTGTCATCGAATATGAGATCGACCCCTACAAGCGCGCCGCGTTCGAGGCCTATGCCCGCACCTGGGGCCAGGCGATTCCGCGCTGCGGCGCCGACCTGATCGGCTATTTCGCGCCGCATGAGGGCTCGGCGACCCGGGCCTACGGCATCTATTCGCTGGAGAACCTGGCGGCCTATGAGGCATATCGGGCCCGGCTCGCGGCCGATCCGCTGGGCCGCCGGAACTATGAGTTCGCCAAGGCCGAGCGCTTCATCGTGAAGGAGAACCGCACGTTCCTCACATTGGCCTCAGCCCCTCATGCCGCGGCGGTGAAACCATGACCGACATCCTCTTCGAACCGGCGCCGCTGGCGGGTAGGGGCACCGCCTATCTGGCGATTGCGGCATGCACGCCCGCGCCCAGGCGCCGGCTGATATGCAGGCCGTCGACGCGGCCATTCACGCCCGCGGTTGAGGGGACCATTTCGCAGTTGCGAGATTGTCGACGCCCCAGGGTGGGTCTATAGCGGGGTGATCAACTTTCACGGATCCCTTCATGACATCGAGCACGCCCTCCCCTGGGGCATTCGTGGCCACGCGGCCAGGCTCTATCGCGCTGCTTACCTTCATGGTCGCCCTCGGGCAGATGTCGCTCGGCCTGTACCTGCCGTCGCTGCCGTCGCTCGCCCATTCGATCGGCGCCACCCGGGCGGAGGCGCAGCTCACCCTGACGGTCTTCCTCGGTGGTTTCGCGGTCAGCCAGCTGTTCTGGGGGCCGCTGGCCGACCGGCTCGGCCGCCGGATCACCCTGCTGATCGGCCTGGTGATCTATGCCGCCGCCGGACTGGCCTGTGCCCAGGCCGACACGATCCACGAGCTCATCGTCTTCCGTTTCTTCCAGGCGCTCGGTGCCTGCTCCGGCCAGGTGGTGGCCCGGGCGATGGTGCGCGACAGCACCGAAGGGGCCGCGACGGCGGTGGTGATGAGCTACATCGCCATGTCCATGTCGCTGGCACCGGCGATCACCCCGGCGCTTGGTGGTTTCCTGGAGACCCATTTCGGCTGGCGGGCGAATTTCGTGGCGCTGGGCGCGATCGGCGCCACCCTGTTCACCCTGACCCTGCTGCGGGTGCCGGAGACCCTGCAGACGCGGGTCTACGACGCCCTGTCGCCGTTCCGGATCGTGCGCAACTACGGCACCCTGCTCGGTGACCGCACCTATGTCTGCTACATCGTGACGGTCGGCGGCAGCTTCGGCGCCTATATGGCCTACACCACGGCGACCCCCTTCGTGCTGATGGAGATGCTCGGCTGGACGCCCCAGACCTTCGGCTTCCTGATCCTCTTCAACGTGGTCGCCTTCCTGTCCGGCAGCATCCTGGCCGGCCGGCTGGCGCCGATCTACGGCCCGCGCCGGATGGCCCGGATCGGCGCGACCATCTGCTTCGCGGGTGGGGTGGCGATGATCGCTTCGCCCCTGGTGGGGCACCTCTCGACCCCGGCGGTGATCGGCCCGGCCATGCTGCTGCTTGTCGGCATGGCCTTCGCGATCCCCAATGCCATGGCCGGGGCGATGCAGAACTTCCCCTACATCGCCGGCTCGGCCTCGGCCTTTCTCGGCTTCAGCCAGATGGCCCAGGCGATGATCGCGTCCTTCGTCGTCGGCGCGATCGGCGGCAATATTCACCTGACCATGGCCGGCGCCACCCTGGCCTGCACGGTCGCCAGCCTGACCGCCGCGCTGCTTCTGCCCCGGCCCGTCCAGACACAGCCCATGCCCGTCCCGACCCCTGCTGACACCGCCGCGAATCAGGTAGACTCAGCTGCACCATGACCCGCAGCGCGCCGCTAGAGCAGGATGTCCTGCTGCTGACCGACAACGACGGGACCGAGATTCCGGTCCCGATGCGGCGCAGCGCCCGTGCCCGACGCATGTTGCTTCGGGTCGATCCGGTGCGCGGCGGCCCGGAACTGGTGCTGCCTGCCGGTGTGAAGGTCGAGGCCGCGCAGGCATTCGCGGTGAAGAATCTGGGTTGGCTGCGCGCCCGTCTCGCCCATCTGCCGGCGCGGGTCACGTTCGAGCATGGCGCGGTGGTGCCGATCCTGGGGCGCGATCATCTGATCCGCCACCGCCCGGACCAGCGCGGCGGCGTTTGGCGGGTCGAGGACCCGGACGGGTCGGTCGAACTGCATGTCTCCGGCGCGGGCGAGCACCTGACGCGTCGGGTCAACGATTTCCTGAAGAGCGAGGCGCGCCGGACCGTCGGTCCCCGTGCCAAGCAGCATGCCGCGTCCCTCGGCCGCCGGGTCGGCCGGGTGACGGTGCGCGACACCGCGACCCGCTGGGGCAGCTGTTCGTCGCGGGGCGACCTCTCGTTCTCCTGGCGGCTGGTCCTGGCACCGGAAGAGGTGCTCGACTATGTCGTCGCTCATGAGGCGGCGCATCTGGTCGAGATGAACCATTCCGATCGGTTCTGGCGGCTGGTCGAGCGCCTGATGCCCGATTACCGGCGGCCGCGCGCCTGGTTGAAGCGGCATGGGGCAAAGCTGCACGCCTTCGGGTGACCGCCGTGACCGGGTCCTCCTTTGGTCCGGTGATCGACACGCGGCGCCTGCGTCTTCGGCCCTGGTGCGACGGAGATCTGCCGGTCTTCGCCGCTCTCCACGCCGATTCCGAGGTGATGAGGGATCTCGGTGGGCCGGTCGATGAAGCGGCGAGCCGGGCCAAGCTCACCCGCTATCGTACCGCCTTCGTCACCCACGGCGTCTGCCGCTGGGCGGTCGAGACCCGGGATGGCGTTTTCGTGGGGTATGCAGGGGTGATGCCGTCGTCACCGGGTCATCCCCTCGGCGAGCATTTCGATATCGGCTGGCGTCTGTGCCGCGGCGCCTGGGGCGAGGGCTATGCGACAGAGGCGGCGGCGGCGGCGTTGGCGGATGTGTTCGCCCGGTCCGCTCCGACGGAAGTGCTGGCCTATACGGCAGCCGACAATTGGCGCTCCCAGGCGGTGATGACGCGACTCGGTCTGGTGCGCGAGCCCACGCGCGATTTCACGCTGCCCGACGGGACGGACGACGGCTGGCACGGCCTGGTCTGGTCGATCCGGCGCCACGAGGATGACGGCTGATCTTGTCGCGCGCCCTGCGGCGTCGTAAGTCGGAGCATCGCATCCGCAACGAAGGCATCCCCATGGCCCGCCCTAGGCCCGACAGCTTCGCGGTCGCCGCGCTTCTGACCGCGTTGGTTGCCTTCGGTCCGATCTCGACCGACATGTACCTGCCGTCGCTGCCGGCCCTGGTCGCGGATTTCGAGACCGACGTGCCGACCGTGCAGTTGACTCTCAGCGCCTTCATGGTCGCCTTCGCGCTGGCCATGCTGGTCTACGGCCCGCTGTCCGACCGGTTCGGGCGACGTCCGGTGCTGCTGGGTGCGGTGATCCTCTACGTGGTGTCGTCGATCGCCTGCATCTTCGCGCCGACGATCGAGGCGTTGGTGATCGCCCGGGTGTTCCAGGCCATGGGCTGCTGCGCCGGGCCTGTGCTCGGCCGAGCGGTGGTGCGCGACGTCTATGGACGCGAACGGGCCGCCCAGGTGCTGTCCTATATGGGCACGGCGATGGCGCTGGCGCCGGCCATTGGGCCGATCGCCGGCGGCTGGCTCCAGGTCGCCTTCGGCTGGCACGCGGTGTTCGTGGTGCTGAGCGTGTTCGCGCTGATCGCGCTGATCGGCACCTATTTCATGCTGGACGAGACCAACCCGCACCGAAATCCCTACGCGACCTCGCCCCGGGGCATCGTCGCCAACTACGCCGCCCTGCTGTCGCACCGGGTCTATGTCGGATACATGCTGACGATCTCGGCCTGCTATTGCGTGATCTTCAGCTTCATCTCCGGCTCTTCCTTCGTGTTGATCGAGGTCGTCGGCCTGTCGCCGGATCTCTACGGCTACTGTTTCGCCACCATCGTGATCGGCTACATGACCGGGACGTTCATCTCCGGGCGGTTCGGCCGCAGGGTGGGCGGCGAGAGGCTGATCCTGATCGGCGCCACGCTCGGGATGCTCGGCGGGGCGACCATGGCGTTCTGTGCCTGGACCGATCAGGTGAGTGTACTCACCATCGTGCTGCCGCAGATGTTGGCCATGGTGGGGGTCGGCCTGGTCTTTCCGAACAGTCAGGCCGGCGCCATCGGTCCGTTCCCGCAGATGGCGGGGGCGGCATCGGCCCTGGTCGGGTTTTTCCAGATGGGAGTGGCCTCGGTGGTCGGTCTCGCCATCGGTCACGCCTTCGACGGCACGGCCCGACCGTTGGCGACCGGCGTGGCGGTGTCGGGAGCCCTGATGTTGGTATTCTTCCTGGCCCTGGTCTGGCCGGTGCGGCACCGGACGTAGGAGGGGCCATGGCGACGACGCTCTGGATCCGACCGCCCAAGATCGCGGAGGCCCGCCCGATCTCGCGGGTGGTACGCCGTTCGATCGTCGAGCTCTGTGCTGAAGATCACGACGACGACCGGCACCAGATCGCCGACTGGCTGGCGAACAAGTCGCCGCAGCAAGTCGCCCGGTGGATCGCCGACCGGAACCAGCTGTGGTGCGTCGCCGGCCGGGAGGAGATCCAGGGCGCCGGCGCGGTGCGGCGGGATGGCCAGTTGCTGCTGCTCTATGTCGATCCGGCCGCCCGGTTCACCGGAATCAGCCGCGCCCTGCTCGACCAGTTGGAGCTCGACGCGTTCCAGGCCGGCGCCAACCGCATCACGCTTAAGAGCACGCGGACCGCTCGGCGGTTCTATCTGGAGGCGGGCTATGTCCCGGTCGCCGCCGGCAGCGACGAGCTGGTGAAGTCGATGGGCCGGATGACGGAGCTGACCCAGAAAACCAAGAAGCCGACGGTCGGCTGAGACTGTCGGCTTCCTTTCTTACGGCGTTTTATCGACCCGCTGCGCTACCGCTCAACGCGGCGCGACCACCATGATCATCTGGCGGCCTTCAAGCTTCGGATGGGCTTCCACCTTGGCGATCTCAGCAAGCTCACCTTGAATACGCTTGAGCACATTCAGACCGATTTCCTGGTGCGCCATCTCGCGGCCCCGGAAGCGCATGGTCAGCTTCACCTTATCCCCGTCGCTGAGGAACCGGTTCACGTTGCGCATCTTGGTCTGGTAATCGTGCTCATCGATATTCGGGCGCATCTTGATCTCTTTGACCTCGATGACCTTCTGCTTTTTCTTGGCTTCGTTCTTTTTCTTCTGAGCCTCGTACTTGAACTTGCCGTAGTCCAGAATTTTGCAGACCGGCGGATCGGCGTTCGGTGACACCTCGACCAGGTCGAGACCGAATCCCTCAGCCTGCGAAATCGCGTCCTCGACGCCCATCACGCCGAGCATGTCGCCGTCGGGACCGACGCAACGTACCTTCGGCACGCGGATGTCACGGTTGACCCGAGGGCCGTCCTTTTGCGGCGGGGTCGTATTAAAAGGTGGTCTGGCGATAGGTTACCTCCTGTTTTTCATTCGGCCGAATGGCGCGGGACACGGTCCGGGGCCATCGCCTCATCCTTTAGTCTATGAACGGCGTCGTCGAGAGCAAGGATTTCCTGCGCCTTGCCGCCCAGACGACGGACCGCGACTTGTTTTCCTTCAGCTTCGCGGGCGCCGACGACAAGCAGAGCCGGCACCTTCGCCTCGGAATGTTCGCGGACCTTGTAGTTGATCTTTTCGTTCCGTAAATCCAGAGCGACACGCAATCCCGCGGCCTTGCAGGCGGCGGCGACGTCACGGGCGTAATCGTCCGCGGCATCGGTGATCGTCGCCACCACGACCTGGACCGGCGACAGCCACATCGGGAACCGACCGGCGAACTGCTCGACCAGGATGCCGATCCAGCGTTCCATGGAGCCGAGGATCGCACGGTGCAGCATGACCGGGCGCTTGCGCTCGCCGCTTTCGGACACATAGACGGCGTCGAGCCGCTCCGGCAGGACGAAATCGACCTGCAGCGTCCCGCATTGCCAGTCACGGCCGATGGCGTCCCGCAGCACGAATTCGAGTTTCGGGCCGTAGAACGCGCCTTCGCCCGGGTTCAGCGTCGTGTCGAGCTTGGCGGCGTCGCAGGCCTCGCGCAGCGCCCCCTCGGCCCGGTCCCAGACCGCGTCCTCGCCGGCCCGGACCTCGGGGCGGTCGGAGAACTTGATGCGGATGTCCTGGAAACCGAAATCCGCATAGATCGACTTCAGCAGGTCGCAGAACTTGATGCTCTCTTCGGTGATCTGATCTTCCGTGCAGAAGATATGGGCGTCGTCCTGGGTGAAGGCGCGCACGCGCATGATGCCGTGCAGGGCGCCCGACGGCTCGTTGCGGTGGCACGACCCGAACTCGGCGAGGCGCAGCGGCAGATCGCGGTAGGATTTCAGGCCCTGCTTATAGACCTGTACATGGCCCGGGCAGTTCATCGGCTTCAGCGCCAGGATCCGGTCGTCCTCGGCATTGGCCGTGAACATGTTCTCGCGGAACTTGTCCCAATGGCCCGAGGCCTCCCACAGCGCCCGGTCGATCAGTTGCGGCGTTTTGATCTCCTGATACCCGGCCGCGTCAAGACGGCGGCGGACATACATCTCGATCTCGCGGTACAGCGTCCAGCCCTTGGGGTGCCAGAACACCGAGCCGACCGCCTCCTCCTGGATATGGAACAGGTCGAGCTCGCGGCCGAGGCGTCGGTGGTCGCGCTTCTCCGCCTCCTCGATCATCGTCAGGTGGGCCTGCAGGGCCTTGTCGTCGGCAAAGGCCGTGCCGTAGATGCGCTGCAGCACCTCGCGGTCGCTGTCGCCGCGCCAGTAGGCGCCGGCCACTCGCATCAGCTTGAACGCATGGCCCACACCCTTGGTCGACGGCCCGTGCGGTCCGCGGCACAGGTCGAGGAAGTTGCCCTGGCGGTAGAAGCTGATCGTCTCGCCCTGGGGAATGGCGTCGGTCAGCTCGACCTTGAAGGGTTCGTTCGTCGCCTTGTAATGCGCGACCGCCTGATCGCGCGTCCATTCCTCGCGCACGATCTTCTCGTCGCGGTCGACGATCGCATGCATGCGTTGCTCGATCGTCTCCAGATCGTCCGGCGTGAACGGCTGCTCGCGGTAGAAATCGTAGTAGAAGCCGTTCTCGATCGACGGTCCGATGGTGACCTGGGTCTCCGGATAGAGCTCCAGCACCGCCTCGGCCAGCACATGGGCACAGTCATGGCGGATATGCGCGAGCGCCTTGTCGTCCTTGCGGGTGATCAGCGCCAGCCTGGCATCGGCTTCGATCACGTGGTCGAGATCGACCGGCTTGCCGTCCACTTCGGCGATGAAGGCGGCCTTGGCGAGGCCGGGACCGATATCGGCGGCAACGGCCGCGGGCGTGACTGGCGCGTCATAGGAACGGACGGATCCGTCAGGGAGCGTGATGGCAGGCATGGAATAACTCTTCAGTCGAAACCGGAGGCAGAACTAGCGGAGGCGGGCCGGCCTGATGGGGCCGCCGCTCAGGCGTTATGCCGCCTCGGACGCGCGCGCGTTCGCGCTGGCCGTCCGAGACGGCCAGATAGTCAGCGTCAGAGTATCGATGCGCAGGCGGCGCATGGGAGCGTCCGGTTTCGTTGCGGTGGTCCGGGTTTTACGCGCCTCGCGAGGGCGAAGCAAGGGGCTGGCGGGCGGAGAGCGTTCTTGCGCCACCGGAAGCGAACAGGTTCACTCGCTCACCACTTCGACTGGACAGCACCGAGACGCCCGATGACGACTCAGATGAAACCGCCCCCGCCCGCGCTCGCCGTCGGCGACATCGTGCCGAAATGGCCGCTGCGGCGGCGCAATGGCGAGCCGTTCGATGTCCATGCCGACGCCGAGTCCGGAAACATTCATGTGCTGGTGTTCCTGGCCGACCCGTCATCGGCGGACAGTCGGGCGGCGGTGGATACCTTCGCCGCCCGGCGTGACGACCTCGACGCGCTCGGCGCCCGGGTTCGGCTCGTTTGTCCTGGCGACGCGAAGGGTGAATTCCCGTTCCCAATCGTCACCGATCCGGACGGGGTGGCTTCGCGGATGGCTGGGCTTGCCGGCGCGATGGGGAAGGCCACCGGCGGCGGATCCGCCGTTGTGGTCGTCGCTCCCAATCAGCATGTGGCCGCCCGTATCGGCCCGGACGACGGCAATCCGGCCGAGGCGGTGCTCGCTGTCATCCGGCCGCTGGCCGAGCGCCGCCGCGCGGGTCTGGTGCCGGTGATGCATCCGCCGGTCCTGATCGTGCCCGACGTGTTCAACGACGCCGACTGCAAGCGGCTGATCAACATCTACGCCATGACGGGCAACGAGTTCGTCGAGCCTGGCCACAACCAGCTCCAGGGCCGCACCACCGACTGCAAGATGCGGATCCCCGATTACGGCCGCGACGACCGGATCGACCACTGGGTCTGTGCGGCCGAGACCAACAACGTGATCGACTCCCGGATCGGCCCGCGCCTGATCCCGGAGATCCAGCGCGCCTTCAACTATCGGGTCACCCGGCACGAGCGGTATCGCATCGCCCGCTACGAGGGCGCGCAGAAGGGCTCGAAGCACGGCCATCGCGACAACACCCAGCCGGTGGTCGCGCATCGGCGCTTCGCGGTGACCATCAACCTGAACAGCGACGAGTACGAGGGCGCGGAGATCCGGTTCCCGGAGTTTTCCGAGGCGATCTACAAGCCGCCGGCGGGGGCGGCGATCGTATTCTCCTGCTCGCTGCTGCACGAGGTGATGCCGATGCTGTCCGGCCGCCGCTTCGCCTTGCTGGCCTTCCTGTTCGGCGAGACCTGAGGCCCCGAAAGCGGACTCCGGACTAGGAGTCCGGCTTCGGCGCGCGCGCCTCCTGGGCGGCCGCCTCGAACTGGTCGCGGGTCCACATGTGTCGCGCCGGAGCCGGGCCGATGCGCCGGCACTCCTCCGCGCAGATGGCGTAGTCCCGGACCGCCAGACCTTTGCTGCGGAAGCTCGGAAAACCGCCATAGAGCCCCTGTGGGCCGAGATTGTAGGCCATGTCGAAGGTCGCGAGCTGGACCCGCTTCGGCCAGGCTTCGAAGCCACCGCCGACATCCGCGAAGAGACGCCGTGCCGTCGCGAAGATCTCGGCGAACTTGCCCCGGAACAGCGCGGCGGATTGCTCCGGGGTGATTCGCAGGTCCGTCAGGTCCTGGAACGCGCCTGCCCCATGGAAGGCGTGGTCGGTGGCGGCGGAGACGACCGCGTAGCCAGCCCGGATTGTGTCCGCGCTTGCCGGCTGTCCGCCCTTCTCAAGCGGGATCGCGGCGGCGGCATCGGCATCGGGGATCAGATGGCCGATGCCGATGGTCACCATGCTGCGGGTGTCCAGGTAGAGCCAGGGGATGTCGCCTTCGAACCGGCGGGCGA
>JARGOG010000051.1 GCA_029212785.1 Thalassobaculaceae bacterium
CGACGGCGGAGACGAAGAACAGCGCCCAGACCAGGTCCGGCACCGTGCGGAACAGCGAGATCGACGTCCGGGGCAGCCAGCGGAACCGGCCGAACGGGCTCAGCCCCGCAGCCGAGCACCAGGCGAGCGGAAAGCTGAGCAGGATGCCGAACAGGGTGCCGACCAGGGCGATCTGAACGGTCTCGATCAGCCGCATGCCCATGCGCCCAAGAAAGGCCGGATCGGTCTCCGGCGGCAGCATCCGGGCCAGCAGGTTGGCCATGCGCGGCACCGCGCCGACCAGCCGGTCGGCCGAGGGCGCGACCTCGCCGATGGACGCGACCAGCACGGCGCCGATCACCACGAGCAGAGTGAAGCGGGCCGCGGTGAGGCGCGGCCAGCGGGCGAGCTCGCCGGCCGACGGCTTCGGTGCGGGGGCGGCGGTGTCAACCACGGTACACCGGCTCCAGGTCGCCCTCCGTCAGTGCTTCGGCGGGGGCGTCGAACACGATCCGTCCGGCCTTCAGCGCGACGATCCGGTCGGCGTGGTCGAGGGCGTGGCGCATGTCGTGGGTGGTGTAGACCAGGGTGCGCCGGTTCTCGGTCGCCAGCCGGGTGAACAGCCGCATGATGCCGAGTCCGGCGGCGGGATCGAGGCTGGCGGCCGGTTCGTCGGCGATCAGCAGGTCCGGACCGTGGACGATGGCGCGGGCGATGGCCACGCGCTGGGACTGGCCGCCGGAAAGCGTGTCGGCACGGGCGGTCGCCCGGTCGGCGAGGCCGACGGCATCCAGCGCCGCCAGCGCCGCGTCGCGCAGGGCGGCCGGGGAGAGCGACTGGTGCCAGGCACGCCAGCCATGGCCCTGGCCGAGCGCTCCGTTGACCACGTTGGAGAGCGCGCTGGTGCGCCCGACCAGTCCGTGGAACTGAAAGACGAAGCCAAGACGGCGGCGCAGGGCGGCGCGCTGTCGGCGGGTGGGGAGGTCGGAGAACCGTTGCCCCAGGATCTCCACCGCGCCGCCGGAAATCGGGATCAGGCCGACCAGGGCGCGCAGCAGGGTGGATTTGCCGGCTCCATTGGCGCCGATCAGGGCGACGCGTTCCCCCGACCGGATCGCCAGCGACACACCGTCGAGCACGGCCGGACCGTCGCCGAAGCGTTTCGACACGCCGTCGGCCGCGATCAGCGGGGCCACCATCACCGGGGGCGCCAGCACCGGGGCGATGGGAGACACGGGAGTATCGGGAAGCGCCGGCATGAAAACCGGCGCCTCCGCTGTCTGTCGTGGCATCGGGGTCAATCGCCGACGAAGGTCTTGAAGCCGTCGACGCCGATGGTCTTGTACATGGCGCGGACGTAGTCGTAGTCGCTGTCGTCCATGGTCGCGAGGAAGAAGCCGCCCTTGTACTTCTGATTGTCCTCGCCCTTCAGCACGGCGGCGAGCAGCGACTTGCCATCCTCGGTGAAGGCCTTCTGCACCTTCTCCAGCACCTCGGATTTGGTGTCGGCGCGGGCGACCAGGATGTCGTTCGGCAGGTCGCGGCCCCGGGCCACGACGGTGAAGGCGACGTCCGGATAGGCTTCGCGGGCGCGCTGCAGGTGGCCGTAATTCATGCCGATGGCGGCGATGTCGCCGCGGATCAGCGCCTCGACGGCGACGTTGCGCGAGATGATCTTCGGCTCGTAGTCGGTGCCATAGACCAGACCGACATCGGCCAGCGCCTGAGCCGGGCCGAGATGCTGCGAGGTCGAGCCGACCGAGCCGAAGGAGATGATCTTGCCCTTGAGGTCCTGGACCCGGCGGATCGGCCCGTCGGCCAGGGTGACGACCTGGGCGAAATAGTCCGGGCGCTGCCAGCCGACGACGATCTTCGCGTCGGTCAGCTCCTTGATCACCACGTATTCGGCGGGGCCGGTGAGCACGAACTCGACCTGGCCGGCATTGATCGCCTCGACGGCGGCGGTGCGGCTGCCGACCGGGAACAGCTCGACCTCGAGACCGGTGCTCTTCTCCAGCGCCGCCTCGAACGGTCCGAATTCGCTCTGCAGGGCTTCCAGGCCCTCGATGTCGGTGACGGCGAGACGGATGCTATCGGCGGCGCTGGCGAGCGACGGGGACGCAACCGCCAGGACGGCGGCGGCAAGAACGGCACGAAGGGTCACGGGTGGCCTCCTCCAGTGACGGGCTAATGCCCGGATCAATCGGAAGAGCTAGGCGCTATCACGATGTGCGTATCACCGGTGTGACGCGGCGGTGTCGGAACGGCGTCGGTTGCGTGATGGTTCGATGACTGTGGATGACTGGCGCTAGACATCCAGGGCCGGTTGTCGGCGGCCGGACTTGCGAGGCGGCCGGGCGGTGCGGCGGTCATCAAAAGCAAAGGGCCGCCCACCGGGCGGCCCTTCGAATGCATGTCCGGGACAGGATCAGGCCTCGGCCTTCTCCTCCTCGGCCTCGTCCTCGGAGAGGGCGGCGGCCGCCTCCGGCTCCAGCAACTCCTCGACCTCGGGGGCCTCGTCCTCTTCGGCGTCCTGCTCGTCCATCACGCCGCGGTCGAGCGCCCGGCCGAGACGGGCCTGGGTTTCGGCTTCGTCCGGGGAGCGGGCGATGTTCACGGTCACGGTCACCGCGACTTCCGGATGCAACTGCACCCGGACCGGCTCCAATCCGAGCGCCTTCAGCGCCTTGTCGAGTTTGACCTGGCTACGGCCGACGGTCACCCCGGCCGCGCTGATCGCGTCGGAGAGGTCACGGGCGGACACCGAGCCGTAGAGCTGACCGTTCTCGCCGGCGGCGCGGACCAGGACGACCGACAGGCCGTCGAGCGTCTTTGCAATCTGCTCCGCTTCGGATTTGCGCTCGAGGTTCTCGGCCTCGAGCTGGACCCGACGCTCCTCGAACACCTTGCGGTTGCCGTCGGTCGCGCGCAGCGCCTTCTTCTGCGGCAGCAGGTAGTTGCGGGCGTAGCCCGTCTTGACCGAAACCACTTCGCCCATCTGGCCGAGGCTCTCGATCCGTTCCAGCAGGATGACTTCCATCGTCCTCACTCCTTCTCTTGCGGGCCTACGCCCCCCGGATCATCGTCCGGATTTCCTCATCAGGGCGGCGCCGAGGCGACCGCGCGTCAGTCACTCGTCGTCAGGCGGTTGCCCCACGCGACGGCGAAAATCGAAAACCACGTCCAGCATTCCAAGCAGCACCACGACAGCCGCCGGCCACCCGAACACGAAGAGCAGCGCGTACAAGGACGCGAGCCACATCGCCCCGCTGTTCAGCCGGCGCACCAGCGCGTGAACCACGCCGAGGCCGCAGAACAGGAAGGCCAGCAGGATCACCGGCGCGAGATTCATGCCGAGATACCCGAGCCCGCCGTCCAGGTTGGCGAGCAGTAGAGAGCCCGCCAAAAGAAACGCCACCCATCTCGGCAGCCGAAGCGATGCGATGTCCGGTGTCGGCAGAGCCGCCTTTCCGAACCGTCGCAACAGCCCCTGCGCCAGGGCCGCATTGATCGCGATCAGAACCACCCAGCTTCCGGCAGCCATCGCCGGAAACAGAGCGGCCATCCCGTCGATCAGCGCGTCGAACTGCGCCGTGTCCACCGGTCCCTGCTGCGCGAATAATGGAGACGCGAGCAGTGCGTCCCGCATATCCAGCAACCGGTCCCTGATCGCCCCTTCCAGTCCACCCTCGCGGGAAGAGAAGAAGAGTGTCGCGACCGCGATCGGCAGACAGGCATAGCCCGTCAGCGTCATCGCCAGCCGCGTGGCGTCGCTGCCCGACCGCTCGGCCTGCCAAATCAGCAGACAGGCGGGGAAGGCATTGATCACCGCGAAGTAGGCGGCCGCATCCGCGCCCAGCGAGGGAACCAGCGCGGCAAATGCCGCTGCTCCCGCCGCCAATGCGAAGAACGACCCCCGCGACAGTCCCAGCAGGAACAGTGGCAAAGAGGCCATGACCGTCAGCAACGCGCCGCCCGTAGGCGCCGCGTAGACGGCGAACGTCATAAGCGCGCTCGCCGCTGCTGTGATCCCGACCAGAAACCATCCGCTGTTCATGAAGAGCCATCTTGGTGCCGACGCTCGTCTTCGTGCCGCCGGTTGCTACGCCGGACGCTCAGCTCACCACGAACGGCAGAAGAGCCAGGTTGCGGGCACGCTTGATCGCGCGGGCCAGCTCACGCTGTTTCTTCGCCGAAACGGCGGTGATCCGGCTCGGCACGATCTTGCCGCGCTCGGAGATGAAACGGGACAGAAGCTTGGTGTCCTTGTAGTCGATCTTCGGCGCATTGGCACCGGAGAACGGGCAGGACTTGCGGCGGCGCATGAACGGCTTGCGCACGGCCGCGCGGGCGATCTGCAACTGGCTCATTCTGCATCTCCCTTGCTGGCGGTGTCGCGTTCGCGACGGTCACCGCGGTCGCCTCGATCACCACGGTCGCCCCGGTCACCGCGATCGCGGTCACCCCGGCCCCGATCGTCACGACCCCGGTCGTCACGGCCGCCCCGGCCGCGATCGCGGTCGGACTTGGCCTGCATCATGATCGAGGGGCCTTCCTCGAGCTCGTCGACCCGGACCGTCATATAGCGCAGCACGTCTTCGTTCAGACGCATCAGGCGCTCCATCTCGGTCACCGCGTCGGACGGGGCGTCGAGGTTGAAGAGCACGTAGTGGCCCTTGCGGTTCTTGTTCACCTTGTAGGAGAGGTTCCGAAGACCCCAGTATTCGCGCTTCTTGACCTCGCCGCCGAGACCGGCGACGACTTCGGCGAACTGGTCGGTCAATTGCTCGACCTGGGTGGACGAAACGTCCTGGCGTGCGATGAACACGCTCTCGTAGTACGGCATTGCGCACTCCTTATGGATGTTGCGCCCGGGGCATCACCCCTCGGGCAAAGCCGCACCGGTGCGTCGAAGCGTATCGGTGCAGCAAGGAGCTATGTTTTCCGGTCGGTTGGTCGGCCGGAAGAGCGCGCACAATACGGAGAATTCCACCCGGCGCAAGGGTTTTCCCCAGGTGCTAAGTTGGCGATCGGGCGGCGAAAGGAGCATGCATGGCCAGGGCGAAGAAGACGAATCAGGCGAAGGAGGCCGCGGCTGAACCGGCGAGTGATCCGGCGACCGGCCCGGGGGTGCCCGCGCCGCCGACGCCCAATGCCGGAGTTCGGGCAAGCGCGGAGGCGCGCCGTCACCTGGCCGAGATGCGCCACGACCCCGCCGTGCTCCGCCACCTCTTTGAGAGCGGCGACTATCCTTACAAGACGTCGATGGAGCGCGAGACCTACGAGAAGCAGAAGCGTGCCCTGCAGATCGAGCTGCTGAAGGTCCAGCGCTGGGTCAAGGATACCGGGCAGCGCATCATCATCGTCTTCGAGGGCCGCGACGCCGCCGGCAAGGGCGGGGCGATCCGGCGCTTCATGGAAAACATGAACCCGCGCGGTGCCCGTGTCGTCGCCCTCGACAAGCCGAACGACCGCGAGCGCGGCCAGTGGTATTTCCAGCGCTATGTCGCCGAGTTGCCGACCCGGGGCGAGATCACCCTGTTCGACCGGTCCTGGTATAACCGGGCCGGGGTCGAGCGGGTCATGGGCTTCTGCGACGACGAGGAATACCGCGAGTTCCTGCGCGAGGCGCCGGAGCTGGAACGCATGTGGGTGCGTTCCGGAATCCGGCTGTTCAAATACTGGTTCTCGGTCAATCGCGAGGAGCAGGCGAAGCGGCTGCACGGCCGTGAGGTCAATCCGCTCAAGCGCTGGAAATTGTCGCCTATGGACCGGGAATCGGTGACGCGCTGGGACGCCTATACCGAGGCCAAGGAGGCGATGTTCTTCCACACTCATACCGCCGACGCGCCGTGGACCATCATCAAGGCCTCCGACAAGAAGCGGGCGCGGATCAACGTCCTGCGTCATTTCGTGTTCTCGCTCGATTATCCGGGCAAGGACAAGCGTGCGGCCAAGACGCCGGACCCGCTGATCGTCGGCAGTTGGTAGTCCGGATTCCGACAGCCGGTGGACCAATTGTAGGGGGCACCGTACCTTGACAATCCGGCCGGAGCGTCGCAAACGACGCCGCGCCGCAGCGGCCGAAGAGCCGCGGGCAGAATGAGAGTCAAACGGGAGGGGACATCATGGCCGGCACCGCACGGGCGTTCGTCTTTCCGGGGCAGGGCAGCCAGACCATCGGCATGGGCAAGGATCTGGCGGACGCCTATCCCGCCGCCGCCCAGGTTTTCGAGCAGGTCGACACAGCGCTCGGGGAAGCCTTCTCCAAGCTGATCTTCGAGGGACCGGAGGACCGGCTCACGCTGACCGCCAACGCCCAGCCGGCGCTGATGGCCGTCAGTCTCGCCGCGGTGCGCGCGATCGAGGCGGAAAGCGGCAAGACCATCGCCGATCTCTGCGATTTCGTGGCCGGACATTCGCTCGGCGAGTACTCTGCCCTTGCCGCCGCCGGCACGCTGGACATCGCCACCGCCGCTCGCCTGTTACGCCTGCGCGGCGAGGCGATGCAGAAAGCGGTTCCGGTCGGCGAAGGCGCAATGGCCGCCCTGGTCGGCACCGATCTCGAAACGGCGGAGAAGATTGCCGCCGCCGCCCGTCCGGGACCGGACGGAGACCAGGTCTGCGACATCGCCAATGACAATGGCGGTGGCCAGGTTGTGCTGTCCGGCCACGCGGCGGCGATCGAGCGGGTGCTCGCGCTGGCCTCCGAGTACGGGGTGCGGCGGGCGCTGAAATTGCCGGTGAGTGCGCCGTTCCACTGTTCTCTTATGGCGCCGGCGGCCGATGTGATGGCCGATGCGCTGGCCGGGACCGATCTGCGCGCCCCGCTGGTGCCGCTGATCGCCAATGTCGCCGCCACGCCCTGCGACGACCGCGACGACATTCGTCGGCAGTTGGTCGAGCAGGTGACCGGCCGGGTGCGTTGGCGGGAATCGATGGAGAGCCTGGGCGGCCTCGGCGTGACCACAGTCGCCGAGATCGGCGCCGGCAAGGTGCTGTCCGGCATCGTCAAGCGGATCGACAAGTCGATCGAGGCCCACGCCATCAACACGCCGGCCGATGTCGCCGGCTTTGTCGCCGCACTCTGACGGCACAACAGGAGGGACCAATGTTCGACCTGAGCGGCAAGACCGCCCTGGTGACCGGAGCGACGGGCGGCATCGGTGCCGCCATCGCCGAGATGCTGCACGGCCAGGGGGCCCACGTTGTCCTGTCCGGCACCCGTCAGGCCGTGCTGGAGGAGAAGGCCGCGGCCCTTGGCGAGCGGGTATCCGTCGCGGCGTGCAACCTTGGCGACGCCGAGGCGGTCGAGGCCCTGCCGAAGGCTGCGGAGGCCGCCGCCGGTGCGCCGGTCGACATCCTGGTGAACAATGCGGGCATCACCCGCGACCAGTTGCTGATGCGCATGAAGGATGACGACTGGGATCAGGTGATCGCAGTCAACCTGACCTCGGGCTTCCGGCTGTCGCGGGCGCTGGTGCGCGGCATGATGAAGAAGCGCTGGGGCCGGATCATCGGCATCTCGTCGATCGTCGGGGCCACCGGCAATCCGGGCCAGGCCAATTATGCCGCCGCCAAGGCCGGTATGGTCGGCTTCTCCAAGGCGCTGGCCGCCGAGGTCGCCAACCGGGGCATCACGGTGAACGTGGTCGCGCCGGGATTCATCGCCACGGCGATGACCGATGCGTTGCCGGACGCCCAGAAAGAGAAGCTTCTGGAAGGGGTGCCGGCGGGCCGACTCGGCACGCCCGAGGATATCGCCGCGTCCGTGCTCTACCTCGCCAGCGACGAGGCCGCCTACGTCACCGGCGCGACGATCCACGTCAATGGCGGTATGGCTATGCTTTGAAGGCGGGCTGTCGTCGATAGCCTGTAAAAGCGGTCGGGTGTGCTGGTCTTGGGAAAAGACTTGTGTTACAGCCCGCCGATCCAAATATCGCGGGTTCGTCAAAATGCATGGCGGGGCGTGAATAACTGGGCAGCGCAAGCGCCCTCAGTCGAGAGAAGAGATCAGAGGTTCAGGACCATGAGTGACGTTGCCGAGCGGGTTAAAAAGATCGTCGTCGAGCATCTGGGGGTCGACGAGGCCAAGGTGACCGAGGATGCCAGCTTCATCGACGATCTGGGCGCCGACAGCCTCGACACCGTCGAGCTAGTGATGGCGTTCGAGGAAGAGTTCTCCTGCGAGATCCCGGACGATGCGGCCGAGAAGATTCTGACCGTTAAGGACG
This sequence comes from Thalassobaculaceae bacterium, assembly GCA_029212785.1. Lineage (GTDB taxonomy): Bacteria > Pseudomonadota > Alphaproteobacteria > Thalassobaculales > Thalassobaculaceae > Thalassobaculum. Next base: position 8,214 of record JARGOG010000051.1, read on the forward strand.
CGATCGACTTCATCAAGAGCCAGGAAGCCTGAGTCGTCTGCCGGAGCTTCGGCTCCGGCATCGTCTCGTCTTGCGCATCTGGAAATGAGTGACGTTATGCGACGCGTCGTCATTACCGGTCTCGGAATGGTCAGCCCCCTTGCATGCGGGGTGAAAGCCAACTGGGACCGTCTGATGGCCGGGGAATCCGGCATCCGGGCGATTGAGACATTCGATGTCTCGGATCTTCCGGCAAAAATCGCTGGAATCGTGCCTGAAGGCTCGAAGGACGCGGGCGGTTTCGATCCGTCCGAATGGGTCGAGCCCAAGGAACAGCGCAAGATTGACCGGTTCATCCTGCTGGGCCTCGTCGCCGCCGATCAGGCGGTGATGGATTCCGGCTGGCTTCCCCAGGACGCGGAGAGCCAGGAGCGCACCGGGGTCATGATCGGCTCGGGCATCGGTGGCCTGACCACGATCGCCGACGCCGCCGTGTTGCTTCAGGAGCGTGGTCCAAGGCGGATCAGCCCCTTCTTCATTCCCTCTGCGCTGATCAACCTGGTCTCCGGCCATGTGTCGATCAAATACGGCTTCAAGGGACCGAACCATTCGGCGGTGACGGCCTGCGCCACCGGGGCGCACGCCATCGGCGACGCGGCTCGGCTGATCGCGTTGGACGATGCCGATGTGATGGTCGCCGGCGGGGCGGAGGCGGCGATCTGCCGTCTCGGCGTTGCCGGGTTCTCGGCCGCCCGTACGCTGTCGACGAACTACAACGACCGTCCGGCGGAAGCGTCGCGTCCCTGGGACAGGGACCGTGACGGCTTCGTCATGGGTGAGGGGTCGGGGGTCGTCGTGCTTGAGGAGTACGAGCACGCCAAGAAGCGCGGCGCGACGATCTATGCCGAGGTGATGGGCTACGGCCTGTCCGGAGATGCCTACCACATCACCTCGCCGGCCGAAGATGGCGATGGCGGGTTCCGGGCGATGCAGGCGGCGATGAAGCGTGCCGGTATCTCGGCGGACCAGATCGACTACATCAACGCTCACGGCACCTCGACGCCGGTTGGCGATCCGATCGAGTTCAGGGCGGTGAAGCGTCTGTTCGGCAGTGCTGCCGCGTCGGTGTCCATGTCGTCGACCAAATCGGCGATCGGCCACCTGCTGGGGGCGGCTGGCGCGGTCGAGGCGATCTTCTCGGTTCTCGCGATCCGCGATCAGGCGGTGCCGCCGACATTGAACCTGCACAACCCGTCGGAGGGGATCGATGGCATCGATCTCGTGCCGATCGAGGCGAAGGCGCGGCCGGTCCGCATCGCCTTGTCGAATTCCTTCGGGTTCGGCGGCACCAACGCCGCTCTGATCTTCTCCCAGGTCACCTGACCGGCGGAGGCGGCGATGGGGCGTTGGCTGCTCCGGTTCGCGTCTCTGCTGCTGTCGGCCGCGGTGATCGCCGGCTTTGCCGGTGTATGGGCCTGGAGCGAATTCACCCGGCCGGGCCCGCTTGCCGCTGACATCACTGTCGTCATCCCGCGCGGTTCGGGCATGGAGGCCATCGCCCACCGCCTCTTCGCGGCCGGCGTCGTCGCCGATCCCCGGATCCTCGCCGTCGGCGCCAAGGTCACCGGTCAGGCCCGCCGTCTGAAAGCCGGAGAGTTCGCCTTTCCTGCCGCCGTGAGCCCGCGCGAGGCGCTCGATATCCTGGAACGCGGAGAAACCGTCGTGCGGCGGGTGACCGTCGCCGAGGGGCTCTCCAGCGCCGAGGTGGTGGCCATTGTCGAAGCCGCTGACGGTCTGGTCGGCGAGATCGGCACGGTCCCACGCGAAGGCACGCTGCTGCCGGAGACCTACCACTTCGCATTCGGCGACAGCCGCGCCGATATCGTCGCCCGTATGCGCGCCGGGATGGACGAGACCGTGCGCGCGCTCTGGGAGGCGCGGGCGCCCGACCTGCCGGTCGACAGCCCGGATGAGGCAATCGTCCTCGCCTCCATCGTCGAGAAGGAGACCGGCGTGGCGGCGGAACGGCCGCTGGTCGCCAGCGTCTTTGTCAACCGGTTGAAGCGGGGGATGCGCCTGCAGTCGGATCCGACCGTTGCCTATGGAATCGCCGGCGGGGCGGGCCTCGACCGGCCGCTGACCCGGGCGGACTTGAAGGCGGTGTCCGCCTACAACACCTACGTCATTCCCGGTCTGCCGCCGGGGCCGATCGCCAATCCCGGTGCAGCCTCGATCTCCGCCGTCCTGCAGCCGGCGGAGACGGACTACCTGTACTTTGTCGCCGATGGCAGCGGCGGCCATGCCTTCTCCCGCACGCTCGCCGAGCACAACCGCAATGTCCGCGCCTGGCGTAAGCACCAGCGCGAGAAGCGGACGCAATAGCGGCGTTGTGGGTTCTGGATCGGCTTGATGGCCGTCCGGGAAATCGATTCTGATTGTATAAAATTACCAAATATCAATTGATTATATTGTTTTATCAATGTAGTGGTTGAATACAGTCGACTTCCCGGATGGATCGCAGATCCGATCCGGGACCCAGCCTGTCACTCCGCAGCCCTTCACTCCCCGCCCTTCCTTGGAAGCCGCGTCAAGATCGGATCGATCCAGGCCGGCGGCAGCGCCTGGAGCAGCCAGACCATGGCCGCCATCGGCCAGGGAAAAGCGATCCGCGCCCGGTTCCGCGCCAGACCGCGGCGGATGATGCGCGCCGCCCGGTCGCCGTTCATCAGGAATGGCATGGGGAAGTCGTTCACGGCCGTCATCGGCGTCCGCACATAGCCGGGGCAGATCACCGACACCCGGATGCCCTTGGGCTGCAGGCTGCCGCGCAGGCCTTCGCCAAGTACCTTCACCGCCGCTTTCGACGCACAGTAGCTTGGCGCGCCCGGGATACCGCGATATCCGGCCAGCGAGGCGACCAGCGCGATCTGGCCGTGCCCGCGCGTCTCCATCCGGGGGATCGCCGGCAGGATGGTGTTCAGGACCCCGTCCACGTTGGTGGCGAAGACCTGACGGACCTGATCCGCCGGCTCGGCGCCGTCGCGTCCGGCGGTTCCGGCGGAGATCCCGGCATTGGCGATCACCAGATCGAGCGGCGCCGCCGCGTCGCAGGCCTCGACCCAGCGTCGGGTGGCCTCGGCGTCGCGGATGTCGACGATGGCGGTCTCGCAGGCCGCGCCTTGGGCCCGCAGCCGGTCCGCCACGGCTTTCAGGCGCCCGCCATCGCGCCCGGACAGGAAGAGCCGCACGCCCGGCTCCGCATAGGTTTCGGACAGGGCCGCGCCCAGGCCGCTGGACCCGCCGGTGATCAGGATCGAGGTCGGTGCGCGCATGAACGCTCCCTCTTGCTTGGCGCCCGGGGTGCCCATGGATATAAGGGCCGGGACATTTGATGACGAAAGGATATCCCGTGAGTGATCAGAGCGCCCGCGTCACCAGCATGACCGGCTTCGCGCGCACCGATGGCGGCGCCGCGTCGACACCGGAGGATGGCGCGCCGACCGCCTGGTCCTGGAGCTGGGAAATTCGCAGCGTCAATTCGAAGGGCCTGGACCTGCGCATGCGCTTGCCGTCGGTGGCGGAGAGCTGGGAGCCGGCGGTACGCGAGCGGGTTTCCGCCGCGCTGAACCGCGGCTCGGTGACGGTGAACTGGTCACTTGAGAAAGCCGACCGGGCCACGACGCCGGAGTTGGTGGTGAACGAGGCGTTCCTGGAGACCGTGCTCGGCCTGCAGCAGACTCTGGAGGACAAGGGGTTGGTGTTCCCGACCGCCCCGAGCCTCGACCGGCTGCTGGCGGTGCGTGGCGTGGTCGAGACCGTCGAGCGCTCGGCCGACGCGACGGTGGTCTCGCAATTGGCGCCGGCGGCTTTTGCCGATCTGGATACGGCGCTGGCGTCGCTGGTCGATGCCCGTGAGCGCGAAGGCGGGCGCCTGCAGACCGTGCTGCTCGGTCATCTGGACGAGATCGACGGGCTCACGGCGGACGCCGCCAAGGTCGCCGAGGCCCAGCCGGAGGCGCTCAGGGCCCGCATTCAGAGCCAACTCACCCTGCTGCTGCAGGCCAGCCCCCCGGTGTCCGAGGAACGTCTGGCCCAGGAACTGGCGCTGCTGGCGACCAAGGCGGATGTGCGCGAGGAAACCGACCGACTCTCGGCCCATGTCCAGGCCTGCCGGGAGTTGCTGACCGGCGGTGGCACGGTCGGGCGCAAGCTCGACTTCCTCTGCCAGGAACTGAACCGCGAGGCCAATACGCTCTGCTCCAAGGCGATCGATCTCGACCTCACCAATATCGGGGTTGAGATGAAGACGCGGATCGAGCGGTTCCGCGAGCAGGTCCAGAACGTCGAATAAAGTCCGGAGACCCGACCCATGATCACCCGACGCGGCCTGATGCTCGTGCTGTCCTCCCCCTCCGGTGCGGGAAAGACCTCGATCTCGCGCAAGCTCCTGGAGACGGAGGACGACCTGTCGCTGTCGATCTCCGTCACCACCCGGCCGCGCCGACCGGGCGAGGTGGAGGGCCAGGATTACCTCTTCGTCGACGCCACCGAATTCCAATTGATGGTCAACCGGCGGCAGTTGCTGGAGCACGCCAAGGTGTTCGGCAATTACTACGGCACGCCGCGCGGTCCGGTGGAGGCGGCGCTGGCGGCCGGACAGGACGTGCTGTTCGACATCGACTGGCAGGGCACCCAGCAGCTTGAGGCGAACGCGTCGCGCGATCTGGTGAGCGTGTTCATCCTGCCGCCCTCGACCCGCGAGCTTGAGCGGCGCCTGCGTACCCGCGCCCAGGACAGCGACGAGGTGGTGGCCCAGCGCATGGCCAAGGCGGCGGACGAGATCAGCCACTATCCCGAATACCAGTACATCCTGCTGAACGACGACATGGCATCCAGCGTGGCGCGCGTCCGCGCCATCCTGCATGCCGAGCGCATCAAGCGCGAGCGGCTGGTGGGGTTGCCGGATTTCGTGCGCGGCCTGCAGGACGGCAGCGGGGACTGAGCGACCGACGCCCGGGCCAACTCCTCGGGCCTCGCAGGGATGACGGCAGACTAAGAAGATCTCTACCCGGCCCCGAGCTGTCCGCGGGGCGTGTCGAAGGGCGGCAGCCAGAGCTGGTCCGCATGGCCGACCGTGAGGGCACGCGGCTGGTCCGAGGCGAAGCGCCGCCAGGGTTCGATCGTTTCGGCGCGCTCCGGGGCGATCTCGGCGGCGGCGCCGGCCCAACTGTCGACCAGGGCGGTGCGCATGGCCGTCTCTGCGGGACCGATTTCCCAGTCGCTGACGGCGGTCTCGGTGCCCGGCAGCAGATTTCTCAACGCCGCCGGCGCGTCGGGACCGAGAGCGGGGCCGAACCCCTTGTCACCCCGCTGATGCCGATTCACCAGGGCGCGGATACCCGCATCGGCCGCCGTGTCGCTCTCCCAGGCAATCCGTCCGTCATAGGTGAGCACCACCAGCAGGGCGCAACCTACGGCCCGAACGCGCGCCGCGAGGCGGTCGAGCCAGGCCCCCGACACCAGATCGATCAGGGCGGATGCGGTGACCAGGTCGGTGCCCTCCGGAATTAACCGCTCCAGATCCGCCGCCAGATCGCCCGCGCGGATCTCCACGCCGGGATGCCGTCGTGCCGCCTCGGCCAGCAGTGCGGTATCGGCATCGATCAGGGTCCAGCGCTGCTTTGCGGGTAGGCGCGGGGCGAGGTGGGCCAGGTTGTTGCCGGACCCGGCACCGAGATCGACCACCGACAACACCCGTCCGGCACCGCGCCGTGCCGACCAGTCGGCAAGACGGGCCTCCAGCGCGGCCGCACGGGCGGTCGCGTCGAACGGCGCCCGCAGGGCCAGCCAGTCGGTGGAGAAGCTCATGGACGCCCCCCGATGACGGCGGCGAATTCGGCCCGCATGTCGGCCCAGCTCCGCAGCGCCGAGGCCGAGTTCCGCGCCCCGTCGGCGAGGGCGGCCCGGCGGACGGGATCGTCGAGCAGCCGGGCGATGGCATCGCGCAGGGCGGACACGTTGCCGGCCGGGACCATCAAGCGGGCGGGCTTCGGCACCGATTCCGGCAGGGCGCCGGCATCGCTGGTGATCACCGGCAGGCCCCAGCGCACCGCCTCCACCGGGGCAATGCCCCAGCCCTCGTGCAGGCTCGGGAAGACGAAGGCGTCGGCCCGGCGCCAGTGATCCTCCAGCACCGCGTCGCTGACCGCGCCGGCCAGCGTCACCCGGTCCGACAGGCCGAGATCCGCCACCTTGCGGCGGATGCGGTCGCCATAGACGGGGTCCCGGGCGTCGCCGACGAGATCCAGTTGCCAATTCCTGTCGGTGAGGGGAGTCAGAGCCTCCAGCAGCAGATGCTGGGCCTTGCGCGGGATCAGCGTGGCGACGCAGAGCAGGCGAAGCGGGCCTGGCGGGCGGGCGCGCCGAAACGCCAGGTCTGGCGCCGGGTCGACTCCCGGCACCACCGCCGTGACGCGGGCGGTATCGACGCCGAGCGCACCGAGACGGGCGCGGGTCGTCCGGCTGGTGACCAGGATGGCGCGGGCATGGGCAAGGGCATCGAGCTCGTCGGCAATCCACCGATCCTGTGCTGCGGCGGTCAGGCCGGTCTCGTCGCCGAGCGGATGGTGGATCAGGGCGATGATCTCAAGCCGCCCGGTGTGTCGGGCGATCGCCGGGGCGAGGGCGGTGAAGGCGAGGCCGTCGACGACGACCCGGTGCCCGTCCGGCACGGCGGCGAGCGCGGTCTCCGCCGTGGTGCGCGTCGCCGTGTCACCCTCCGGATAGGGACCGTCGACGCGGATGGTGTCTGCCAGCCGCCCGGCCGCCCGGAGCCCCTCGATGGCGTGGCGGTCATAGAGGAACCCGCCGGTCGGGGTTGCCGGGTCACCGGGGATCAGGAAATGGACATCCGCCGAGACCACGATCGGGCTCAGATCGTGCCGTGATAGCCGGCCGAGGCGACATGGGATTCGTTGAACACCACCTCAATGGAGGCCAGTTCGAAACCGGGCCGACCAAGGCCACCGTCACGGGCCACGGCGGCCAGCCTGTCGAAGGCGGTCTTGGCCAGGAACTCGGTTGTCGTGTTCTTGTCGGCGAACTCGTCCAACTCGTCCAGATTGCGGTAGGCCCAAGGCTGGAGGATATCCGACAGGGCGCTGTGGGCGGCGCCGATATCGACCACCACGCCGTTGGCGTCCAGGGTCTCGGCACTGATGCGGACATCGACGACATAGGTGGCGCCGTGCAGGCGCTGGGCCGGGCCGAAGAGATCGCCCTTGAACGAGTGCGCGATCATCACGTGGTCGCGCACGGTGACGGTGAACATGGGAACTCCCTCAACCCTCGTAGCGGATGCGATGACATAGGGCCGAGAGCCGGCCATCCGCAAGCGCCGCCATGGTCTCTGGCAGGGATGTGAACGGGCTTTCGCCGTCGATCAGCGCATCCAGGGCCGGATCGGCGAGCAGGGCGAGCGCCTTGTCCATGCGCCGGGCGTAGCCCCAGCGCGGCCGGTGCGACGGGGCGATCCCGCCGACCTGGGTCGAGCGCAGGGTGAGCCGGCGGCTGTGGAACGCCTCGCCGAGGGAAAGCGGCACCTGAGTGCTGCCATGCCAGCTTGCCTCCAGCACCATCGCCTCCATTCCGGCCAGGGTCAGCGCCGTTTCAAGACCGCCCGGTGTGCCGCTCGCATGGATGACGGTGTCGGCGTCGTATCCGGCCGGCGCGTCGGGTGCGAAGGGAATGCCGAGATGGCGGGCAACGGCCGCGCGGTCGGGGTTCGGGTCGATGCCGATCAGGTCGGTACCGGGGATCCGCGCGGCGAGATAGGCGATGAGCAGGCCGACCACGCCGAGCCCGACCACCGCCACCTTGTCGCCGGGTCCGATGCCGGAATCCCAGAGCGCATTCAGCGCCGTCTCCATATTGGCGGCGAGGATCGCCCGCGCGGGCGGGACCGAGGCGGGGACCGGGCGCACGGCGTCGGCGGGCACGGTGAAGCGGTCCTGATGCGGATGGAGACAGAACACGGCGCTGCCGTCCTCCAGGGCGCCGACGGCGCTGTAGCCGTATTTCACCGGGCCGGAGAAATCACCCTCTTGAAACGGGCAACGCATGACGGCGTGTTGGCTCTCGGGCACGCGGCCGGTGAAAACCAGGGCCTCGGTGCCGCGGCTGATCCCGGAATAAAGGGCGCGCACGGTGACCTCCCGCGGGTCTGCCGGCGCCAGCGCCGTTGCGCGGATCTCGCCCTGTCCCGGACGGGTCACCCAGAACGCCCGTGCCTGCATCTCTGCCATCGTCCCCTCACGCGACTGTGGTCGGGTTCCGATCCGCCCATCGGACTAGCGTGCCTCGTACTAGCCTGTGGGGCGGCGGACCGGAAGGAGGAATGGGCATGGATGCGCACATCCCCACGACGGCATATCCGTAAGATGGACTTTCCATGGGCCGAGGTTCATCCGTTGATCCCTTTCGCCGGAACCGGGGCGGACCCGACCGTCGCCGCCATCGACGCGGCCGCGCTGGCGGTCGAACCGGCCCGGTGTCGGGGTGTGCGGAAGGCGGGGCTTGATCTGCCCCGCCGCAGCCGCGAGGGTGCCGTGATCTGCACCGGTCTGAACCGGGCAATACAGGAGCGGGACGGAGTATGACCAGCGAGCGGGAGCGGCGCGGGCCGTGGATCGTCAATGCCAGCCGGCGGGTCTACGACAATCCCTGGATCGGCGTGTCCGAGCATGATGTCACCCATCCGGGGGGCAATCCGGGGCTCTATGGCGTGTGCCATATGAAGTCCTTCGCGGTCGGCGTGGTGGCGATCGACGGGGAGGGGTACACATGGCTGGTCGGCCAGCACCGATTTCCCCGCGACTATTATTCCTGGGAACTGCCGGAGGGAGCGGGCGACAAGGCGGTCGCGCCGGTCGACTCGGCGCGGCGCGAGCTCAAGGAGGAGACCGGCCTGACAGCGGCCGGCTGGCGCGAGTTCATGCAGACGGATTTCTCCAACGCCGTCACCGACGAGATCGGCTTCGGTTTTCTCGCCTGGGACATCGCCATCGGCACGCCGGAGCCGGACGATGATGAGAAGATCGACATCCGCCGGCTTCCCTTCGCCGAGGCGCTGGACATGGCGATCAGGGCGGAGATCCGCGACGCGTTCTCCCAGATCATGCTGATGAAAGTGGATATTCTGGGCCGGCGTGGGCAGTTGCCCGATCCGGTGGCCCGGGCGCTCGGCTACCTGGGTTAGCGCGGCTCGAACCGGACGCAGAGATTGCCGTCGCCGTTCAGCCACCGCACGCTGGCGGCGATCAGCGCGTCGCGGTCAAGCTCCGTCTCCGACCCATCCTCCATCAGAATCATCCGCCAATGCGCGCCGGGGAAGCTGTCCAGCACCTCTTCGAGCGATCCGTTGAACTTGCCGATCTCGGTCAAATGGATCTCGATGACGAAGATCGCGGCACCGGCGGCGATGGTCTCGGCGGCTCCGCGCAATGCCAGAACCTCGGCCCCTTCGATGTCCAGCTTCACGATCGTGCGTTCGAACGCGCCGGCCATGCGGGTGCCGACCAGACTGTCGACGGTGACGACCGGTACGATCTCGTGGTTCTGGCTATGCATGGGGACGGGACTGGAAGCGAATTGGTGGTTCGAGACCTGCTTGCCGGGCGTCGGATCCATGCGCTCGACCTGGGTGACGCCGGGGGCCGGACCGATCGCGGCGCAGATCGTATGGATGCGCCAGAAATCGTTCACAACGGCATTCGCCTCGATGTTCTGGCACAGGGTGCGTTGGAGTTCGACCGCCAGCACGGTGCCGCCCCGGGCCGCCGCCAGACAGGTGAAGTAGCCGAAATGCGCGCCGATATCGACGAACAGTGTCCGGTCGTCGATCGCCTCGTGGAGGTAGCGGACGACATAGGGTTCGTGGGCGAAGCCATCCGCCTTGTACAGGTCGATGGCGAACCGGCTCACCGCTTTCTCGAACACGCCGAACTTGACGGTCGTCGGCCCATAGCCCTTGGCGAGGGTGATATCCGGGCGGGCGGTGACCGCAGTGCGGGCGACGCGGCCGGTCATGGCGCGGAAGATGTCGCTGCGGACGCGCTCATGGTGGTTTCGGTCGAAATAGCAGCGCAGCCAGTGCGAGATCCGCGACAGGCGGGCAGGGGGGAACGCGGCAAAGATCTGCGGCCATGTAAATGAGCGCAGACGGCCTGGTTCGCTGAGGATCTGGCGCAGAATATCGCTGTCCGACGGAATCTTGATATCGGGCAGAGCGTCGTTGTGGATAGAAATCATACCGCATCCCCCGACCGGCCTGGGCCCGGTCCTGGCCACCCCGGTCACCGGCCTCGATTGCAAGCCTGCCCCGAAGTTCCTAGCGCGGCATGCTCAGATCGTAGGTGATCGATCGCAGATGGTCGATCAGCTTGCGCCGATCCTTGAGATGCGACAGGTGCTCGAAGGGGATCGTGTCGCCGATGCTGATTCCCATATCGGTGCCGATCTTGTTCGATACCTCCTTGAACAGCAGTGCCTCGCGCAGCGTCTGGCTGACATTGCTGGCGAACTGGAACAGCTTGCTGTTCTGGCCCTGGAAATACACCGGCACCACGTTGGCCTTGGCCGAGACGATCAGCTTCGAGGTGAACGGTTTCCAATCCGGGTCGACGGCGCGGCCGAAGGTCGACGGGGCGGTCGAGACGGTGCCGCCGGGGAACACGATGATCGCGCCCCCCTCGGACAGTTCCCGCAGAGCGAGTTTGCGGGTCTCGATATTGGTCGCCAGCGCCTCCCGGCTCTCGGCGAAGTCGATCGGCAGCAGGAACGGCCGCACTTCCGGTGCCCGGAACAGGACCGAGTTGGTCAGGACCTTGAAGCGCGGGCGGATCCGCGAGGTGAGATAGCTGACCACAATCCCGTCAAGCACACCGAAGGGATGATTGGCGACAATGACCAGCGGGCCGTCCTTCGGCACCGCGTCCCATTTCGCCCGGTCGTAGATCAGATTGAGTTCGAGTTTGCGGACCGCGGCCGACCAGAAATCCTCGTCCGGCACCGGGTTCAGGCGATGCTCCAGGTACAGCCGTTTGACCCGCGGCTGTCCGGTCATCTTCTCGACCGCCTGGATCACCAGACGTTTGAGAAACGGATGCTCCTCCGAGGCATAGGAAAAATACGGAAGCTCCGGAAGCGCGGCGGCGCGCGCGGGCTTCAGACGTTTGAACAATTCAGCGGTGCGGCCTTTGACCATGGCACTTCCGGTCGGGGCTTCTTGTTTCGGTACCGGTATGGGCGAATGTCGCCCGAGGGTCCTGTTCCGGTCAAGCGGATGCGTCGGCTCGCGGGTTCAGGTATCGGCCCACATGCGCAGCAGATTCAGGCGGCTCTTCTCCACCATCCGCATCAGTTCCTCGTCGCCCTTGGTGCTGACCAGCCGGTCCATCACCGTCGCCAGGTCGCCGATGATCTCGCGCCGCGCGGGGTCGCGGACCATGCTTTCCATCCAGGTGACGACCGCCATCCGCCGGCCCTTGGTCACCGGATTGACCCGGTGGCGGTAGTGGGTCGGATACAGCACCGCGTCGCCGGCCTTGCCTTTGTAGACCTGCTCGCCGAAATCCGTGATCAAGACCAGTTCGCCGCCCTCATAGGCGTTGGGCTCGTTCAGGAAGACGGTGATCGACAGGTCGGTGCGCAGGCCCGGATAGGGTCCCATGAGGGCGGCGTCGACATGGTCGCCGTAGCGGTGGCCCTCGGTATAGGAGGCGAAGATCGGCGGCAGGATCCGGCGCGGGATGGCGGCGATCGCGATCTTCTCGTTCTGCTTCAGGATCGACAGGACGAACTCGGCCAGCTCCCGGTATTCTGGGCTGTTCGGCGCCACCTGGGTGTTCTTCTTGATGTCCTTGCCCAGCGGGCCGCCACTCATGGAGCCGTCGGCGAACTTGGCGTTGAACAGACGCTTGGCGATGGTCTGCACCTGCTCCTTGGTGAGCAGTCCTTCGATCACCGCTACCATAGCTCTCTCCCGATTGACCCTGACGGTATTGACCAGGGCGCAATGCACCCCACCTTGCGGTTTCGATCAAGTAACTCTGTAGACGGGGAAATTGATGGGACAGCTTGTGGACGGCGTCTGGCAGCCCAGCGACGTACGCGGCGCGACCGATGACGGGAACTTCAAACGCAAGGAGAGCGTGTTCCGCGACTGGATCCGCGACGATCCGGCAGCGCGGTTCCAGCCCGAGTCGGGGCGGTATCATCTGTATATCTCCTATGCCTGTCCCTGGGCGCATCGCACGCTGATCTTCCGCAAGCTCAAGGGGCTTGAGGGGATGATTGGCGTCACCGTGGTCGATCCGCTGATGCTGGAGAACGGCTGGCAGTTCACCGCCGATCATCCTGACACCCTGCAAGGCGCGGAATATCTGCACCAAGTCTATGCCCGGGCCGATCCACGCTATACCGGCAAGGTCACGGTTCCGATCCTGTGGGACAAGAAGGAAGGCACGATCGTCAGCAACGAGTCGGCCGAGATCATCCGCATGTTCAACAGCGCCTTCGATCGGATCGGCGCGAAACCCGGAGACTATTACCCGGCGGATCTTGCCGGGGAGATCGACGCCGTGAACGAGCGGGTCTATGAAACGGTGAACAACGGCGTCTACCGGGCCGGTTTCGCGACCAGGCAGGCGGCCTATGAAGAGGCATTCGATGCCTTGTTCGAGTCCCTGGACTGGCTCGAGGAGCGGCTGTCGACCCGCCGCTATCTGATGGGCGAGCGGGTGAGCGAGGCGGATTGGCGTCTGCTGCCGACCCTGCTGCGCTTCGATCCGGTCTATCACGGTCACTTCAAGTGCAACCGCAACCGGCTGATCGATTTCCCCAACCTCTGGGGCTACGCGCGTGAGCTGTATCAATGGCCGGGTATCGCGGCCACGGTGCAGTTCGACCACATCAAGAGTCACTATTACGCCAGCCATCGCGCGGTGAACCCGACCGGGATCGTGCCGAAAGGGCCACGCGTCGATTTTGCTGCTCCGCATAGCCGGGACCGGCTCCGGTCGGCGGCCTGAACGCCCGCCCGAAACGGTAGTGAGCCGCGCGACTCGGCGGATTCCGGAAAACGGCACGGCTCTTGCTTTTACCTTGGCGATACATCGGATCGACGGGTCGCCGCCGGTCTAGCCAAGGGAGAACAGCATGTCGCTTGCCGCCGCACTGAAGAAGGGCCTCGAGACTGCCGATACCGTCGGCAACTGGGACCCGTTCGCGGATGAGGGCAAGGCCGCCCCGACCGGGCCGGCCAACACCAATGCCGCCGCCCGGGCCCTGGCCTCGAAAACCGCCGCCAAGCCGGTCGCGGCCAAGCGAAGCCCGATCTCGGCGGTTCGCGATGGCGCCCGGAGCCCGCTGGCCCGCATGCCAGCCGAGGAGCCGGCTGCACCCGCAGCCCGGGTTCAGGCGGCTCCGGCCCATTCAGCTCCGGCCCATTCCGCTCCGGCCCGCCAGCCGGCCGGCACCGCTCAGCAGCGCATCGCCGCCCGTCAGGCCGGCCAGCGCCCGCAGGCGGCCCCGGCGACTGCACAGAAGCCGGCGCAGCGCGCCAACTGGCTGCACGACGCCGTGCCGGGTGGCCGCGTCAACGCCGCCCAGTATGTGCGCGAGCTCGACAGATTTGCAGCGGAAGAGAACCGAAGGGCGGTCTCGGACGTTGTCATGGAAGTGAACCAGAGCGAGGTCGAAGGTGTGGTCCGCCACGCCGCCCGGATCAAGGGGCGCTATCTCGCGAAACTGCTGGATATCGGCAACAAGTCGAAATCCGGCGTCATGGAGGCGGAAGTGAGCGAGTTGACCCGCTACCGTGAAACGTATGAAGAGCTTGCTCGCGGGCTCGACATTCTGAAGTCCGCGATCGAGTCCGGGGACATCTCCGTCTCCGGAACGGTTCGACGCTGAGGGACAGCACCCCCGGGGCCCAAGCCTCTGGGGCCTGACGCCAGGAACCGAATTCCCACCCGAGTATCGAGGGCCGCCTGCGGGCGGCTCTCTTTTTTTGCCTGAAGCCAGGGAGCGGGGCCGGATTGTGTCGCCGGTAGCTCACGGTCGCGCATGCGGACCGATCTCGGAAGCGAGGCCGAGGGCCGTCTGCTGTTGGCCGCAGGCCGACGGGACCGGCGGACGATCCGGGGGTCCGCCTGGGGGCACAGCCGCTGCTGCCGGGGATCCGGAAGCAGGTTCAGGGCGACGATGACAGGGAGGGCATGTCTGCGACGACCGGCGGCGCCGCCGGCGGATCGCCGCTCCGGCAGATTGGCGGCGCGGCTGCCGCCCCGTTCGGGCGCGCAACCGGGTTGGCGGAGGCGGGCCGGGGGAGAGGGCGCATAAAAAATGCCCGCTCCGGCAAGGGAGCGGGCGAGTTGGGGGAGAGAGTGCCGTCTTGGACCGGGGCCCTCCCGACGGCGAAGGAATGTGGTCGCTGTGGTGCGGTGCCGGGTTCCTCAGGCGTGGCTGAGGACGCGCGGTGTCTGGCTGTTGAGGAAGCGGCGGGCCGCCTCGCGGTGATGGTCGTGGACACTGTCGAGATAGATCCGCGCCTGATGCAGGTTGGCGATCCGGGTGCCGTCGTCCAGGCGCTCCAGAAGGCAGGTGAAACCGACCTCCTTCAGGCTCTCGAACTCCTCGTCGGTCATCTCGTCCATATGGCGGCGGAACTGGTTGGCGAAGACCTTGGCGAAATGGGTCATGACCTCGCGGCGGAAGCGCCAGGGACGGGCCGACAGATGCATCGCCCACTCGTCGACCGCGGTGCGAATGGCGCCCGGCAGCTGGTTGAACAGCATGCCCTCGGCGCTCGGAACGTTCTCGTTGGCGGTGCCGAAGATGGTGTCGAGCTGAACCGGACCGGCGGCACGGCCGCACAGGGTCACGGAATCCATCATCGGCACGCGTCCGTCGCGCGCCGTCTGAAGGGCGACGGCTCCGTCATTGGAAACGTCGAACTGGATGGGGTCGATATCGCGCATTGTGCCTCTCCCGCAGCAGGTTTGTGTTCGTGGGAGACATCGCAAGCGCCGGGCCAGGGTCGAAAATTTATCTAACTAATTGATATATGATAATGTTTACGCGAGTGACGTCGGTCGCGGGTAGGAATTGCCGGGGCCGACCCGGCAAGCGCTGCCGCACTGGACGGAAATCGCCGCCTCGGTCACTCTGGCCGATCCGCAGCGGGCAAAAAAAAGGGGCCGCGACTAGCGCGGCCCGAGTTAAGGGAGGAAACGCCCAAGAAGTATACACAGCATGTTGGGCAGTCATGCTGCACTGCAAAATATGCTCGGCTGGGGTATGCTTTGCAAGGCCTTTTCTATGCCGCGATGCAAAAAATTAACATCTGGAACCGTTCCAAATGCCGGAAAGCCCGATAGATCAAAGAGATGTCTCAGGCGTTAACCAACTTAGCGTCCGCAGCAACGGTCCGGGGCTCCTGCACCTGGCCTTGCAGGGGCTGTTGCTGACCGCAACCGGGGCGCTATGTCTGACCCTGAGCGGCGGTGCTTTGGTCGCGGCGATGGTCGCGCACGGCGTGCTGCTGGTGTTCCTGTTTCCGCCGCTGCACGAGAGCGTCCACCGCACCGCGTTCAAGGCGGTCTGGATCAACAAGGCGGTGGCCGACCTGTGCGGCTTCGTGCTGCTGCTGCCGCCGCGCTGGTTCACGGCGTTCCATATGGCCCATCACCGCTTCACCCAGGACCCGGCACGGGATCCGGAACTGGCCGGCCCGAAGCCGACGACGATCCGGCATTACATCTTCATGCTGTCGGGGATCGAGTACTGGTACCGCATGGTGCGGGGGCTGGTCGGGCGGGCGTTCGGTCATGCGCCGGGTGCGTTTCTCGACAGCCGCTCGCGGCCCCGGTCGGTCGCCGAGGCGCGGATCTATCTGGTGCTTTACGGACTTGTGGCCGTGGTCTCGGTGCTGACCGACCCGCGCCCGGTTCTGGTGCTCTGGGTCGGGCCGGTGCTGTTGGGCCAGCCCTTCCTGCGCGCCTACCTTCTGTCGGAGCATTGGGGCTGCCCGGCGGTGAAGGACATGTGGGCGAATACCCGCTCCGTGGTCAGCGTCGCGCCGATCCGCTGGCTTGCCTGGAACATGCCCTACCACGCCGAGCATCACGCCAATCCGGGTATCCCGTTCCATGCGCTGCCGGCCTATGGCGCGGCGATGAAGGGGTCGCGCAAGGTCGAGGCGGCGGGCTATGCGCCGTTCCATGGCGAACGTATCGCCGCCCTGCGCCGCGGCACGGCCGAGCCGCTCTGAGGCGGCGCGGTCAGGGCGCCTGCTGCGGGCGCATGATGTCCCAGACATACTCGTTGGTCAGGAAGATGCTGGTGTCATAGACGATGTTCAACCCGGCGAAGGCCCCGGCGGTGAGCGGCCCGCCGCCATACATGTAGCCCAGGGTGAAGTTCCGCCCGATGCCGATGAACCGGTAGAGGATCGTCTTCTCGACAATCGTCTGTTCATTGGTCTCGTCGAGGGTGGGACCGATGCTCTGCCAGGCGTATTCGAACCCGTAATAGGCGGCGGCCGCGGTCGCGGCGTTGGCGACGAAGAAGCCCGTCGTGGTTGCGGCCGAAGCGCCGACCAGCAGGTCGAACACCAGCACGTCGGCGGCATTCGCGGCCGCCTGATAGGTCAGGGTCTTGTACAGGGTGCGCCGCCAGATCGGCATGTCGTCCGGGACGGTCGCGTCGACGGCCGGTGTGTCCAGGGCCGGAGCGTCGCCAACCGCCTGCTGAGCCCGCGCGGACCCCGACAGAAGCGCCGACACAAGCAGCACGAGTAACAGGCATCGGATGCCATCAGCCATGTTCTGGATCATCGCGACAGCCCCCCGGCGCGAACCGAATGTCCCCAAGTAATCTTATACCAGAGAATTGGGGCGGGCATTGTCCCGCAGGCGAGGATGTCCGTGCGGCAAATCGGCCGCGGGTCAGCCGATCCGGGTCGCCGCCAGACGGTCCTCGTCCAGCGCGACCCCCAGTCCGGGCGCTTCGCCGAGGATCATCCAGCCATTTTCGTAGGCCAGGGTCTCGCTCAGCATGTAGTCGCGGCGCTCGGACGACCATTCCGGTGGATCGAACGGGAATTCCAGGAACGGTGGATTGCCGGCGCCGCAGGCGAGGTGGGCGTTGGCGGCGACTCCGAGCCCGTTCGACCAGGTATGCGGCGTGAAGACGAGATTGGCCGCCACGGCCGCTTCGGCGATCCGCTTCAGTCCGCCGATCCCACCGGTCAGGGCGGCGTCCGGCTGCAGCACGTCGAGGCAGCGCCGCTCGATGAGGGTGTCGAACTCGAACACCTCGCGGTTCATCTCGCCGCCGGCGATGCGAATGTCGACGGAGTCCCGCAACGTCGCCATCCCGGCATAGTCGGCCCGGTGCAGCGGCTCCTCCATCCAGTAGATGTCGAGTTCCTCGAGTTCGCGGGCGACGGCGAGAGCGTCCTTCAGCGACCAGGGCCGTTCGGTATCCCAGGGCATGCGCCAACCTTGATTGCAGTCGACCATCAGGGTGAGCCGGTCACCGACCACGTCGCGCACGGCCTCCAATGCCGCGATGTCGTCGCGCCAGTCGCCGCGGTGGAACCGGATCTTCATGGCCGGGAAGCCGGCGTCCAGGAAGGACAGGGCGGCATCGGCCATCGCCTCCGGCCCCCGCAACGTGCCGGAGGAGGCGTAGAGCCGGGTGCGGTCCGAGCGGCCGCCGACCAGGCGCCAGACCGGCTGGCCGAGACTCTTGCCGGCCAAGTCCCATAGCGCCAGATCCAGCGGCCAGTAGCGGCTGTAGTGGAAAGCGAGATTGTCGAGCACCCGGTTGTGCCGGTCGAGATCCAGTGGATTCCGACCGATGAACAGCTCCTCGTGCTGTTCGAAGCCGAGCATGGTATCGCCGGAGCCGATGCCGACCAGACCCTCGTCGGTGATGACGCGCACCACGGTGGCGTCGAACGCTGCGCGCGGCCGGGTATCCCAACTCGCGTGGAACGGCGGGTCCAGGGGCAGACGGTGATGGGTGACGTCGATGCGCTCGATTTTCATGGGCCGCAGTGGGCGCCGGCGGGCCAAAAGCGTCAACGCCGAATGCGACGCCTCATGCCGGTTTTCGACGCGAAAATGAAACAGGAATCGGAAATGCTTTGGGCGTGATCCACACGGAGGTCTCGGATGCTGTCCGCGTTCACCCATGAACCCAGCCCGGCGATGAGCTACGGGCTCGACCGGGTCGATGCCCTGCCGGAGGACGTCGCGGCCCTGTGCGGGCCCGGCGCGCGGATCCTTGTGGTCACCGATCCCGGGGTGGTCGCGACCGGCATCCCGGAAGCCGCGGTCCGACGGCTGGCTGCGGCCGGCATGGCGGTGGAGCAGTTCGACGAAATCGAGAGCGATCCCTCGGCGGTGTCGATCGACGCGGCATCCCTGCGGGCGCGGGCCCATAGGGCGGATCTGATCCTCGGCATCGGCGGCGGCTCGGCACTCGACGTGGCGAAACTCGCCGCCTCCGTCGCCGTGGCGGAGGCGCCGGCGGAATCCTACGCGGTGATGGCCAATCCGCTGCCGGCCAATTCGATCCGCAAGATCCTGATCCCGACCACATCGGGCACCGGGGCGGAGATGACCCGCACCTCGGTGTACGGTCTCGACGGCGGGCGCAAGGTCTGGGCCTGGGGCAGCACGCTGAAGGCCGACCTGTCGATCCTCGATCCCGCCATGACCCTCGGCCTGCCGGCGCCGCTGACCGCGGCGACGGGACTGGATGCCCTGGTCCATGCGATCGAGGCCTATACCCATATCCGCTCGACCCCGGTGGTGGCCGGTATGGCGCTGCAGGCGGTCGGCCTGGTCGCGCAGAACCTGGAGCGGGCGGTCACGACCCCGAAAGACGTGGAGGCGCGCGGCCGCATGGCGCTCGGCTCGGCGCTGGCGGGGGTGGCGATCGACGCCTGCGGCACCGGCATCGCCCATGCCTTCGGCCACGCGCTCGGCACGCTGGCCCATGTCCATCACGGGCGCGCGGTGGCGTTGGCCATGCGGGTGACCCTGCCCTGGTCGGCGGCCCGTCGTCCGGACGTTTATGCCCCGGTGGCGACGGCGCTTGGCGTCGATCCGCGCGACACGTCGGATGAAATGGAGCACGCGTTGGCGGGGGCGGCGCGGTTCGAGGCGCTGCTGCGCGCCGTCGGATTGCCGGTCTCGCTGTCCGATAGGGCGTTGACCGACAAGGATGCGGCGCGGCTCGTGACCATCGCTTCGGCGGCGGAGAACCGGCCGATGATCGACAACAACATTGTCCGTCCGCAGGACGACGAGTTGCTGGATCTGGCCCGCGGGATCCTGTCGGCGGAATAGGGACGGGTCAGGCGAGGACGGGGTAGCCGTGTTCCTCGGCAGCCTCGCGCATCTGCACCATGACCTTGTAGTTGGAGTTTCGCGCCGGTAGCAGGCCGTTGAGCCGCAGCGCGTCACGGGCGGCCGCGGCGTCGGGGTCCGCTGCCGCCGACATCAGCCCCTGGGTCACCCGGGCGCCGGTAGTCCGGTCGAGTTCCAGCCGCACGGCGTAGGGCAGGGCGGGGGTGGCGGCACTCCAGTCGAGCACGCGCAGGCCTTCGACCTCCTGCGGCGCGGCGTCGCCGACCAGGGCGAAGGTGACGCCGTCGATGGCGGCGATATCCGCCTGCCCGTCGCGCACCATGGCGAGGCTCAGGCGATGGGCGCCGCTCCAATGCACCTCCGAGAAGAACCGGTCACTGCCGGCGATCATGGCGACTGCGATCCGCAGCGCATTGCAGCCGGACTGGCTGTCCGGTCCGTTGGCCGCGACCCGGCGGCCACGCAAATCCGCGAGGCTGGCGGCAGGATCGTCCGCGCGCACCACGAAGGCGCTGCGGTACAGGCCGCCGCCGCAGCCCTCGGCCCGATAGTCCGGTACCGCAATCGCCATCAGATCGCCCGCATGGTCGTGGGTCAGCGGATAGCCGCAGGTCTGGGTCAGCAGCAGGGCGGGATTGCGCCAGTTGTCGGCGACCGGACGGCCGCGGGTCAGCGCCTGCGGCACGTCCGCGATCCCGGCACGCGCCAGATGGCGGGCAATCGTCGCCCACCAGGCGTCCGTGGCCGCCCGCAGTTCCGGCAGATCGTACATGGTCAGGGCGGCGATGGGGGTCATGCGGCCAGTCCTTTATCGATGCGGTCTATCAGCGTTCGGGTATAGGCCGGGATCTCATGGGCGTGGATGACGGCGTGGCGGATCAACTCATCGAACCGTCGGGTAAGCACGCGGATGTGCTCGGTCGTGGTGAAGACGATGTACATGTTGCCGGCATAGATCGCCGCCCGCTTGGGCCCGAAGATTGTGACCGGGATGGCGTAGTCGCGCACCCCGTCGAACAGGAACCAGCGCACGCTCGGATACAGCTCGTCGACGAGGTCGGCAATATGGGTGAGCTGGCGCCGCCGAGCCTCCAGCGGCAGGTCGCGCCACACCCCGGTGCCGTCGGCGAAGTCCCGTAGCGACTGGATCGAGGTGCAGATCTCCACGTCGGTCTCCGGCTGGCGGACATAGTCGAGACGGTCGCGTGAACGACGGATCGCCTGGTCGGCGGTGCTCGCCCCGGTTTCCAGATACTCGTACTCAATCACCTCGGGGATCTTCACCTGATCGGGCAGACCGCTCGGCACGTAACGGATCTTGTAGCCTGCCGCCTCGGCATGCCAGCGCAGCAGGTTCTCGTCGGCGACGGTCCGGTTGTGCGGGCTGATCTCGGGCGACCGCTCCATGATGTCGGCGGTGAACTGACCTTCCTCGGCGAGGCCGAGCAGCCAGTCCAGCGAGACCTGCAGCGTCACCGCCAAGGCGGCCACGGTGTCGGCCCGGGGCAGGCGCACACCCTCGTCCGAGAGGATCTGCGACAGGGTGGAGCGATCGACGCCGATACGCTTGGCAACGGCGGACCGGGACAGGCCGGCCCGCTCCAGCGCCGTCTCCAGGCGTGTGCGGAACAACCGGGCGACGTCCCGTTTGTCCTGGGGTTGAAGGGGGTGTTGCATTTAGTAAACATCGTTGTCTAATGAGACTATTGTCAACATAAGTTTCGCAATCGCGCAATTGTCGCAACAGTGCCGTCTTCCCTATCGTGGCGGCATGATTCATGTTCATCGCATTGCCGCCGACAGCACCGGCCACGGTCTTGCTGTCGCTCCGCCCCCTGTCGCCGGTCTTCGACGCCGGGTCCGCCTGCCCGATAGAGTCGAGTGGCCGACTGTCTGTGTGGCGCTCGCCGTCTACGTCCCGATTGTCGCCGCTCTGTCGGCGGTGGCGATGGGTCTGGTGCTCTGGTGGATGGCGGTGCCGGTGCTGGCCTGGTGCACCGCCTGGCAGGCCTCGCTGCAGCATGAAGTGATCCATGGACATCCCACGCCTTGGGCCTGGGTGAACCGGCTGATCGCCGGCCCGCCTCTGCTGGTGTTCGTTCCATTCGACCGTTATCGCGACAGCCATCTGGCCCACCACATGGACGAACGGCTCACGGACCCGCTCGACGACCCGGAGAGTTGGTATGTCACCGCTATGCGATGGCGGCAGGCCTGTCGGGTGGAACGGGGCCTGCGTCTGGCGATGAACAGTCTGGCCGGCCGGGTGGTGCTGGGGCCGATCTGGGTGCTGGCCCAATCCGCTGCGGCGGATGGTCGCGACCTGGCGGGCGGGAGGAGGATTTCCGCTTTGGCCGCACATGGGCTTCAGCTGGCGGGTCTGGCTGTCTGTCTTGTGACGGTTGGCGTGCCGATATGGGGGTATATGATTGCGGTTGTATGGCCCGCGACGGGGCTGATGCTGGTCCGCAGCTATGCCGAACACCGTCCGAGTCCCAACCCAACCGAGCGTAGCGTGATTGTCGAAGCCCCAGGGCTGCTCGACCTGCTTTTCCTCTCAAACAACCTTCACGCGTTGCATCACGAACGTCCGGGCCTGCCCTGGTACCTGCTGCGCCGCGTATTCCGCGACGGACGTACCATGATACTCGACCGCAATGGCGGATATCGATTCGAATCCTACCTGCAAATGGCATCCAAGTATATTTTTACACCCCGGGATCACCCAATTCACCCCTCTTATAGATAACGGATACTCAACCCTGAGAGTTGTCGATCCTCTAGAAGTCGTTGATATCGCCTTGGAATTGGATCGATAAAATAGTTAATTTGTGCGGAATTTGATCTATTTCGACGTTAACTGGTTTTAAATAAATCAATGTAATACAACGTATATCGGCGAAGGGCCGGCGGCTTGGTTGAAAATCATGTCAAGTTTGTTGCCGGTCCTGCAATCGAAGGATATAGATTGGGGTGATTTCGACACCATATGTTTGCAGGACGCTCGGCCGGGGAATGCCCTGGGATATCGAGGGTCGCTCACTTCAAGCGTGTGGCAGCCGCCGACCCCGTAAACGTGTATTGCCTTGTCAGCAAGGTGATGCGAAACCCATACTGCACTTTAAGTGAGACGGCCGGTCCCGCGCATTCCCGTCTCAAGGTAAGGAGGTTAAAGTAGCCCCATGGCTAAAGCCAAATTAGACAAACGTCGTGACGATCCGAATTATCAGATCACGAACAACAACCCGATCGACGTCCATGTCGGTCGTCGTGTGCGTCTGCGTCGCACGTTGCTGGGCATGAGCCAGGAGCAACTCGGCGAAGCGCTGAACATTACGTTCCAGCAGGTTCAGAAGTACGAGCGCGGTAGCAACCGCATCAGCTCGTCCCGGTTGTGGGATATCGCCCAGATCCTCGACGTGCCGGTGAGCTTCTTCTTCGACGATATGTCGGATGACACGATGGCGCATTCGCCGCGCCGGATGAAGTCCGGTCAGCCCCGCGACGAGTACGAGGAGAACCCGACGGACCCGATGGCCCGCCGCGAGACCCTGGAGCTCGTCCGCGCGTACTACTCGATCAAGAACCCGAACCTGCGCAAGCGGATCACGGAAATGGTCAAGTCGGTCGCGACCGCGCTGCCGGAAGAGAAGTAGTCTCCCAATACCTTGAGACGCCTATGGGAAGCGCGCCGCGGAGACTGGGAAAGCGGAGCCGGTTCACGGGTCCGATCGGAGAGTCAGGCGGAGACGTCGACGCTCCGGCCGCG
This sequence comes from Thalassobaculaceae bacterium, assembly GCA_029212785.1. Classification (GTDB taxonomy): domain Bacteria; phylum Pseudomonadota; class Alphaproteobacteria; order Thalassobaculales; family Thalassobaculaceae; genus Thalassobaculum. The sequence goes on from JARGOG010000051.1 coordinate 31,404, forward strand.
TGCGCTATCCACCGGAACTGCCGGCGTCGCCGCCGTCGGGACCTGATCCGCGATCTGTTCGGCCACGGCGAGCAGGGAAGACAGGCCCTGGCCCAGAACGCGGACCTGATCGTTCGCTGCGCGCACGCCGGACACCGAAAGTGTCGAACTCGCTGCTGCCGCGATCGAAATCGCCATGTCGTGTCGCTCCGAATGTAGACCCTATCGTGACAACATAATACCGCATGGGGCGGTGGAATTGAAGGGGAACTCTCCTCCGCAGCCCGCCACCGCGATACAGTCCAGTGAGACCTCAAGAACCGGGAACGGAGTTTCGGGTGGCAGCGGATGCGGGCGTGATCTGGGGTGGTGTGGTGCCCCTGCGGACGGGGCTCTCGGCGGCGGAGGCCGTCCGGTCCTGGGCGGTGGGGTGCGGGGCGCGCCGGCTGCTGCTGGTGTTTGACGGCGGTCGGTATCCTGAGAACGCCGCCGCCGCGTTGATCGCGGCTCTGGAGACGGCGGGCGTGGCGGTGTTTCCCTTCGACCATGCGGGCGACCATGCGGGCG
>JARGOG010000052.1 GCA_029212785.1 Thalassobaculaceae bacterium
AGGCTGGGAGAAGGCGTCGGATCACGCCCCGGTGGTGGTCGATCTGGACCTGTAGCGGAGGCGGAGCGGGCCCGGCGCCCCGTCGCCTTCCCTGTCATCCCAGCGGCCATGCCCCGATCCCGGCGTCGCCTCGGGTCGAGCCGGGATGACGGATAAAAATAATATTTATTTACAGGGGCTTGCGCCACTTTATCGCGGATTGTATTTCATATCGAAACCGCAATAGATATCGCTGTCGCGGATCCCGCTTCAGATCCGCTCGTACAGATAGATCCGTCCGGGCTTGACGCCCTTCGGCAGCGGCAGCGGGCTGAAATCCGCCATACCGTCGAGCGGCTGATCGCTGACCACCACCCCGCCCGGCGCCAGCAGTTGCGCCACCAGGGGGGCGGCCCGCCGGGACAGAGCAACGCTCTCCGCCTTGTCGCCGGTGCCGATATCCATATGCGCCAACACCGCCCGCCCGGCGAGGTCGGCGACAGCCCGCGGCAGAGTCTCAAACAGGTCGCCGAGATAGAGCCGGTCGTCGGGTGGAATGCAATCGGGATGGGCGGCGATCTGGCGGTCGAAGACGTAGATATCGCGCCCGGCCATGGCCTCGCGCAGGTGATCGTAGGTTCGGCCGTTGCCGAGCCCGAATTCCAGCGCCACCCCGTCGCGGTCGCGGACCCTGGCGACGGCGTCGTTCAGCGTGGTGCGCTGGGCCTCCAGGCGCCGGATCATGCTGTCCAGTCTGCTCATCGGAGACGGCTCACCGGCTGAGCGCCTCGCGCAGCTGCACGTTGGTGCGCTCCAGGCGGGCGGCGAGCTCGCGCATGATCTCGATCGAGATCTGCGGGAATTCGCTGATGAGACGGAAGAACAGCTCCTTGGTGATGCGCAGCGTGATCAGTTTGCTGGTCGCCTCCACCGACGCCGTCCGCGGCACGTCGCACAGGATGGCGATCTCGCCGACCACGTCGCCCTTGCCGAGTTCGGCCACCTGGATCTCGCCGCCATCGGTGCGGATCCGCACTGAGGCCACGCCATCGATGATGATGTAGGCGGCGTCGCCGACATCGCCCTGCTGGAACAGCCGCTGGCCGCCCTGATAGGTCAACCGCTCGGAGGTGAAGGCGAGAAGCTTCAGCTTCGACGGTTCGATCTTCGCGAACAGCGGGATCTTGCGAAGCAGTTCCACCTCTTCATTGAGGCTCATCTCGACCCTCCTTCATGGACTGGGGTCCGATTCAGAGGTGGGGAGGAACGCTGCATCGTGAAACCCCTCAGCTCTGCGCGGCAATTTCGTGAAACACCCGGCCTTCGCGGTCCAGGTCCGCCGGAGCGCCGGTTTCGACCAGGCGACCGCCGCGCATCACCGCGATGGTGGGGAACAACCGGGCGATGTCGGGGCGCTGGGTCGACCAGATCACCGTGCGTCCCTCCATGGCCCGCAGCGTCGCGGAGACGAGCCGGCGCTGGGCGGAGGCGTCGAAGGTCGCCGCCGCGTCGTTCAGCACGAAGATGTCCGGCCGGCGCAGCAAGGCGCGGGCGATGCCGATCTTCTGGCGCTGCACAGCCGAGAGCTTGGCCCCGGAGATGCCGACCTCGAAATCGAGGCCGACCTCGATCACGGTAGCCCGCAGGTCGAGATCGTCCAGCACCGAGCCGATCACGGCACCGACCCGGGCGACGCTGTCGGCCTGCCCGTAGGCGATCTTGCCGAACAGGATGTTGTCCTGCAGCGAGGCGGCGGCATTGTAAGCGTCGACGCTGAAGAACGCGACCGAGGCATGGAGATCCTCCGGCAGGTCGCGGGCGAACGCCGCGCGCGCTTCCAGGATCCGCGCCTGCATGTCGTCGTCCAGCATGCCGAGGCGATGGCGCGCCGGGATCAGCTTGAACGGCAGCGACAGCAGTCGGGCCCGATCCTCTTCCGACACACCGTCGAGACCGACCCGCTCGACCCGGGTCAGCAAGGCCTGGAACTCCGGCAGATCGTCCGGCGAGATGAAGCTGAACTGGCCGAAGAACTCATGGTCCGAGGGCAGGTCGGCGAACAGTTCGACCATGGTCGAGGCGACGTCGCGGCCCATCTGCAGCAGGTCACCGATCAGGTCGACGCTTTCCAGGGTGCGGCGGACATAGGGGTGGGCGGCGATCACCTCCGGCTGGAAGGCGGCACCGACCGGCGTGCCGAACAGCAGGTTTTCGGCGACCGTCGCGTTGGTGTTGTAGCGGTCGGCGGAGAACGGCTCGACAAGGTCGACAAGGTGCGGGTCGTCTGCCAGCCGTTCGGCGAAAGACTGTCGCGCCGACAGGATCCGCTCGGCGATTTCCGGCCGCCCGTCCGGATCGATGGTGCCGCGCAGACCAAGGCCGTAGCAGTCGGCATCGAGCTCGACCAGGGACAGGTCATCGATCAGCCGTGCAACCAGGTCGGGTCCGTCGCCGATGACCTGGGCATCGATCCACGGCCCCTCCGGATCGTCGGTCGAGTTCGCCGCCAGCGCGGCATTCTCGAGCGCCGCCTTGACCTCCGGATCGTCGCGCGCCGGCCCCGTCGGCCGGTGCATCGCGCCGAGCAGCAGATTCTCGCGGATCGTCGAGCTGAACACATAGGTCGCCGGGCCGACATAGGCCATGCGCCGGCCGGTGATCGCCTCGGGCAGGGTATGCAGATCCGCCTGGCCGACGGTGACCCGACCGCTGGTCGGATGGTTCAGGCGGGCGATCGTCATCGCCAGGGGCTCGTTCCCGCCGCCGCCGGGGCCGAACAGCGCCAGATGGGTCCCGGGCGAGGCGGTCAGCGACACGCCCTCGAACTGGACATCCCCGTCGTCGTCGACCAGCCCGAGATTGCTCGCCCGCAGCTCGCCGTCCAGCGGTTGCGGCATCTCCGGCTCGGCGAGCTGGGTTTCCTCCGCCATCATGTCCGGCAGATCAAACTGGTCGATCACCTGCTCGTACTTGATGCGGGCGTCCTCCTTGCGCTGATAGTAGCTCAGCAGCTCCTTCCAGGGGGCCGACAGGTCCTTGTAGGCGGCCAGCACGGCGACCAGCGCGCCCAGGGTCAACTCGCCCTTGATCGCCAGGTAGCCGCCGATCGCGTAGAAGAAGAACGGGGTCAACTGGGCGATGAAGTTGTTCAAAAACTTGATGATGAACTTGCGCCGGTAGATCTCGAAGCGGATGTCGTAGATCACCCCGAGCTGGGCCGAAAAGCGCGCCAGCATCAGCCGGGCGAGGTTGTGCGCGTGGATCTCCTGCACGCCGGAGATGCTCTCGCCGATCCGGTCGGACATCACCCGCACGGCCTTGACCCGCTGCTTGCCGAGCGCGTTCACCCGGCGCTGCATCTTCGGCACGACATACGCCTGAACCGGCGACAGGGCGATAGCGGCAAGGCCCAGGATCGGATCCTGGACGAACATGAAGAACAGGATGGTGATCAGCGTGCCGCCCTGGAACGCCGGCAGCGAAATGGAATCGCCGATGAACCCGCCGAGCGGCTCGACCTCCTGGGTGACGATCGGGATGATCTCGCCCTGGCTCACCCGGCGGAAATGCGGAATCGGAAAGCGCAGGATACGGGCGTAGAGCTCGTAACGCAGCCGGCGCAGCATCAACTCGCCCAGACGCCCGCGATAGACGTTGATCCAGTACTTGAACCCGCCATTGATGAAAACCAGTGCCAGGAACAGTCCCGACAGCGTCCACAGGTATTCGAGCTGGTGAAACTCCGTGCCGAGAAACGTGACCGGAAACTCGGTCTTACCCTTGGCGCCCAGCGCGTCGTTGACGATCCGCTTCGGCAGGTCGAGGGAGTAGTAGAGAAACGGGAAGGAGATCAGCGTCATCGCGAGCAGGACGACCTGCTCGCGTTTGGAATAACGCAGAATGAACCGGTAGATCGTGGATTCCATCGCCCCGGTAGCCTGTGTCACGACCTGTGTCGCCCGATCCGTTTCGCCGCGAACCGCCCCGGCCCGCTCCCCGCCCAGTCCGCCGCCAGAACAGGGGTGGGCGATCTTGCGGCGGATGAACCATGGGTGCAACGCCAAGCTGCGTCAAAAGGTTACCATTTCTTGCCCTGCCGCACTGTGCCATAGTGCGATGGACATCGGCCTCCGCCAGGGTAGCGAATTTTGCAGCGATATTTCCGGGCAGCGATGACAGCGACGGGGACTCCATGACGACAACCAAGGTCCCCGCGCCGGCCCGACCGCTCGGGGAGCGCAAGGCGGCCCGTGTTCTGATGTACAGCCACGACACGATGGGCCTCGGCCACCTGCGCCGGTGCCGTGCCATCGCCCATGCCCTGGTGGAAGACCATCCCGGCCTGTCGGTCCTGATCCTGTCCGGCTCGCCGATCATCGGCAGCTTCGACTTCCGCACCCGGGTCGATTTCGTGCGTATTCCGGGCGTCATCAAGCTGCGCAACGGCGACTACACCTCGCTGTCCCTGCATCTCGACATCGAGGAGACGGTGGCGTTGCGCGCCGCCATCATCCGCCACACCGCCGAAGTGTTCGATCCGGACCTGTTCATCGTCGACAAGGAGCCGCTCGGTCTGCGCGGCGAGGTCAAGGAGACGCTGGAATTGCTCAAGGAGCGCGGAACGCCGCTGATCCTGGGCATGCGCGACGTCATGGACGAGCCGGAACAGCTTGAGCAGGAATGGGAGCGCAAGAAGGTATTGCCCGCCCTGCAGGATCTGTATGACGAGGTCTGGGTCTATGGCGTCAAGGAGGTCTGCGACCCCTATGACGGCCTCGACATCCCGGCCGAGATCAAGTTGAAGACGCGCTATACCGGCTATCTGCGCCGCTCGGTCTCACGGGCGCCCAGCCCGGCCTCGGCCCTGCCCTTCGGCGAGGATCCCTTCATCCTGGTCACCGCCGGTGGCGGCGGCGACGGCGAACCGGTCATGGACTGGGTCCTGCGCGCCTACGAGGAGGATCAGCAGCTGCCCTACCCGGCACTTCTGGTGCTCGGGCCCTTCATGCAGCAGGAGCAGCAGCACGAGTTCATGGAGCGGGCCGACAAGCTCGACCGGGTCGAGGCGATCACCTTCGACAGCCGGATCGAGACGCTGATGGCCCGCTGTGCGGGCATCGTCGCCATGGGCGGCTACAACACCTTCTGCGAGATCCTGTCCTTCGACAAACGGTCGATCGTGGTCCCCCGAACCGAGCCGCGGCTGGAACAGTATATCCGCGCCCGCCGGGCCGAGGAGTTGGGCCTGCTGCGCATGCTGGTCGATGACGGCGACCGCGATCCCAAGCAGATGGCGGCAGCCCTGCGCGAGTTGCCGGGACAGAAGACCCCGTCCCAGGCCAATGCCGTCGCCATGCTGAACGGGTTGGATGAGGTCGGCCGCCTGACCGACCGCTGGATCCACGACCGGCGCCGCCGCGCGACGGAACGCCGGACCGCCTGATCATGACCGGGACCGCGGACCGCGCGGCGGCCGAGCGCAGGAAGGCGGCCGGAAAGGTCGGTATCGTCGTGAAGGGCTATCCGCGCCTGTCGGAGACCTTCATCGCCCAGGAGATCCTCGGCCTGCAGCAGCGCGGTCTCGACTTCCGGATCATCTCGCTGCGCCGACCCACCGACACGGCGACCCACCCGGTACATGACGCGATCACCGCACCGGTCGACTACCTGCCGGAGTATCTGCACGAGGATACGGGTCGGGTCTGGCGCGGATGGCGCACGGCGCGCCGGCTTTCCGGATACGGTCGGGCCCTGCGGATCTGGTTGCGGGATCTGCTGCGCGACCCGACACCGAACCGGGGACGCCGGTTCGGGCAGGCCTGCGTGCTGGCCGCCGAACTCGATCCGGCGATCACCCATCTCTACGCCCACTTCCTGCACACCCCCGCCTCGGTCGCGCGCTATGCCGCGATCATGCGGGGCATTCCGTGGTCGGTCTCGGCCCATGCCAAGGATATCTGGACCACGCCCGACTGGGAGAAGCGGGAGAAGCTCGCCGACGCCCTCTGGGCCGTCACCTGCACACGGATCGGCGCCGACCATCTCGCCGGACTAGCCGCCGATCCGGACCGGGTCAGTCTGCTGTATCATGGCCTCGACGCATCCGGATTTCCGCCGCCCGCGCACCGCTCGAAGCGCGACGGCCGCGATCCGCACGCGCCGGTGACCATCGTTTCGGTCGGCCGCGCGGTGCAGAAGAAGGGCTATGACGATGTCCTCGGTGCCCTGCGGGCCCTGCCGGCGGAGTTGAACTGGCGCTTCGTCCATGTCGGCGGCGGCGCATTGGCGACCCGCTTGAAGCAGGCGGCGGACATCATGGGCCTGTCCGAGCGGATCGAGTGGCGCGGCGCCCAGCCCCGGGCCGCGGTGATCGACGCGTTGGCCGAGGCCGATTTGTTCGTGCTGGCGAGCAAGATCGCCCCCGATGGCGACCGCGACGGCCTGCCGAACGTACTGATGGAAGCTCAGTTGATGACCCTGCCGGTGGTCGCGACCTCGGTTTCCGCCATCCCCGAGCTGATCGACAACGGGGTCAACGGTCGCCTGGTCCGACCCGGCGACAGCATCGCCCTGGCGGCGGCGCTCGAGGAGCTGATCCGCGATCCGGCAGTCCGGCTGCGCCTGGCGGCGGCCGGCCGGGCGCGGGTATTGGGCGAATTCTCCGCCGATGCCGGGCTCGATCGGCTGGCCGCGAAGTTCGGGCTCTGCGGAATTTCGCCACGGGCCGAGGGCCGGCCCGACGCGGCGTGAGGATCGCCTTCCATTCCCCTCTAAAGACGCCGGACTCCCCCGTTCCGTCCGGTGATCGACGGGTCGCGCGCCTGCTGATCCGGGCGCTGTCCCATGCCGGGCACACGGTCGACCTCGCCAGCCGGATGCGCACCCGCGACGGCAGGGGCGACGTCACCCGCCAGGCCCGGCTGGCCGAGCTCGGCACCCGACTCGCCGCGCGCTACATGCGCTCGATCTCCGCGGGACGGCGGCCGCGCCCCGACCTCTGGTTCACTTATCACCTCTACTACAAGGCGCCGGACCTGATCGGACCGCTTGTCGCCGACGCGCTGGGGATTCCCTACGTGGTCGCTGAGGCCTCGGTCGCCCACAAGCGGGCGGGTGGTCCCTGGGACCAGGGGCACCGGGCGACCCTGGCGGCCCTGGCCCGCGCCGATCTGGTGATCGGTCTGAACCCGCATGACCGCCCCTTGGTGACGCCCTGTCTGTCGGCCGGTGCCCGCTATCTCGACCTGCCGCCATTCCTGGAGATCGACGGGTCACCGCCGGCCTCGCGGCCCGTGCGGCCGGTCGAGCTGCTCGCCGTCGGCATGATGCGCACCGGCGACAAGCTCGCCTCCTACCGCGTGCTCGGCGCGGCGCTCGCCCTTGTGCCGGGCGACTGGCGGCTGACGGTTGTCGGCGACGGTCCGGCCCGCGCGGAGGTGGAGCTGGCCTTGGCATCGGTCGCCAAGCGGATCACCTGGCGCGGCGCCCTGGATGCCGCCGACCTGGAAGCGACCTACCGTGCCGCCGATCTGCTGGTCTGGCCCGCCGTGAACGAGGCCTTCGGAATGGCACTGCTGGAGGCGCAGGCCGCCGGCCTGCCGGTGGTCGCCGGCGATGGCGGCGGCGTGTCGGCGATCGTGCGCCATGGCGAGACCGGCCTGCTGACCCCCGTCGGCGATGCCGCGGCCTTCGCAGCCGCCGTCGCGACCCTGGTTGCCGACCGGGACCGACGCCTGCGGCTCGGCGCAAACGCCGCCGCAGTCGTCCGCGCGCGGCACGCGCTTCCCGCCGCCGCCGCTACCCTCGACACCGCCCTGCGCGCCCTGGTGGAAGGGAGCCGCTGATGCGCCTCGCCCTGTTGCGCCACGGCCCGACCGCGTGGAATGTCGAGTTGCGGATGCAGGGCCGCTCCGACCAACCGCTCTCGCCCGAAGGCGAGGAAGAGGTCCGGTCGTGGACCTTGCCGTCCGACCTGCAGGATATCCGTTGGCTCGCCAGCCCGCTGCGGCGGGCACGGCGCACGGCCGAGCTGATCGGGGTCGACGCCACGGAGGAACCCGCCGCCGTCGAGCTCGATTTCGGTGCCTGGGAAGGCCGACGGCTCGCCGATATCCGCGCCGCCGACCCGGCGGGCGCGACAGCGAACGAAGCCCGCGGCCTCGATTTCCGACCGCCCGGCGGCGAGAGCCCGCGCGACGTCCAGGCCCGGACCGTTCCCCTGCTCCACCGGCTCGCCGTGGAGGGACGCGACACCGGCATCGTCACCCACAAGGGCGTGATCCGCGCCGTCTTGTCCCTGGCCACCGGTTGGCCGATGGTCGATAAGCCCCCGGTGAAACTTTTCTGGGACCGGGTGCATCTGTTCGAGCTGGACGCCGACGGCACGCCGCACCTGGCCCGCCCCAACCTGCCCCTGAAGGCCGATCCATGACCCGACCGACCGTCATGCTCTACGTCCAGAACCTGCTCGGCATCGGCCACCTGCGCCGGGCGGCGGCGGTGGCGCGGGCCTTGGTCACGGCCGGCGCCGATGTCGCCTTCGTGTCCGGCGGCATGCCGGTGCCGCACCTGCCGCTCGGCGGCGCGACGGTGGTGCAGCTGCCGCCGATCCGCACCGAGGACGGCAACTTCAAGGTCCTGCTGGACGAGACCGACACGCCGATCGACGACGCCTTTCGGGATGCCAGGCGCGACCGGCTGCTGGCCCTGTTCGACACGCTGCGGCCGGCCGCCCTGATCACCGAGCTGTTCCCCTTCGGCCGCCGGCAGATGCGGTTCGAGCTGATCCCGCTGCTGGAGCGCGCCCGCGGCGCCGACTGGCGCCCGGCGGTGTTCTCGTCGATGCGCGACATCCTGGTCACCAAGCCCCGGCGCGACCGCAACGAGGAGATCGTCGACACGCTCAACGCCTATTACGACGCGGCCCTCATCCACGCCGACCCGACGCTGATCCGCCTGGAGCGCACCTTCCCCATGGCCGCCGACATCCGGATCGAGCAGCACTACACGGGCTATGTGGTGAACGCCGATGACATCACCGTGCCGGCGACCGACCCGGCGGCGACGGGCGCGGTGCTGGTCTCGGCCGGCGGCGGGGCCGTCGGCGACAGGTTCATGCCGGCGGTAGCGGCGATGATCGCGCGCCTGCCGATGGCCGAGCGGCGCTGGCACCTGATCACCGGCCATCACATGTCGGAGAACGCCGTCGCCGAGATCGAGGCCGCGGTGCCGGCCAATGCGGAGATCGAGCGCAGCGTGCCCAACCTGCCGGCGCTGATGGCGGGTGCCGCCCTGTCAATCTCCCAGGCCGGCTACAACACCCTGCTGGAGCTGCTGGCCGCCCGGACCCGCGCCGTGGTCGTGCCCTATGAGGGCGGGGTGGAGACCGAGCAGCGGCTGCGGGCCGATCTGCTGGCCGATATCGGCGCCCTGGAAGTGGTGGCCGAGGATGACCTGACTGCCGAGACCCTGGGTGCCGCGATGGAACGCGCCCGGGCCCGCTCGCGCGACGCGGTGCCGACGGTCGACCTGGACGGCGCCCGCAAGACGGCGGCCTATGTCATGGATCGCCTGGGACAGGGATGAGCGCGCCGGACACCCTGTCGACCTATCTCGACGGGCGCACCCGGCCGCTCGAGTTGTGGTGGCGCGACGACGACCTCGAGACGCCGTCACCCGCCTTGTCCGTCTGCCTGGAGGCGCTGAGCGGGGCCGGGATCACCGCCGCCTTCGCCGCCATTCCCTCGGGCCTGACGGCTGGCGCGGTCGAGACCTTGACCGGGACCGGGTCCGTGCTCTTCGTCCATGGCTGGACCCACACCAATCATGCGCCGCCCGGCGACAAGAAATGCGAATTCGGAACGGGCCGACCTCTGCCGACGCGTCTCGCCGAGATCGCCCGGGGACGGGAACGGGTGCAGGCCCTTGGCGGCGGGCGGGCCATCGCCTGTTTCGTGCCGCCGTGGAACCGGCTCGGCGACGACCTTCTGCCGACCCTCGGCCGCGCCGGTATTTCCGCCCTGTCCGCCTTCGCCGCGCCGACCCGATCGCCGCCGCCTGCCACAGTTCCGAGGCTCGACACCCATGTCGACCTAATCGACTGGCGCGGAACCGGCGGGGCGATCTCCGACGCCGAATTCGTCGAACGGCTTCTTCAACACGACGGGGTGGACGGGCCGGTCGGAATCCTGTCCCATCACCGCGTCACCGAACCGGGGGCGTGGGCGACGTGGAGGCCGATCCTGAAGCGGCTGGACGACCACCCCGCGGCGCGGTGGCTGACCCCGGTCGAGGCTCTCGGCCGGGTCGGCGTGGATTTGGGTGAACGGAGGATCGGGTGACACAGCACCGCTATCAGCGCGGCGCCATCGTCGGGGATTTGGTGAGAGGGGGGATCGGGTTCACCGTGACCGGGCTGCCGCTGGTCGTCACGCCGCTCGCCACGACGATGACCGTCATCTTCGGCGGCCTCGCAACCCTGTTCGGCGTCTATGTAGCCCGCACCTGGATGCGGTCCTCACAGACGATCGAAATCGACGGCGACGGCATCCGCCGGACCGGTCCGCTCGCCATCGATATTCCATGGGAGGATCTCGCTGCCATGGATGTGCGCTACTTCTCCACGCGACGCGACAAGGCCGGCGGCTGGATGGAGCTGAAGATCAACGGCGGCGGCCGCAAACTGGCGGTGGAAAGCTCGATCGACGACTTCGAGACCGTGGTGCGCCGCTGCATGCTGGTGGCCCAGCGCAACGATCTTGAACTGTCCGAGGCCACACAGGACAATTTGCGCGCCCTCGGTATTTTGGGACCGACGGATGACGCCAATGGCGGAGACGGACCGCGCTTCGGGTCCGGCGGGGGCTTTGGGCCGAAGCTCGAACCCGGTCTGCGGTGGGGAATTGGACCGGATAGGGGCCGCTGACTGAGCTCACCGGCACCGAGACGGGCCGGGTAGATTAGGGGGACGTAATCTTGGATCGCTCGACGCCGCTGTTGCGCGTGCACGACCTGCGGATCGGCTTCGATCTGCCGGAAGGCCGCCTTGTCGCGGTCGACGGCGTCTCGTTCCAGATCCGTCGTGGCGCCACGGTGGCGCTGGTCGGCGAGTCCGGATCCGGAAAATCGGTGGTCAGCCAGGCAATCATGGGCCTGCTGCCGCGCCCGGCCCGGATCCTCGGCGGCTCGATCCTGTTCGCCGATCCGCAGAAGCCCGGGACCATCACCGACATCGTCCGCCTGCCGGTCGACGGCCGCGAGATGCGCGATCTGCGGGGCGGACGGATCTCGATCATCTTCCAGGAGCCGATGACCTCGCTGTCGCCGCTCCACACCGTCGGCAACCAGATCCGCGAGGCGCTGGAGCTGCACCGCGCCGTCTCGGCCCGGGAAGCCACGGAGTTGACCCGCGACATGCTGCGCATGGTCGGGTTTCCGGACCCGGAACGGGCACTGAAGACCTATCCGTTCGAGCTGTCGGGCGGGCTGCGTCAGCGCGCGATGATCTCGATGGCCCTGGTCTGCCGGCCAGCCCTGCTGATCGCCGACGAGCCGACGACCGCGCTGGACGTGACGATCCAGGCGCAGATCCTCAAGCTCATCAAGGATCTGCAGTCCGAGCTCAACATGGCCATGCTGATGATCACCCATGATCTCGGCGTGGTCGCCAACGTGGCCGAGGAAGTGGTCGTGATGTATCGCGGCCGGATCATGGAATCCGGCGAGATCGACGACATCTTCCGCCGGGCGCAGCATCCGTATCTCAAGGCGCTGATGGGCGCGGTTCCCCGCTTCGACATGAAGCCGGGCGAGCGCCTGAAGCCGCTGCGCGAGATCAAGACCGAGACCGGGCACCTTCTGGCCGACCGTCCCAAGGCGACCACGGCGAACAACGCGCCGATGCTGTCGGTCGAAGGCCTGAGCAAGTCCTATACGATCCGCAAGGGCGGCTGGCTCGCCAGCACCCGGCAGTCGGTCAAGGCGCTGGACGATGTCTCGTTCACGGTCCAGCCGGGCGAATGCGTCGGGCTGGTCGGCGAATCCGGGTGCGGCAAGACCACCCTATCCAAGGTGATCATGCGCGCGCTCACCCCCGATGCGGGGCAGGTGACCTTCACCGACGAGACCGGGCCGACAGATGTTCTGGCGCTGTCGGGCGACGGGCTTACCTCGTTCCGCCAGAAACTTCAGTTCGTCTTCCAGGACCCGTTCTCCTCGCTCAATCCGCGGATGACGGTGTTCGAGATCATCGCCGAGCCTCTGGTGATCCACGGCATCGGCACCCCGTCCTGGCGGCGCGAGATGGTGGCCGAACTGATGCGGCTGGTCGGCCTCGACGTGCGCCACCTGAACCGCTATCCACACAGCTTCTCCGGCGGCCAGCGCCAGCGCATCGGCATCGCCCGCGCCCTTGCGTTGAAGCCCAAGATGCTGATCTGCGACGAGCCGGTCTCCGCCCTGGACGTCTCGATCCAGGCGCAGGTGCTGAACCTGCTGAAGGATCTGAAGGAGAAGCTCGGCCTCACCTATCTCTTCATCAGCCACAACCTAGCGGTGGTCGACTACGTGGCTGACCGGATCGCGGTAATGTGCGCCGGGCGGATCGTCGAGTTGGCGCCGCGCGAGGCGCTGTTCCGCGATCCCGTCCACCCCTATACCCGGGCCCTGCTCGCCGCGGTGCCCGATCCGAACCTGGACAACCCGCTCGATTTCGACGCAGTGATGGACGGCCGCGCCTCGACACCGAGCGCCTGGGCGGCCCCCTTCACGATCAGCGAGACCAAGACCCCCGGCTTCATCGATCTGGGCGACGGCCATTTCGTGCGCGCCGATCCGGCGATCCTGAACCTGAGGCTGGCGTCATGAGGATCGCAGCGGCCGTCCTCGGCCTGATTCTCGCGTCCACGCAGCCGGCGCTGGCGCAGACCGAGCCGCCGATCCTGGCGGAGCAGGTCAAGTCAGGCAGCCTGCCCGAGATGGCGGAGCGCATCCCGATCGACCCGCTGGTGGTCGACCTGAAGGGCCTCGGTCGCGAACTCGGCACCTATGGCGGGACCCTGCACATGGTGATGGGCAGCGCCAAGGACGCCCGTCAGATGGTGGTCTACGGTTATGCCCGCCTGGTCGGCTACGATCCGGAGACCATGGAGCTGCGCCCCGATCTGGCGAAGGACGTCATCGTCGAGGACAACCGCTCTTTCACCTTCGTCCTGCGTGAGGGGCATCGCTGGTCCGACGGGGCGCCGTTCACGACCGAGGATTTCCGCTATTTCTGGGAGGATGTGGCGAACAATTCGGAGATCTCGCCGACCGGTCCGCCGATCGAACTGATGGTCAACGGTGAGGCGCCGAAGGTCGAGATCCTGTCGCCGACCCGGGTGCGGTATTCCTGGTCGCAGCCCAATCCGGATTTCCTGCCGCAACTGGCCGGAGCCCGACCGCTCTATCTCTACCGCCCGGCGCATCATCTGAAGCACTTCCATGCCGGCCACACCGATCACGACGCGCTTCTGCACAAGGTCGAGGAGGCCCAGGCGCGGGGCTGGGCGGCGCTGCACAACCGCGAGGACAATCCCTACAAGTTCGACAATCCGGACCTGCCGACCCTGCAGCCCTGGGTCGTCCACACGGCGCCGCCGTCGAACCGTTTCGTCTTCGAGCGCAATCCCTACTATCACAAGATCGACGGCCGCGGCCGTCAGCTCCCCTATATCGACACGGTGGTGTTCCAGATCGCCTCCTCCGGCCTGATCCCGGCCAAGACCGGGGCCGGAGAGTCCGACCTGCAGGCGCGCTACCTGTCCTTCGACGACTACACCTTCCTGCGCCAGGGCGAGGAACGCGGCAACTACGAGACCTATCTCTGGCGCACCGCCAAGGGGTCGCATCTGGCGCTGTTCCCGAATCTGAACATCGAGGATCCGGTCTGGCGGAAAGTGATGCGCGACGCGCGGTTCCGCCGGGCGCTGTCGCTGGCGGTGAACCGGCACGAGCTGAACCAGGTTATCTATTTTGGTCTGGCGCTCGGCGGTAACGACACGATCCTGCCGTCATCGCCGCTCTACAAGCCGGAATACCGGAATAAATGGGCCGATTTCGATCCGCACCGGGCCAACGCCCTGTTGGACGAGATGGGCCTGGACAAGCGCGACGACCGGGGCGTGCGCCTGCTGCCGGACGGACGGCCGATGGAGATCATCGTCGAGACCGCCGGCGAAAGCACCGAGGAGACCGATCTGCTGGAGCTGATCCACGACACCTGGATGGAAGTCGGGATCAAGCTGTTCTCGCGGCCCTCCGAGCGCACGGTATTCCGCAACCGGATTTTCGCCGGACAGACGATGATGTCGATCTCCTACGGTATCGAGAACGGCATCCCGAGCAACGAATCAAGCCCTTCCGAGTTCGCTCCCACCGCGCAGACCCAGTATATGTGGCCACGCTGGGGCCAGCATTATCAGACCAGGGGCAAGGCCGGGATCGCTCCGGACCTGCCGGAAGCCGCTCACCTGCTCACGCTCTATGACGACTGGCGCGCCTCGCGTACCCCCGACGCGCGTCGCGCCGTCTGGCGGCAGATGCTGGAAATCTGGTCCGATCAGGTCTATTCGATCGGCCTCGTCGCCGGCGTGCTGCAGCCGGTGGTGGTCAGCCTGAAGCTGCACAACGTTCCGGTCGAGGCGATCTACAATTGGGAACCGGGCGCGCATTTCGGCATGCACCGGCCCGACACGTTCTTTTTCGGCGCGCAGCGGCAGCGCACACCAGACGAGGTGCTGACCGCCGCCACCCGGTCGCTTCGGTAGAGCGAGGAGGTAGCCCATGCTCGACTATCTCGCCCGCCGGATCCTGATCATGATCCCGACGATGATCGCGATCAGCGTCATCACCTTCATCATCATTCAGCTTCCACCGGGGGATTATCTCTCGACCCTGATCGCCGAGATGGAAAGCCAGGGCGAAGCCGTCGACCCCGCCAAGATCGAGGCGCTGCGCGCGCATTACGGCCTGGATAAGCCGATGTGGGAGCAGTATCTGTTCTGGCTCTTCGGCATGCTGCGGGGCGATTTCGGCTACAGTTTCGAGTACCAGCTGCCGGTCAGCGACGTGGTCGGCGACCGGGTGCTGCTGACGATCGTGCTGAATTTCACGACGATCCTGTTCATCTATCTGGTCTCGTTTCCGATCGGGATCTATTCGGCAACCCATCAGTACAGCGTCGGCGATTACGGACTGACCTTCGTCGGCTTCCTGGGATTGGCGACGCCCAATTTCCTGCTGGCGCTGATCCTGCTCTATTTCGCCAATGTCTGGTTCGGCACCTCGATCGGCGGGCTGATGGACCCGACCTATATCGATGAGCCCTGGAGCTTCGCCAAGATCCTGTCGGTGCTCGAGCATCTGTGGGTGCCCGTGGTCGTCATCGGCACCGCCGGGACCGCGGCGATGATCCGGCGCCTGCGGGCCAACCTGCTGGACGAGTTGCAGAAACAATACGTGGTGACCGCCCGGGCCAAGGGCCTGTCGCCGTTCCGCGCGCTGATGAAGTACCCGCTGCGCATGGCCATGAACCCGTTCGTCGCCGATATCGGCAACATGCTGCCCCAGGTGGTCTCGGGCTCGGCGGTGGTGTCGATGGTGCTGTCGCTGCCGACCACCGGGCCGATGCTGATCGGCGCGCTGCAGAGCCAGGACATGTATCTCGCCGGTTCGTTCCTGATGTTCCTCGCGCTGTTGACCGTGATCGGCATGCTGATCTCCGACCTGGCGCTGGCTTGGCTCGATCCGCGCATCCGGCTCGGCGGCGGAGTGGACCGATGAGCGCGACCGATCCGACCCGTCCCAAGGCCCGGCATTTCGTCGACACCGCCCCGTTCGACCCGGGTCGGGACGAGACGCTGACACCGGCGCAGGAACGCTACTACATGGCGTCCCAGTGGCGGATGATGTGGTGGAAGCTCAAGCGTCACCGGCTCGCCGTGATCTCCGGGCTGTTCCTGATCGCGCTCTACGCCTCGGTGCTGATCTCCGAGATGATCGCGCCCTATGCGCTGGCGTCGCGCCATACCGACCATATCTTTGCCCCGCCACAGACGGTGCAGCTATTCCGCGACGGCCATTTTGTCGGCCCCTACGTGCTCGGCTACGACTACGAGCTCGACCTGCGCACGTTGAAGCGGATCTACACGGAGAATCCGAACAAGGTGCAGCGCATCCGGTTCTTCTGCTCGGGCGACCCCTATCGGTTCTGGGGCCAGATCGAGGCCGAGTTCCACCTGATCTGTCCGGCCGCGGGCGGCACCCTGTTCCTGCTCGGCACCGACCGGCTGGGGAGGGACGTGTTCTCGCGCATCGTCTACGGCACCCGGGTGTCACTGACCGTCGGCCTGATCGGCATTGCCGTGAGCTTCGTGCTCGGCATCGTGATCGGCGGGCTGGCCGGCTATTACGGCGGCTGGGTCGATGCCTGCATCCAGCGGGTGATCGAGGTGATCCGCTCCTTCCCGGAGCTACCGCTGTGGATGGCGTTGTCCGCCGCACTGCCGGTTACGTGGTCTCCAATTTTGATTTACTTTGGTATAACATTGATATTGGGGCTTCTGGACTGGACCGGCCTGGCCCGCGCCGTGCGCTCGAAACTGCTCAGCCTGCGCGAGGAGGATTTCTGCGTGGCCGCCGAGCTGATGGGGGCGAAGCCGAAGCGGATCATCGGTCGGCATCTGCTGCCGAGCTTCATGAGCCACCTGATCGCGTCCGCGACCCTGTCGATCCCGACCATGATCCTGGGCGAGACGGCGCTGTCCTTCCTCGGCCTCGGGCTGCGGCCGCCGATCACCAGTTGGGGCGTGCTGCTGACCGAGGCGCAGAACATCAACGCGGTGGAGCTCTATCCCTGGATCATGACCCCGGTGATCCCGGTGATCCTGGTGGTGCTGGCCTTCAACTTCTTCGGCGA
Source organism: Thalassobaculaceae bacterium (assembly GCA_029212785.1). Lineage (GTDB taxonomy): Bacteria > Pseudomonadota > Alphaproteobacteria > Thalassobaculales > Thalassobaculaceae > Thalassobaculum. Next base: position 16,934 of record JARGOG010000052.1, read on the forward strand.
CGGCCTGCGCGACGCGGCGGATCCGTATAAGTAGGGCTGCATGGGTAAGGGTTGCGTCTGTCCCACCGCCCCTTCATTCCCCGTCCCTGTGCCGAAGTCGACGCCTTGGTCCTTCACCACCATCGCCGTCTCCGCGCGCGGACCGATGGCCCGGCACGAGATCGGGGAGTGAAGCGGGTGTTCGGTCGTTCCGTTTGACCAACCTCAGGGCCGATAACGACATTTCGGCGAGGGGTATCGGGCGCCAGGCCCGCCGCCGCTCCGGGAAGAAGCCGGCCACCGGACCGTCCGCTACCCGTGCCACCACGTGGCAAGACTTGTCCCCCCCGCGTCGCTATGGCACATCCCGGCCCATTCCGGACGCTAGCTGGCCGGGTTCGTAGCTGGGAGAGAGATCCGAGATGGCCAATTATCGCACCCTCGATGGCGCCGATGTCGCCGGTAGGCGTGTCTTGCTGCGTCTGGACCTGAACGTGCCGATGAAGGACGGCGCGGTCACCGATGCGACCCGCATCGCGCGGGCCGCCCCGACCGTCGCCGAACTGGCGCAGAAGGGGGCCCGGGTCGTCGTCGTCTCCCATTACGGCCGCCCCAAGGGCAAGCCGAACGCCGAGATGTCGTTGCGGCCGATTGTGGCCCTCCTGGCCCAGGCGGTCGGCCGCCCGGTCGCCTTTGCCGAGGACTGTGTCGGCGCTGCCGCGGAGAGCGCGGTCGCCGCGCTGAAGGACGGCGACGTGGTGCTGCTGGAGAACCTGCGCTTCCACGCCGGCGAGGAGGCGAACGATGCCGAATTCGTCGCCGGCCTCGCCACGCTGGCGGATCTCTACGTGAACGATGCCTTCTCCGCCGCCCATCGGGCACACGGATCCATCGACGGGGTGGCGCGCAAGCTGCCCGCCTTCGCCGGCCGGCTGATGCAGGCGGAGCTGGAGGCGTTGACGCGGGCGCTGGAACACCCGGAGCGACCGGTGGCCGCGGTGGTCGGCGGCGCCAAGGTCAGCACCAAGCTCGATCTGCTCGGCAACCTGGTGTCGCGGGTCGACGTGCTGGCGATCGGCGGCGGCATGGCCAACACCTTCCTGCATGCGGGCGGGATGGAGATCGGCAAATCGCTGGCCGAACGCGATCTCGCCGAAACCGCCAAGGAAATCCAAGCCAAGGCCGACGCGGCGGGCTGCGACATCCTGCTGGCGATCGACGCGGTGGTCGCCGACACCCTGGCCGCCGGGGTGACGACCAGGACCGTCGATATTCTCGACGTTCCGCCGGAGCAGATGATCCTCGACGTCGGACCGAGAACCGTCGCGGCCATCGCCAAGCGGCTGCAGAGCTGCAAGACCCTGGTGTGGAACGGTCCGCTCGGCGCCTTCGAGACCGCGCCGTTCGACGCCGGAACCAATGCTCTGGCCCGGGCGGCGGCCGATCTGACCGATCGCGGCGAGATCCTGTCGGTGGCCGGCGGCGGCGATACCGTCGCGGCACTGGCCCATGCCGGAGTTATCGACCGGTTCTCCTATGTCTCGACGGCGGGCGGAGCATTCCTGGAATGGCTCGAGGGAAAGGACCTTCCGGGCGTGGCCGTTCTGAAGGCCTGACGCGACGTATCGCCGCGCCGGTCACAAGGAAATATCCGGGCGGGTCGTTGCGTTTCGGTGACAGTTCGCCTAATCCAAACTTGCTCCCGGCCGGAAAGAGCCGGTCATCAGTAATACCTGGAGAGGATACGTGGGCAACAGCGCGACGACTGCGACACGCACGGACCTGATCTCGCATGGCCTGACAAGCCTCGGTACCCAGCACTGGGACCTCGGGCCGGCCCTCCTGACCGAACACGCGATCCGACGCGGCGAGGCACGGCTCTCGGCCCATGGCGCGGTGGTGGTGGATACCGGCGAGCACACTGGACGGTCACCGAAGGACAAGTTCATCGTGCGCGACGCCGCGACCGAGAGCACCGTCAACTGGGGCCCCATCAACCAGCCGATCGACCGCGGCGCCTTCGATGCCATGCATGCCCGGGTCCAGGCCTACTACCACGGCCGCGACGCCTTCGTGCTGAACTGCTACGCCGGCGCCGACCCGGAGCACCGCCTCAAGGTGCGGGTGGTGACCGAGACCGCCTGGCAGAACCTGTTCGCCCGCAACATGTTCATCCGCCCGCCGGCGGAGGACCTTCCGGGCTTCGAGCCGGACTTCACCATTCTGCACGCGCCGGGCCTGACCGCGCGGGGCGCCGCCGACGGTGTGCGTTCCTCGACCTTCATCCTGGTCGATTTCGACCGGCGCATGATCCTGATCGGCGGCACGAGCTACGCCGGCGAGATCAAGAAGTCGATCTTCGGCATCCTGAACTATCTGCTGCCGGACCGCGGCGTGATGCCGATGCACTGCTCGGCGAATGTGGGACCGAAGGGTGACAGCGCGATCTTCTTCGGCCTGTCCGGCACCGGCAAGACGACCCTGTCGGCCGACGGCAGCCGCACCCTGATCGGCGACGACGAGCATGGCTGGTCGGCGAACGGCATCTTCAATTTCGAAGGCGGATGCTACGCCAAGGTCATCAAGCTGAGCCAGGAGGCGGAACCGGAGATCTGGGCCGCGTCGCATCGTTTCGGCACGGTGCTGGAGAATGTGGTGATGGATCCGGTCTCCCGGTTGCTGAACCTGGACAGCGCCGAGATGACCGAGAACACGCGGGCCTGCTACCCGATCGACTACATCGCGAATACCTCGGCCAACGGCATGGCCGGCCATCCGGTCAATGTGGTGATGCTGACGGCGGACGCCTTCGGCGTGCTGCCACCGATCTCCAAGCTGACGCCGGAACAGGCGATGTATCACTTCCTGTCGGGCTACACCGCGCGGGTGGCCGGCACGGAAAAGGGCGTGACCGAACCGCAGGCGACCTTCTCGACCTGTTTCGGCGCCCCGTTCATGCCGCGTCACCCGAGCGTCTATGGCGAGATGCTGCGCGAGCGCATCGCCCGTCACGGCGCCACCTGCTGGCTGGTCAATACCGGCTGGTCCGGCGGCCGGGCCGGTGCCGGCGGCGAGCGCATGAAGATCGCCTATACCCGCGCCATGGTGCGGGCCGCGCTGGACGGCACGCTTGCCGGGGCGCCGGTGGTTGAAGACGAGCATTTCGGCCTGATGGTGCCGGAAACCTGCCCGAACGTCCCGACCGAGGTCCTGCGCCCGCGCGGCGCCTGGAGCGACGGCGGCGCCTATGACAGCACGGCGATCGAGCTGCGGGCCCGCTTCGAAGAGAACTTCAAGCCGTTCGAGGCCTTCGTCGACGACAGCATCACCGCTGCCGGCGTCCGCCGGGCGGCCTGACTCGACCTGCCGGGACTCAGCGCCCGGCAGGTTCCTCACTGTTCGTGACGACGCGGTCGATCAGCCCCCAATCGACCGCCTCTTCCGCCGTCATGAAGCGGTCCCGGTCCAGGGTGCGTTCCACGTCATCTTCGCTGCGCCCGCAGTGTTCAGCATAGAGACGGATCATACGCCGCTTGGTCCGTAGCATTTCCTCGGCATGGATCAGGATATCCGAGGCTTGGCCCTGGACGCCGCCGAGCGGCTGATGGACGTGGAGACTGGCGTTGGGCAGCGCCGCCCGCGCCCCCGGTTCGCCCGCCATCAGTAGAAATGACCCCATGGAGCGGGCCGTCCCCATGCACAGGGTCTGCACCGGGGCCCGGACATAGCGCATGGTGTCGTATATCGCGAGGCCGCTGGAGACGACGCCTCCCGGCGAGTTGATGTACAGGTGGATCGGCTTGCGCGGGTTCTCGGCCTCCAGGAAGAGCAGTTGGGCGCAGACCAGCGCCGATACCGTGTCGTTCACCTCGCCGTTCAGGAAGATGATCCGCTCGCGCAGCAGCCGGGAGTAGATGTCAAAGGATCGCTCTCCGCCGCTGGACTGTTCCACGACCATGGGGACGAGTTGCATCGTTTCGCCCATCGGCGATCTCCTCGATACCAGTGATGTCGGTTGCGTCGGGACCGTCAGGCAGCCCGCATGACCGGCCCGCGATCGGTGTTCGCTGCCATCAGCATGCGTCCGGGCAGCCGGGCGTCGGTCAGATCCTGGATGATCGTTAACCGGGTACCCCCACCAGGGCCTGGAGCGATCCGGAACGTCACCATGCTTTCCAGGTAAGGCGGCGTCTCCTCGCGCATGAGATAGCGGACCTCCTCGCCCGGAACGGCGTGGATCGGATCGGTCTCCGCCAGGTCCCCGGCCGGCAGCCATTTCTCCCGAACATCCGGCGAACTGATCGCCCGCCAAACCGTTTCGACGGATGCATCCAGATCGTAATCGAGAACCAGTATCCGGGGGCGCTCGGCGTCTTCTCCCGGCCCGCTCTGCGGATCGCTCATGGCTCCATGTCCTTCAACAGTTCCGACAAAGCAGCGACCCGGGTCGGCCAGTAGGCACGGTAGCGCTCCAGCCATCCGGCGATCAGCGACAGCCCTTCCGGGTCGACCTCGTAGTTGACGACGCGCCCTTGGCGCTCCTCGCGGACCAGACGCGCCTTACGCAATACGGAGAGATGTTGGGAGATGGCCGGCTGGCTGATGGCCATGCCGTGGCGCAGCGCGCTGGCATTCATACGGCCGGCGGCCAGCTTCTCGAAGATCGCCCGTCTGGTCGGATCGGCCAGGGCCTTGAAGATCTCGTTCTCGATCATGTCAAAACATAAGCACACACTTATGTGTTTGGCAAGCACGTACCGAAAGCGCCCCGCAGCGGTGCATAGGACACTGCGCCAGGTCGGTCGGCCGGCAACGTCGAGGCTCAGGGCGCCGGCGTCTGCGCGACATCGGCGGCGATCTTCTGGCCGATCTCGCCGAGCTTCTTCGCCTCGGCAGTATAGTCGTCCGCCGCCTTCTTCACCCATTCCTGCTGCATTTCCGCCGCCTGAACGAAGCTCCGGCAGCCCGTGAGGGCGTGGCCGAACTCGGCGTCATAGCGCAGCCGCTCGGCCACGAACCGCGTCATTTCCTGATTCAGCTCGGCGACCCCCTCGACATAGCGGCTGACCGCCAGCGAGGTCGCCTCGAGAAGCGGCCCGTGAAAGGCGGAGAAGGTCGCCGTCTGCCGGTCCGCCGTATCGGTCCAGCCATTGGTGCCGGCAGCGGGACTGACGGCCCCGGCCGTCTGCGGCTGCTCGGTGGTCTCTTTGGTCTGCTTGGTCATGGTGCTCTCCCGTGAAGCGTTGCCCCCGCCCCCGGATCGTCCAACCCTACGCCCCGGACGTTGCAACCGTGTTGATCTAGATCAACCGGACGCTGAATAGGGCTTCTGCCGCCGATTCCCGACACCGATTCATCCCCATCCACGATTCGCCACGACACGCGGTTGCCCGCGCAGCGGAAACGCGCTATGCCGCATCGCACATATCTCGGGCCGTCGCCGGCCGCCTCAGCCGCCGGCAGCCGCGGGATGTCCAGGCCAACGCTTGCGACAGGGGAAATCATGGCTCGCAACAAGATCGCGCTCGTGGGCGCGGGTAATATCGGTGGCACGCTGGCGCTTCTCGCCGGCCTCAAGGATCTCGGCGACGTAGTGCTGTTCGACATCGTCGACGGCGTGCCGCAGGGCAAGGCGCTGGATATCGCCGAAGCCTCGCCGGTCGAAGGCTTCGACTCGGTACTCACCGGCGCCAGCAGCTACGAAGCGATCGCCGGCGCCGACGTGGTCATCGTCACCGCCGGCATCCCGCGCAAGCCGGGCATGAGCCGCGACGACCTGATCGGCACCAACGCCAAGGTCATGAAAGCGGTCGGCGAAGGCATCAAGGCCACTTGCCCGGACGCCTTCGTGATCTGCATCACCAATCCGCTCGACGTCATGGTCGGCCTGCTGCAGAAGTACAGCGGCCTGCCGAAGAACAAGGTTGTCGGCATGGCCGGCGTGCTCGACAGCGCGCGGTTCCGCTACTTCCTGGCCGAAGAGTTCGGCGTGTCCGTCGAGGACGTCACCGCCTTCGTGCTCGGCGGCCACGGCGACACCATGGTGCCGCTGATCCGCTACTCCACCGTTGCCGGCATCCCGGTGCCCGACCTGATCAAGATGGGTTGGTCGACCCAGGAGAAGATCGACCAGATCATCCAGCGTACCCGCGACGGCGGTGCCGAGATCGTCGGTCTGCTGAAGACCGGCTCGGCGTTCTACGCGCCGGCCAGCTCGGCGATCCAGATGGCGGAAGCCTATCTGAAGGACAAGAAGCGGGTTCTGCCCTGCGCCGCCTATGTCGACGGTCAGTACGGCCTCAACGGTCTCTATGTCGGCGTGCCCACCGTGCTCGGTGCCGGCGGCGTGGAGAAGATCGTGGAGATCGAACTGAACGCCGACGAGAAGACGATGTTCGACAACTCGGTCAACGCCGTCAAAACCCTCAACGAAGTCGCCGCGGGCCTGCCCGACTAACGGGCAAGCGCGCTCGCACCGTACGGAGCGGGGAACGATGAACATTCATGAGTACCAGGCCAAGACTCTCTTGGCCAAATACGGCGTCGCCGTGCCCAAGGGCGGGGTGGCGTTCACCCCGGACGAGGCCGTGAAGGTCGCCGAAGGGCTGGGCGGACCGGTCTACGTCGTCAAGGCGCAGATCCACGCCGGTGGCCGCGGCAAGGGCGGCGGCGTCAAGGTCGTGAAGTCGATCGACGACGTCCGGGCCGAGGCCGAACGGATGCTGGGCATGACCCTGGTCACGCACCAGACCGGCCCGGAAGGCAAGGAAGTGAAGCGGGTCTATGTCGAGGACGGTTCCGACATCGCCCGTGAGCTCTACCTGTCGTTCCGGGTCGACCGGTCGACCTCGCGGGTGACCGTGATCGCCTCGACCGAGGGCGGCATGGACATCGAAGAGGTCGCCGAGAAGACCCCGGAGAAGATTCTGACCGTGGCGATCGACCCGGTGACCGGCATGTCCGGCCACTACGCCCGGCGCATCGCCTTCGCGCTCGGCCTGGAAGGCAAGCAGGTCGGCGCCGCGGTGAAGTTCCTCACCGGCCTGTACGAGGCCTTCACCAGCCTCGACGCGTCGCTGATGGAGATCAACCCGCTGGTGGTGACCGGCGCGGGCGATCTGATCGCGCTCGATGCCAAGATGAACTTCGACGACAACGCCCTCTACCGTCACAAGGACGTCGCCGAGATGCGCGACGAGGACGAAGAGGATCCGATGGAGCTCGAGGCGGGCAAGTACGAGCTGAACTACGTGAAGCTCGACGGCTCGATCGGCTGCATGGTCAACGGCGCCGGCCTGGCGATGGCCACCATGGACATCATCAAGCTCTATGGCGGCGAGCCGGCCAACTTCCTCGATGTCGGCGGCGGGGCGACGAAGGAGCGGGTGACCGCGGCCTTCAAGATCATCCTGTCCGACAAGAACGTCGAGGGCATCCTGGTCAACATCTTCGGCGGCATCATGCGCTGCGACGTGATCGCCGAGGGCGTGGTCGCGGCGGCCAAGGAAGTCAGCCTGCACGTGCCGCTGGTGGTGCGCCTGGAAGGCACCAATGTCGAGCTCGGCAAGCAGATCCTGGCCGATAGCGGCCTGCCGATCGTGTCCGCCGACAACCTCGGCGACGCCGCAGCGAAAATCGTCAAAGCCGTGAAGGAGGCCGCGTAATGGCCGTTCTTATCGACGAGAACACGAAGGTCATCTGCCAGGGATTCACCGGCAGCCAGGGCACCTTCCACAGCGAGCAGGCGATCAAGTACGGCACCAAGATGGTCGGCGGTGTGACCCCCGGTAAGGGCGGCCAGACCCATCTCGACCTGCCGGTGTTCGACACGGTCGAGGATGCGGTCAACAAGACCGGCGCCAATGCCAGCGTGATCTACGTGCCGCCGCCCTTCGCGGCCGATTCGATCCTCGAGGCGATCGACGCCGAACTGCCGCTGGTGATCTGCATCACCGAGGGCATCCCGGTGATGGACATGATCAAGGTCAAGCGGGCGCTCACCGGGACCAAGACCCGGCTGATCGGCCCGAACTGCCCGGGCGTGATCACCCCGGACGCCTGCAAGATCGGCATCATGCCGGGCCATATCCACAAGCGCGGCAAGATCGGCATCGTGTCGAAGTCGGGCACGCTGACCTACGAGGCGGTGGCGCAGACCACGGCGGCGGGCCTCGGCCAGTCGACCTGTGTCGGCATCGGCGGCGACCCGGTCAACGGCACCAGCTTCATCGACGTGCTCGAGATGTTCCTGGCCGATGACGAGACCCAGGGCATCATCATGATCGGCGAAATCGGCGGTTCGGCCGAGGAAGAGGCGGCCGAGTTCCTGAAGTCGAACGCGAAGAAGAAGCCGGTCGCCGGCTTCATCGCCGGTGTGACGGCCCCTCCGGGCCGCCGCATGGGCCACGCGGGCGCCATCATCGCCGGCGGCAAGGGTGGTGCCGGCGATAAGATCGAGGCCATGAAGTCGGCCGGCATCAAGGTGTCGGACAGCCCGGCGGCTCTCGGGGAGACGATGGTCGCCGCCATGGGCGGCTGACGACAAAGACCAGAGGGCGGGGCTGGCTACGGCCCCGTCCTCGAACATGTGTCCCCCATCCCCCGCTCTTGATCCCACCGGGAGATAGGAGGACCATGGAATTCTCACTGAATGTTAACTATTCATTTGGTGTAGTGGCAGGACGGGGCCGGGTGACTCCGGCGGGTGGGGCCGCCGAAGCGGGTGGATGGCTCCACGGCGAGCGCAGAGGCGGTGAACGCAAATGTCCATGGACTATCAGGACTACACTTTCCTGAATGGCGCCAACGCGCCGTTCATGGCGGAACTTTTCGCACGATACCTCGACAATCCGACATCGGTGGACGACAGCTGGCGTCAGTATTTCGACGCGCTCAGCGATGACGCCGAGGCCGCGACGACGGATGTGAGGGGACCAAGCTTCGCCGCGCGGACCACCAGGATCATCGGTGCACTCGACCCTGACGCCGCACCGAAGAAGTCCGGCAAGAAGGCCGATGCGAGCGTCCTCTCCGGCGAGGACGTACGGGCCGCGACGCTCGATTCGCTGCGGGCGATCATGATCATTCGGGCCTATCGGATCCGCGGTCACCTCAAAGCCAAGCTCGATCCCCTCGGCCTCGAGGAACCGACACCGCACCCCGAGCTCGATCCGGAGACCTACGGCTTCACCGATGCCGACTGGGACCGGCCGATCTTCATCAACAACGTGCTCGGCCTCGAGACCGCCACGTTGCGCGAGATCATGGCCCTGCTGGAGGCCACCTATTGCGCCTCCATCGGCGTCGAGTTCATGCACATCCAGGACCCGGCCCAGAAGGCGTGGATTCAGGAACGGATCGAGCAGATCCGCAACCAGACCGATTTCACCCCGCTCGGCAAACGCACCATCCTGGAGCGCCTGACCGCGGCCGAGAGCTTCGAGAAGTTCCTCGCCGTGAAATATGTCGGCACCAAACGCTTCGGTCTCGACGGCGGCGAGACGCTGATCCCGGTGCTGGAGCAGATCATCAAGCGCGGCAGCCAGCTCGGTCTCGAAGAGGTGGTGCTCGGCATGCCCCACCGCGGCCGTCTCAGCGTGCTCTGCAATTTCATGAGCAAGCCGTTCCGCGCCATCATCTCGGAATTCCTGGGCAACCCGGCGAACCCGGAAGATGCCGGCGGCTCGGGCGACGTGAAGTATCATATGGGCGTGTCCGCCGACCGTGAGTTCGACGGTGCCAATGTCCACCTCACGCTGAACGCCAACCCGTCGCATCTGGAGATCGTCAACCCGGTCGTGCTCGGCCGGGTGCGCGCCAAGCAGCAACAGCGCGGCGACGCCGACCACAAGAAGGTCATGGGCATCCTGCTGCACGGCGATGCCGCCTTCGCCGGCCAGGGCGTGGTGGCGGAGACCTTCGATTTCTCCGGCCTGCGCGGCTACAAGACCGGCGGCACGATCCACATCGTGGTGAACAACCAGATCGGCTTCACCACCAGCCCGCACTACTCGCGCTCCTCGCCCTATCCGACGGACGTGGCGAAGATGGTGATGGCGCCGATCTTCCATGTGAACGGCGACGATCCGGAAGCGTCGGTGCATGTCGCGCGGATCGCCTCGGAGTTCCGCCAGGAATTCGGCTGCGACGTGGTTATCGACATGATCTGCTATCGCCGCTTCGGCCATAACGAGGGCGACGAGCCGCGGTTCACCCAGCCGCTGATGTACGACAAGATCGGCAGCCTGAAGACCACGCGGGATCTCTATTCCGACAAGCTGGTCGAGAACGGCACCCTGACCAAGGACGAGGCCGACAAGATCCTGTCCGACGAGAACGCCTATCTCGCCGAGGAGTTCGAGGCCGGTCTGTCCTACAAGCCCAACAAGGCCGATTGGCTCGAGGGCAAGTGGTCCGGCCTGAAGGTCGCCTCCGGCGACGCCCGGCGCGGCAGCACGGGCGTCGACCTGAAGGAATTGAAGCGCATTGGCCTCAAGCTCTGCGAAGCGCCGGAAACCTTCAACCTGAACAGCAAGCTCAATCGCTTCATCGCCTCGCGCAAGAAGGCGATCGAGACCGGCGAGGGTATCGACTGGGGCACCGGCGAGGCGCTGGCTTTCGCCACGCTGCTCACCGAGGGCTTCATGGTCCGTCTGGCCGGTCAGGACAGCCAGCGCGGTACGTTTTCTCACCGCCACTCGGTCTATGTCGACCAGAAGACGGAAGAGCGCTACGTCCCGCTGAACAACATCCAGGACGATCAGGCGCACTACGAGGTCATCGACAGCCCGCTGTCCGAGGCCGGCGTGCTCGGCTTCGAATACGGCTACAGCCAGGCCGAGCCGAACGCCCTGACCTGCTGGGAAGCCCAGTTCGGCGATTTCGCCAACGGCGCCCAGGTGATCATGGACCAGTTCGTCTCCTCCGGTGAGGCGAAGTGGCTGCGCATGTCCGGTCTGGTGATGCTGTTGCCGCATGGCTACGAGGGCCAGGGTCCGGAGCATTCCTCGGCTCGGATCGAGCGCTATCTGCAACTCTGCGGCGAGGACAACATGCAGGTGGTGAACTGCACCACCCCTGCGAACTTCTTCCACGTGCTGCGGCGTCAGTTGCAGCGCGATTTCCGCAAACCGCTGATCGTGTTCACGCCGAAATCGTTGCTGCGTCACAAGCTGGCCGTGTCGAAGCTAGAAGAAATGGGCAGCGACACGACCTTCCACCGGGTGCTCTACGACAACGACACCCTGTGCGACGACAAGGACGTCAAACGCGTCGTGATCTGCTCGGGCAAGGTCTACTACGACCTGTACGAGGAGCGTCAGAAGCGCGGCATCAAGGACGTGTTCTTCCTGCGGCTGGAGCAGATGTATCCGTTCCCGCGCAAGGCGCTGCTGCAGGAGCTGTCGCGCTTTCCGCAGGCTGAGGTCGTGTGGTGCCAGGAGGAGCCGGCGAACATGGGTCCGTGGACCTTTGTCGACCGTCGCCTCGAAGACGTGCTGATCGAGCTCGACGGCGCCTGCAAGCGACCGCGCTACGTCGGCCGCCGCGAGGCCGCGTCGCCGGCCACCGGCAATGCCGGCCGCCACGCGCGCGAGCAGTCAGCCCTGGTCGACGAGGCGCTGACCGTGGATATGGCGAACAAGGGACGGATGGCCGCCGAGTAGGCGCGCGGAAACGTCGAGACGTTGAGATCTTATGTAACGAGACACGGCGGACTCCCGGGTGGGTCCGCCGACGCATGACGGAAAGAAGAAAAGGACCAAGCGCATGGCGACGGAGATCAAGGTTCCGGCACTCGGGGAGTCCGTCTCCGAAGCGACGGTGGCGAAATGGATGAAGGCAGTGGGCGATGCGGTCGCTGCCGATGAGCCGTTGGTCGAGCTCGAGACCGACAAGGTCACCCTGGAAGTAAACGCACCGGCATCCGGCGTGCTGCAGGAGATCGCCGCGCAGGAAGGTGCGGAGGTCGAGGTCGGCGCCCTGCTCGGTTCGATCGACGAGAGCGCCACCGCGGCACCGAAGAAGGCGGAGCCGAAGACGGAGGCCGCCCCGGCGAAGACCGAGGCTCCGAAGGAGGAGCCGAAGAAGGCCGAAGCGCCGAAGCCGGCACCGGCCGCCGCGCCTGCCGCCGCAGGCGCCTACGAGGTCAAGACGATGTCGCCGGCCGTGCGCAAGCTGGTCGACGAGAACAATCTGGATCCGGCGAAGATCAAGCCGACCGGCAAGGATGGCCGTCTGGTCAAGGAAGACGTGCAGACGGCGATCGAGGCCGGCACCGCGAAACGCTCGTTCAGCGCCGCTCCGGCCGCCGGTGCCGCCGCGGCCCCGGCCGGCCCGCTGCCGCCGCGCCCGGAGGATCCGCGCGAGGAGCGGGTGAAGATGACCCGCCTGCGTCAGGCCATCGCCCGGCGCCTGAAGGAAGCCCAGAACACCGCCGCCATGCTGACCACCTTCAATGAGGTGGACATGACCAACGTCATGGCGCTGCGAAATGAGTACAAGGAGAGCTTCGAGAAGAAGCACGGCGTGAAGCTCGGCTTCATGAGCTTCTTCGTGAAGGCCAGCCTCGCGGCGCTCCAGGAGCTGCCGGCGGTCAATGCCGAGATCTACGGCGACGAGATCGTCTACAAGAACTACTTCGATATCGGCGTCGCCGTCGGCACGCCGTCGGGCCTGGTGGTGCCGATCCTGCGCGATGCCGACCAGTTGTCCTTCGCCGGGGTCGAGCAAGGGATCAACACCCTCGGCGTGAAGGCGCGCGACGGTAAGCTGTCGCTGGCCGAGATGCAGGGCGGCACGTTCACGATCTCCAACGGCGGCGTCTATGGGTCGCTGATGTCGACGCCGATCCTAAATCCTCCGCAATCCGGCATTCTCGGCATGCACAAGATCCAGCCGCGACCGATGGCCATCGGCAACTCGGTCGAGATCCGGCCGATGATGTATCTGGCGCTGAGCTACGACCACCGGATCGTCGACGGCCGCGAGGCGGTGACCTTCCTGGTCAAGGTGAAGGACGCCATCGAGGATCCGCGCCGGCTGCTGCTGGACCTGTAAGGCATCCGCCACCCGCCCAGATTACCCTTGGGGAGCTCCCATGTCTGACAAATACGATCTCGTGGTCATCGGCGGTGGGCCGGGTGGCTATGTCGCGGCCATCCGCGCCGCTCAGCTCGGCATGAAGACCGCCTGCGTCGAGAAGGGCTCGGCACTCGGCGGCACCTGCCTGAACATCGGCTGCATACCGTCCAAGGCGCTGCTGAACGCCTCGGAGAAATATGCAGAGGCCGAGCACCATCTGGGCGATTTCGGCATCGAGGTCTCGGCCCCGAAGCTCAACGTCAAGAAGCTGATGGCGAAGAAGACCGAGATCGTCACCGGCCTGACCGACGGTATCGGCTTCCTGTTCAAGAAGCACAAGATCGACTGGCTGCAGGGCACCGGCAAGATCGCCGCCCCGGGCAAGGTCGAGATCACACCGGCCAAGGGCAAGAAGCAGACGGTCGAGTGCGACAAGATCCTGATCGCCACCGGCTCGGAATCGACCCCACTGCCGGGCGTCGAGGTCGACGAGACGCAGATCGTCACGTCCACCGGCGCGCTAGAGCTGACCAAGGTGCCCAAGCACCTGATCGTCATCGGCGGCGGCGTAATCGGCCTGGAGATGGGCTCGGTGTGGAGGCGCTTCGGTGCCAAGGTCACCGTGGTCGAGTTCCTTGACCGTATCGTGCCGACCATGGACCAGGACGTGGGCAAGCGCTTCAAGCGGGTCCTCGAGAAGCAGGGCTTCGAGTTCAAGCTGTCGACCAAGGTCACCGCTGCGAAGAAGACCAAGACCCAGGTCACCCTGACCTTGGAGCCCGCCCAGGGCGGCGAGGCCGAGGAGCTGAAGGGCGACGTGGTGCTGGTCGCCATCGGCCGGCGCCCCTATCTCGACGGTCTCGGTCTCGACGAGTTGGGTGTGGAGCGGGACAAGCGCGGCGTCATCCTGGTCGACGAGGACTACCAGACCAATGTCGAGGGCATATACGCCATCGGCGACGCCATCCCGGGCCCGATGCTGGCGCATAAGGCCGAGGAAGACGGCATCGCCGCGGTCGAGATCATGGCCGGCCAGTCCACCCATGTGGACTACAATCTGGTTCCCGGCATCGTCTACACATGGCCGGAAGTGGCCTCGGTCGGCCAGACCGAGGAGCAGCTGAAGGAAGCCGGGATCGAGTACCGCAAGGGCGTGTTCCCGTTCTCCGCCAACAGCCGCGCGCGGGCGAATGCGGATACCGACGGGCAGGTGAAGATCCTGGCCGACAAGAAGACCGACCGGGTGCTCGGCGCCCATATCCTGGGCCCGGATGCCGGCACGCTGATCCACGAGATCTGCGCGATCATGGAGTTCGGCGGTTCGGCCGAGGACGTCGCCCGGACCTGCCACGGCCACCCGACACTCAGCGAGGCGGTCAAGGAAGCGGCCCTCGCCGTGGACGGCCGGCCGATCCACATCTGAGACCTGCAGGACAATCCAGGGGGGCGATGCGATGATTCGAACCGCGAGCGCCGCCGCCCTCCGCATTCTTCTTCTCCTCGGGGTGACCGGCGCCGCGCCCAGCTCGACGGCAGCGGTGATCGAAAAGCGTGTCCATCTCCAGGTCCGCAACGTCACCCAGGGCGAGGAGCTGCGGCTGCAGGTCACCAATCCCGGGATCCTGAACCTGCTGATCGCCGATATTCGGCTCAGCGGCGTCGCCACCCAGCTCGCCGATGACGAGGTGACGCTGGACGGCGGTGCGCTGGTGATCCGCACGACAAAGCCGCGGATCAACCTGAACATCACCCTGCATGCCCTTTGCGAGACCGTCTGTCCGGCGGTGCTGGTCGGCGATGTCATTCTGCCCCGCGCCGCCTACGCCATGCTGCGCACCCAGGTCCAGGACGTGACGCTCACCACGTCCGGCGAGTGGACGCTGAAGCTGACGGGACAGTAAGGCGCCGCCCGGGGGCTG
>JARGOG010000145.1 GCA_029212785.1 Thalassobaculaceae bacterium
GGTGGCGCCCCACGCGATCCGCCATCCGGAGGCCGATCCCGACCTGATCGAGGCGGCGGCCAAGCTGCTCGGCCAGGCGAAGAACCCGATGATCCTGGTCGGCGGCGGTGCCTACGACGCGGTCGACGCGGTGCGGGAGCTGTCGGCGGCGCGGCAGGCGCCGATCGTCTCGTACCAGAACGGCCGCGGCATCATCGACGAACGCTCGCCCTACGCCCTGCCCCATCCGGCCGGCGCCGAATACTGGTCGACTTGCGACGTCGCCATCGGCATCGGCTGCCGGATGCAGCCGGAGCGGATGATGTGGGGGACAGACGACGATCTGAAGATCATCCATATCGACCTCGACCCGACGGAGCTGGTGCGCATCGCCAAGCCGGAGATCGGTATCCTGGCCGATGCCGATACCGCGACCCGGGCGATCCTGGCCGCCCTGCCCAAGCATAATTCGGCACGGGCCTCGCGCTCGGAGGAATTCGCCGAACTCAAGGCGCGCTACTGGAAGCGGTTCCACGACATCTGCGGCCCGCAGATGGCCTTCCTGGAGGTGCTGCGCCGCGCCCTGCCGGAGGACGGCTATTTCGTCGATGAGTTTACCCAGGTCGGTTATGTCAGCCGGATCGGCTTCCCGGTCTACGGCCCCCGGCAGATGGTCACCCCCGGATACCAGGGAACGCTCGGCTACGGCTACGCGACGTCGCTCGGGGTGCAGGCGGCCCATCCGGACAAGCCGGTGCTGTCGGTCAACGGCGATGGCGGCTTCATGTTCACCTCGAACGAGATCGCCACGGCCGTGCATCACGGCCTGCCCGTGGTCGCCGTGGTCTTCGCCGACGGCGCCTATGGCAATGTGTTGCGCATGCAGAAGAACCTGCACGACAACCGGGTGATCGCCTCGACCTTCACCAATCCCGACTTCGTCAAGCTGGCGGAGGCCTATGGCGCCGACGGACGGCGCGCCGAGTCGCCGGAGCAGCTCGAAATCCAAGTCAGGGAGGCCTTCGCCGCCCGACGACCAACGGTGATCGAGGTGCCGGTCGGAGAAATGCCGGAGCCCTGGGATGTGATTAGGCCGACCGCCACGCGGGGCCATATGAAGGGTTGAGGTTCACGCCGCAGGAGGAAGTCCATGTCCGACAAGGTTGCTCTGATCATCGGCGCTGGCGCGGGGCTCAGCGCCTCGTTGGCCCGCAAGTTCGCCACCAACGGTTACAAGGTGGCTCTTGCCGCCCGCAATACCGACAAACTGTCGGATCTCACCAAGGAAACCGGGGCGAAGGCGTTTGCCTGTGATGCCGCTTCGCCCGAGGGCATGACCGCCCTGTTCAAGGCGGTGGACGGCGACCTCGGGGAGCCGGATATCGCGGTTTACAACCCGTCCGCCCGGGTGCGCGGACCGGTGCACGAGATTGATCCGGCCAAGGTGCGCGACGCCCTTTTGATCTCCTCCTACGGTGCCTTCCTGATGGCGCAGGAGGCGGTCAAACGGATGCTCCCGAAAAGCAGCGGCACGCTGCTGTTCACCGGTGCGTCGGCCGGGGTGAAGGGTTTCCCCAATTCCTCCAGCTTCGCCATGGGCAAGTTCGCGCTACGCGGCCTCGCCCAGGCTCTGGCCCGCGAACTGCATCCACAGGGCATCCATGTCGGGCATTTCGTGATCGACGGCGGTATCGCCTCGTCCTACGGCACGAAGGAGGATGACAGCACGCTCAGCCCCGATGCCATCGCCGAGACCTACTGGCACTTCGTCAATCAGCACCGCAGTGCCTGGGCCTGGGAGATCGAACTGCGCCCGTGGGTGGAGAAGTTCTGATGCCCCGCCTCATCCGACGGCCGAACGGGCCCCGCCACTGCGCCGGCGATCAGCGCGGCGTGTAACGCACAGCCACGTTCGGATCGTTCGTGATCTCGCGACGATGGGCCAGGACATCAGCGATCTCGGAGCTGCCGACCTCGCGCTCTCCGTCATCCTCGAGCAGCAGCGCCCGCCAATCCTTCGCGGGGAACGCGCCCAGCACGTCGCCGACCGTTGAACCGAACGTCGAAAGACCGTCGGGGTGGATCTCGACGATGAAATCGGCGAGCCGCTTCGCGATGGCCTCCTTCGCGCCAGAGAGAACGCCGGCCTCGGCCCCTTCGACGTCAATCTTCACGACGACATTACGCACCCAGGCCATCTGTCGGAACGGCAACATCTGATCCAAGGTCAGGATCGGGATGACGTCGTGATTCAGGCTGTCAAACGGAACCCATCCTGTCGCCGCTTTCTCCGACTGAACCTGCATGCCGGGCTGCGGGTTGAGGCGGATCAACTGGGCCATGTCGGGTCGCCCCCCGATCGCGGCGCAAAGTGTCTGTATTCGCCAGAACTCGTTCGCCGCCGCGTTCAGTCTGATCGCATCGCACAGGGTCTGCTGCATCTCCACCGCAACCACCGACGCACCCAGGCGCGCCGCATACAGGGCGAAGTACCCGACATGAGCGCCGATATCGATCAACACCGAGCGCGGGCCCAGGCTCGACCGCAGCGACCTCAGTAGCGCCGGCTCATGCGCCAGATATCGTCCGCCGTCATCCTGCTTCAGGACGCGCCGGAAAAAGTTTCCCGATACACGTTCGTCATAGACAAAATTCAGACTCTCACCATCGACGTCGAGCGTAAGGGTCTCGACCGGCCGTGCAATCGCCGATCGCCGAGCCGCGCGACCCACGTCGAGGCGAAGCTGGAAATGTCGGGCCCGGTCGAGGCGCTTCTGGTCCACCCCCGCCAGCGCGGCCCAGCCGAGGCATCGTTTGAACTCCTCCGGATCGAAAAATACCGCCCAGTTGGTGGAAGTCACTGCATAGGATTCCGGGGCGTCCGGCGCGGAGAGGATCTCTTTGCGAAAATGGGTTCCTCTCAGGTGTTTCTTCACAACATGCGCCTCCGCCGCCTCAAATGCTCGGTTACCATATTAATCTATCGGCGCCGCTCAATGACACCGCACGGCCGCCCATCCGGAAAGGTCCGTCCAAACAAACTTCAATCACCACGGAGCGCCACCCAATGCAGGGTTGGATCGGCAGCGTCGACGGCGGAATGAAATCGGCCGGAGACTTACCCGCCACTCGCTGACGGACGGCCTGCGAATTTCATCAACGCTCACGTCCCCGCTCCGTAACGCTGAGGCTCAAAGACACCGCCCGGCAGCCTCAATATGGAACATACACACTGATACAACCGGTATCCTACACTCTCAGCAACTGCCCGATATCATTGTAGATTTGGAAACCGACGCAGTAATGCCGCCGGATCGCTGCCCGATTGTCACCGCAGTGTCAAATATTGTTGATCGACAATTTCGCCGTTAACCCTTACGAATCGGCGAAGTCCCGGTGGGACTGGCATCGTCTTAGGAGACGGGGCGAGACGTCGCCCCACGTGCGTGCGGCAGCCTTTGAAGGCCCCTCGAACGTCCTGGGAGGGTGTACTTTCAAGATTGGTGGACGCATCACGTGGAGTGCATTTCGAATGGCCACTGGCACGGTGAAGTGGTTCAACACCACTAAAGGTTACGGGTTCATCAAGCCGGATGACGGCGGCGCGGACGTGTTTGTTCACATCACCGCCGTGCAGCGTTCCGGCTTGCAGGGCCTGGACGAAGGACAGGCTATCGCCTTTGAGCTGAAGCCCCAGCGCAATGGCAAGATGGCAGCCGAGGATCTCAGCCCGCTCTGACGACCGACAGGCCCATCCAGATTTCAGGCGGCGGCGCAGATTCTGCGCCGCCGTTTTTATTGGGCCCACCGATTTTCCGACTGATCCCCATTGGCGATTTCCCGCTATCCGAGACTTGAAATTCATATATCGAAACGGCATATATCGCGACGATACGTATCAGCCCGATATTGTCAGTCCGCCGGTGCCCTATGGATGTTCGCACGCTCTGCCTCGCCGTCCTGACGAAGGGCGAAGCGACTGGCTACGAAATCAAGAAAATGTTCGAGGAAGGACCGTTCGCACATTTTCAGAGCGCCAGCTTCGGCTCGATCTATCCGTCCCTGTCCCGACTCCTGGCCGAGGGGCTGGTCGAGGCCCGCGCCCAGGAGCAGGACGGACGCCCCGACAAGAAGGTCTACTCCATCACGCCCGCCGGCAATGCCATGCTCGACGCCGCCCTGACCACGGTGCCGGAGGCGGACACGTTTCGCTCCGACTTCCTGTTCCTGCTATTCTTCGCGACCCGCCTTCCGGAGGCGCGGGTGATCGACTTGATCGACCACCGCATCGCCGTCTATCGGGAAAAACACGCCCACATCGCCGACCAGATCGCCGAACGCTCCAATGGCGATTGCGCCGGCGATCCGGGGCGCGAGGCGGTGGCCGGTTTCGGTGCGGCCCTTTATCTGACGGCCGCCGATTATCTTGAAAGCAATCGCGACAGCCTGATCGAGCAGTTGCGCGCCGCCCGTGCGCGCCTGGTCCAGGCCGCCGAGTAGGAGAGCCTCATGCGTATCAGCGGATCCATCATCCTGGCGAGCGTCCTGGCCGTCGCGGCAATCGCCTGGATTGCCTCCGGCCAGATGGGCGACGCGCCGGCCACGGCGTCCCAAGAGCCCCCTCAAGCCGAGCAGCCGCAGACGCCGGCAATCACGCGCGTGCGCGTGCGCGACCTTACATCGTCGCCCTTCATCGCATCCGTCGTCTC
>JARGOG010000053.1 GCA_029212785.1 Thalassobaculaceae bacterium
AACGATCAGCCTGTCCGGGCAAAACCTTGCGGGCGCTCGTCCGGATATCATCGCCCGTGCCGGGATTGGCTATGTCCCGGAAGACCGCCAGGTCTTCACGATGCATTCCGTGGAGGACAATCTGCAGATCGGCGCCAAGCCGGGGCTGCACGGTCAGCGGGACTGGACTTTGGAACGGGTCTACGACACGTTCCCGATCCTGGCCCGGATGAAGGATCGCAAGGCCGGGCTGATGTCCGGTGGCGAGCAGCAGATGCTGACAATCGCCCGAACCCTGATGGGCAACCCGGAGGTCCTGTTGCTGGATGAGCCTTCGGAGGGGCTGGCCCCGATCATCGTTCAGGCCATCGGCGACCTGATCCGCACGTTGCGCGACACCGGCGTGACGATCGTCCTGGCCGAGCAGAACATGCATTTCTGCCTCGGCATCTCCGAGGATGCGGCGGTGATCGACAAGGGCCACATCGTCTATCGCGACACCATCGCCGGCCTGCGGGCGAACGAAGCGGTCACCAAACGCTACCTGGCGATCTGAGGCCGCGAGTCCTCAACCTTCCGAGAACAGTCCGCGGCGCAGCATCTTCATATAGGCCTGGATGACGTGCTCGGGGACCGGCCCGGCATGGCCGTTGCCGTCGCGGGCGTAGCGCATCGCGATATAGGCGCGGGACGCCAGCAACATGTAGATCACCGCCTCGATCTCGTCCTCGTCGAAACCCAGGATCTCGCCGCGTTTGACGGCGCGGCCGAGGGCGCCCTTATAGCCGTCGACCAGCACCCGGATGTGCTCGGCATGGGCTTCCGGGGCGAACACCTCCGCCTCGTAGAGGATGCGGTAGAACGACGGGTGGGTATCGAGATAGCCGAAGAACGCCCGTAGTCGCGCCTCCTCGCGCGCCGGCCCGGTCAGGTCCCGTGGCAGGGAGGCGGCGATGTGGTCGAGCATCTGCCGGCCCATATAGGGCAGCAGACGGTTCAAGACATCCTGGCGCGATTCGAAATAATTGTAGAAGGTTCCCTGAGCGACGCCGGCAAGTTGCGTAATTTTCGAGATGGACGCGTCGGCATAGCCATCCGTTCCGACTACCTGCGCTGCCGCTTCCAGAAGGAGCCGGTAGGTCTCGCGCGCCTTTTCCTCGCGTGACATCCGTCGCGCTTGGGAGGAGCGAAGGGAATATGAGTCCGTCATCGAGAAACGATGTTTCCTAATACACTGTTAGTTCACGAACATCTTAGCAGAAATGCATGCAAATCCGGCTGAGATTTCTCAGGGTGAAATCAAAATTCCGGACATCTCACCGGCATCATTTGACCAATCGAT
Source organism: Thalassobaculaceae bacterium (assembly GCA_029212785.1). Taxonomy (GTDB): domain Bacteria; phylum Pseudomonadota; class Alphaproteobacteria; order Thalassobaculales; family Thalassobaculaceae; genus Thalassobaculum. The sequence goes on from JARGOG010000053.1 coordinate 1,322, forward strand.
CCCGCAGCGCGCGGCGCAGAACCTTGCCGGACGGATTGCGCGGCAGTTCGTCTACCAGATGCAGTTCCTTCGGCACCTTGAATCCGGCGAGATGGCGCCGGCAATGGGCCGTGAGTTCTGCAAGGTCGAGCGTGCCGCCGGCCTTGATCACGGCGAAGGCGACCGGCCGCTCGCCCCATTCCGGATCGGCGCGGGCGACGACAGCCACATCGTCGACTTGCTGTAGTTCGCGCACCACCCGCTCGATTTCGGAGGGAGAAATGTTCTCGCCGCCGGAGATGATCAGATCCTTCTGGCGGTCCACCAGGAAGAGGTATCCGTCGGCGTCGAGATAGCCGAGATCGCCGCTGCGGAACCAGCCGTCGGGCCAGAACGCCGCGGCGGTCCGCGCCGAATCGTTCCAGTATCCGGCGGTTACCTTGCCGCCGCGGATGCAGATTTCGCCGCGTGTCCCCGACGCAAGCGGGGTACCCTCCTCATCGCGGATCTCGATCTCGACATTGGGGAGCGGTCGACCGACGGACCCGATCTTGGCGATTTCCATGCCGGCCACCATCGTGGTGTCGCCGGAACAGGTCTCGGTCAGACCATAGGAGTCGATGTAGCGGGCGTTCGGGAAGACGCCGTCGAACTGTCGGATCCGCGCCTCCGGCGTGCGGTCGCCACCGGCGATGCACCAGCGCAGGGAAGTGAGATCCCATGTCCCCCGCGGCGCGGCGTCGAGCACCCGGCAGGTCATCACCGGCGCCATCCAGATACCGGTCACCCGGTCGCGCTCGATCGTGCGCAGGACCGCCTCGGCGCTGAATTCCCGGAGCAGGCTGATCGTGCCACCCATCATCAGGACGGTCAGGCCAGGCAGATCCGAGGCGCCGACATGATAAAGCGGGCCGGTGATGCACAGCCGATCATCCGACGCGATGGCGAGATCGGCGACTTGACCGGCGACCTTCCAGGCCAGATTGCCGTAGCTGTGCATGACGCCTTTCGGTCGGTCTGTCGTGCCCGAGGTGTACATCAGCCGGAACAGGTCTCCGGGGCTTGGGTGAAATGGCGGCGGCGGTTGCGATCCCCCCAGCGTCAAGCCCTCGGGGTCCGACTGCAGCGCCGTCGAGAGGACGATGCGTCGGATCGGGAGGGTCTCTGTAAGTGCCTCGAATTCCGCATCGACGACCAGCAGCGCGGCCTCGGAATCGCTGGCGATATAGGCGATCTCTTCGGGTGACAGGCGATAGTTTATCGGGAGAAGAATTCCCCCTAGCCAGCTGATTGAAAACGTTAAATCGATAAAGGCGGGGCTATTCTTCATGACCAGAGCGACGACCGATCCACGCCCGACCCCGGCTTCCGCCAGCCAGGCGGCCAGCCGCTGCACCCGTGCGTGCAGATCCCCCCAGCCGATCCGCAGCGTGCCATACAGGACGGCCGGCGCTTCGGGGCGGGTCTTTGCGTGATGTTGCAGCGCTGCTGTCAGGGTCTGCATCGTTCGGACGTCACTCTGGCGGGCGCGATCGGCGCGGGCGAATGACCAGTGACGACCAAACGGTCGATCGAATCAAGGGGGCGCGGGCACGCCGCCGCATCGCGGTCGCGCGGGGCGATCAGTTTCGCGACGCCGCCAGGACCTGCGTGCGTGGCGCCGGCCGGCCGGCAGCGTCATCGGGGTGTCCGAGCGCGGCGCCTTCTTCGGCGCTGACCCTGTCGATCCGGTACAGTTTTTCGTCGGCGAAGGCACTATGCGTGTGGGCGCTTTCGTTGCCCACATGACCCACGATAGTCCCGGCGTCCCAGGCCGCCGCCGCGACGATGGCCTCGGCCGAGGTCGGCGCGGCGACATACAGCGTCTCGGCACTGGTTCGGCCCAGCCATCGCGGATCGTCGGCATGGGCGACGGGGGTGAATTTCCAGACGATCCGATCGGGCATGGGCTGCCTCACTTCCGGTTGGAGGGTGCGGTCTGTCACTCCGTCAACGGTTCGGCCTCCGGATCGGTTCCGGAGCGGGGAAGGGTCCGGCAAGAGAAAGGGCGGCGCCTCGCGTGAGACGCCGCCCTCCGAATTAGGTCCGACTGAAGGCGATTGGCCGATCAGGCCAGGTCGAAACGGTCGGCGTCCATGACCTTGTTCCAGGCGGCCACGAAGTCTTTCACGAACTTCTGCTTGGAGTCCGACTGGCCGTACACCTCGGCCAGCGCCCGTAGCTGCGAGTTCGAGCCGAAGACCAGATCGATCCGGGTGCCGGTCCACTTCACGGCACCGGTCTTGCGGTCGCGTCCCTCAAAGACATTGGTGTCGGAGGTCGGCTTCCACTCGGTCCCCATGTCGAGCAGGTTGACGAAGTAGTCATTCGTCAGCTGGCCCGGACGGTCGGTGAACACGCCATGCTTGGTCTGGCCGTAATTGGCGTCCAGCGCCCGCATGCCGCCGACCAACACCGTCATCTCCGGCGCCGTCAGCGTCAGCAACTGGGACCGGTCGATCATCAGTTGCTCAGCCGGGACCGAGTACTCGCCCTTGACGTAGTTCCGGAAGCCGTCGGCATAGGGCTCCATCACCTCGAAGGACTCGGCGTCGGTCTGCTCCTGCGAGCTGTCCATGCGTCCCGGGGTGAACGGCACTGTCACGGCGGTCCCGGCATCTTTGGCCGCCTTCTCGATCGCCGCGGCGCCGCCCAGCACGATCAGGTCGGCCAGCGACACCTTCTTGCCGTCCGTCTGGGCGCCGTTGAATGCCTTCTGGATACCCTCGAGGGTCTCGAGAGCGGCCGAGAGCTTGACCGGCTCGTTGACCTCCCAGTCCTTCTGCGGGGCAAGACGGACGCGGGCGCCGTTGGCACCGCCCCGCTTGTCCGACCCGCGGAAGTTCGAGGCGGACGCCCAGGCGGTCTTCACCAGATCGGCGACCGACAGGCCCGAGGCCAGGATGTCGGCCTTGAGCTTGGCGATGTCGGCGTCGCTGACCAGCGGATGGTCGACTGCCGGGATCGGATCCTGCCAGATCAGATCCTCCGCCGGGACCTCCGGGCCGAGATAGCAGGCCTTCGGTCCCATATCGCGGTGGGTCAGCTTGAACCAGGCGCGGGCGAAGGCGTCCGCGAACTCGTCCGGATTGGCGTGGAAGCGCCGGGAGATCTTCTCGTAGGCCGGGTCCATCCGCATCGCCATGTCGGCGGTGGTCATGATGGTCTTGACCTTCTTCGAGGGGTCGGCGGCATCCGGCGCCATATGCGCCTCGTCGACATCCTTCGGCGTCCACTGATAGGCGCCGGCGGGGCTCTTGGTCAGCTCCCACTCAAAGCCGAACAGCATGTCGAAGTAGCCCATGTCCCACTGGGTCGGATTGGGCGTCCACGCGCCTTCGATGCCGCTGGTGATGGCATCGCCGCCCTTGCCGGACCGGAACGAGCTGAGCCAGCCGAAGCCCATGGCCTCGATCGATCCGCCTTCCGGGTCCGCGCCCACATTGGCGGCGTCGCCGGCGCCATGGCACTTGCCGAAAGTGTGACCGCCGGCGGTCAGCGCCACGGTCTCCTCGTCATTCATGGCCATGCGCGCGAAGGTCTCGCGGATGTCCTTGCCGGAGGCGACCGGGTCGGGCTTGCCGTCCGGACCCTGCGGGTTGACGTAGATCAGGCCCATCTGCACGGCGGCAAGCGGGTTCTCGAGGTCACGCTCACCGGAATAGCGGCTGTTTTCCTTGTCGCTGGTCGCCAGCCACTCGGTCTCCGATCCCCAATACACGTCCTCTTCCGGCTCCCATACGTCGGCGCGGCCGCCGCCGAAGCCGAAGGTCTTGAAGCCCATCGATTCGAGCGCGACGTTGCCGGTCAGGATGAACAGGTCGGCCCAGGAGATCTTGTTGCCGTATTTCTGTTTGATCGGCCAGAGCAGGCGGCGGGCCTTGTCCAAGTTGCCGTTGTCGGGCCAACTGTTGAGCGGCGCGAAGCGCTGCTGACCGGTGCTCGCCCCGCCGCGGCCGTCGCCCAGCCGGTAGGTGCCGGCGGCATGCCAGGCCATGCGGATGAACAGTCCGCCGTAGTGACCGTAGTCGGCCGGCCACCAGTCCTGGGACTCGGTCATCAGCGCGGTGAGGTCCTTCTTCAGCGCCGCCAGATCGAGCTTTTTGAACTCCTCGGCGTAGCTGAAGCCCTCGCCCATCGGATCCGACAACTCGGAATTCTGATGCAGCATCTTCAGGTTGAGCTGGTTCGGCCACCAGTCACGGTTCGACGTACCGGCGCTGACCGCGCCCGCGTGTGAGAACGGGCATCCGCCTGTTCCGCGCTTTTCACTTCCGTCCATATCTACCTCCCGGCATGGCTATTCGGGTTGATCTCTCCGCGAGCCCTCGGTCGGGCCGCCGGACAGAAAATGTCGAAGGCGTCCGCGACGGCCCAGGGCCCGGGAGAGGTCGACGGTTCCTCCGTCCACCCACACCCATCGTAGAACTCTACGGACGCCGCGTCATCGCTAATTTAGAATCTATCCAAACTATGGGATCGAATAAATTTCCGTTTTCTGATCAATTTGATAAGTTTGTCTTATGATAAACATCACGCTCAAACAGCTCCGCTATTTCGATGCGGTGACACGCCACGGGCATTTCGGGCGTGCCGCCGCTGCCTGCGCGATCTCCCAGCCGGCGATGTCCATGCAGATCAAGGAACTGGAGGAGACGCTCGGCGTCGCCCTGCTTGATCGCAGCGCGCGGAAGGTCCGTCTGACCAGTTTCGGTGAGGCGTTTACGCTCCGGGTCCGCGATCTGCTGCGGTCGGCCGAGGATCTCGGCGACATGGCTCGAGCGGCGCAAGGCAGCCTCATGGGACGTCTGCGCATCGGCATCATCCCGACGATCGCGCCCTACCTGCTGCCGACGCTGATCGGCAACCTGACGGAGATTGATGCCGGCCTCGACATTCATGTGCGCGAGACCCTGACGCCACGGCTGCTGCAGGAGCTGGCCGATGGTCCGTTGGACGCCGCGATCGTCGCCCTGCCGGTGTCCGAGCCGTCCTTCACCGAAATCGCTCTGTTCTCGGAGAATTTTCTGCTGGTTCGGCCCAGCGCGGATGCGGACAAACCGGTGCCGAGCGGCGAGATGCTGCGCGAGATGCGGCTTCTGCTGCTGGAGGAGGGGCATTGCTTCCGCGACCAGGCGCTGTCGTTCTGCAACATCCGCTCCGCGTTGCCGCGCGAGACCCTGGACGGCAGTTCGCTGTCCACCCTGGTCCAGATGGTCGGGGCGGGGATCGGCGTCACCCTGATTCCGGAGATGGCGGCGGCGGTGGAGACGCGGTCGGCATCGGTGTCCCTGGCCCGGTTCAGGAACCCGCAGCCGACACGCACCGTCGGCATGATCTGGCGCCGGACCAGCCCGCTCGCCAAACAGCTCGAACAGGTCGCCGACGTGGTCCGACACTCGGCTGAGGCATTGCGCGAGACACATCGTCAGACGATCCTGGCGGCCTGATTCCAAGACCATCCAGCGCCAGGGAGGCCGGTCCGATATGGGCTTTACGATTGATCGCATCGACCACGTCGTCATCAACTGCAGCGACCTCGAGACCACAGTCGCCTGGTACGGGCGCGTGCTCGGCATGCGGCGAGAGGAGTTCGCCTATGGGGAGCACACCCACGTCGCCCTGACATACGGCGGCCAGAAATTCAACGTGCGGCCGACCGGCACGGCGCATTGGTGGAGCGTTGAGAACGACGCCCCCGGCACCCTCGACATCTGCCTGATCTCGAGCGATCCGGTCGATCGGGTCGTCGCGCATCTGAACGCGTGCGGCGTGGAGATCGCCCGGGGCCCGGTGGCCCAGATCGGCGCGCTCGGGGCGATGACATCAGTCTATTTCTACGACCCGGACCGCAACCTGATCGAGGTCGCCGTCTACCCGTGACCTCCCAAGCGATACGGCTTCCAGGAAAACAGCCTCCTATCGTGCCGGGCGTGGGGAATGGCCGCAGGTGGCCGGATGCTCCTGAGTACGGATCATTCGGCGGAGCAGCGTCCATGACAGACGATCCCAAGGCGACGAAGGGGGGCGAGACGCCGGCGCCGCAAACCGCGGGCACGCGATGCTCTGGCCGGATCGATAGAATTTTAAGATCATTCTGGATTATTCCAAGTTCCGGGGTATTTTACGGAACCAGTCGGTTTCAGGGACGTTCTATGTTCGAGAAACTGAGCGAGACAGAGAATGCTATTGTCGCGTAACGGAGATCATTGGATGCCAATCCTGCTGGATGTCATCACGATTGAAGATCTCTCGGCCTTCGTTGACGGGCAGGCGGAAGCCGACCTGGTCGAGGCGATCGAAGAACTGGATCACTACGACGATCGGTGTGCCGAAACCCTCGGCGCATTCGCGGCGCAGACGGCGCTTCTGCATCGGGCGCTTGATCCCGTGCTGAATGAGCCGGTTCCCGAGAAGCTGTTGGCCCTGCTGCGATCGCATACCGACCCAGCGAATTGACCGCCGGCGGTAATGGGCCGGCGGTTGTTCCCGGCGATCGGCCCTAACGACCTCTCCAAAGACCTGACTGAGGCATGGAGATGCCCGTCCGGCCGTCCGGCTATACGAGATTGTCCGGCACGAACCAGGAGCGTCGGGCAAACGCGCGGGCGGCGTCGAGGGGGTAGGGCGCTATGGACGACCGGCGTTCCGCGGCCGCAAATCCACCCTCTGCCGCCTCGATCCACAGCCTGAACTGCGCGTCGTCGTCGCCGAGGGAGGCTTTACCCGAGAGCTCCGAGCCGAGATGGGCATCCCAGATCCGCCGTTCGAACGCGCGGACCCCGTCGGCGTCTTCCCAGACCACCCCTGCCTCGGTATCCCAGCGCAGGCTGCGTCCGTTCAGATTGGCCGAACTGACGATCGCCTTGCGGTGATCGACGATGCAGACCTTCGAATGGATGTAGATCACCGGGTGTCCGCCAATCGACCGGCGGTCGTCGGTCTGGGCCTCATCGACGGGTGCGCGGCGGTGACGGTTGACCAGCGAAAAGACCCCGGCCCGCGCGCCATAGGCGTCGATGATCGCATCCAGACCCGCCAGTTGCAGCCATTCTCCGTGCCTGTGGGTCGGGTCCGTCGCACCCTCGAACAGCACCTCCTGGGGCGCCGAGGGCAGCAGGATGACGAGATGCAGGCTCGGGCGCGTGTGAGCGGCGTCGACCAGCGCCCGCACGATGCTGCGGGAGCGCAGGAACTGGGACTCGATATAGATGAAGCGTTCCGCCTGACCGATCGCCTCGATATGGGCCTGCTCGATCTCCAGAACCGCCGGGCGCGGCCCGAATTCGGTGAGCGTGCGTCTCTGGCGCGAGACCGTTCGCACGAAGCGGAGCGCGCTGTCTGCCACACTGGCGGCGCTCGCTTGTTTCGCCATGCGGTCCATGCGCTCGACCGGCGGTGGCATGTTCCGCACGAACCGGCGCAGGCGTTTGAGGCGGCGGTTGAAGGGTTTTGTCTCCCGGTTCCAGCAATCGACGAAATGGGAATGCGCCTCGGCGCAGGTCGGGCCGGTCACCGCCAAGCTGATGTCGTGCCAGGTGTCCTCGGCCGGAAGATCGTGGTCCGGCGTGTCGAAGCGGCGTTCGTCCACGTCGAGGCCGCCGATCACCATGAAGGCCCGGTCGATGATGGCAAGCTTCTGGTGGTAGGTCGCCGGGCGCAGACGCGGCGGTGGCCCGAGGCGCGGAAGCAGGACGCGGTTGTCACGAGTGCCGAGCAGCGGGGCCAGGCCCGGAGCCTCGCCGAGCAACGCGTCGGGACGCACGCCCTGAGCCTGCGCCATAGACCGGATCCGGAACCAGACCAGCGGCCAGAACAGCCAGCGCAGGGCCTTGCCGACTTTGGCTTCGTGCAGCGCCGCGATGATCTGCGGCCCGGCGGCGGCATCGGCCCGCGGCTGTCCGTCCACGGCGCGCGCGGCCCGGAAGCCGCGCACGGCAGCCCAGGTGAGCTTGTGCAGGTCGGTCGCAACGGTCGGCTCGAAATCGGTCAGAAGAATGCGGATATCGATGCCGCGGGCGGCGACCGTGGCAATCAGATCGCCCCAGGTCCGCAGTCCGGCGGCCTGCAGGCGACCGGATCGGATCTTGGTGCTCGGATCGAGCAGGCGGAAAGCGAGGAGCACTTCATGGCGGGCCGAAAAGATCCGCTCTTCGAGCACCGGATAGGCTTCGCTCGCTTCGATCAGGGGCGTCACCGACTCAGATGCCGGGTCCGTCGGTGCATCGATGGCGCCGTTGTCCGGGTGGGCCGCCGCTGCCCGATACTCCTCTGAAGCGTTCATCGCGATCGGTCTGCCATCGTGGTTGAACGGTGGAGTGAAGGGCCGCGCCACCGCGGCCGACCGTATCATCCGGTCGAGCTTCCGGCAGCAGGGCGATTGGCGGATGGTTCTCGGGTGTCGAACGGACCGACAGTCCCGGGCTTTCGGTATCGACCCCGCTACGGTCAGCGTGCGCGCGCCGGATCGGCGGCCGAGGCAACGGTATCGTCGGCGATCGCTGTTTTGACCGGACTCCAGTCGATTGTATTCCGAACTGAGCTCATGGCGGTCTGAACTTCCGGCGACTGCATGCCTTCGTGGGCCAGGCCCGTAGCCGCGTGAACGACAAATCTCAGGCTGTCCGGCGCATAGGTCTGGGCCAGGATCGCCCCTCCGAGAAGGGCAGGCGGCAGGGCGCACAGCGTGACCAGGGCCGTCGCGGCGACGATGGCGATGGAACGGATCCGCATGGCATCAGCCCCCGGCCACGACGAGGAGCAGTTCGGCCCACAGCCCGGTGGCAAGCGCGCAGACGACAGTGACGATCATGCGCTGCGACGTGACGTTGGTGGCGCTGGCCAGAGAAGTGGTCTGCGTTTTCATTTTCGATCCCTCCTGTTCGATACACGTATCGGCCGGATGTCCGGCGCTGTCGCTCAGGCCGCGCCGACCTGATGGGCGACAACCCCGTTGCGGGGGCGCATCGGCGGGGTATAGGGGTGCGGCGCGGAGAGGTGGGAGCCGCCGATATGCAACTCGCGCAGACGCATCCGGGCTCGGGCGACGCGCGACTTAACGGTGCCGACCGCGACCTCGAGCATGCCGGCGATCTCCGGATAGGGAACGTTCTCGAGCCCGGCCAGGATGAGCAATTCCTGGTCGGCCTGGTCGAGATTGGAGAACGCCGCCATGAACTCCTTGAGTTCGACGGTGTCCTGCTGCGCGCCGGGGACCGCCACCTCGTATTTTCCGGAGTCGATCTCCTCGGAGCCGGCCACCGGACGGGGGCGGCGACACTCGGAGATGAAGTGGTTGCGCATGATGGTGAACATCCACGCCTTGAGGTTGGACCCCTCCTGGAAACTGTCGATGCGCTTCAGAGCGCGTTCGACGGTGTCCTGGACCAGATCGTCGGCACGGGAGGCGTCCCGGGTCAGCGACCGCGCGAAGCGGCGCAGAGTAGGAAGCAGTTCCTCGATTTCGTTGACGACGGCGGGGCTCATTTTGGACACCTGTATTCGTTTCGATGAATAGCAATTAAGTACTTATGGCGGGATAATTCAATAAAAAGCACTGTCGACTATAAATCATATGCCCCACATTAGTGCAACGCTATAAGAGGTGTGTTCGGCGTTATATGGATCAATTGTAGAACAAGCGCCTCCATAACAAGTTAATTATTTACCTCACTATGAGCTTCAGGGGGGTGTTTGGTTGGTGGCGCCGAATGACGATTTACCGCTAGTGCCCTAATGTGGGCGGCTGGCGTGTTTTGAGTAAGTGACCTATATTGAGTGGATGAAAGGCCATTCCCGCCCTTGAACGCCCTATCTGTCGCGATAGATCGGTGTTAGATGTCCAATTCGCGCGAATTGTGCGACGGTGATTGTGACGTACCAGCGATCGAATGGTGTGGGTGGTGTGGCAGAGCCAGGCACCTTGGAGTACCCGATGGGTGAAAGTCAGAAGTCCGGCCGTCGAACTGAGCGATTGCAGCTCATGCTGGATGACGAGGAACTAACGCGGATCGATGATTGGCGATTCGACAATCGTATCCCGACACGTGCGGCGGCGATCCGGGAGCTTATCCGGCGCGGCATGATGTATGAGGATGCCGTCGATGACTCTGTCGAGATGCCGGACCCGCGGGGAGTGAAATCCACTGATTTCCGCGCTGTTCCGGAGGATGAATAACTGAAATCGACTGGATCTAATCAGGTCTTCTGATCCGATGCCCAGCTCGCCGAGCTGGGCATCGTTGTTTTTCGGATAGGCTGGTCAGCGATCGTCGTCACATCGGCCGTCGACCGCGGATCGCTCCGGCAACCGCGCTGATAACCAACAGCACCAGGAAGACCACAAACAGGATCTGGGCGATATCCGCCGACGCGGCGGCGACCCCACCAAATCCGAACACGCCGGCGATGATCGCCAGCACCAAGAACATCAGACTCCAACCAAGCATTTTCGTCTCCATCTTTCAGTCAGCGCTGGCGACCGAACGGATCCAACGCGTGTTGTGGAAGAGAAACGCCGACCTTTCGGATCGGTTCCTGGAACTTGGTCACAAATTTTTCGGGCGAGGCTTCGGAGAGGTCGTCGCTCGCCTGAAAAACCGTACGGGCCTCATCCCTCTATTAGCTGGCATTCTGTGAAAGGCTCAGGCCGCCCTGCTCCTTCACATTGGTCGTTGTCATGGAAATTCCGGAATCCGGTCTCGAGCGGCGACGTTGGGTCGGCATGGGGACGGTTGGCCGACCGTCCCCATACGTGACCAGACCGCTGCCGCAGCCCGATTAACCAGGGCACCCGACAAACAGGAAGCCCCCGTCGTCCGGCGGGGGCTTCGTCATTTCCCCCGTAGCGGCCGGACCTTGCGGGCGCGGCGGGGGCATGCGGTGGGGGTCAGGCTTTTGGCCGCCCCAATGGAAGTTCCTCGGGCGGCATGATTCCCTGCTTCGATGCGTCGAGGCCGAGTCTGATCAGCATCCGGATGGCGCTCGACCGCGAATTGACCCGGTGTATGAACCGCCAATCCTCGATCTCGGCCAATTCGTCGTCGTTCAGCATGATCTGCAGACGCTCCGTCCGCTTACCTCGCGTTTGCTGCCCTTCCATCATTGTATTTCCTGATCCTTCCGAGTGTTCGAGCTCGTCTTCAGAAGCCCGGTTCTGGCGCTCCTTACCAAACATACTATCCGTCGATATGAGGTGGAGCGCTTCATCATGGGTTAATGTATAGGCGTTTTTTAGGAGAAATTATTCCATAGGGCGCAACTGGATGGTGACCGACACGGCGGGGAAGCAGCTGAATATAATGACAGAATATCTGTTTCGAAAATTGTCGGGGATGATCACGGTCACCGATGTCATGACATCAGCTTTCACGATAGTCTGCACCGATAAGGTGAAATTCGCAAAGGGTGACTATATCGTCCGGCCGGGGGACAAGTTCAAAGCCGTCTACCTGATCGTGGATGGCTGGGCGACGCGTTCCAAGCTCACCAGCAACGGCGCCCGACAGATCATCAATTTCGCCATTCCGGGCGACATCCTGTGCTTCAATGCGGCCCTGTTCGAGACTGCGGAAGTGTTCGTCCAGGCGCACACGGTGATCGATGCCTTTGCGATCCCGATCCGGCCGTTTTCCGATCTGCTCAATAAGCAGCCGCAGCTTGCGGTCGCGCTCGCGTGGACGGCGGCCCAGGAGGAAGGCGTGGTGTCGGAGCGGCTCCTGTCGCTGGGGCGACGCAGTGCCCGTCAGCGCGCGGCTCATCTGCTGTGCGAGGTGCACAGGCGGCTCCAGGTCGTCGATCTGGTGCGGGCCGAGGCGCAGTTCCAACTGCCGCTGACGCAGGAGGACCTCGCCGATTCGCTCGGCATCAGCATGATCCACACCAACCGTGTCCTGCGCGAACTGGTCCGCGGCGGCCTGATTGCGATGGAGAGAAATTCCATGAAACTGCTGGACCTCAAGCGATTGCGGGAGATCAGCGAGTTTTCCGACGATTATCTGCATTTTCCGGCGGGCTCATAAGCAAAGAGGAGAGGCCGTGACCTCTCCTCTTGTTCTGAAATGTCGTCGCTGGCGACTGATGATCAGTCCTTCTTCGACTCGTCGATGATATAACCGGTGCCGGCGCCGACCGCGCCGCCGATCGCCGCGCCGCAGGCCACACAGCCGCCGGTGGCTGCCGCACCGACCGCGCCGACACCGGCCCCGATGGCGCCGCCCGACAGGGTGCTCTGCTGTGTACTATTCATGCCGGAGCAGGCGCTCAGTGTGAGGCCCGCTGTCACCAGGGCCACGGTAGCAAGCTTTCGCATGGCTCAATCCCGTTGCTGTTTCGTCCTTTGAGAGGAACGCCGCCGCCGGGAGATGGTTCCAGGAAAATGCTCCGGGAAACCGTCTCCAAAGACGCGACAACCGCCATGACGGAGCCATGACGGTTGCTGCAAATCAGGGGGGCGGGAGCGTGCGGATCAGTCCGCGGCGTCCTCAACGGCGCGCTTGGCGTCGCCCACGGCTTCGTCGGCTGCCTCACCCATCTCTTCCATGGGGCCATCCTCCTGATAACAGGCCGACAGACCCAGAGACAGGACCGCGGCCACCAGACCGGCATAAGCGAAGTTCTTCATGACAAATCTCCATTCTCAGTGCGTCCAAGCAGACTGCGTGTGTTCGCTGGAATAACGCCGGGATCGGCGAACGGTTCCCGACCGGAGCTGTCTGGGCAGGTCCGGCGGGGGCTAACGGAGGGCGCGCTGAGCGGGGATGGCGCGCGCGGGTACCGTCCACATCCGCGTGGCCGGACGCATCGCCGTCGTGAGCTGCGTCGGGATCCTCGCTTCGATGGCCTCGAGCATGATCATTCCCTTCGCAGGAGACGAGGCGCTCTCCCTTGGGCTATACGGCACATTCGACGTTGCCATGATTGGTGCCTCATTTCTCCTGTACTGGGGGGAAGCGGGCTGAAGACCCAAGACGCCTGAGCGCCGGGGAGACGAAACGCTGGTCGGTAACCACCCGGCACAGCTATCCTTTCCCCATCTAAACTAGGGGAAATACCGTGTTTCGCGTTTTCCTGCCGTCGGTTCTGTTCTATGCCCAAGCGGCCGCCCATATCGGCTCGGCCGCCTATCAGGCGCGCCGCGGCCGACTGACCAACGACCGGCTGATCGAGGGGAGCCACGCCCTGCGGCGGTCACTCGAATCCGTCGGCGTCCGTTTCGAGGTGTCGGGGCTTGAGGCCGTCGATTGGAGCCAAGGGCCGTTCGTTTTCGCCGCCAATCACATGAGTGCGATGGAGACGCAGATTCTGCCCTCCGTTCTGAGCCCGGCGGCACCCTGCACCTTCGTCGTCAAGTCGAGCCTGATGAGCTACCCAGTATTCGGGGCCGTTCTGAAAGCCTTCGATCCGATCGTCGTTGAGCGCAGTGACCCCAAGGCCGACCTCCGGCAGGTGCTGCAAGAGGGTGGCAAGCGTCTGGCTTCGGGAAAGTCGGTGATCGTCTTCCCGCAGGCTCACCGCACCGAGGCCTTCGACCGCAAGGGGTTCAACACCATCGGCGTGCGTCTGGCACGGTCTGCCGGCGTGCCCATCGTGCCGGTCGCCCTGCACACGACGGCTTGGTCCCAGGGACGTTGGGTCTCGGATATCGGTTGGATCGTCCCGAAGCGGCCGGCCCGTTTCGCCGTTGGCTCGCCGATTGCCGTCGAAGCCGGTGGTCGCGACGCACAGGAGCAGGTGGTGTCGTTCATCGAGGCCCGGCTGGCGGAGTGGGCGGAGGCGACGCCCGGCACGTCCTGACCTTGGGGCCGTCGGGGTGTCTGCGTGCCGGTCGCTCACGCCTTTGCCCGGACATCCGCCGCCGCGGGATCGACCCGCGGCCGGCTTCGGCATCGCTCCCACCGAACCCGGCATGCTGTGCCGGCATGCTGTGCCGGCATGCTGTGTCAGGGCGCGCGGATCTCATCGCCGGTCCGACCTCGCCGGCAAATTGAGTGATGATGGAGATATCGATGACCGTGAAGACGATCGCAACGACGCCGTTCGACGGCCAGAAGCCGGGCACGTCGGGCCTGCGCGCCAAGACGCGGGTCTTCATGCAGCCGCATTATCTCGAAAACTTCGTGCAGGCGGTGTTCGATACGGTTGGCCCGCTTAAGGGCAAGACGCTCACGCTGGGCGGCGACGGACGCTACTTCAACACCGAGGCGATCCAGACGATTCTGAAGATGGCGGCGGCCAACGAAGCCGCACGAGTCGTGGTCGGCCGCGACGGCCTGCTGTCGACTCCGGCGGCCTCGGCGGTGATCCGCAACCGCAAGACGGATGGCGGCCTGATCCTGTCGGCGAGCCACAATCCGGGCGGCGAGGACGGCGATTTCGGCATCAAGTACAACATTCCCGCCGGCGGCCCGGCGCCGGAAAGCATCACCGGCGCGATCCATGTCCGCACGGGCGAGATTTCCGAGTACCGCATCCTAGAGGCGTCCGACGTCAATCTCTCGGTCGAGGGCGAGACGCAACTCGGCTCGACGATTGTCGAGGTGATCGATCCGGTGGCGATCTATGCCGAATTGATGCGGGCCCTATTCGACTTCGAGGCGATCCGGGGGCTGTTCGCTTCGGGCTTCCGCATGCGTTTCGATGCCATGCACGCTGTCACCGGTCCCTATGCCAGGGCGATCCTCGAGGACACACTCGGTGCGCCTGCCGGGACGGTGATCAATGCCGTTCCATTGCCCGATTTCGGTGGCGGACACCCGGATCCGAACCCGGTCTATGCGGCCGGCCTGATGGCGGAGATGTTCTCCGACGCAGCCCCTGAATTCGGTGCCGCCTCCGACGGTGACGGCGACCGCAACATGATCGTCGGCCGGAACACCTATGTCACGCCCTCTGACAGTCTGGCGGTACTGGCGGCCAATGCCCATCTGGCGCCGGGCTATGCGGGCGGCATCGCCGGCATAGCCCGCTCGATGCCGACCTCGCGGGCGGCCGACCGGGTCGCCGCCAAACTGGGTGTCGAGGCCTTCGCCACTCCGACCGGGTGGAAGTTCTTCGGTACGCTGCTCGATGCCGGCCGCGTGACCATCTGCGGCGAGGAGAGTGCCGGGACCGGATCGAACCATGTGCGCGAGAAGGATGGTCTGTGGGCCGTGCTGCTCTGGCTGAATCTGCTGGCGGTGAAGAAGATCCCGGTGGCCGACGTCATGGCGGAGCACTGGGCGACCTATGGCCGGGACTACTATTCCCGCCACGATTACGAGGAAGTCGACAAGACCGCCGCCGAGGGGTTGATGGACGATTTGCGCGCCGCCCTGCCGGATCTGGCGGGACGGGAGATCGACGGGCTGACGATCACCGAGGCCGACGACTTCGCCTATACCGATCCGGTTGACGGATCGAGGGCTGAGAAGCAGGGCATCCGCATCGTTTTCGGTGATGCCGCGCGCGGCGTCCTGCGGCTTTCGGGGACCGGGACGGTCGGCGCGACGTTGCGGGTCTATCTGGAGCGCTTCGAGCCGGATCCGGCGAAACAGGGTGACGACCCGCAGGTCGCTCTGGCGCAGGTTTCGGCTGCGGTGCAGACCCTGACCGGGATCAGCGATCGTCTCGGCCGCGCCACGCCGGATGTGCGCACCTAGCCGGTCATGTCTGGACCGAAGCCCCGTGTTCGACGCCCGGCGGGCGGCGCCAAAGGACTTTGCATCTGCGCGCGCCGCCGGGGGGTGTTACGCTCCTGGCAGGTAAACTCAGGGATATTTGACCTGTATACTCAGCGAAAATGAGAACCGGATTGCCTGCGCGGCGTTATCTTGGTCATCTGTACATGTGAGGACGGCGGCGAATTTCCGCAGCACCGGGTGTAAGTGGCAATGAGAAAATGGCTGAATCATCAGAGCGTGCGTCCGCTACGCCGGTATCTGCGCACCATCAATATCGACACCATATGGGCCGAGGAATGGTTGCGCCTGACCTATGCCAGTCCTGACACCGATGAGGTACTGAGCGAGACGACCTCGGCAGCGGCGAAATTCCATGTGTTCCAGGATTTCTACAGGTACTGGACATCGCAGGATGCCGGCGACGGCGAGGTGGATGCTTTGCCGTTTACCGACGCCCGGTTGCGGATTCTCGTGCCGAACCTGCCGCCGAAGGATGAGCAGGCCCTCCTGCTATGCGACTTTGTCGGTTTCAGCATCGCCGAGACAGCCGAGCTGCTGGGAGTGACCCCGACCGAGGCCGAAACGTTGCTTGCAAGCGGCCGGGAACTGACCCGCGGCCTGCCGCCCCTGAACGTGCTCATCCTCGAAGATCACGGCCTGATCGCTCAGGATCTGGCCGAAATCATCGGCGACATGGGACTGTCGGTTATCGGCATCGCCGCCAATGAGGCGGACGCGATCAAGATCAGCAGTCGGACCCGGCCGGAGGTCGTCGTGTCGGACCAGATGCTGGACGGTGCGGATACCGGTACCTCCACCGTCGAAAAACTTCGCTCGGACGGCGATTTCTCCATCATCTACGTCACCGCCTATCCCGATAAGGTCCTGAACGGCCTGGACGATGAACCGGCGGTTATCGTCGCTAAGCCGTTCAAACCGGAAGCCATTCGCGCGGCCCTCGGCTACGCGATTGCAGCCAGGGATCGTCTTGGGCAGGTCATCGACGCCGAGACCGAGCGGCTTACGAGCTAGCTCGAGGGATCCGTCCCGCCCGACCGTCGATGGCGGTCTTCGTGCGTCTCACGGCGACGGGACGAGCCAGTGCAGGGCGCCGGCCAGCCGTTCCTCGGCAAAAGGTTTCTGCAGGACCGCGGCGTCCGGGAATGACCGCGTCGTCGGCAGTTTTTCGCCATAGCCCGTGACGAAGATGAACGGAATGCCGCGTCGCTGAAGTTCCCAGGCGACGTCTTCGGAATGGTTGCCGCCGAGGTTGACGTCGAGAACCCCGAAATCGATGTCGGTGGTTTCGATCACCCGCATCGCCTGGGCGACAGTCGAACAGACCGCGACATGGTCCGCGCCGACATTGCGCAGCATATCCTCGGTCGCGAGCGCGATGATGAGGTTGTCTTCCAGCAGCAGGGCGCTACCCCGCACGGTCTGGCGTTGAGGCACCGGCTCGGACGCGCGCCCCGGCGCCAATGTCGGCTGCGGCACCACCTCGGCGACAAAACGTGGTGGTATCCCGATGTCGACCTCCAGGCCGGCGGCGGGGTATCGCATGCTCGTCGATCCGCCGAGTTCATGGGGCACCGACTGCTCGATGATGGTCGTCCCGAAGCCGAACCGGCCCGGCGGCGAGACCGGCGGCCCGCCGAGTTCGCGCCAGGCGATCGAGATCCCTCCATCGGCCAATGCGCCGGTCTCGACGGTTATGTGGCCCGACGGCACGCTCAGGGCGCCGTACTTGATCGAATTGGTGGTCAGCTCGTGGATGACAAGCGAGATCGCCGAGACGGCGTTCGGCAGCAACAGGGCATCCTCGCCACTCAGCTCCAGGCGTTCCCTGCCGTCGTCCTGATAGGCCGCCAATTCGGTGCTCAGCAGCCGCCACAGGGATGCCGGTCGCCAGTCCACCTCGGTTACCTGGTCATAGGCCCGCGCAAGGGCCTGGATGCGGCCGCCGACGGTCTCGATGAGGTCGGTGACCGAGCCGCCGGATGCCGAGCTTTGCGACCAGATCCCGCGGATGACGTTGAAGATGTTGCGGACCCGGTGATTCAGCTCGGCGATCAGGATCTCCTGACGCTCATGGGCGGCGTTCCGCTCGGCCAGCGCCGTTTCGGACATGGTCAGGATCACCTCGGTCAGGGTGACCCGCAGCGCTTCGGCGGCCCGGACCTCGCTGTCGGTCCACACGGTGCTATGGCCGCGGACCACCTCCTGCCATGCGGCGAAACTGCTGCGGGGGCTCAGGCGCTGCTCGCCGTCGCGTTGGACGACGGCTTTGTCCGGCATTCCGGCCCAGTGGACCGTCTTGGCGACCTCGCGGCGGACCAGGACGATATAGTCCCGCGTCGACCGGGAGACCGGGATGGCCAGCAGTCCCGCGACGGAGGCCGGGGCGGCAATGCCGTCGGGCAGGTCGGCCGCCAGGTTGTGGGTGGCGAACACTTGCCCGGACGCGGCCGAGGCCAGATAGGGTAGAAGAGCTTCGAACGCGTCCGCCGGGGGCGCGTCTCCGACCGCGTTGAACTCGCCGTTGGTCCAGCCGATGACGCCGTCGCATGGAATCACCTTCGGGATCATCGCGGCAAGTTCACTGAACTGACGGGAGATCGATGTACCGCTGGCCAGTCTGGCCATCAGCTTGTCATGCAAAGCCTGCGCGCGTTCGCGGTCGGCTTGACGGGATTCGTTGTCTTTCTTCTCGAGGATCAGGGCGAAAAGCTGACCGAACATCTGGGTGGCGGATCGCGCCTGGAAGCTCAGCACTCGCGGGCTCGGATGATGGCAGGCGATCAGTCCCCACAATTTGCCGTGGAGGATGATCGACACCGACATCGACGCGTGGACGCCCATATTGGCGAGATACTCCAGATGCACCGGCGAAACCGAGCGCAGGCTCGAGAGCGACAGGTCGAGTGGCGCGCCGGAGGGATCCCTCTCCGGTATGATCGCGGCGGTGGGGGCGTGGATGTCCGAGACGATCCGCAGCGTGCTGCGCAGGTACAGCAGCCGAGCCTGGCGTGGAATGTCGGATGCCGGGTAGCGCAGGCCGAGAAAACTCTCCGACCTCGGGTTGCGCACCTCGGCGATCACCTCGCCCGACCCGTCGTCGTGGAATTTGTAGACCATCACCCGATCGAAACCGGTCAGCGCCCGCACGGCCTTGGCGGCGGAGTCGCAGGCCTGCTCGACCGAGTCCGGTTTCGATACCCGGTTGATCATCGGCTGGACATAGGCCGAGTAGTCCTGCTGGGCATCGGAATTCGGCTCGAATTCCAGGATCGTGTTGTCGGCCGAGATGTGCAGGGAGATGTCGAAGTCGCGTTCCAGATTGTCGAGGATCCGGATCCGGAACAGCCGCTCCATCGAATCCGCATCCAGAAGCATCTGCATCCGGGTCCGGATGTTGTGGATGGCTTCGCGGTTCAGCACCTTGTTCAGGTCGGATCCGAGCAGATCCTCCGGCGCCAGACCGATATAGGTGCGGGTGTTGTCAGACACCTGGGTGATGGTCCAGTCGGGCGACACGGCGAGCAGGAACCCGAAGAACTGGATGCGGCCGAGCTGGTGGATCGGCTCGCGTTCGCATTGCGTCAGGTCGATGCCACTCGGCAGATCAGACGGCGAACTCATCGATACTCTCCTGTGGCTCGCCGATCTGCGCCAGGGCGTCGGCGAAGCAGGTGAAGGCGATCCGGGCGGATGACAGGATCTCGGCGCGCGGCGCCAGCTCGGCCTCCGGGGATCCGAGGAGGGCGAGGGTCCAGGACCAGATTTCATCGTCGGGCGCCCGGGTCAGATATCCCGGCGTCCAGTGGGAGCGGGCCGGCATCCGCCATCGGTCTCCGTCCGACAGGCGTCTGCCGAGCACGCGGGCGCCGAGCCTGGAGCCGCCCAGCACATAACACAGTCCCAGCGGATGGGCGTCGTCGAGCCCCGGTGTCGCCGCCACGTCGTGTGGCGTCAGCGCCATCGCCTGAAGGTCGTCCCGGAGCAGTTGGATCAGTTGGAATGGCCAGCATCCGGACCAGGGTGGGCCGGCGGCCGCCAGGTGTCGCTCGATCGGCAGGACGGCGGCGTGGTGCGCCAGAACAAAGCGCTGCAGGCCGGACCGCGTGCGGATATCGGTCGCCTCGAACTGGCGCTCGACGGCAAGGTGCGTCTCCCGCGTATCCCGTCTCAAGTCGTCACGCAGTCTCATGCTTGGAGCCTCGGCGGAATCGTGGTCGCACGGCGTGGTTGATAGCGAAGGCCCCGTCGATCCGGGCTGCCACCCAATCTGCCCGGCGGGTGGCTTCCGTTCCGATATGCCGTCTGGGCTCATTGTCCGCCGCTGTCAGCCTAAAACACCTATCCGGCGTGAGGGAAGGTGCGAGTAACGTCAGTTATTAAGTGAAGACAGTGCGTTGAAGTCTATTGACTACGAGACATTAGTGGAGCGTTGATTATTCCCGTCCGACGCGCTTTCGGCGTCGGGCCTGCTGTCGGAGAAAAACATCGATGCCTGCCTCGGACCAATCCGGCCATCGGACTGTTCGTCTGCAGATCATGTTGGACAGGGATGAGTTGGATTCAATCGACGATTGGCGCTACCTCCACCGGATGCCAAGTCTGGCCGCCGCCATCCGTGAATTGGTCCGACGCGGCCTGCTGCTGGGCGACGAAAATTCGGGGACAGCGGACAATGCGGCATCCGAACGGGTGCGGTCGACGGATTTCCGCGCCATCTAGGCCCGGAGCGTCCCCAGGCTCGGAAGATCAACCAACATATCGACCACATGCGGCAACCGCCGCCGGGCGAAAGTTGGACTCGCCTAAGTGTATGCAGGGTGAAAATGGTGGGCGCGGCTGGGATTGAACCAGCGACCCCTGCCGTGTGAAGGCAGTGCTCTCCCGCTGAGCTACGCGCCCGGTCTGTATCGGGAACGCGGTATCTAAGGGGACCGGCAGAGCTTGTCAATCACTCTGCGACGCCGCCTTTCGGTCACAGGTCGAGCAGGCCCGGCAGCGCGCTGAGCGTGTCGATACGGGCATCGGCGTCGATCTCCGCCAGAGGCGTGCGGGCATAACCGTAGCTGACCAACACGGCCCCGGTTCCAGCGCCGCGGGCGACGGCCATGTCGTGCTCGTTGTCGCCGACCATCACCGCGACGCCGGCCGATACGCCCAGCAGGTCGAGGGTGGCGATCAGGTGGCGCGCATCGGGTTTGCGGTATGGGAACCGGTCGCCGCCGGCGACGGTGTCGACAAATGCCCCGAAGCCCAGCGACTCCAGAACCATCTCGGCCGGACGTTGCGGCTTGTTCGTGCAGACCGCCACGGCGAGGCCCGCCGCCTTCAGACGGGCCATGGTTTCGATGGCCCCCGGATAGGGACGGGTGCTGCCGGCGACGTCGCTCTCATACTCGGCGATGAAGCGGGGCACCAGCGCGTCGAGCGTTGAGTCGTCCGCCGGATCGCCGGTGGCGGCCCAGGCGCGCTGGACGAAGACCCGGCTTCCGTCGCCGATGAAGCGCCGCACCTCGGACTCCAGCAGGGCGCGGCGCCCCTCGGCGGCGAGCAGGCGGTTGGCGGCGGCGCCCAAATCGTCGGCGCTGTCGATCAGGGTGCCATCGAGGTCGAAAACGACCGCGCGGGTTCGGGGCGGCAGAGGCATGGGGACCGTTGGTGAAAGGCTGGGAAAAGGCTTGTGAGTGTTACACTCCGTTGCAAAACGTGTCTTCGTCAATGACCGAGGCCAGTGGCATTTTCACCCGACCCGGATCGAGGGTGACGGAAACGAGCGAGAGAAGGAGCCACCGTCGATGAGCGAGCGAGTAGCCGCTGTGATCCTGTCCGCGGGCATGGGCACGCGGATGAAGTCGGCCCTGCCCAAGGTGCTGCACCCCGTCGCCGGCAAGCCGATGATGTCCTGGGTGCTGGATTCGGTCGCGCGGACCGGCGCCGATCCGGTGGTCGTCGTCACCGCGCCCGCGCATGAGGCCGTGCGCGCCGCCGTCAGCGACCGTGCCGCCGTCGCGGTCCAGGATCCGCCGCTCGGTACCGGTCACGCAGTCCTGTCCTCCGCCGAGGCGCTGGAGAACTGGTGCAAGGACGGCGGCACCGTGCTGGTGAGCTTCGGCGATACGCCTCTGGTCACCGCCGAGACCCTGTCGTCCATGGTGGCGGCACGGAACACGCCGGACGATCCGGCCGTCGTCGTGCTCGGTTTCGAGCCGGCGGATCCCGCACTCTACGGCCGGCTGATCATCGGTGCCGACCGACGCCTGGAGCGCATTGTCGAGGCCCGGGATGCAACGCCTTACGAACTCGAGGTGACGCTCTGCAACGGCGGGGTCATGGCGATCGACGCGACCATTCTCTTCGACCTGCTGCGGCGGATCGGCAACGCCAATGCCAAGGGCGAGTATTACCTGACCGATCTGGTCGGCATCGCCCGCGAGGGCGGTCGGCGTTGCGCCGTCGTCACCTGCGATCCGATCGAGACCCAGGGCGTGGACTCGCGCTCCGGCCTTGCCCGGGCGGAGGCGGCGATGCAGGCCCGTCTGCGCTTGGCGGCGATGGATGGCGGCGTCACCCTGACCGCGCCGGAGACGGTGTTCCTGAGCCATGACACGATCCTGGCCCAGGACGTGACCGTCGGTCCGCATGTGGTTTTCGGCCCCAAGGTCGTGGTCGAGACGGGCGCGGAGATCCGCGCCTTCAGCCATCTCGACGGCGCCCATGTCGGCCCCGGCGCCGTGGTCGGGCCCTATGCCCGACTGCGCCCCGGTGCTCGCATCGGTGCCAATGCCCATATCGGCAATTTCGTCGAGGTGAAGAACGCCGAGATCGAGACCGGCGCGAAGGCCAATCACCTGAGCTATATCGGCGACGCCCGGATCGGCGCCGGCGCCAATATCGGGGCCGGGACGATCACCTGCAATTACGACGGCTACAACAAGCATCGCACCGATATCGGCGCCGGGGCCTTCATCGGCTCCAACACCGCCCTGGTGGCGCCGGTGACGGTCGGCGACGGAGCGATCGTCGGTGCCGGGTCGACCGTGACTCGCGATGTCGGGGCTGACGATCTGGTCGTCGTCCGCGGTGAGACCAAGACCGTGCCCGGCGGCGGTGAGCGGCTGCGTCAGCGCAACAGTGCCAAGAAGAAAGCGAAAGGCTGATCCATGTGCGGGATCGTAGGGGTGCTGTCGGCTCAGCCGGCGGCGCCGTTGATGATGGATGCGCTGCGGCGCCTCGAGTATCGCGGATATGACTCAGCCGGCCTTGCCACGGTCACCGGCGGAACCCTGGCGCGGCGTCGCGCGGCGGGCAAACTGGCTGCGTTGCAGGAGGTGCTGGAGCGCGATCCGCTCGCCGGGATGTCCGGCATCGGTCACACCCGTTGGGCGACCCACGGCCCGCCGACCGTGGAGAACGCCCATCCCCATGTCGCCGGCCGGGTGGCGGTGGTGCATAACGGCATCATCGAGAACCATGCCGCTCTCCGCGCCGAACTGGTTGCCGCCGGAGCGACCTTCGAGAGCACCACCGATACCGAGGTGGTCGCCCATCTGCTGGACCGCGAGATCGCGGACGGCGTCTCCCCGGAACAGGCGATGGCTCGGGTCATGCCGCGGCTGACCGGCGCCTTCGCCTTCGTCGTGCTGGTTGCCGGCCAGGAGGATCTGCTGCTCGCCGCCCGCCGGGCCTCGCCGCTGGCGATCGGGCTCGGTGACGGTGCCGCCTTCGTCGGTTCCGACGCCGTGGCGCTGGCTCCGCTGACCCGCCGCATCGTCTACCTGGAGGACGGCGACTGGGCGGTGCTGCGGCGCTCCGGCGTTCAGGTGTTCACCGGCGACGGCACGCAGGTCATCCGCCGGGAGCAGGTCTCGACCGTCTCCGCCGCGATGATCGGCAAGGGCAACTATCGCCATTTCATGGAGAAAGAGATCCATGATCAGCCGGAGGCGATCGCCCATACCCTGCACGCGGTGATCGATCCGGGGACCGGGTCCGCCACCCTGCCGCCGCCGCTGGACGACGCGCTCGGCGTCGCCAAGATCACCATTCTGGCCGCCGGCACCAGTTTCTATGCCGGCCTGACGGCGCGCTACTGGATGGAAAGCATCGCCGGGATCGCCTGTGAGGCCGAACTGGCCTCCGAGTTCCGCGACCGCCGGGCGGTGTTGCCGGCGGGCGGTGTCGCGATCGCCGTCTCGCAGTCGGGTGAGAGCCTGGATACGCTGATGGCGCTGCGTAACGCCAAATCCCTGGGACAGCGCGTTCTGGCGCTGGTCAACGTGCCGGAAAGCACCATAGCCCGCGAGGCGGACGGTGTGCTGCTGACCCGCGCCGGTCCGGAATTCGGTGTCGCCTCGACCAAGGCCTTCACGGCACAGCTCACGGCCTTCCTCGGGCTCGCCATCGCGTTGGGCGCCGCGCGCGGCCATATCGACGAGGGCGAGGCGCTGCGACTGGTGATCGCACTGGAAGGCGTGCCCGGCCGGGTCGCCACCGTGCTGGAAGCCGAGGAACGCTACCTCCCGATCGCCCGCGACCTCGCCCGGGCGCGGGATGTGCTCTATCTCGGCCGCGGGCTGTCCTATCCGATCGCGCTCGAGGGCGCGCTGAAGCTCAAGGAGATCACCTACGTCCACGCCGAGGGCTATGCCGCCGGCGAGATGAAGCACGGCCCGATCGCGCTGATCGACGAGCATGTGCCGGTGATCATCGTCGCCCCCAGCGACGGCTGGTTCGACAAGACCGCCTCCAACATGGCCGAGGTGCGTGCGCGCGGCGGCCGCGTGGTGCTGCTGACCGATGCGGCGGGGGCGGAAGCGTTGGGCGAGGGGGCGGACCATCTGGTCATCCTGCCCGACGTGGCGGCGGAGGTGGCGCCGATCCTCTACGCAATCCCGGTCCAGTTGCTGGCCTATCTGGCGGCGGTGGAAAAGGG
Organism: Thalassobaculaceae bacterium; assembly: GCA_029212785.1. Classification (GTDB taxonomy): domain Bacteria; phylum Pseudomonadota; class Alphaproteobacteria; order Thalassobaculales; family Thalassobaculaceae; genus Thalassobaculum. The sequence goes on from JARGOG010000053.1 coordinate 25,949, forward strand.
CACCGATGCGGATCAGCCGCGCAATCTCGCCAAGAGCGTGACGGTCGAATGAGCGGCCCCCGATGAGCGCCGGCATGCCGGACGACGCCGAGGCCCTGTTCCAGCGCTGGTGCACGCCGGGCCCGCCGGATGCCCGGCCCGGCGACACCGCCCTCGGCGATCAGGCCACGCGCGGAACGCTGACGATCTCCGGCGTGCAGGACGACATGGTCGACGAGATCCGGACCTATCGCTGGAACCCGGCCGCGCCCGCGCCCGGCGCTCCCTGTGCGGTTCTGGTCCACGGATGGGGCTCGCGGGCGACCCATTTCGCCGCCGTGATCCGTGCCCTGACGGCGGCTGGGGTGCGCTGTGCGGCGTTCGACGCGCCGGGGCATGGCGAGAGCGGCGGGACCACGGCCAGCCTGCCGCGGATCGCGACCGGGCTGCGCATGCTGTGCGCGGAACTGGCCAGGGAAGGCGCGCCGGCGACCGCGATCGTCGGTTACTCCTTTGGCGGTCTGGCGGCCGGACTCGCCTGTGTGCCGGAGGTCATCAAGGGGGATCCGACCGAGGTGCCGGCGCTGGCGTTGATCTCGACGCCGGTGCATCTGGCATCGGCGACCCGGCGCTGGCTGGAAATGGCGAACGAACCGCAATCGCGCAGCGCCGACCTGATGGCGGTGCTGAGCCGCCGGGGCTTCGACGGCGGCCGGTTCGACCTGCTCAAGGTGGCGGACGACCTACCGGCCCGCCTGCTGCTGCTTCATGACCGGGGGGACGACGAGGTGCCGGTTTCCGACGCCGAGGCGCTGGCCGCCCGCCGTCCCGACGCCACGCTGGAACTGACCGAGCGGTTCGGCCATGCCCGCATGCTGCTCGCCCGCCCGGTCGTCCGTGCGGTGACGGCTTTCGTTACCGCGGATGGCGCCGGTTCAGGCCACGGGTGACTGGCTTCCGACCGGTGCGCGGTGCGGGGTAGCGGGACTGGCCGGTATCTTCGCGCGGCTTCCCGGGGCCTTCTCCGGGACCTTCGACGTGTCGTTTTCGTCCTCGCTTGCGTCCCTGCGGCCACGCCCGGACAGCAGGTTCGCGGCATCAACCTGCACCCGCTCGCCGAAGCCCGAGGCGAAAGCGATCGCTAGAAAGGCGTAGAGCTGGGCCTCGCCGGTTCCGACATCGATCGGGATCAGCTTGCCTTTGATCACGGCATAGCTGAACACGCCGATGGCGGCGCCGATCAGCGGGCGCATCGCTCCTTTCAGGACCATCTCGTTGGGCGTCCAGAATGCGGGCATGTCCGATTTGCCGATGCGCATCGCCATGCTGACCATCGCGCCGGCGGCACCGGCCACGGCGGAGAGGATAGGGACGGTGGGCGTTGACAACAGCGCGGCGAGGCTGCTGTAGCCGTTCCAGTAGATCAGCAGCGCCACCAGCGCTATGGCGGTCGACAGGCAATAGGCCATGCCCCGGAACATGAACCCCATGGCGTCTTCCGGCGGTTGGATGACTGCCGTAGCCCGTCGGAACGTGGCGATCGCCTGATCCGCCAGGGCCGGTCCATTGCGGGTCCCGACGGTGAGATCGTGGATGTCGGCCAACTCATCGATCAGGGCCACGGTCTCAAGCGGTTCCTCGGCACCGGCCGGTAGCCGACCGCGGCGGACTTCCGCCAGCAGGGTGAGGATCTCGGCGAGGCGCCGACGTTTACGGCCGTCGAAGAGCATCCCGCGCGCGTCGTCCAGATTGGCGGAAACGACGGACCGCAGCTCGTTCAGGCGCTGTCGCACGGAGGCGTCCACGTCAGCGGTTCCTGATCCGCACGGCGGCCAACGCCGCCCGCTCGACCACCTGATGAGCCAGGCGCGTGTAGGCGGTGAAGAACGCGGTCACGACGAAGAACAGCGGGGGCGACATGAAGTGTTGTGACCAGATGGCGTCGACGCGGGTCGCAACGCCGTACAGGCGACCATATATCTGCGCCGCCTCGTCGCCGGCCAGGGCCAGGGCGACCTCGGCGAAGATCTTGATGGCGCCGGCCAGGAGCCCTCCGAAATTGGCGTAGAGCACGGCGAAGGCGAGTCCGACAACGAGACCGAAGACCGGCCGCAACGCGCCGGCCATGACCAGGAGGCCCGGGTGATGCGGTCGGAAGTCCCGATCGCCGTTCACGGCCAGGAAGACGCGGAGCATCACGCCGGTCGCACTGCCGGCGACGATATAGGCCAAGGCGTCGGTCGGCAGACCGAGGATGCTGCCGGTCACGCCGAGGGTAGCGAGAACGGACTCGTGATACGCCGCGAGTGCCGCGGCCAGCGCGAGCAGGACCGCGACCGACGGGACAGCCCCGCGCATCACGTAGCTCGCCGGCGGCCGGGACAGCGGCGGCAGACCGCTCCGATGCCGGAGATCGAGGAACAGAGGCCGGAGATCCGCCTCGTCGAGTTGGCCGGTCTTTACCGCACGCAGCAGATTCAGGATGTCGGGCGCGGACTCTTCGGCGGTTGCCGAGCGCCGTGCCGCGGTGCAGATCTCCAGGATTTCGATGAGCTGTCGGCGCCTGCCTTTGGCGGCCGAGCGGTTCAGCTCGTCAATGACGTTCAGGCGCAGGTTCTCGATCAGCTCTTCCGCATCAATGGGCCGGTTCGGACCGCCGCCGCGCGGCAGGATTGTCGACACCGGTGAGTCGTACCACCATGCCCGCATGGACACCCGCCCTCCCTCGATCAATTGGTTGAGTATAGGTTTATTTAAGCAAAATCGGGAATAACTTAATTAATCTTCTCCTTTCGGTGGGTGAGAAGGCGAACCGGCTTGGTGACGCCACGGTAGACCAGGCGCAGGACACGCCGGGCATACACACCGCCGATCAGGGCGCTCAGAAACCCGGAGGCCGCGTCGACCGATCCGTCCCGGGCGCGGTCGGCGAGCGCCTGGGCCGCGACACCCTGAACCACGCTCCAGAGCCCTTTGGAGATCCAGTTCGCAATCTCGGCCCACTCGAACAGATGCACCAGGAACATCAGGCCGAAAGCGGCGCAGATCGAGAACAGCAGCTCGCCCAGAAGCCGGAGTTCGATCGACACCAGATCCAGGGTCACCTCGCGGCCCGTATCCTTGAGGGTGTCGATGATCCGCGCCGTCCCTGCCGCCAGGAGGCCGAAGGCGAATCCGAGCCACAGGTCCCTGTTTACCCCGAGGGTATGCTGGCTGCCGAGATGAAGGGCGACAAGAACCACGATGACGACGGTCAGAAGCAGGGTGAAAGCCGTCGCGAAGGCGACGAGATGGATCCGTTGCCGGCGGGCATCGGTATCGATCCTCAGACGCAGGTCGCGCTCCATCCGCCGGGCCTGACGGACGTCTTGGGCTGTCTCCAGCACGCCGGCCACCATTTCCACCGCCTCGATATCCGCCACCGATGGCGCGCGTCGGATGAGGTCGACCAGCATCAGCGTATCGGCGACCACGCGGCGATGCGGGCGCGAAGGTGGTGCGGCATAAATCCGGAACGTCTCGCGGAGACGCCGTTCGATCTCCTCGAGTCGGCGAAACAACTCGACCTCACTCGCCGCCCGTTGTGCCACGCCATCCGCCATGCAGGCGCCTCGATTGCGATTAACGAGAGAATAATTTGATATTCATTCTCGTTTGTCGACTCGAAAGCCGCCATCGGCTGCGGGCCGCGCCTGGCACGGCTTGCCGTGGTTTCGGATCGTGACCGTCCCGCGTTTCGCGCACTTCAAATCGGCGGAACGCTGCCTATAGTACCGACAACACCGCAAACACCATCTGCCGTGCCGCTTCCGCCAGGGGGCGAAAGCCGGCCGGCACACGAGGGAGCATACCAAATGGATCTCGCCAGCCGTCTGAAGGATCCGGAGCTATTCAAACAGCAGGGCTACATCAACGGTCAGTGGGTCGGCGCCGATGGCGGCGGCACGGTGGACGTCGAGGACCCGGCGACCGGCAAGAAGATCGGCACCATCCCTGATATGGGCCAGGCCGAGACCCGGCGCGCGATCGAGGCCGCCAACGCCGCCTGGAAGGGCTGGCGCGAGAAGACCGGCAAGGAGCGCGCCCAGATCCTGCGTAAATGGTTCGATCTGATGATGGCGGCCCAGGACGATCTCGGCGCGATCATGACCGCCGAGCAGGGCAAGCCGCTGGCCGAGGCCAAGGGCGAGATCGCCTATGGCGCCTCGTTCGTGGAGTGGTTCGCCGAAGAGGCCAAGCGCAATTACGGTGACGTGATCCCGAACCACGCGCCGGGCAAGCGGATCGTCGTGATCAAGCAGCCGGTCGGCGTCGTCGGCGCCATCACGCCGTGGAACTTCCCGAACTCGATGATCACCCGCAAATGCGCGCCGGCGCTGGCGGTCGGTTGCCCGGTGGTGATCAAGCCGGCCAAGCTCACCCCGTATTCCGCCCTGGCGCTGGCGGTTCTGGCCGAGCGTGCCGGCATTCCGGCGGGCGTGTTCAACATCGTCGTCGGCAAGAGCGCGTCGGCCATCGGCGACGAGCTCGCGACCAACCCGATCGTGCGCAAGATCGGCTTCACCGGCTCCACCCCGATCGGTAAGCAGATCATGGCCAAGGCGGCCGGCACGGTGAAGAAGGTCAGCCTGGAGCTGGGCGGCAACGCGCCGATGATCATCTTCGACGACGCCGATATCGACGCCGCCGTGGAAGGTACGATTCTGTCGAAGTTCCGCAACACCGGTCAGACCTGCGTGTGCGCCAACCGGATCTTCGTGCAGGACGGGATCTACGAGAAGTTCTCCCAGGCCCTGGCCGCGGCGGTCGCCAAGATGAAGCAGGGTGCCGGCTTCGACGACGGCGTCGTGCTCGGTCCGCTGATCGAGGGCTCGGCCGTCGACAAGGTCGAGGAGCATGTGATGGACGCGGTCGCCAAGGGCGCCAAGGTTGCCACCGGCGGCGCCCGTGTCGCCGGTCTCGGCGCCAACTTCTTCGCCCCCACGGTGCTGACCGGTGCGACCACCGACATGAAGATCTTCCGCGAGGAGACGTTCGGTCCGGTGGCCCCGCTGTTCCGCTTCAAGACCGAAGAGGAGGTGATCGCCATGGCCAACGATACCGAATACGGCTTGGCGAGCTACTTCTACGCCCGCGATCTGGGTCGGGTGTGGCGGGTCGCCGAGGCGCTGGAATACGGCATGGTCGGCGTCAACGAGGGCGGCATCTCCACCGAGGTGGCGCCGTTCGGCGGCATGAAGGAAAGCGGTCTCGGTCGCGAGGGTTCCAAGTACGGCACCGAGGAATTCACCGAGATCAAATACATCCTGATGGGCGGGCTCGGCGCGCCGTAA
>JARGOG010000054.1 GCA_029212785.1 Thalassobaculaceae bacterium
TCTGTAGCGCATTTTGCGGCCCACTTGCATCACCTGGCGGTCACCGTCGCGCCAGAGCCGCGCCAGGGCCGCGCCAGGACGACGACAGGGTTCATCCGATGGCATCTTGTCCGTCACGCAAACATGATAGTCTTCCCACCGGTTTGCCCCAGATTTTCCCGATATGGAGGTTTCTATGCAGCGGATCGCTCTGGCCCTGACCCTCGCCGTTCTGACACTGCTTCGCGGCCCCGACATGGCCCTGGCCAACGGCCCGGTGGTGGTCACCGTCACCGGGCAGATCGCCACAACCAATCGCGGTGCCTTCGACCCTTTCAACGACTCGCTGTTCGGCGCGCTGGATGAAAAGTTCGAGCGGGCCTTCGCATTCACACTGCAGGATCTGGCGGCCCTGCCGCAGAAGACTGTCGAGGTCGGCTATCCGAACTGGCCGGGACCGGTGACCGTCAGCGGCCCGACATTGGCCGCGGTTCTCCAGGCCGTGGGCGCGGAGGGCAGCGAGGTCCTGGTTCAGGCGATCGACGGTTACGCCCCGTCCTTCAAGATTTCCGAGGTCGAGGCCGGCACCTTCGTGCTGGCGACGTCGATGGCCGGCGTACCGCTGTCGATCGGCGGACGTGGTCCGACCTGGCTGGTGTTCCCGGCGGGGAGCTACGAAGGCCAGACCGCGGAGGACGACTCCGGCCTCGCCTGGGCGGTTTTCCACCTGAAAGTCACCTCGGGAGAGTGACGCGCGGGCCGGGTCCGGTTCATTAAGCAACTGGAAACGCTTGTATTTTCGGCGTTTCCAGTGGGCCGAAAAAATCCGTCGCGCGCGGTGTTAATCGCTCTTGCAATCGTGTGAACCACCGCTATTATCCGCGTCCTCGACGGAGCGCGGGCGTAGCTCAGGGGTAGAGCACAACCTTGCCAAGGTTGGGGTCGGGCGTTCGAATCGCCTCGCCCGCTCCAAATTTCCTGCACATTGACGATTGACCCGTCCGGACAAGGTCCGGACGGCGGCGCGTGTTGGCCCGGACGCGATCGCCAAAGTCGGGGTCGTCAAGGGCGCAGTCGCAGCAGCAGTCCCTGGGCGATGTTGGCGATCGCGTTCGCCGTCGACGGACCCAACTGATCAGCGATCTCGTCGGTCAGGTCGAGCAGCAGGCTGGCCTGACGGCCTAGAACCCCCGGACTTCCATCGGCGAGATTCAGAACGGCCTCCTCCGCCGCCAGATAGCGGTCCACATCCGCGCTCGGTGTCCACATTTCGACCGATTCGGGCAGCGCATGCCACGCCTCACAGGCCAGATCGAACTCGACGAATACCGCTTCCAGCTCCAGGTCGACCGTTTCCGTCTCCGTCTCAGCTTCCGGGGCTTTGGCGAGGGCTCCCATCGGGATGCTCAACCCGGCCGACCCCGCCAGTGACGCCAGAGCGTCCGCGATCAGACGGCGCGCCTCGGCTGCATTGCCGTGGTGCCGATCGCCTTGCGCGCGGTCGGTTCCGGCCCTTCCGGGCGATCCAAAATGGTGCTCGGACCCAGGGGCGGTATGCTGTGTGTCCCCGCCCAGAAGTTTCAGGGCGTGGGCCAGTTGGATCGACGGCACCGTGAGACCGACAGGGAGGCCGTGGCCGCGCATGAGATCGGTGCTGGAGAAGCCGGAGCCGGCGAACGGCGCCATGGGTCCGGCGGGCTCCCGCGACCCGTGCGTCAGGGACGCAGGTCGACCGGCAAGGGTCTCTCGATCTCGCGGTCCGGAGCTGCCGCTACCTGAAATGTCGTCGTTGGGAGACATGTTTCGAGTCCAATAGCCGTTCTGTCATGCGGGAGTAGTACGGCAAACACTAGCGACATAATTGCAATGTGACTATCGGAAATTGATAGAATTTTGATATAAATTAGGAGACCTTCCGATCAAATCGATCGTCGATCTATCAGATTTAATTTCTAGCCCTGTGGATGTAGGCTGTTTCCATGACCGAACACCTCACAGGGGAAGCGTTGCGGGAGGCGCTGGCGCGGGTGAACTGGACGCGCGAGCAGCTGGCGCGGGCTGCCGGTCTGGGAGAGGCGACGGTCTATCGAATGCTTGCTCAGAACGGATCGATCCAGGCACGCAGAAGCTCGATCGACAAAGTCGCGGCGACCCTCATGGCTGAGGGCGCGCTCGCCAGTGCGCGGATGCCGAGCGACCGCGAACCCATGGTCACGGCAACGCTGCCGCCGGATCTGATCCGACGGATGTCGGGGCGGTTTGCCAGCCTGACGCGATTGTGGGCGCAGTCGATGGAGACGAAGGACCTGGAGGAGCTGGTCGACCGTCTCGGCGGCACGACAGACCGGATGTCGAGCGTATATGTCGGTGACAGCGGCGGCCTGACGATCGGGTTGCTCGGCCACGGCCTTCGGTGGGCGTCCAACAACATGGTCGGACGCCCCCTGATGGAGCTCGCGGATCAGGACGTTGCCGTCTCGGCGTCAGAGCGGTACTGGCGTTGCATCATCGCCAATGAGCCGAACCTGGCCTATTGCCGGCGTGGGGACCTGGATTTCACCGTGCTTAGCGTACCAGTTCAGCATCACGAGCGGCATGCAGTGGTGTCCTGGTCGGAACTAGGACGTCCGGACCTTTGGAGATGAAATCCAGCGCGTCCTTGATGATCTGCACCGGGGCCGCGTAGCCGAACCAGAGCGGCGTCGGCGGCGACGTGTAATGCCAGGTCGCCCCCGATTCCAGGAACAGCGGACGATAACGTTCCGCGATGCCCTTCTTCATGATGATGTCCGGCACCATGAAGAAGACGTGCTTGGCGTCCCAGACCTCGACCGCGAAACTGCGGCCGATCACGGGCAGGAACGGCACCAGGAACTTGGACAGGTCCGTGCCCCTGAGATCCGGGCGTACCCAGATGCCGCCGGAGAACGCCGACGGCCCCTCCATCGCCTCGAACCATTCCCGGACCGTCCCATAAATCTCGATGTCCGGGGCGGCGCAGGCCCGATGAAGACCGACCTCGTCCAGATACTGGGCCATGGTATCGGCCGGCAGGTAATGAGCGCAGGCATAGGTACCGATCGTCTCCCCGTCCTTGTGGATCAGAACGCACATCCCCCTGTCAGCATTCGTGGTATCGTTGAAGTACCCGGGGAAGGCGATGGCGCTGTCCCGGTCCACGCCGGCAAAGGCGGTAAAGTCTCCGTGGATCGTCATTTCGGCACCGTAACGGGCTAGTACGCGCTGTCCCGCCGCGATGAGATCACCCATGATCGTTCCGGCTAAGGCTTGTGGTAGCCGAGTTCTCTGCATCAGATCCTCCATTGGTGAATTGGCGTCCGGGCCAACCGTCGCTTCAAAGAGAAACTGACAACCAGGCGGCGTATTGACTCGGATTTCGCAAACTCGAAACTTTATCTTAGGTAGAGAAAACCAATCAATATTTGATCAGTTTTCTATCTGTTCTATCAATTTTTGATAGCCGGCCGCCGCGCTCAAAGAGTGGCTGCCCGGATGCCGCCGAGGCGCGTGAGGCGCGTCATGAATCCATAAAAACTGAACTGTTTCCGGCGGTTCCGCCGTTCTGATACGCTGATCCGACCTGACCGGGCTGGCCAAGGCACGGCAGCGTTGCCATTGGGGGGTACTGACATGCGCGGTCGAACCGAGACTCTGAAGGTGGAGAAGATCGAGGCGGTTTGCGCCCTGGTTCACGAACGATTGCAGGGAATCAAGGCACAGACCGCGGAGACATTCGTTAGGCAGTTCTTCGAAAATGTCGCGCCACAGGATCTGATCGACGAAGAGGTCGAGGATCTGTTCGGCGCGGCGATTTCCATCTGGACCTTCGGCCGCGAGCGTAAAGCCGGCCAGGCCCGCATCCGCGCCTACAACCCGCGCTTCGAGGAGGTCGGCTGGCAGTCGACCCACACGGTCATCGAGATCGTGAACGATGACATGCCGTTTTTGGTCGACTCGGTAACCGCCATACTGAACCGGCGGGACCTGACGGTTCACCTGGTCATTCACCCGATTCTGCGAGTCACCCGGGACAGCAAGGGTGCGGTCGCGACGCTGCTCGGGGAGGGCGAGACGGCCGACGGCGCGATCGGCGAATCCTACATGCATCTCCAGGTGTCGGAGCAGACCTCGGCCGAGGCGCTGACCGAGATCGAGACCGCGCTGGCCCAGGTGCTGCAGGACGTGCGCGCCGCCGTCGAGGACTGGCGGGCCATGCGCAAGACCATGGTCGATGTCATCGCCGAGTTGGAGAAGGCGCCGCCAAAGGGCCAGAGCAAGGCGGACCTGACGGAGATCTGCGCGTTCCTGCGCTGGATCGAGGAGAACCACTTCACCTTCCTCGGCTATCGGCAGTACGACTATGTCGGCACCGGCAAGAAGCTGCGCATGGACGTCGTCGAGAAGAGCGGCCTCGGCATCATCCGCTCGCCGGAAGTCAGTGTGTTCAACGGGCTGCGCGACCTCGCCGGATTGCCGGAGCAGGTTCAGGGCTTCCTGCTCGACCCGACGCCCCTGCTGGTGATGAAGGCCAACAAGGTCTCCACCGTGCATCGTCCGGTCCCGCTCGACTCGATCAGCGTCAAAAAGATCGACAAGTCCGGCAAGGTGGTCGGCGAGCACCGCTTCATCGGCCTGTTCACCTCGGTCGCCTACAACCAGAGTCCCAAGGAAATCCCGCTGCTGCGCCGCCGGGTCGAGAAGATCGTCGAGCGCGCCGGGTTCCGCCCCGCCAGCCACGACGGCAAGGCGCTGGTCAACATTCTGGAAACCTATCCGCGCGACGAGCTGTTCCAGGCGAGCGAGGACGAGCTGTTCGAGATCTCGATCGGCATCCTGCATCTCCAGGAGCGGCAGAAAACGGCACTGTTCGTGCGCCGCGACGCGTTCGAGCGCTTCGTCACCGCCCTCGTCTTCGTGCCGCGCGACCACTACAATACGCAGCTGCGCGAACGCTTCCAGGCGATCCTGGCGACCGCCTTCAACGGCGAGGTGACGTCGTTCTACACCCAGATGTCGGACAGCGTGCTGGCCCGCCTGCATTTCATCATCGCCACCACCCGCGGCGAGATCCCCGATGTCGATGTGGACGAGCTCTGCCATCGTCTGATCGATGCCGGCCGGAGCTGGGAGGACAAACTCCACGATGCCCTGGTCGAGGACAAGGGCGAGGAGGCGTCGCAGAAGCTGCTCCGCCGGTACGGTCCCGCCTTCCCGACCAGCTATAAGGAAGCCTATTCCGCCCATGCCGCCATCTTCGATATGGAGCGCATGGAGGAGATCGGCGGCGATGCCACGCTGGGCATGAACCTGTTCCGCCCGATCGGTGTGGACGACGACGTCTTGCATCTCAAGCTGTTCCACGGCGGTGCGCCCGTGCCGCTCAGCGACGTCATGCCGATGCTGGAGAACATGGGCGTGCGCGTGCTCTCCGAGGTCCCGTTCGAGATCGCCGGCGGCGGCATGAAACAGGCAGTCTGGCTGCATGATTTCGAGATGCGGCTGCGGGTCGATACCGAGTGCGACCTCGCCACCATCAAGGCTCCGTTCCAGGAGGCGTTCGGCGCCGTCTGGGACCGTCGGATGGAGAATGACGGATTCAACGGTCTGGTCCTGAACGCCGGCATGACCTGGCGCGAGGTCACGGTGATCCGCGCCTATGCCAAGTATCTGCGTCAGGCCGCCTTCACCTTCTCCCAGGACTATATGGAGGAGACGCTGCTGGCGTATGCGCCGATCGCGCGCCTGCTGGTCAAGCTGTTCGCGGCCCGGTTCGATCCGGCGGGCGATATCGGCCGTGAGAAGGCTGTCGAGGCTCTGGAGGACCAGATCCATGCGGCGCTCGACGATGTCGCCAACCTGGACCAGGACCGAATTCTGCGCCGGTTCCTCAATCTGGTCCGCAGCACCCTGCGCACCAATTTCTATCAGATGGGCGCCGACGGGGAGCCGAAGAGCTACGTCTCTTTCAAGCTCGACAGCCAGAACGTCAGCGATTTGCCGCTGCCACGCCCGCTGGTCGAGATCTGGGTCTACAGTTCCCGGGTAGAGGCGGTGCACCTGCGCGGCGGCAAGGTCGCGCGTGGCGGTATCCGCTGGTCCGACCGACGCGAGGATTTCCGCACCGAGATTCTCGGTCTGATGAAAGCCCAGCAGGTGAAGAACGCGGTCATCGTGCCGGTCGGCTCCAAGGGCGGCTTCGTGGTCAAGCGCCCGCCCGTCGGCGGCTCGCGCGAGGAAATCCAGGCCGAAGGCATCGAGTGCTACAAGATTCTGATGCGGGGCATGCTGGATATCACCGACAACATCTCCGGCCCCGACGTTATCCCGCCCGAGCAGGTGGTGCGTTACGACGCTGACGACCCCTATCTCGTGGTCGCCGCGGACAAGGGCACGGCGACGTTCTCCGACATCGCCAATGGCGTTTCCCAGGACTACGGATTCTGGCTCGACGACGCTTTCGCCTCCGGCGGGTCGGCCGGGTACGACCACAAGAAGATGGGCATCACCGCCCGCGGCGCGTGGGAGAGCGTGAAGCGCCATTTCCGCGAACTCGGCCACAACACCCAGACCGAGGATTTCACCGTCGTCGGCTGTGGCGACATGTCGGGCGACGTGTTCGGCAACGGCATGCTGCTGTCCGAGCACATCCGTCTGCTCGGCGCGTTCAACCATCTGCACATCTTCGTCGACCCGAACCCGGATCCGGCCAAGAGTTTCAAGGAGCGTAAGCGGCTGTTCGAACTGCCGCGGTCGAGCTGGTCGGATTACGACGGCAAGCTGATCTCCAAGGGTGGTGGCGTGTTCGAGCGGTCGGCCAAGTCGATCAAGCTGACCGCCGAGATCAAGAAGGCGTTCGGCATGACCGAGGACTCGGTGACGCCGAACGATCTGATCCGCGCCATCCTGAAGGCCGAGGTCGACCTGCTCTGGTTCGGCGGCATCGGCACCTATGTGAAGTCGGAACGCGAGAGCAATCTCGACGCCGGCGACCGGGCCAACGATCCGGTCCGCATCGACGCTCGCGAGATCAGCGCCAAGGTGCTCGGAGAGGGCGCGAACCTCGGCGTCACCCAGCGCGGTCGCATGGAGGCGGCGCTGAAAGGCGTGAAGCTCAACACGGATGCGATCGACAATTCCGCCGGCGTCGACTGCTCCGACCATGAGGTCAACATCAAGATCCTGCTCGGCGCGATCGTGGCCGATGGCGACATGACCCTGAAGCAGCGCGATAAGCTGCTGGAGGCGATGACCGAAGAGGTCGGGGATCTGGTGCTGGCCGACAACTACGATCAGACCCAGGCGCTGTCGATCGCATCCCATCAGGGCCTGACCCTGATTGATGCCCAGAGCCGTCTGATGCGGGGGCTGGAGCGCGGTCACCTGAAGCTGAACCGGCGGATCGAGTTCCTGCCGGACGACGAGGCGATCGCCGACCGGATCTCCGACGGCAAGGGTCTGACCCGGCCGGAACTTGCCGTTCTGCTGGCCTATGCCAAGATGGAGCTGTACGACGATCTGCTGGCCAGCGACCTGCCGGACGATCCGGCCCTGACCGAGGATCTGGCACTCTACTTCCCCGCCCGCCTCCGCGAAAAGCACGGCAAGGCGATCCTGGCGCACAGGCTGCGCCGGGAGATCATCGCCACCACGGTCACCAATTCGATGATCAACCGGGTCGGCGCGACCTTCCTCAATACGCTTGGCGAGCAGACCGGAGCGAAGCCGGCGGAGATCGCCCGGGCCTTCACCATCGTGCGCGACGTGTTCGGCCTGCGCGGGTTGTGGGATGCCATCGAGGCGCTGGACAACAAGGTGCCGGCCGCCCTGCAGACCCGGATGCTGCTGGACATCCAGCGACTGGTCGAGCGCGAGACCCTCTGGTTCCTGCGCAATGGCCGCCGTCCGCTCGACATTGCCAGCCACGTGAACGAGTTCGAGCCGGGGGTGAGTGCGCTCAAGGGCTGTCTGGTCGACGTGATCGGCATGGTGGAACGCGACGACCTCAACCTGGTCTGCGGTGAACTCGAGGAGAAGGGCGTGTCGAAGGCACTGGCCCACGAGATCGCTTCGCTCGAGGCGCTTTCCTCGGCCTGCGACGTCGTCCGGCTTGCCTCGGCGTCCAACTCCGACGTGCGCACCGTCGCCACCGTCTACTTCCAGGTCGGCGCGCGTTTCTCGCTGGACTGGCTGCGCGACCGGGCGGTCGAACTGGCGGCGGATACCTACTGGCAGAAGCTGGCGATCAACGCCCTGGTCGACGATTTCTACCTGCACCAGGGGCATCTCGCTCAGAACGTGCTCGGCCATGCGGATGGGGGCATATTGAAGGGCAAGGCCAAGGGTAAGAGCAAGACAGGCGACAGCGCCGACGCGGCGATCTCGGCCTGGACGGGGGAGCGCCCGGACGACGTCACCCGGACCGACCGGCTGCTCGAGGATATCCGCGCCGCCGACCATGTCGATCTTGCCATGCTTGCCGTCGCCAACGGCCAGATGCGGGCGCTGCTGTCCCGATGAGCTCGGACGGCGTGGCCCATCCGGGGGCCTTGGCGACCGGTGAATACACCGGCGGCAGGATCTCCTGGCAGGTCGATTACCGTCGGTTGGTCCTCACCATCCGGCTGCGGGGGGGCGTGACCGACGACGACCTGTCCCAGGGCGTGCCCCAGATCTGGGCGCAGCACCCGGAAGTTCTCGACTGTTCGACGCTGGTGGATGCCCGCGACCTGACCGGCGAGGGCCATTACGGTTGGCGCGGCCTGCGGGACGTGTCCTCCGCCTGGAAACGGTTCGCCATGGGACGCGATACCGGCACCCAGGTGGCGATCGTGCTGCGTGACACGCTGCTGACCAAGCTTGCCCGGGCGGTCAGCTTCGACTATCCGGGCTCCGTGTTCAGAATCTTTTTCTCTGTCGAGGATGCTGAGGATTGGCTGGGAATGCGATGAGCGGTCGTCCCCGCGGCCCGGTGATCGGCTGGTGTCTGTACGACTGGGCGAATTCGGCGTTTCCGACGGTGATCTCCACCTTCGTCTTCGCCGCCTATTTCACCAAGGGCGTGGCACCGGACGAGACGACGGGCACGTTCCTGTGGGGCAACGCCACGGCGATCTCGGCGGTCTGCATCGCCATCCTCAGCCCGATGCTCGGCGCCATCGCCGACCGCACCGGCCGGCGCAAGCCATGGCTGCTGGTGTTCTCCGGGCTCTGCATCCTGGCCACCGCCGCGCTGTGGACGGTCGAGCCGGATCCGGCCTTCGTCACCCGGGCGCTGGCCCTGGTCATCATCGCCACCATCGGGTTCGAGTTCGCCACCGTGTTCTACAACGCGATGCTGGCGGAAGTGGCCGCACCGGAGCGGCTGGGACGGGTCAGCGGCCTCGGCTGGGGGCTCGGCTATCTCGGCGGCCTGTCCTGTCTGGTGGTGGCGTTGTTCGTCCTGATCCAGGCGGATCCGCCCCCCTTCGGTCTCGACAAGGCCCAGGCGGAGCCGGTGCGGGCGACGGCGCTGCTGGTGGCGATCTGGTTCGCGGTGTTCTCGCTCCCCACCTTCCTGATGGTCCCGGAATCCCGCCTGCCCGAGGGCGAGCCGTTGGGCGAGGCGGTGCGCGACGGGCTGCGGCGGATCTGGGCGACGGTCCGACGCCTGCGCTGGTCGCAGCCGGTGACCCGGTTCCTGGTGGCCCGTATGCTCTATGCCGACGGGCTGACGACCCTGTTCACCTTCGGCGGGATCTATGCCGCCGGGACCTTCGGCATGGACTTCGACGAGATCATCCTGTTCGGCATCGCCCTGAACGTCACGGCGGGGCTGGGCGCGGTCGCCTTCGGCTGGATCGACGACCGGGTGGGCCCGAAACGGGCGATCTTCTGGGCGCTGATCGGCCTTGTGGCCTTCGGTGTCGCCGCCCTGCTGGCCCCGGACAAGACCTGGTTCTGGGGCATCGGCATGGCGCTCGGCACCTTCATGGGCCCGGCCCAGGCCGCCTCGCGGACGTACATGGCGCGGCTCGCGCCGCCGGATCAGCGCGCCGAGATGTTCGGCCTGTTTGCCCTGTCCGGCAAGGCGACGAACTTTGCCGGCCCGCTGGTGCTCGGCTGGGCGACGCTTGCCTTCGACAGCCAGCGTGCCGGCATGGCGACGATCGTGCTGTTCCTGGTGGCGGGGCTCGCCCTGCTGACCACGGTGCGGGACGAGCGGTAGCACGCCGCGCGGCGGGCCGGTCCCAACTGTCTTCCGCCCACATCCAACCACTCCCTGGCCCCGTGCCGGCGCCGGGAGCGTCAGAACGCCGGTGAGGTCGCCGTGATCCGGGGCAGGTCGTCGGCCATGTCGTCATGGTCCAATTCGATGTCCCAGTAGAGGTAGTCGCGCCAGCTCTCATGCAGATAGTTCGGCGGGAACCCGCGTCCGCTCTGCTGCAATTCGTAGGCGCTCGGCTGCTTCGGCGCGGTGATGGGGATCATGCCGATGTCGCGCGGCATGCGGTTGCCCTTGACCAGATTGCAGGCGCCGCACGCGGTGACCACGTTCTCCCAGCTCGTCCGTCCGCCCTTGGAGCGCGGAACAACATGGTCGAAGGTCAACTCCTGGGTCGGGAGCCGCTCGGCGCAGTACTGGCAGGAGAAGCGGTCGCGCAGGAATACGTTGAACCGGGTGAAGGCCGGGCGCCGCGACTGGTGCACATATTCCTTGAGGGCGATCACGCTGGGCAGCCGCATTTCGAAGCTCGGACTGCGCACGGTGGTGTCGTACTCGGAGACGATATTCACCCGGTCGAGGAACACTGCCTTGACGGCGTCCTGCCAGGACCAGAGCGACAACGGGAAATAGGAAAGCGGCCGGAAATCGGCATTGAGGACGAGCGCGGGTGCTGCGTCCGGCCCCGTCACCGCGTGCTCCTCCGATTTCTCGGCAGGGCCCGCGGCGCGCGACTAGGGAGAGCCGCGGCATGCCACGCAGCACTTCGCTGCATGCTCTGCCACAATATCTTGTCTTCCCACTCGTTTCGCATCGCCATTACTACCCAAATACTAGGGAGTTCGTGCCAAGCTCTGAGGCGCTGTATATCTATATGTTGTTACAGTTTTATGGTCCTCGCAAGACCCCGTCGAGAAAGTCGTCAAAGACAGAGAACGCGGCGCAGGAACGCCGCACCGATGCCGAGGCCGACCTCGTCGATGCCATGGCCGAGGCCCGGCCGCGCGACCGATTCGACCGCAAGTCCAGCCTCGGTCAGCGTGGCTTCGGCGTGCTGCATGGCGCCGAACGGGACGACCTCGTCCGCGGTGCCATGGACCAGGACGACCGGCGGCGTGGCGGTCACAGGGTCGTCCGGCAGGTCGCCGGCGATCAGCGCGCCGGAATAGCCGACGATGCCGGCGATCGGCGCCGGCCGGCGCAGGGCCGTGTAGAGCGCGGTCATGGTGCCCTGGCTGAATCCCACCAGCGCCAGTTTCTCCGGCCCCAGCCCGAGGCGATCCAACTCGCCATCCAGGTAGGCGTTGACCTGGGGAGCGGTTACGCGAATCCCGGCCAGCATGTCGGCCGGATCGCGGCTTTGCAGGCTGAACCACTGGCGCCCATACGGGGCCATGTCGCAGGGGAACGGGGCATGCGGCGAGGCGAAGGCCACCGATCCCATCTCCCGCGCCCAAACCGGGGCGATGCCGATCAGGTCGTTCCCGTCGGCGCCGAGACCGTGCAGCATCACCACGAGGGCGTCCGCGTCGCCGCCATTCGCGGGCCCGAACCGCGGGCCGTCCAACTCTGACATGGCTGAATACCCTCTCGTTAACCGTCCTTCAGTTGACCGGGCGAGACCCTAGCGGTACCGAGCGGGGATGACCACCACCCGCTTCGCCCCGAGCCCGACCGGCCTGCTGCATCTGGGTCACGCCTATTCGGCGCTGCATGCGGCCGCCTTCGTCGAGCGCGGGCGGGGCGACCGGTTCCTGCTCCGGGTCGAGGATATCGACACCGCCCGCTGCCGGCCCGAATTCGAGGCGGCACTCCTGGAAGATCTCGCCTGGCTCGGTCTCGAATGGGACGGGACGGTGCGCCGTCAATCGGACCACATGGAAGACTACCGCGCCGCCCTCGACCGGTTGGAGGCTTTGGGGCTGCTCTACAAGTGTTTCCACTCCCGCAAGGAACTGGATGAGGCCCTCTCCGCGCCGCACTACCGACCGATGAGGGGACCGGACGGTCCGGCGGTGACGGGTACGGACGCGCTGATGGCGGAGGATGAACGCAGCCGGCGCGCGGCGGCGGGAGAGCCCTATGCATTGCGTCTGCGCATGGCCGAGGCGGTGCGGCGGGCCGGCGCCCTGACATGGTCGGATCGTGGACACGGGAAGCAGACGGCGCGCCCGGAGGTGTTCGGCGACGTGGTTCTGGCCCGCAAGGACGTGGCGACGTCGTACCATCTGGCGGTCACGGTCGACGATGCGCTGCAGGGGGTGACGCTGGTCTCCCGCGGTGAGGACCTGTTCCAGGCGACCCATGTCCACCGCCTGCTCCAGGCTCTGCTCGACCTGCCGGTTCCGGACTACGCGCACCACCCGCTGCTTGTGGACCCCGAGACCGGCCGCCGCTTCGCCAAACGCGATCGCGCTCTGACGCTGAAGGCGCTGCGGGAGAGCGGCGTGAGTCCGGCGGAGGTGATGGCGCGGGTTGGGTTCGGGCCGTAGCGGTCTTTGGAAGGCGTCGCCATCGACTCGAGTCAGGGCCGATAATCCGGTCAGGCGCGCGGCGGACGAGTGGATCCCGAATCGCGTTCAGGGTGACGGGAAGAGGGCGGAAGCTCGACCCGGACGGTCAGGGAAACACCGCGTGCAGACCGGTGCAGAGCTCCAGGTAGTCCGGATGGTCCGGGTCGATGCGGCCGGTGCGGATCAGCCAGTCGATGACCACCAGGTTGCAGTTGTACTTGAACCCTTCCGGTCCGGTGACCGGGCCGCGTTCGACGATCCCGGCAACCTCGCGCCAGGGCATCAGCATGAACTCTGCGACCTCGCCGTCGACCGGCACGGGCCTGAAATCCTCCGGCAGGGCGAGGTCGTAGGCCCAGAAGGCATGGCGTCGGAGGCCGCCGCCCATCTCGCCGCCGGTGCTGGACGGGCCGCCGTCCTCGACCTCCATCACGTAGGAGACCATGCCGGTCGCCACCGCCTGGCGCGCCAGGGGCTCGGCGATCCCGGCCTCCTCGGCGCATTCCTTGACCAGGTTCTCCCGCGGCGAATAGCCGACCGGATGGCCGCCGGCGACGATGTTGTCCAGGTGGCCGGGATAGGTCGACTTGTCCCAGGCCCGGCGGGCCACCCACATGCGGGCGTCGTCGCCCGTGCCGACGATGCCGTTCAGGTGGAAGCCGCGGTTGATGATCCCGAAGGCGGTCGCCGCCGCCCGGTCGATCTCGAAGACCGGTGTGTCCGTGAGCCGCTCCATCACCGGATATCTCTCGCCGCGCAGCCGCGGCAGCAGCCCGTCCTCGGCCAGCGCCGCCACCGCTTCGGCGACCGCTTCGGTGCGAGCGGCGGGCGTTGTCAGCCGAGGATCGAGATGGACCAGATCTTCGAACACGTGGAACAGGGGGCCGAACCGCCGCAGCTCCAACGACAGGGGGCGGCGCATCAGCCCGACTCGGGCCTGACCGACGCGGAACGGCACGAAATCGCGCAGGTCGTGGGTATTGCAGAAGCGGATGTGATCGAGAAACGCCATGGACCTCAGCTCATCAGGAAACCGACAATCAGACCGAATGCGAGCGCTGCCCAGATCGGCCAGGAAGCACGCTGGGCCCGGGCCTGCTCCCGGGCCATTCGCCGGACGGTCTCCGGGTGCAGCTTCAGGCCACCCTCATCGAGATGATCGAGCAGCCGATCGGCGGCGCGCACCAGCGACGGCAGCTTCTCGATGCCGCGCAGCACGTCGGCGCTCGCCCGGGCGATCCGCGCCTCGGGACCGCGGTTCTCGCGCATCCAGGCCTCGATCAGCGGCCGTGCCAGCTCCCACATATTGACGCTGGGGTTGAGACGGCGGCCGACGCCTTCGGATACCACCATGGTCTTATGCAGCAGCAGGAGTTGCGGTTGGGCTTCCATCTCGAAGGTCTCGGCGATGCGCAGGACCTGGCCGAGCAGCTTGGCGACCGAGACTTCGTTCATCGGCTTGTCCATCAGCGGTTCGCCGATCGAGCGGACCGCCTGGGTGAACAGGTCGACGGATTTATGGGCCGGCACCATACCCATGCGGAAATGCACCTCGGCGACGGAGCGCCAGTTGCCGAGCAGGAAGCCGGTGAGGGTGTCGGCGAGATAGTAGCGGGTCTCCAGGTCGAGGCGGCCCATGATGCCGAAATCGACCGGGACCAGGGTCCCGTCCGACGTTACCAGCATGTTGCCGGGATGCATGTCGGCATGGAAGAAACCGTCACGGAAGACTTGGTTGAAGAACACGCCGGCGGAGCGGGCCAGCAGCTCGGTCGGATCAAGGCCGGCCCTGGCGAGCGCCTCGGCGTCGTCGATGCGGCAGCCGTCGATCCATTGGTTGGTGAACACCCGGCGGGTGGTGCGCTCCCAGTCGACCTCGGCCACCCCAAACACATCGTCGCCGCTGAAATTCTCGGCCAGCTCGACCGCGGCCGCTGCCTCCAGGCGCAGGTCCATCTCGATCTCGACGGTCTCGCGAAACACCTGGACGGTGTCGACCGGCTTGAAGCGGCGCGACCAGGGCAGATGGCGCTGCAGGGTCTCGGCGATCCAGGAGAACAGGTCCAGATCGCGGGCCACCGCCTCCTCGATGCCGGGCCGTAGGATCTTGACCGCGACCTCGCGGCCATCGGTGGTGCGGGCGCGGTGCACCTGGGCGATCGAGGCGGCGGCGATCGGCGTGTCGTCGAACCGCTCGAACAGACTCTCCACGGGCGCGCCGAGCTCGTATTCCAGGGACTGGCGGGCGATGGCCCGGTCGAACGGGGCGAGCCGGTCCTGCAGCTGGGTCAGATCCTCCGACGCCTGGTCGCCGATCAGGTCGGCTCGGGTGGCCAGCGACTGGCCGAGTTTGATGAAGCTCGGGCCGAGCTGGACCAGGGCGGCGGCGAGGCGCTGGCCCCAACGCCCGGAGACCGCGGGATTGCGCAACCGGCGCGCCAGACGGGCGGATCCCGACACGGTCGGCGCCTCGGCGATGTGCTCCAGCGGCTCGAACACCCCGTGGCGGGCGAGCACCCAGAGGATCCGGAACAGCCGGATCAGGTTGCGCAAGGATCGGATCATGGGGAGCGGGCCATCGACTAGAGGCGCCAGCCCGAGTGGATGGCCGCGATGCCGGCGGACAGGTTGCGCCACTTTACCTGCTCGAGCCCGACCCGGCGCATCCGTTCCGCCAGATCCTGCTGGTCGGGGAAGCGGCGAATGCTCTCGGCCAGATACTGGTAGGCCTCGCGGTCCTTCGCGATCCTGTCGCCGAGCCAGGGGAGCACCTTGAAGGAATAGGTGTCGTAGACCGGGTCGAGCCAGGGCTGGGTCGGGCGCGAGAATTCCAGGCACATGAAGCGGCCGCCGGGCCGAAGCACCCGGGTCATCTCGGCGAGGGCACGGTCGATGCGGGTCACGTTGCGCAGGCCGAAGGCGATCGTCACCCGGTCGACCGAGCCGTCGGCCAGCGGCAGATCCTCGGCATTGCCGACCACCCAGTCGACGGCATCGTCGCCGCCGGCGCGCATCATCCGGTCGCGGCCGACGCCGATCATCTCGGCATTGATGTCGCAGACGGTCACGGGACCACCGCCGCGCTTGCGCCACAGGGTGGCGATGTCGCCCGTGCCGCCGGCCACGTCGAGCAGTCGCTGCCCGGCCCGTGGCGCCAGCCAGTCGGCGAAGGCCTGCTTCCACACCCGATGGATGCCGAGACTCATCAGGTCGTTCATGATGTCGTAGGATCCGGCGACGCTGTCGAATACCTCGCGCACCCGGGCACTCTTCTCCTCGACCGACACCTCGGCAAATCCGAAATCCGTCACGCCGCCTCGGATCTTGGGGTCGGCGGCGGAAGCTTCCGGTGCCGCCGGATCGGCGGCCTTCGCCGCCGCTGATTTCGCCTTCTTGCCGTCGGCAGCCATCGCGTCCGCCCTTTGCCCGCCGGTTTCGGTCTCCGTGGATTAGGCCTCTCCGCGCCTGGAATCAAGGCTGGGCGCCCGTGTTCGGAACATGCCCGCCGCCGCTCAATCTGCCGCTTGGCGGGCGGCCGGTGCCGGGATACCGTCCGCCGTCATGCCCGAACTGCCTGAAGTCGAAACCGTAATGCGTGGGCTCTCGGCCCGGATGGACGGCCGCGTCCTGGCCGAGGTCGAGGTGCGGCGCCCGGATCTGCGCTGGCCGCTGCCCGAGCGCATGGGCCCGCGGCTGACCGGCCGCCGGATCCTCGGCCTGCGCCGCCGCGCAAAATATATTCTGATCGATCTCGACGACGGGACCAGTTGGATGATCCATCTTGGCATGTCAGGCCGGATGCTGATCTCCGACGGCCCGAAGCCGGCGCTGGAGCCCCATGACCACGTGGTCTTCCGCACCGACGACGGCACATGGGTGCGGTTCAACGACGCCCGACGCTTCGGCATGATGGATCTGTGGCCGACCGAGGATGTCGAGCGCCACAAGCTGCTCAAAGGCATCGGTCCGGAGCCGCTCGGCAACGCGTTCTCCGGTCCGGCCTTGGAATCCGCGCTCGCCGGCAAATACACCCCGATCAAGGCCGCCCTGCTGGACCAGAAAGTGGTCGCCGGGGTCGGCAATATCTATGCCTGCGAGGCGCTGCATCGCTCCGCGATCTCGCCCCGTCGGCTGGCCCTGAATGTCTGGGGCAGCCGGGCCGAACGGCTCGCGGATGCCGTGAAATCCGTACTCACCGAGGCGATCGCCGCGGGCGGGTCGAGTCTGCGCGATCACCGCCAGGTCTCTGGCGAACTCGGGTATTTCCAACACACGTTCCGGGTGTACGATCGCGAAGGGGAAGGGTGTCCGAGCCCCGGATGCAGCGGCACGGTGAAACGGTTGGTGCAGTCCGGGCGGTCCACTTTCTATTGTCCCCGCTGTCAACGCTGAGGTAGAAGCCGGCGCCATGAGCCTGCCGTTCCGACGCGCCCGACCGACCGCTCTCGCTGTGCTGGCGATGGCGGTGTTTCTGTTCGTCCGCGCGCCGGCTTCGGCCGATGGGCGGTTCGTCGACGGCATCGAGGATCTGCCCCTCATGCCGGGTCTGGAGAGCGTCCCGGCGGCGAGCGTCGCCTTCGACGCCCTTGCCGGACGCATCGTCGTCGCCTTCGCCGAAGGCATGGTCGCCATGGAGGATGTCCGTGCGTTCTACGACGCCACACTGCCCCAGCTCGGCTGGGACAGGCTGGGGGCGGATCAATGGGCGCGCGCGGACGAGGAGTTGAATCTGGACGCGGTGATTGAGCGGAACGGACTGGTGGTCCGTTTCGAGCTCGTACCGCGATGATCGCAACCGCCGGTCACCCCGAGGGGGCGGCCGGCGCGACCCGGGAGTAGCCGTGATGGCTTATGAGAACATTCTGACCGAGACGCGCGGCGGTGTCGCGCTGATCACCCTGCACCGTCCGAAGGCGCTGAATGCCCTGTCCTCGCCACTGATGGCCGAGATGGGCGAGGCGCTGCTGGCGGCGGATGCCAACGCCGAAATCGGCTGCATCGTTCTGACCGGCAGCGAGAAGGCCTTCGCGGCCGGCGCCGACATCAAGGAGATGCAGTCCAAGAGCTTCGTCGATGCCTATGGCGAGGATTTCATCACGGCGGGTTGGGAGACCATCCTCAAGGTGCGCAAGCCGGTGATCGCTGCGGTCGCGGGCTACGCGCTCGGCGGTGGTTGCGAGCTCGCCATGATGTGCGACTTCATCATCGCCGCCGACAACGCCAAGTTCGGCCAACCCGAGATCAATCTCGGCGTCATTCCGGGTGCCGGCGGCTCCCAGCGCCTGACCCGCTTCGTCGGCAAGTCGAAGGCGATGGACATGGTCCTGACCGGGCGCAACATGGATGCCCAGGAAGCAGATCGCTCGGGCCTGGTGAGCCGGGTCGTCCCGGCGGCCGATTTGCTGGACGAGGCGATGAAGGTGGCGGCCCGCATCGCCGACCTGTCGCTTCCCTCGGTGATGATGGCCAAGGAGGCGGTGAACCGCAGCTACGAGACCACGCTGGCCGAGGGCGTGCGGTTCGAGCGGCGCCTATTCCACTCGCTGTTTGCCACGGAAGACCAGAAAGAGGGCATGGCCGCCTTCGTCGAGAAGCGCCAGCCGGTCTTCAAGAATCGCTGACGGCGGGGGGCGTCGCCGCGAAAGAATCGTCAAGGGTGGCGCAGCGCGATGTTGACGCCATCCGGGACGGGCGCTATAAGCGCGCCTTCCACGGACCTGCCGTATGTTGAGAGAAGAACATGGCCAACCACGCTTCAGCCGAAAAGCGCATCCGGCGCAATGGACGGCGGACCGAAATCAATCATGCGCGCATCTCGCGCATCCGGACCCACGTCAAGCGCGTCGAGAAGGCGATTGCCGCCGGCGACAAGACCACCGCCCAGGAGGCCTTCAAGGCCGCCCAGCCGGAGATGCAGCGCGGGGTCGTCAAGGGCGTCCTGCACCGCAACACGGTCTCCCGCAAGCTGTCTCGCCTGAACGCCGCGATCAAGGCGATCGGCGCCTGATTTCAGACGCTGTCTGACACGACGACGAGGAAGCCGCCGATTTCGGCGGCTTTTTTGCGTCCACCGACCGCCGGAACGCCTCAACACCCGAGTCTTTTGCGGCAGACAAGCGTCCGGGCGGAAAAGTCGATGCGCGCGGCGTCACTCAGAATTCAAGACTAGCGACGCCGCCGCAGACTGGCCGGGGCGCGGAGGGCCGTTCTGGCGGGAATGTTCGGGTACGGGGCCGCGAAGGTCGGCCCGGGAACGGATCGGGCCCGTGTGGGGCCGACGCGCCGCGGGGCGCTCACGGGACGCGCTGACGGTAAATGGACGGCGCGCCCGGTCCGATCGGGTGGAGAACTTTCAGCCGCTTCTTATGATTGTTTTATGGTTTTGAGATTGGGGCGCTGTTGTAGGTGACATTTCCATGACCCTGCTTAGCATTCTGAATCCCAAATACGATTCTCGCCGATTAACCGTTTGGGCCGATTCGTTGAGTCTGAGATGAGGAAACCGCTCCAATCTGCTGAATCGAAAAGACTCTCGATGGAAGGGTGGATCACTTGCTGCGGACGGTCGAAAAAAAATCGTCACAGAGTGTTCGACTCGGTTGCGCGCCGTCGGTCCGCCTAGTACCTTAGCAATCTCGCCGACGATGACGAGTTGCAAAGCATAGGGAATAAATATGTCAAGTAATTCGTCTACTCAATGGTGCGAATTCATTCGATCTAGTGGATTTTCCCGGTCCAAGTCCTCGGGATAGTTTTCCGAATATTTGGAACGGTCGAGCGTAGCGGTGGTTGCCGCGGCGAAGGCTCGGATGCGTTTAGCTGATCGAGTATCAATGATGCGGGGCGGCATCTGATGTCGCCGCTTTTATGGGGCAGAACGAACCGCCGACTTTCGGGGTTCAAAAACATGCGAGGGAAGGACGGTGATACAGATCGGCTGGGGGAGCCAATCGGGGGATGTATCGTCAAGTCGGAACTTTGGGAGCAACACACTGACGTTCAATGGCCGACCGGCCGTCGATCTTTCAAGGGAGGGTCGTGATGGCTGAGTTGGCTGATAGGGACGCACTTGTAGCCCAGTGGGCGCGGGTCAAATCGCGCCTGCGATCGGAATGCGGAGAGACGGCGTATCGCGGCTGGTTGAAGTCGCTGACGCTGGCGCGCCGCGATGGTCAGGTGATTTACCTGGCCATTCCGTCCAAGTTCGAGCGGGACCGGGTCGTGACCCAGTACGGGGACCGGCTGCGGGGGCTGTGGCAGGGCGAAGACCCGGCCATCGCCTCGGTCGAGGTTGTCGCTTCGGGACGCCTGGAGGTTGCCCAACGGCAGGTCGGTGCGGAAGACCGGGCCGATCGACCGATGGCGAGTTTCGCGGTGCCGGAATACATCGCCGCCGAGCCGCCGAGCGACCTCGACGCCATCTCGGCGCCGCTGGATGCCCGTTTCACATTCGACAATTTCGTCGTCGGCAAACCCAACGAGCTGGCCTTCGCCGCCGCCCGCCGGGTCGCCGAGAGCGAGACCGTGCCGTTCAATCCGCTGTTCCTGTATGGCGGTGTGGGGCTCGGCAAGACCCACCTGATGCATGCCATCGCCTGGGAGATCAGGAAGAACCATCCGCAGCGTCGGGTGCTGTATCTCTCCGCCGAAAAGTTCATGTACCAGTTCATCCGGGCGCTGCGGTACCGCGACACGGTCGCCTTCAAGGACCTGTTCCGCTCGGTCGACGTGCTGATGATCGACGACGTGCAGTTCATCAGCGGCAAGGATAGCACCCAGGAGGAGTTCTTCCACACCTTCAACGCCCTGGTGGACAACAACCGCCAGGTGGTGATCTCCGCCGACAAGAGCCCGACCAATCTCGACGGCATGGAGGAGCGGCTGCGGTCGCGACTCGGCTGGGGGCTGGTGGCGGATATCCACCCCACCGACTATGAACTGCGCCTCGGAATCCTGCAGTCCAAGGTCGAGCGGGTGGATGTCGATATTCCGCCCAAGGTGATGGAGTTCCTGTCCCACAAGATCAGCTCCAACGTGCGTGAGCTCGAGGGGGCCCTGAACCGGGTCGTGGCGCATTCGACCCTGGTGGGCCGGGCGATCACGCTGGAGATGGTGCAGGAAGTGCTGGCCGATATTCTCAAGGCCAACGACCGCCGGGTGACCATAGAGGAGATCCAGCGCCAGGTGGCGTCGCACTACAACATTCGGATCTCGGACATGTATTCGGCCCGCCGGGCCCGGGCGATCGCCCGACCGCGGCAGATCGCCATGTACCTGTCCAAGCAGCTCACCCAGCGCTCCCTGCCGGAGATCGGCCGGAAGTTCGGTGGACGCGACCATACGACGGTGATGCATGCCGTGAAGAAGGTCGACGAACTGCGCGCCACGGACCGGCATTTCGACGCCGACGTGGACCTGCTCCGGCGTATGCTGGAGGGGTGATTGCCTTCCCGTCCGGCGATGGCGGTTCCCGCCTCGCCGGACGGCGAAAAACTCCCTGTCGCCAAGCGTTTCATGCTATAAAGTTGGACTTTCGATTCGCCGGGTCGCGGGCGGTCGAGTTCCGTCGATATCGGCGGAGTCGGCTTCCGCGATACGCCGGTCCGTCAGGCGTCATTCCAGTTCGAGCGAGCACATGAAGATCACCATTGACCGGGCGGCCCTTATCAAGCCGCTGGCCCATGTTCAGAGCGTCGTCGAGCGCCGCAATACCATCCCGATCCTGGCCAATGTGCTGATGCAGGCCGGCGAGGGAAAAGTATCCCTGACCGCGACCGACATGGACATGGACGTGGTCGAGAGCGTGGCCTGCTCCGTCGATCAACCGGGGGCGGCGACAGTTCCGGCGCTGACCCTGTATGAGATCGCCCGCAAGCTGCCGGACGGCGCCGAGGTCGAGCTCAACGTCGTCGGCGACAGCGGCCGCATGGCGATCCGCGCCGGACGATCGAACTTCTCGCTGCCGACCTTGCCGGTGGAAGAGTTCCCGGCGCTTTCCGGCGATGAATTGACAACCAATTTCGTGCTCTCGGCGGCCGATGCGAAGACGCTGATCGACCGAACGCGGTTCGCCATCTCCACCGAGGAGACGCGCTACTACCTCAACGGCATTTACCTGCACGAGACCCAGGCCAACGGCATGGCGGTGCTGCGTGCGGTGGCGACCGATGGTCATCGCCTCGCCCGGGTGCAGATGCCGTTGCCGGAAGGGGCGGCGGGCATGCCGTCGGTGATCGTCCCGCGCAAGGCGGTGACCGAGATCCGCAAGCTGATCGACGAGACCGATGGCGACGTGCAGATCGGGCTGAGCGAGAACAAGCTGCGCTTCGCTTTCGCCGATACCGTGATGACCACCAAGCTGATCGACGGCACCTTCCCGGACTACGAGCGGGTAATCCCGGCCGGCAACGACAAAATCATGCGGGTCGATTGCAGCGCGTTCAAAAAGGCGGTCGACCGGGTCGCGACCATCTCGACCGAGAAGTCGCGTTCGGTGAAGCTCGCGCTCGGCAACGGGACGCTGACCCTGTCCGCCAACAGCCCGGACAACGCCCAGGCAACGGAAGAGATGGACGTCGAATACGGCGCGGCATCGATCGAGATCGGCTTCAACTCCCGCTACCTGCTGGACATCGCCGATCAGGTCGATGACGGCGGCAAGGCGGTGTTCCAGATGGCCGACGCCGCGTCGCCGACCATCGTCACCGATGAGGCCGATGACGGCGCGCTCTACGTCCTGATGCCGATGCGGGTGTGACGACGCGCGTGTCGGTCGACGGTCCCATTCTCAGCGAACACAGCGGTGCCGCCTCCACCGCCGGGGCGCCGCTCCGGCTGGCGGTCCGCAAGCTCAGCCTGACCCGCTTCCGCAACCATGCCGCCACGTCGCTTGAAGTCGACCGGCCGGTCGCGGTTCTGACCGGCGCCAACGGCTCGGGCAAGACCAATCTGCTGGAGGCGGTCTCCTTCCTCAGCCCCGGCCGCGGTATGCGCCGGGCGAAGCTGTCGGAGATCGACCGGATCGGCGTTGGCGAGGCATATGGAGGTCCCTGGACGGTGTCGGCCGAGATCGATGGAAAGCTGGGCGAGACACGGATCGGCACCGGCCGCGATGCCGCCGCCGAGGGCGAGCGCCGCCTGGTTCGGATCGATGGCGCTCCGGCGCGCAGCCAGTCTGCCCTCGGCGACTATCTCACGATTTCCTGGCTGACTCCGGCGATGGACCGGCTGTTCGCCGAAAGCGCGTCCGGCCGGCGACGGTTCCTCGACCGGTTGGTCTACGCCTTCGACGGTGAGCATGCGGGCCGGGTGAGCCGCTACGAGCATACCTGGCGCGAACGCAACCGGCTGATCAAGGACGGTAGTCGCGAGGCGGCATGGTATGCCGCACTCGAGGAGACCCTGGCCGAGACCGGTGTCGCGATCGCCGCCGCGCGTGCGGCCCTGGTCGCCCGCCTCAACCGGGTCTGCGCCGCCACTCGTGAGCCGTTCCCGGCGGCCGAACTGGCGCTGGACGGCGAGATCGACCGCTGGTTGATCGGCACCCCGGCGCTGGAGGTCGAGGATCGGCTCCGCGCGACCCTTGGTGCCGCGCGCTTCGGCGCCCAGGAGGCCGAGGGTCCGCACCGCACCGATCTCGCTGTCACCCATGTCGCCAAGGCCATGCCGGCCGCTCAGTGCTCGACCGGCGAGCAGAAGGCGCTGCTGGTC
Source organism: Thalassobaculaceae bacterium (assembly GCA_029212785.1). GTDB lineage: Bacteria > Pseudomonadota > Alphaproteobacteria > Thalassobaculales > Thalassobaculaceae > Thalassobaculum. Next base: position 23,425 of record JARGOG010000054.1, read on the forward strand.
GGCATCATCCTCGCCCATGCCCGCCTGCAGGCGATCGACGAGCATGCCGCCCCGATCCTGCTGCTCGACGAGGTGGCCGCCCATCTTGACGACCGCCGCCGCGCCGCCCTGTTTGATGCCGTGTTCGATCTCGGCGGACAGGCCTGGCTGACCGGCACCGACCTGTCCACCTTCGCGCCGATCGCCGATCGCGCGTGCCTGTTCGACGTCGCCGACGGCCGAGTCCGGCCGGCCGACGCCGTGTCTTAACCGGAGTCTCTCCCATGGCTGACGACGCCAACAACGCAACCGAAAACGGCGAAGACGAAGCCTACGGCGCCGAATCCATCAAGGTCCTGCGCGGCCTCGACGCGGTGCGTAAGCGTCCGGGCATGTATATCGGCGACACCGATGACGGGTCCGGTCTGCACCACATGGTCTACGAGGTGGTCGACAACGCCATCGACGAGGCGCTGGCCGGATATTGCGACGCGGTGCAGGTCATCCTGAACGGCGACGGCTCGGTCACCGTGCAGGACAACGGACGCGGCATCCCGGTCCGGATCCATTCCGAGGAGGGCGTGTCGGCGGCGCAGGTCATCATGACCCAGCTCCATGCCGGCGGTAAGTTCGACCAGAATTCATACAAGGTCTCCGGCGGTCTGCATGGGGTCGGCGTCTCGGTGGTGAACGCGTTGTCGGAATGGCTGGATCTCAAGATCTGGCGTGAAGACAAAGAGCACTTCATGCGGTTCCGCCATGGCGATGCCGAGGCCGATCTGGTCGAGGTCGGCCCCTCCGGCGGCAAGACCGGTACCGAGGTGACGTTCAAGCCGTCCTCCGGAACCTTCACCATGGTCGAGTTCGATTACGCGACCCTGGAGCACCGGCTGCGCGAGCTTGCCTTCCTGAATTCCGGCGTCCGCATCCTGCTGACCGACGAACGGCACGGCGAGCCGAAGACCACCGACCTGTTCTACGAGGGCGGGCTGAAGGCCTTCGCCGAGTATCTCGACCGCTCGCGCACCGCGCTGCACCCGACGATTTCCGCGATCGGAGAGAAGGATGAGATCACGGTCGAGATCGCGATGGAGTGGACCGACTCGTATCATGAGACGATGCTCTGCTTCACCAACAACATCCCACAGCGCGACGGCGGCACCCATCTGGCCGGGTTCCGCGCGGCACTGACCCGTCAGGTGAATAATTACGCGGTCAAGACCGGGATCGCGAAGAAGGAGAAGGTTTCCCTGGCCGGCGACGACGCCCGCGAGGGGCTGACCTGCGTGCTGTCGGTCAAGGTGCCGGACCCGAAATTCTCCTCTCAGACCAAGGACAAGCTGGTCTCCTCCGAGGTCAAGCCGGTGGTGGAAAACATCGTCGGCGAGCGTCTGGACCAGTGGTTCGACGAGCATCCGAACGAGGCCAAGCGTATCGTCACCAAGGCCTATGAGGCCGCCGCCGCCCGCGACGCCGCCCGGCGCGCGCGCGAACTGACGCGGCGCAAGGGCGCGCTCGATATCGCCAACCTGCCGGGCAAGCTCGCCGACTGTCAGGAGCGCGATCCTTCCAAGGCCGAACTGTTCCTGGTCGAGGGCGACAGCGCCGGCGGGTCGGCCAAGCAGGGCCGCGACCGCAAGAACCAGGCGATCCTGCCGCTGCGCGGCAAGATCCTGAACGTCGAGCGCGCGCGCTTCGACAAGATGCTCTCGAGTCAGGAGATCGGCACGCTGATCGCCGCTCTGGGGACCGGGATCGGACCGGAAGAATTCAATATCGAGAAGGCCCGGTACCACCGCATCATCATCATGACGGATGCCGATGTGGACGGCTCGCACATCCGAACCCTGCTGCTGACCTTCTTCTTCCGGCAGATGCCGGAACTGCTGGAGCGCGGCTATCTCTACATCGCCCAACCGCCGCTCTATCGGGTGAAACGCGGTAACGAGGAAACCTATCTCAAGGATGACAAGGCGCTGGAGCGGTTCCTGATCGACGAAGGCACCAAGGGCGCCGTCCTGACCGCCGCGTCGGGCGCGCAGATCGCCGCCGCCGACTTGGCGCATCAGGGGGAGCTTGCCCGTCAGGCCCGCCAATTGCTGGAGCCGCTGGTCCGTCGTCTCGGCAGTCCCATCGTCACCGAGCAGGCGGCCGTCGCCAACATCCTGACGCCGACGATCCTCGCCGATCCGGTAGCGGCCGCTGCCGCTGCCGCCGACTTCGCCCGACGCTTGGACGTGTTGTCGGAGGAGCATGAGCGCGGCTGGTTCGCCTCTTACGAGGAGCAGACGGAAACCGGTCCGGCGATCCTCGTCGGCCGCACCCTGCGCGGTGTGACCGAGACCTATCACATCGACGGCATCCTGCTGCGCACCGCCGAGGCGCGGGCGCTGGCGGACCGTGCTGCCGATCTGCAGGAATTGTTTTCCGCGCCCGCCACACTGGTGCAGAAGGACGGGACGGAACGCACCGTCTACGGTCCGGTCGGCCTGATCGAGGCGATCTTCGAGATCGGCCGCAAGGGTCTGACCATCAACCGCTACAAGGGGCTTGGCGAGATGAACCCAGACCAGCTCTGGGAGACCACGCTGGACCCGGACCGCCGCACCCTGCTGCAGGTCAAGGTTGCCCATGCCGACGAGGCTCAGGAGGTGTTCAGCACTCTGATGGGGGACGTGGTCGAACCGCGCCGCGAGTTCATCCAGTCCAACGCGCTCAAGGTGGCGAATCTGGACGTCTGACCGGCATCCTCTTCTTCGAATACGAAAAGGGCCGCTGCGAAGCGGCCCTTTCTGTCTGCGGCAGGGAGCAGGAGCGCGGTCAGGACCCTTCGGTCATCGCGTTCGCTTCGCTCTGCAGATGGGTGTAGTGCTCGATGCCGATGCGGCCGATCAGGTCGAGCTGGGTCTCCAGATAATCGACGTGCTCTTCCTCGTCGTTCAGGATCTCGTTGAACAGGTCGCGGCTGACATAGTCCCGGATCGAATCGGCATAGGCGATCGCCTCGCGCAGATCCGGCACCGCGTCGAGCTCGACCGCCAGGTCGCACTCGATGATCTCCTTCACGCTCTCGCCGATGCGCAGCTTATTCAGCTCCTGCAGGTTCGGCAGGCCCTCCAGAAACAGGACGCGCTGGATCAGCTTGTCGGCATGCTCCATCTCCTCGATGGATTCTTCGTAAGCCTTCTTGGAAAGCTTCGACACACCCCAGTCGCCCAGGATGCGGGAGTGAAGAAAGTACTGGTTGATCGCCGTCAACTCGTTCTTGAGGATGCGATTGAGGTGTTCAATGACTGTCTTATCGCCCTTCATGGCGCCCTCCACCGGTCGAAATCCATTGCGCCCACAATACAAGAACGGTTCAAATCGGCAAGGAAAAACATAATGATTTCAAGTAATTGAGAATGATCCGCAATACGCTCTGTCTGCCCGGCTTCATGTGTGGCCCTGGTCTGTTCGACGATCTCGGCCCGAGAGTCGCCGATCGGCTGCACCTCCTGCATGGCGACGTCTACAGCGACCCTTCCATCGCCGGCATGGCCCGCCGGGTGTTGGCCGATGCGCCGGCGCGTTTCGTGCTGCTGGGGTTTTCCATGGGCGGATTCGTCGCCCGGGAGATCGCCCTGACCGCGCCGGACCGGGTCGAGGCGATGATCCTGATCGCCACGTCGGCACGGGCTACCTCTGTGGCCGAGCATGCTCGCAAGGAATCGATCCTGGCTCAGCTCGCCGATACCGGCTTCAAGGGCATGTCGCGCAAGGCGCTTGACCGTGGCATCCATCCGGACCACCCCGACCGCGACATCCTGGTCGCGCGCCTTCAGGCGATGGGCCGCGAGTTGGGCGGCGCGGTTATGGCACGTCAGCTTCAGGCGACCCGGGGCGATGGTCATGGCGACCTGCCGCGGATCACCGCGCCGACCCTGGTGATCGCCGGACGTCAGGACGTGCTGCGCCCGCTCCCGGAGTTGGAGGCGCTCGCCGCCGGCATTCCCGGCGCCCGGTTGGAGATCTTCGAGAATTGCGGTCACATGGTCCCGCTGGAGCGGCCGGATCAGTTGGCCAGCAGCATCACCGCCTTTCTGGATGGGCTCTAGGCAGATCCGGAAGCGGCGGATAGGTTGACATTGTGTCAGTCAAATCCTCCCTGTCCCCGCTGCTTACGGGCTCGCTTGCCGGCGTCTTGATGATGGCGGTGGCCGCCGCCTCCTTCAGCATGATGCACGCCGCGATCCGTCATGTGAGCGCGGAGATGCATCCGTTCGAGATCGCGTTCTTCCGGGTCTTCTTCGGCTTCTTCGCCCTCGCTCCGGTGTTCCTGCGCCAGGGTTGGTCGCCGCTGCGGACCACCAAGGTCAAGCTGTTCGCCATCCGCGGCGGGCTCAATGCCTGCGCGATGCTGATGTTCTTCTACGGGCTGTCGATCACGCCGCTGGCGACGGTCGCGGCCCTGGGCTTCACCGCCCCGCTCTTCGCCACCGTACTGGCGATGGTCGTGCTCGGCGAGACCGTGCGCCTGCGCCGCTGGACCGCCATCGCCATCGGTTTCGCCGGCGCCATGGTGATCCTGCGCCCCGGGGTGATCGAGGTCGGGCTCGGCCCGATGCTGATTCTCGGCTCGTCGGTTGTGTGGTCGGTGGCGCTGATGGTGATCAAGGTGCTGACCCGGACCGAGTCGAGCGTCGCGATCACCGCCTATGCGTCGATCTTTCTGTCGCCGATCGCCCTGGTCGCGGCTCTGCCGTACTGGACGTGGCCGTCGCTCGACGCCCTGCTGTGGCTGGTCATGATCGGCTGTGTCGGCACGCTGGCGCAGACGGCGATGAACCAGTCGCTGAAGATCGCCGATGCTTCGGCCGTGCTGCCGGTGGATTTCTCCAAGCTGCTCTGGGCCGCGGCGATCGGCTACGTGGTCTTCGGCGAGTTTCCGGACGTCTGGACCTGGGTCGGCGGTGCGATGATCTTCTCCAGCGCCACCTATATCGGTGTCCGCGAAGCGCGGCTGAAGAAGGAGGGAAAGCTGCCGGCCGGTCCGCCCTCCACCGCCGTCGACCGCGAACCGCCCGTCGCCTCGCCCCGCGCGATGGGCCGCGAGGAATAGGCTCAGGGATTTTAGACCGGGGACTTTACCCCCGAGACGCTGTGTCCGGTTGACCCGCGCGGCGCCAGCGGGGATAAGCCCGCATCCCTGAACAACTGCCGAGGTCGCCGCCCATGGCCGCCCCCGATCTGGTTCCCGTCGCCCGTGCTCTGATTTCCGTTTCCGACAAGACCGGCCTGATCGAGTTCGCCGCCGCCCTGTCGCAGATGGGCGTGGAGATCCTGTCCACCGGCGGCACGGCCAAGGCGATCGCCGAGGCCGGCATCCCGGTTGTCGAAGTGGCGGACCGCACCGGCTTCCCGGAAGTGATGGACGGACGGGTGAAGACGCTGCATCCGGTGATCCATGGCGGCCTGCTCGCCCGGCGCGACCTGGGCCACCACGTCGCCGCGATGGACGAACACGGCATCGCGCCGATCGACCTGCTGGTGGTCAATCTCTACCCGTTCGAGGCGACCCGGGCTCGGGGCGCCGGCTATGACGAGAGCGTGGAGAACATCGATATCGGCGGCCCGGCGATGATCCGCGCGGCGTCGAAGAACCACGATTTCGTCACCGTGATCGTCGATATCGAGGATTACGAGCCGGTGCTTGAGGAGATGCGCGCGAACAAGGGGGCCACCAGCATGGCCCTGCGCCGCAAGCTGGCCGCCACCGCCTATGGCCGCACCGCCGCCTATGACGCCGCCATCGCCGGCTGGCTGGCGGGCGAGGTGGGTGAGGTCTTCCCGCGCCGCTTCACCCTGGCCGGTTCCGCCCCGCAGGTGCTGCGCTACGGCGAGAACCCGCACCAGCAGGCCGCCTTCTACCGCACCACGGAGAGCCGCGCCGGCGTCTCCACCGCCCAGCAGCTCCAGGGCAAGGAACTCAGCTACAACAACCTGAACGACACCGACGCCGCTTTCGAGCTGGCGGCCGAGCTGGACGTGCCGGGCATCGCCATCATCAAGCACGCCAACCCGTGCGGTGTGGCCGTCGCCGGCTCGCTGAGCGACGCCTGGGACGCGGCGCTGGCCTGCGATCCGGTCAGCGCCTTCGGCGGCATCGTCGCCGCCAACCGCACGATGGACGCCGCCACCGCCGAGAAGATCGCCACGATCTTCAGCGAGGTGGTGATCGCCCCCGACTTCGATCCGGCCGCCTTGGAGGTGTTCGCCGCGAAGAAGAATCTGCGGGTGCTGAAGACCGGCGGCATGCCGGACCCGACATCCGGGGGGCTGACGATCAAGAACCTGGCCGGCGGGCTGCTGATCCAGTCGCGCGATGCCGGCCGGGTGACCCAGGCGGAGTTGAAGGTCGTCACCAAGCGGGCGCCGAGCGAGGCCGAGATGCGCGACCTGCTGCTCGCCTTCCGCATCGCCAAGCATGTGAAGTCGAACACCATCGTCTATGTGAAGGACGGCTCCACCGCCGGCATCGGTGCCGGACAGATGAGCCGGGTGGATGCCGCCCGCATCGCCGCGATCAAGGCCCAGGACGCCGCCAAGGCGGCCGGTTGGGCCGAGCCGCGCACGGTGGGTTCGGTCGCCGCGTCGGACGCCTTCTTTCCGTTCGCCGACGGCCTGATCACCGTGGCCGAGGCGGGGGCGACCGCGATCATCCAGCCGGGCGGCTCGATCCGCGACGAGGAGATCATCGCCGCCGCCGACGCGCGGAACCTCGCCATGGTGCTGACCGGCATGCGACACTTCCGCCATTGAGGTCCACCGGGTGAGGCGCCGTGCTGCCCCAGGAAACCATCCGCGCCAAACGTGACGGCCAGGTTCTGCCGGTCGAGGCGATCGCTGCGTTCATCGACGGGCTGACCGACGGGTCGGTCGGCGAGGGACAGGCCGCCGCCTTCGCCATGGCGGTGTTCTTCCAGGGCTTGGATGCCGGCGAGCGCGCCGCCCTGACCCGGGCGATGGCCGATAGCGGCACGGTCCTGCGCTGGCAGGGGCTCGACGGACCGGTGCTGGACAAGCATTCCACCGGCGGGGTCGGCGACAAGATCAGCCTGATGCTGGCCCCCATCGTCGCGGCCTGCGGCGGCTATGTGCCGATGATCTCCGGCCGTGGCCTCGGCCATACCGGCGGCACCCTGGACAAGCTGGACTCGATCCCCGGCTATCGCACCGGCCCGGACCTGGAGACCTTCCAGCGGGTGGTGCGCGAGACCGGTTGCGCCATCATCGGCCAGACCGACGATCTCGCCCCGGCCGACCGGCGCCTCTATGCGATCCGCGACGTCACCGCGACCGTGGAATCCGCGCCGCTGATCACCGCCTCCATTCTGTCCAAGAAACTCGCCGCCGGGCTGGACGGGTTGGTGATGGACGTGAAATGCGGCAGCGGCGCCTTCATGGACGACCTGGCCAAGGCGCGCGGGCTGGCCGACGCGCTGGCCGAAACCGCGCGGGCCGCGGGCCTGCCGACCGTGGCGCTGATCACCGACATGAACCAGGTGCTCGGCCGCACGGCCGGCAACGCGCTGGAGGTGGCCGATGCGGTCGCCTTCCTCACCGGCGCCGAGCGCGAGCCGCGCAGCCTTGAAGTCACCCTGGCGCTCGCCGGTGCGATGCTCGCGCAGGGACGGCTTGCCGAATCGCCGGAAGCCGGACAGACCCTGGCGCGGAGGGCGCTGGAGGACGGCCGCGCGGCGGAGGTGTTCGGCCAGATGGTCGCCGCCCTCGGCGGCCCCGGCGACCTGCTGGAACGGCCCGAGGCCC
>JARGOG010000055.1 GCA_029212785.1 Thalassobaculaceae bacterium
AACCGGACGAATTCCGAGCTGCGATGGGAGTTTGACCTGGGGGCTGAAGACGAACCGTTCGGCGAGAAAGCAGAGGGGGTCGACCCGTCAAATGGACGGTCGACGAATATTGTTCATGATATGTTCTTGTTTTGTTGTGCGCCGACGATTGATCGGGCCAGGTGGCGCCAAATGGGATGGCATGGGACGCAACCATGGGACGGCATGGGAAAAAGCGGAATGGTTCAGACGGTCTGTAAGCCGGGTTCTGTCCCCCGGACGGATCCGGGGCGACGGCCATTCATCTGGGACGGTCGTTGCCGACCGCCTCACGCGACCTACCCGGACGACGACGCGGGAACGCGTCCGCTGTCATCCGATCGCTCGGACACAGCCGGTCATCCCTATTCGGTCTTGCTCCCGGTGGGGTTTACCCTGCCGATCCCGTTACCGGTCTCGCGGTGCGCTCTTACCGCACCCTTTCACCCTTACCCATCGATCCAGGTCTGACCTTGAACGGATGGGCGGTTTGCTTTCTGTGGCACTGTCCCTGGGGTCGCCCCCGCCGGGTGTTACCCGGCACCGTGTTCCCGTGGAGCCCGGACTTTCCTCCCACACCCTTGCGGATGCCGGCGGCCGCCCGACCGTCTGAACGCGGCGACAGGTAAGGCCGCGCGGGGGCCGCGTCAAGCGCGGCCTGCCCCGAACGCGGCGTTCAGGCCTGGGTGCCGGCCAGGGGCAGGGTCATGCGCACCACCAGGCCGCCGTCGCTCCGGTTCTCGGCGACCACGCCGCCGTCATGGGCGAGCATCACCTTCTGGGTGATCGTTAGGCCAATGCCCTGGCCGGATCCGGCGCCGTTGCGGTCGGTCGGCACACGGTAGAACGGGTCGAAGATCCGCGACAGGTCGGAGGTCCGCAGCTTCGCCCCCCTGTTGGCGACGGACACAACCGCCTGGCCCGCCGACACCGAGAGCGCGACATCGATCCGGCTGTCGGCTTCGCCGTAGTGGATGGCATTGCGGATCACATTCTCGATGGCGCTGGTCAGTAGCGATTGGCTGGCCAGCACCCGGGCCGGGGCGCGGGGCTCGTAGCGTACGGACATGCCCCGTTTGCTCGCCTCGAAGCCGGCATCCTCGACCAGGGAGTCGATCAGGGCGTCGAGGTCAACATCGCCGCGGCGCTGCTCCGGCACTCCGGCGTCCGCCCGGGCCAGATCCAGGATCCGATCGAGCATGGTCTCCAGCGCCTGGGCTTCCTTCTCCAACCGGTGCAGCCAGCGGGTCGGCGCGGCCTCGCCAGACTCGTCGCGGGACAGCTCGATCGCCAGTTTGAGCCGGGCGAGCGGGGATTTCAACTCGTGGGAGACGTCGCGCAGCAGTTGGCGCTGGGACTCGAACTGACGTTCGATCCGCTCGGCCATGGCATCGAAATCGGCGGCCAGCATGCCGATCTCGTCCTTGCGCGACCGGGCGCCCACGCCGATCCGTTTGGAGAATTCGCCCGTGGCCACGCTGTTGGTCACCTGACGCAGATCGGTGATCGGGCGCAGCAGGGAGCGGGTGAGGGACAGGGTGACCAGGGCGATCAGCAGAACGGCGGCGACAACCATCGCCGTCAGGGTGAAGGTCAGCCGGCCGCCCCGCATCCGTACGCCGTCAACAAAGGCCGCCAGCCGGTAGCCGGGCAGTATCTCGTCCGGTGTGGGGATCTGGATCTCCTCCTGGACGCCGGGCGGCCCGCTACGCCGCTGCAGTGTGTCGGCCGGCATCATCCGCACCCAGCGCTCCAGCGGCCCCGGCAGCATGGCACCGTCGACCGGTTCGCTCCGCGGATCGACGAGAAAGACGGCGATGCCCTTGTCGAACAGGGGCTGGCGCCAGGCGTCGAGACGGTCGATCCCCCCGTCCCGGTAGGCCGTCGCGGCCTCGACCGCCATCCGGTTCCAGTCAACCGACGGCGCGCCGATCGTGCGCTGCATCAGAACGGTCAGGCCGACCGCGCCGCCGGCGATCGCGATCTGGGCCACCAGCAGCATCAGGAAAATGCGCCAGTACAGGCCGAGCGACTGGAAGCGCAGCGCCATGGTGCGGCTCAGCGCACGGCCAGGAGCTGGTAGCCGATCCCGCGCACCGCCTGGATCCGGTTGCGCCAGATGTCCGAGCCGGAGAGTTTCTTGCGGATGTGGCTGATATGGACGTCGAGTGCCCGGTCATAGGGCGTCAGACGGCGGCCGAGGACGCTGCGGCTCAGGTCGTCCTTGGAGATCACCGACCCGGCGTGGCGCATCAGATGGTGCAGGACGCCGAACTCGGTGGCGGTCAGCGACAGCGGCTCGCCGCAGAGATTTACCCGGCGCTCGCTCGGCACCAGGGCGAGATCGTCGATCTCGATCGGCCGGTCCTCGTCGGCGATGCCCTCCGTCAGTTCCGGGTCGGCGCGGCGGATCAGCGCCTTGAGGCGCGCGGCGAGTTCGCGCGGGCTGCTGGTCTTGTTCACATAATCGTCGGCGCCGAGCTCCAGGCCGACGATGCGGTCGGTTTCGTCGGCGTTGGCGGTCAGGATCAGCACCGGAATCCAATCGTTCGACCCGCGCAGCCGGCGCAGCACCTCAAGCCCGTTTACTTGCGGCATCATGAAATCAAGACAGACGGCGCGCGGCCGGTCAGCGCGCTTCAGATGCTCCAGTGCCGTCTCGCCGTCGTGCACCACATCCACGTTCAAACCCTGCGTCGACAGGTAGGTGGAAAGCAGGTCGCAGAAGTCCAGGTCGTCATCGACCAACAGAACGCTCGCCATTCGGTATCCGTCGCCCGGTTTCACACTGGAATCGGCGGCATCCTACCGCTCCGCGCTGGGCCGGTCATCTTCGGGCGCCGGGATTTACAAAACTTAACCCGATCCGAACCCAGGTTTACCTGGCGGTCGCTAATGTCCCCATGCCGGACGCCACCCTGGGAGAAACCCAACATCGGGAGACGGGCGCTAGAACGGCTTTCGGCATGGTGTACTCACGTCAGGAGGCGTTCGACATGACCGCTATCAATGCAGACGTTACCGCCCTGTTCCAGCGTCAGGGCGTATTTCAGAACACGCTCAGCGATGAGCAGAAGAGTTCGATCAGCGACATCCTCTCGCAATACGACCCGGAGGACCTCTCCGACGAGGATGTGCAGTCGATCAAGGATCAGCTCAAGGAGGCCGGCGTCCGCCCTTCGCCGGAGCTGAAATCGGCGCTGGAGGGGGCCGGCTTCGACGCCGAGGCGTTTCGCCCCGCGGGCCCGCCGCCGGGCGGTCCGGGCCAGGCCGGCGGTCCTCCTCCGGGCCCGCCACCGGGTGAGGGCGGAGAGACAGAGGCTTCCGAGGAGACGCTGAAGACCCTCGCGTCGATATTCGAGGATTACGATCTCGAAAGCCTGACAGAAGATAATCTCGACGAAATCCAGCAGAAGCTCAAGGAGGTGGGCATTTCGCTGCCCGGCTCGGTCATCGACCAGAGCGCCTGATTCTTCCGCTTGGAGAGAGAAGCCCGGACCGGTGCCGTGCTCCGGGCTTCTCTTCTGTCAACCGCGCAGCACGAGAACGTTGCCGGTGAGGATCAATACCACGCCGCCGCCGGCGACGGGGGTGAGCGCCAGCCCTTCGAACAGGGCCGACAGTAGCAGGGCGACCACCGGGACAACCGCCAGCGCATACGCCGCGCGGCCGGGGCCCAGGCGTCCGACCAGGTGGAAATAGATCAGGAACGCCACCACTGACGCCATGATGGCGAGATAGGCCAGACTGGCGACGTATCGCACCGACGGGTCGAAGCGGAACTCCAATCCGGACCCGAGCGCCCATAGGGCCGTGGCGACCGCGCCGACGATGGCGCCCCAGACCAGGGTGGTGACAACCGGAATGCCGGCCCGCTGGTTGCGCGCGCCGATGACGGGGCCCGCCGCGGTCGCGAGCGCGGCGGCGAGCGCCCAGAATAGGCCGGCGAGGGCGGTGTGTGGGTCCAGGCCCGGCGGAACATCGACGCCGAAGACCAGAGCGACCCCGGCGATGCCGAGCGAGATGCCCAAGGCACAGCGCGGATTGATCGGAGCGGACAGTGTCACCCGCGCCAGCAGCGTGGCGAAGACCGGGGCGGTCGACAGGACAAGGGCCGCGAGCCCGCCGGGAATGCGGCTGGTCGCTTCGTAGAAGCTCGTGAATGCCAGGGCGAAGAACAGAAGGCCCTGGGCCGCGACCCAGACGCCGTCCCGGACGGGCAGGGCGAGCGGGATGCGCCGCATCATCGCCCAGGCCAGCAGGACCAGAGCGGCAATCGCCATACGGTAGCTGACCGAAACGGGAGCCGGAACCAGTCCCGCCTGCAGGACCGAGGCGAGCGCGCCGCCACCCCAGAGTAAGGCTGAGACCGCGAACAGAGCGGCTGTCATGCGTCGCGCGCGAGGTCGCGCCACCCTGCGGCCTCGATTCCGGCGCTGGCGCCCTCCAGGCGTTCGAGCATCGAGTCGAGCAGATCGCGTTCCTCCTCGCTCAAGGTGGCGTGCAGCCTGGTTTCGGCGGCGGTAGCGAGTTCGGCGATCGCGGCATAGGCATCGCGGCCTGTCGGTGTCAGGTCGAGCACGGCATAGCGCCGGTCATTGGCGGCCTGGCGGCGGGTGATGAAGCCGAGCGACACCAAGTGACCGACACCGCGGCTGACCGTCACCTGATCAAAAGTACAGGCCCGGCCGACCTCCTGGGCGGTGGCGCCCGGCCGGTCGGCGATGGTCGCCAGGATCCGCCAGCCGGTCTGGCTGAGACCATAGGTCTGTCCGTAGAAATCGGTCAGCGTCTGGGCGATCCGCCCGGAGACGATGAACATCCGGTAGGGCAGCCACTGCCGCAGCGATAGCGCCGGCGAATCTTCAGTCAATTGATTGCGAATTGATTTCATAATGAAATTATATACGCAAATGAGCTCCATGCAAGGCGCCCGAACCAGTCGCGCCCGCCGGTGAGGGCGGGCGCGTGGTGAGATTGGATGGATCGTCGGTGGCGCCCGGTCAGACGCAGACGGTCTCCAGCGGCGGGAATCCGTTGAAGCCGACGGAGGAGTAGGTCGAGGTGTAGGCGCCGGTCGCCAGGATCAGCACCTCGTCGCCGGTGGTCAGGGCCATCGGCAGACGATAACCCGCCTTCTCATACAGAATGTCGGCGCTGTCGCAGCTCGGGCCGGCCAGGATCACCGGGCCGGTCTCGCCGCCGAGTTCCGCACCGCCGCGCATCGTGGTCAGCCGGTACTTGATTGCCTCGTCCATGGTCTCGGCCAGGCCGGAGAACTTGCCGATGTCGAGATAGACCCAGCGTTCGTCCTCGGTGGCATCCTTCTTCGAGACCAGCACGACCTCCGACCGGATCACGCCGGCGTCGCCGACAAGGCCACGGCCGGGCTCTGCGATGGTGGTGATCTGCAGGCCGGAGAAATGCTTGTCCAGCGCCGCCATGATGGCGTTGCCATAGGCCTCGGCCTCGACCACGTCGTCGCGGTAGCGGGCCGGGAAGCCACCGCCGATATTGACCAGGTCGAGATCGATTCCGTCCTCGGCCAGATCCTCGAACAGGGCGGCGGTCTGGGCGAGGGCGCCGTCCCACTGGGTGAGGTCGCTCTGCTGCGAGCCGACATGGAAAGACACACCGCGCGGCGTGAGACCGAGCTCGGCGGCCCGGCGCAGCAGCGTGGCGGCCATGGCCGGCGTGCAGCCGAACTTGCGCGACAACGGCCAGTCGGCCCCGTCACCGGAGGTCAGGATACGGCAGAACACTTCGGCACCCGGAGCGCTGCGGGCGATCTTCTGCAGCTCCTCTTCGGCGTCGAAGGCGAAGAGCGGGACGCCGACTGAATGGGCGAAGGCGATGTCGCGCTCTTTCTTGATGGTGTTGCCGAAGGACAGCCGGGAAGCGGCGACACCGCGCGCCATGCACAGCTCGATTTCGCCGCGGCTGGCGACGTCGAAGCGGCAGCCAAGGGCGGCGAGCCGGTCGACCACGCCGTTGGAGGGATTGGCCTTCACCGCATAGTAGATCGCGGTTTCCGGCAGGGCCCGGGCGAGCGCACGGTAGTTCCACTCGACGATCGACAGGTCGACGGCGAGCACCGGATGACTATGGGTGTTGGCCGCGAAATAGTCGCGGATCGCATCCGTCACCTCGCCACGCGGCGGACTCGCGGCCGGCACAAGGCTCAGCAGCGGTTTGGATGCCGGAATGGTGGAGGTACGCCGGTCAGATTTCGGTGAAGTGACACGGAGACGGGCGCGTGGGCCCGCTTCGGGTTGCAGCATCGTGGGGTTCCCCCTTCGCAACCGCCCACTAAAGGGACGGGGTTGTGAAAAGAGACGCCTCTCGTCGTTGCTTAACCGCTGTGGGGCCAGGGGCACGTGCGTTTGCGTCGGTGATCGGAACGTATGAACGGTTGGGATTCTATGCAAATGGTTTTTGCGGTGCGACGCACATTTCCGCCACCTGTTGCAGCATGGCCGCTCCGCGTCGATCGAATGGCTGCCCCAGCGCCAGCGGTTCCCAATGGCGGCGGAAGCCGTCGAGGGCCATGCGGGTGACCGGATCGCGGAAGCTCGCGTCACCGGTCAGATAGCCGATGCGGCCAAGGGCGGCGACCGCGTCGGCCTCGCTGAGGTCCGCCGGAACCAGGGATTCCGGCCAGAGCCCGATGCCGGCCCCTGCCAGCCCGCGCCAGTCGAACAGATGCCCCGGATCGATCTTGCGGCCGGGAGCGACGTCGCTGTGGCCAAGCACCCGGTGGGCGGGGATGCGATGGCGGGAGAGGATGTCGCGGCACAGGGCCGAGACCGCCCGCATTTGTGGCTCGGGGAACGGGCGGTAGCCGTGGCTGTGGCCCGGATTGGATATCTCGATCCCGATGGCGCGGGAATTGATGTCGCTCTCGCCGGCCCACCACGATACCCCGGCATGCCAGGCGCGGCGTTCCTCGTCGACCAGCCGCCAGACCCGTCCGTCCTCGCCGACCACGTAGTGGGCGCTGACCTGGGCCGTCGGATCACACAGCAGGGCGACCGCGTCCTCGACCCGGGGCATGTCGGTGTAGTGGAGCAGCAGCATGTCGATCGGACCCCGCCGCTCACCCTGATTCGGGGAGGGGAGATCGATCATGATTCGGGAGATTTCGCCGGACCCGTCTCGAAGTTCTGAGGGGCCGGTTTCTCCGGCGGGGTCAGAATGACGACGGCGACGCCGATCAGCGTCAGGATCCCGCCGAACAGCTTCTCTAGTGTCGCCGGTTCGCCGAGGATGAAGATCCCGGCGGCGACGCCGAATGTCGGAGCGAGAAGCGAGAGCGGCATGATCGTCGTCACCGGGTAGCGCTGGATCAGACGGTACCACAGACCGTAGCCGAACACCGTCACCGCCACCGCCATGTACACCACCGACGCCCAGCCCCAGAAACCGGCTTCCCATACCTCGCCCCAGCGGTCGCCCTCGACGATGGCGGATCCAAGGAGAAGCTGCGGCACCGCGAGCAGCGCGATCCAAGCATTCAGGGTCAGGGTATCGATCGAACCGAGCCGCTTCACCTGGATGGCGGAGATCGCCCAGCACAGGGCCGCGAGAATCGTCAGCGTGAGGTAGAATGGATCCGGTGCCTCGTGAGGGGCGCCGGCGATCAGGACGATGCCACCGATGGCGAGCGCGCCGCCCAGCGCCTTCCGCCAGCCGAGCTTGTCGCGGAAGATCAGGAAGGCGAGCAGGGCGGAGAACGGAACCTGGATCTGCACCGCGATCGCGGCCACCGATGCGTCAATGCCGCTCAGCCCGGTGAACATCAGGGCGAAATGCAGGAAGCCGAGGGTAAAGGAGATCGCCGCGACCTGGACGAACTGGCCCTTGGGCCACTTGAGCCAGGGGGAGAGCAGCAGCGCCGTCAGTCCATACCGCAATGCGACGAGCAACATCGGTGGCATTTCGCCGAGGCCGAGCTTTGTGACCGCAAAGTTGAGGCCCCAGGCGACGTTGACCGCGACCGCGATCAGGATATCGATCGGTCTCACGGCGTTTGCGCTGCAACAAAAATAAGGAGCATGGCGCGAGTGATAGGGCGAACGCTTCGCCCCGTCCAGCGCCGTGATGGAAGCGGATCAGTGCTCCGCGCGCGTGCTATCCCGGCCCCTGGACTCGGTTTCCGCCGGGACCGGCGCGCGAACGGCGACGGGGGCGGTTCGCAGCGAGGGCACGATGACCGCGGGGGCGAATTCGCGTCGGGCATCATGGGCCGGGTCGGCGGCATGGCCTTGCGCCGCCATCAGGAAAATGGCGAGGAAGGGCGATAGGGCGGAAGTGGAGAGCATGGTTGTCCCGTGAGTCGGTGATCGGACAGAGAACGCGCGCCCGCGGCCTTTCCGTCGTCGCCGCCCGCCTTTCCGAGTGGCCGGACAGTGATCATCGAAATGTGGCGGCTTGATGGAGGCCGGGTAGCGGCGCCGAGGTCGGGCGACAGGTCACCGAACACCCTTGACCTTCCAGCTACTGGAATCCGCATTCAGGCGGAATCATCGGGAAGGGGGGAAGCTGATGTCCAAAGTTCGCAGTGTGGGGCGTCCGGCCGCGCTTGTTTTGGGAGGCGCTTTCGTCACGATCGCACTGATCGGACTCGGGCTGGCCGGAACCTGGCGCGAGCGAACCGACGCGGATCGGATTCGCCTCGACCCGGAGAACGCGGCGCTTGTCGCCCAGGGGCGGGAGATCTACCGCGACGCCTGCGCGAGCTGTCACGGCGCCGCTCTCCAGGGGCAGCCCGATTGGCAGCGGCGCAACGCCGACGGTCGGTTGCCGGCCCCGCCGCACGATGCGAGCGGGCACACCTGGCATCACCCCGACGCGCTGCTGTTCGCCTTGACCAAACAGGGCCCGGCCGCGCTGATGCAGGATCGGACATATGTTTCCGACATGCCGGGTTTCGCCGACACGCTCAGCGATCGAGACATTGTGGCGGTGCTGTCCTATATCAAAAGCACTTGGCCGCCGGAGGTTCGGGCCCGGCACGATGCGATCAACGCCCGTGCCGCCGGCGGCTGATCCGGTCGACCGACAGATGCTTCTGAATTCGAAGGACCCATGACATGTCCCGATCGCTCATCGCCGTGACTCTGGTGCTCGTGGCCATCCTCGCCTACGGGCTGCAGGGCGGCGCGGTGGTGGAGGCGCATAGCGGGGCCACCGGCGTGGTCAAGGAGCGTATGGATCTGATGAAGGCGTTGGGCGGTGAGCTGAAGGCGCTGGCCCAGATGTTCAAGGGCGAGACAGAATTCGACCCCGTCGTCGTGGAGGCCAAGGCGCGCGCGATCGAGGCCAGGGCGAGCTCGGCGATCACCAGCCTGTTTCCGGATGGCTCCGGCGGCGCGCCGAGCAAGGCGAGTGCCGAGATCTGGAGCCACTGGCCGGAATTCGAAGCCAAGGCGGATGAGCTCGGCACCCAGGCATCGGCTTTGGCTGCGGTCGCGGATGCCGGTCCCGATGCGGCCAGGCGCGCCTTCGGCAAACTCGCCGGTGCCTGCAAGTCCTGCCATCAGGATTTCGAGGACGATTGAGGGCAACGGGCCGCCGCTCAGTTGGCGCCCTCGAGTTCCTCCTTCAGGGCCTCCAGTTCCAGCCAGCGGTCCTCGGCGTCGGCAAGCTCCTGCTGGGCCGCGACCAGTCGCGCGCTCTTCGTCTCGAAAGCCTTCGGCTCGCGGCTGAACAGGTCGGCATCCGCCAGGTCCTCCCCCAGCCGGGTGATCTCGGCCTCCAGCGTGGAGATCCGACCGGGCAGGAGCTCCAGCTCGCGGCCGTCCTTGTAGGACATCTTGACCGACCGGTTGCGTGGCTTCTCTGGTCCCGATTTCGGCTTTGTCGCCTTGGCGGAAGCGGGTTCCGGCGCGCGGGCGGTGCGCCTCAGTTCGGCCAGATAGTCCTGATAGCCGCCGACATATTCGCGGATCCGGCCCTCGCCCTCGACGGCGATGATCGAGGTCACCGTGCGGTCAAGGAAGTCGCGGTCGTGGCTGACCAGCAGCACGGTGCCGTCATAGTCGGAGACCTCTTCCTGCAGCAGGTCGAGCGTTTCCACGTCCAGATCGTTGGTCGGCTCGTCCAGGATCATCAGGTTGTGCGTCTGGGCGAACAGCTTGGCCAGCAGCAGTCGGTTGCGCTCGCCACCCGAGAGGGACGCGACCTTGGCGGTCGCCTGACGGTCGGCGAACAGGAAGTCGCGCAGGTAGGAGACCACGTGCTTCTTCTTGCCGTGCAACTCCACGCTATCGCCGCCGCCGGGGCAGAGGGTGGACCACAGCGTATCCGCCGGATTTAGCTGCTCGCGCTTCTGATCGAAATAGATCGCCTCGACCCCGAATCCGATCTTAACCCGACCGGACTCCGGCTCCTCCTGTCCCAGCAGCATTCGCAACAGCGTCGTCTTGCCGGCACCGTTCGGACCGATGAGACCGATCCGGTCCTTGCGGCGCACCGTGAAGGAGATGTCGTCGGCGACGGTCTTCGTCACGCCGCGCTCGTCGGTGAAGCTCTTGCAGAGATTGATCGCCTCCATCACCAGGCTGCCGCTGCGACTCGCCTCGCCAGCATCGATTTTCATGCCTTCGGGGCGTTTGATGCGCTCGGCCCGCTCGCGCCGCAGGTCCAGCAGCCCGCGCACCCGGCCCATGTTGCGCTTGCGTCGGGCGGTCAGCCCCTCGCGCAGCCAGCGGGTTTCCTCGGCGATCTGACGGTTGAGTTTGTGCGCCTGCACCTCCTCGTCGCCGATCAGTTTCTCGGCCCAGTCTGGGAAGGCGTCGATGCCGTCGTTGAGCCGGTGCAACTGGCCGCGTTCCAGCCACAGGGTCCGGGTGGCGAGGCGCCGCAGGAAGGCGCGATCGTGGCTGATGATCAGCAGCCCGGCCTCAAGCCCCTCCAACATATCCTCCAGCCACTCGATGGTCGGCAGGTCCAGGTGGTTGGTCGGCTCGTCCAACAGCAGGACGTCGGGGTCGGAGACCAGGGCTCGGGCCAGCGCCCCGCGTCGGGCTTCGCCGCCGGAAAGTCCGCCCATGGTGCGCCCACCATCGAGCGACAGACCGGCGACCGCGGCGTCGACCAGATGATCGCGCGGCGCGCTGTCGGACGAGAGTGGCAGGCCGCCGGCGACATAGTCGAAGACGGTCATGTCGTGCGGTGGGCGCGGGTCCTGCGGCAGATAGACCACGCGCGCACCCGGCTTGACGAAGCGGTCGCCGCTATCGACGTCGATCTCCGCCGCCAGCGCCTTCATCAGGGTCGATTTGCCGGAGCCGTTGCGGCCGACCAGGCAGATCCGGTCGCCCTTCGCCACCGGAAGGTCGATGTCGGAGAACAGCGGATTTCCGCCAAAGCCCAGCCCCGCCCCACGCAGGGCCACGGCCGGAGGGGCCGCACGGTCGGTCGCACTTGCCATGGATCAGGCTTTCATCTGGTCAGGAGGCGTTCCGGTCACGAAATGCCGCGGGCCTTCTTGATCCGATCCCAGGCGGCATTCACCGCCGCCATACGCTCGGTTGCGGCGGAGATCAACTCGTCCGGCAGTCCCTGGGCGATCAGCATGTCGGGGTGATGCTCGCGGATGAGCCGCCGGTAGGCGGCGCGGACCTCGTCATCGGGAGCGGAATGGTCGACGCCGAGCATTGAATACGGATCGTCGCCCTTGTCGCCGACATAGGTGGCGCGCAGCCTGTCGAAGGCAAGCGCGTCGAAGCCGAAGATCTCGGCGACCCGACGCAGGTAGACGACCTCGTTCTCGTGGATCACCCCGTCGGCCTTGGCGATATGGAACAGGCTGCCGATGAGCTGCTCGAGAACGGGCGAGCCCGGATTGAACAGGCGGGCGATCTGATGCGCATAGGCTTCGAAACCGTCGGAGGTCTGGCGTGCCATGTCCCAGACGCGACCGACATTCTTTACTTCCTCCGGCGGCACCCGGAAAACGTCCCGGAAGGCGGAGATCTCATCCCTAGTGACGACGCCGTCGGCCTTGGCCATCTTGGCGCCCAGCGCGATCACGCCGATGGTGAAGGCGATCTTCTTGGTCGCCGACTCTTCGTCGACCCCCTGATCGTCGGCATAGCGGTCGATCGCGTGACCACCCACCACGCCGAGCAGCGCGCCGATTGGTCCACCGAGCGCGAATCCCGCGGCGCCGCCGATGATTTTTCCCCAGATACTCACGCCGGTCCCGACTCTCGATTGCGCATGCGAAAGAGCGGGCGGAGTTTGGCGTCCGCGATGTCGAGGGTCAATGATGGCTGTCGCCGCAGGGGAGATGCTGCAGGGGGCGCGACGCCGGGTTATTTCCGCGCGCCTGTTTTATGCGCGAAATACTCCATGATCGCCTGCTTCTTGTGTCGGTCGATCCGGTAGAACTGGGCCGCGAGCTTATCGCCGGCCGTGCGCACCACGACGGCTTCCGCGTTGAACACGATCAGGTGTCCCTCGTCCTGGACCTCGACCGACATCTTGAACTTCTGACCTTTGATCAGGCGGCCGTCATGTCCTGTGATCAGAATGCCGGAGGTGCTCCAGTTCTCGAGCGGGAAGGCGGTGCTGTCGATGGTGACCTTGCCGACCGCCGCCACGCGCGGTGCGACGCGGCGGTCGCCCTCACCAGTGAATACGGATTTGATCGCCGACCACATTGCGGAACCCTTGATCAGTCAGTTGAACCATTGGGTGCATTGTGCACACCCGCGCTGAAGATTTGGTTAATTGGCACGCCACGGTCCAGGGCGGGCACGTCCTATCCCTGACATAGACTGTATCACAACGGGCGCCACCGATTTCCTCCGGCGGTGTCTGACGGCTTAACCCAGGACCAGGCGTTGCCGCCGCGATCGTCGGTCGCTGACCTGCTGGGAGGATGCACTGAGCCGGGACCCGTATTACAACGTCGGTCTGGCGGCTGGAACACAGCTATTCGGGCTGGTTGCTCCGCCGCGCCGACTGGAGTTGGATGACGTGCAATGACCGTTGAGTTCAGCAACGCGGAAAAGGCGATGATCGTGCGGCATCCTGAGAATGTCGCCGACCTCTACCGTCCCCTATGGCAACGCCGGGGCATGCTCGTTCTTGACGACGTTCGACCGTTCCTCGATCGCCTGGCCTGTTTCGGCCTCAACGGGCGCCGCGGCGCAACCCTACTGGCTCGCCATTTCGACCGGCTCGCCAAAGGAACGGATTTCGTTACTGAGACGCTTGGTCAGCCTGATTCTGTCCGGGTGGTGAATTTCGGCGGTCTGCAGGTGAAATACTGTGACGACGACTTCGCCAGTCGGACGTTCTTCGACGCGCTGATGAAGGACGGGCACATCCACGAACTCGGCGTCGTAAAGCTGATGCTGCGGACCTTGGCGCCGGACGACATTTTCATCGATGTCGGCGCGCATACCGGATACTTGAGCTGCATCGCCGGCGCCAAAGGAGCCGTCGTGCTGGCCATCGAACTGCAGCAGTCGATCATCCCTATCATCCGGCGCAACGCGATGATCAACGGGCTCGACCGGGTGCACGCGATCACCGCCGCCGCCG
The DNA here is from genome assembly GCA_029212785.1 of Thalassobaculaceae bacterium. Lineage (GTDB taxonomy): Bacteria > Pseudomonadota > Alphaproteobacteria > Thalassobaculales > Thalassobaculaceae > Thalassobaculum. Next base: position 13,576 of record JARGOG010000055.1, read on the forward strand.
GCGCGCGCGACGGTCTGACTTCAGTACTGCGCTACCAACCGACTCTGAGCGGTCGGGCCTTCGGCGAAGGGGAAGCCAAGGAATTCGCCAGCCTGGGGAATAATGCCTTCGACTGGATTCCGGTGGTGCGGCTGGACACGCTGGCGGCCGATCTGCCGCAGCCCCCGAAGCTGGTCAAGATCGACGGCGAGGGAGCGGAGCTGCAGATCTTGGCGGGCGCGCGGGAGCTGATCGCCGGTCGTCGGACCCGTTTCATCCTGGAGTTCCACGTGACGCTGGTGGCGGAGTTCGGTGGCCGCCGCGAGGACCTCTATCCGATCTTCCCGGCGGATCAGTGGGCCGTTTTCCAGATCGAAGACAGCGGGCTGCGACGCCTGGACCGCGCATCACTGCATGCGCTCCTTGACCCGCAGGTGCATGGTGGGGCCAATCCAAGTCTGCTGTTCGATCCGATCCGCTAGGGATCGGCGTATGCTTGTTCGCCGTCCCGCCAACGGATAGACGTACACCACGCGTGCCCTGAGCCTGAGGAGCAGTCAATGCAGGTCGATGCCCAGCCGTCGAACGCCACCGCCCGTGAGGCCGCCATGGCCGACCTGATCGCCAGGTTCGGCACCGAGCGGATCGTCACCGGTAATGATATCCGCAATCGCCACGGCACCGATGAGAGCTACCATCCCACGGTCGCCCCGGACGCCGTGTTCTTCGCCCGCAGCACCGAGGAGGTGTCCGAGGCGGTGACGATCTGCGCCAGGCACAAATGGCCGGTGATCCCGTTCGGCGTCGGCACTTCGCTCGAGGGTGGCGTGGCCGCCCTGCGCGGCGGGCTGTCGGTCGACGTCTCGGAGATGAACAAGATCCTGGCGGTGAACGCCGAGGATCTCGATGTGCGCGTGCAGGCCGGCGTGACCCGCAAGCAGCTCAACGAGTATCTGCGGGATACCGGGTTGATGTTTCCGATCGATCCGGGCGCCGACGCCTCCATCGGCGGGATGAGCGCGACCCGCGCCTCGGGAACCAATGCGGTGCGCTACGGCACCATGCGCGACAACGTGATGAGCCTGACCGTGGTCATGGCCGACGGCCGGGTGGTCAAGACCGCGCAGCGGGCCAAGAAATCGGCGGCCGGCTACGATCTCACCCGCCTCTTCGTCGGCTCCGAGGGCACGCTGGGGGTGATCACCGAGGTCCAGCTCCGGGTCTACGGCATTCCCGAGGCGATCTCTTCCGCCGTGGTGCAGTTCGACGACCTGGACAGCGCCGTGAGCACCTGCGTGCTGACGATCCAGTCCGGTGTGCCGGTCGCCCGCATGGAGCTGCTGGACGACACCCAGATGGGGGCCTGCATCTCCTATTCGAAGCTGGAGGGCTACACCGCGCGGCCGACCCTGTTCTTCGAGTTCCACGGCTCCGAGACCGGCGTGGTCGAGCAGGCCGAGACGGTGCAGGCCATCGCCGCCGATTTCGGCGGGACCGATTTCAAATGGGCGACCAAGGCCGAGGATCGCAACAAGCTGTGGGAGGCGCGGCACAACGCGTTCTACGCCGCCCTGTCGCTGCGTCCGGGGGCCAAGGGTTGGCCGACCGATGTCTGCGTGCCGATCTCCCGCCTCGCCGAATGCATCGCCGAGACCAAGAAGGACCTGGAGGAGACCGGGCTGCTGGCGCCGCTGGTCGGCCATGTGGGCGACGGCAACTTCCACCTGGTCTACGTCATCGACCCGGAGAGCCAGGACGAACTGGACCGCGCCAAGGAGCACAGCGACCGCATGGTGCTGCGCGCGCTCTCCATGGAGGGCACCTGCACCGGTGAACATGGGGTCGGCTACGGCAAGATGGAGTTCCTGGCCGCCGAACTGCCGGAAGCGATCCCGGTGATGCGCGCGGTCAAACAGGCGCTCGACCCGGACAACATCATGAACCCGGGCAAGCTGTTCCGGATGAATTGAGGGAGCGTCCATGCCCATCCCCACCTCCGACCTCTCCCTCGGCGAGGCCCGGGCGATCATCGCGGCGGCCTTCGCCAAGGCAGCGGAATTGGGGCTGAAGCCGCTGGCGGTTGCCGTGCTCGATGCCGGGGGCCATATCCGTGCGATCGAACGGCAGGACGGGGCCAGCATGCATCGGCCGGAGATCGCCATCGGCAAGGCCTACGGGGCGCTTGCCATGGGGCTCGGCAGCCGGGCGCTGGCCGAACGGGTGAAGGAGCGCGGAGCGGTGTTTCTGGATGCGGTGAACGGGATGCTGGGCGGTCGGCTGGTGCCGGCGCCGGGCGGTGTTCTGGTTCGGGATGAAGCGGGCAACGTGATTGCCGCGGTCGGTATCTCCGGCGACGCCTCGGATCAGGACGAGATTTGTGCGGTCGCCGGGATTGCCGCGGCCGGGCTGATCGCCGATACGGGTGCTTCGGCATCGTGAGCGCGGTCGCCAAGCTGGCGTTGACGGTGGCCGCCGTCGCCATGATCGGCCCGCTGCTGTTCAAGGGCGCCAACCATTCCTGGGCCGGCACACCCTGGCACCGCTCCGACCGGAGTGCGACCGGTCTGGCCCCGGACCCGGCGACCACGCCGGAGGCGGTGATTCAGGTCTATGCCGCCTCGACCTATAGCTGGCGCGGCATCTTCGCGGTCCATACCTGGATCGCGGTCAAGGATGCGGAGGCCGGGCGCTACGATCGCTGGGACGTGATGGGCTGGGGCGGCGGCCGGGTGGTCCGGCACAATTATGACGGTGCCGACCACAAATGGTTCGGTCGGGAGCCGAGCCTGCTGCTCGATATCCGCGGTCCGGAGGCGGCCTCGCTGATCCCGCGGATCCGCGAGGCGGTGGCCGCCTATCCCTGGCCGGAGACCTACCGCACCTTTCCGGGCCCCAACAGCAACACCTTCACCGCCTTCGTCGCGCGCCGGGTGCCGGAACTCGGGCTCGACCTGCCGCCGACCGCGATCGGCAAGGATTTCCGGCCGTTGAGCGATCCGATCGGGCATGCCCCCAGTGGCAAGGGTCTTCAGGTCAGCCTGCTGGGGCTGGCGGGCTTCATCCTCGCCCCGGCGGAGGGGATCGAGATCAACCTGCTGGGGCTCGGCGTCGGCATCGACATCGCACAGCCGGCCCTGCGACTGCCCGGCATCGGGCGGATCGGCGCCGGGCACATACGCTCCCGCCCGGACCATCCGGATCAGGTCTCCCCACAACAGTAATAGCCGCGACCGTTTCGGGTCGCGGCTCAATACCTAATCACAAGGCCTATCACCGGGAGATGGGGACCGGAGGGCGAACCCCGGTCCGAGGTCTCAGGAGATCGCCGAGGCCGACAGCACCATCGTGCCGAGCAGCAGCCCGTACACGAAGACCAGTGCCGGCCAGGAGGCAGCATTTCGATTATAGGTCCGGATCATTTCATCCTTCGTCATGTTCGCCTCCTCTGGGGATCTCGGAACCCCCCTACGGGGCCCCTTTCACGGTGACGGTCTCACGCTGGCACTCGTGCTGACCGTCACTATCCGCCATTTAACGTACGCAATCGGAACATCAAGCAAGATTTTCGGTTAACGGGCGTTTTCCTGCGCAAAGCTGACCAGCACAAACTGCATAGCTCGGATTCATCATTCTTCAACGGTGACGCTTAGGCCTCCGCTAGCCGCTTGTGGCCGTCGCGGGTGGACGCTACGGTCAGCCGAAACAGTGTCGAAAACACAGTGTGGGACGGAGGAGCACCGATGGCTGATTTCCCGAGCGGCGTTTGGCGCTATCCGACCGAGATCCGGTTTGGCGTTGGTGAAATCAATAACTTAGGAGACGCGTGCGCCGATGCCGGCATCCGCCGTCCGCTGATCGTCACCGATGCCGGACTGGTCCGGAATTCGATGATCACCGGTGCGCGCGACGACCTTCAGGATGCGGGCATGGCGGCGGAGGTGTACTCGCGTGTGCGCGGCAATCCGATCGGTGCAAATGTGCTCGAAGGTTGCGAGATGTTTCGCGACGGTGACTTCGACGGCGTCATCGGTTTCGGCGGCGGATCGGCCCTTGATGTTGCCAAGGCGATCGCCATGGCCGCACACCAGGACCGCCCTCTGTTCGACATGCACGTCAAGTCCGGCGGGCCGGCGGCGATCGATGGCTCCAAGGTGGCGCCGATCATCGCGGTTCCGACAACGGCGGGGACCGGCTCTGAGACGGGCCGGGCGTCCATCGTCACCGAGGAGGAGGTGCACGAGAAGCGCATTTTCCTGCACGCCCGGATGATGCCGACCATCGTGATCGAGGACCCGCAGCTTACCGTCGGCCTGCCGGCGAACCTGACGGCCTGGACCGGGATCGACGCGCTGGCCCATTGTTTCGAGGGATTCTGCGCACCCGAGCTGCATCCGTTCTCCGACGGCGTGGCAGTCGAGGGCATGCGCCTGATCAAGGAATACCTGCCGCGGGCCTATGCCGATGGGCGCGACCTGGAAGCGCGGGGCATGATGTTGGCCGCCGCCTCCATGGGGTCGACCGCCTTCCAGAAGGGGCTCGGCGCGATTCACTCGCTGAGCCATCCGGTCGGCGCGCGCTTCGACACCCATCACGGACTGACCAACGCGGTCTTCTTCCCCTACGTCATTGCCCACAATCGCGACGTCATCGCCGACAAGTGCGACCGGCTTTCGGCCTATCTCGGTTTGAAGACCTCGGGCGTCGATGGGGTGATGGAATGGATTCTGGACCTGCGCAACGCGTTCGACATCCCGCATACTGCTCGGGAACTGGGCGTCGATCCGGACCGGGTCGATGAAATCGCAACGGCCGCCGAGTTGGATCCGTCCACCGGCAGCAACCCGAAGCCGATGTCCGCATCGGACATGGCGGCTGTCTTGCGAAACGCCCTGGAGGGAACACTCGCCTGAAGGGAAATTCCGTGCGTCACAAGGCATTGCTTATCGATCCGCTCTATCATCCGGGCGGCGAGGACCATCTTCGCACCCATGTCGATGTCGACCTGCTGGTCCGCCCCGAGCGGGCCGCGGTGCTGGAGGCGGCACGTGGCGCCCACGGCATCTGCGGGCGCTACCCCAACAAGGTCGACGCCGAGGTCATCGCCGCGGCGGAGGATCTGCTGGTCATCTGCTCGTCCGGGCGGGGCACCGATGCGATCGATATCGCGGCGGCGACCGAGGCGGGTGTCGTCGTCGTCAATAACCCGGGCTTTGGCAAGGTTCCGGTCTCCGAGCACGCGCTGTTCATGATGATGAGCCTATCGCGACACGGCTTCGAGCACGACGCGATGGTCCGCTCCGGGAAGGGCTGGAGCGATCGACTGAGTGACACCAACACGATCAAGGACCTCGACCAGTCGACCCTCGGTATCGTCGGCCTCGGTCAGATCGGCACCGAGATGGCGCGCAAGTGCATGGGCGCCTTCGACATGGACGTGATCGCCTACGACCCCTATGTCGATTCCGGCGCCGCCAACGACCTCGGCATCGAGATGGTGGCCGACCTGACCGATCTGCTGGCCCGTGCCGACTATGTCTCCGTGCATGCCGAGCTGAACGAGGGGTCCCACCATCTGTTCGACGAGGCGGCGTTCAAGGCGATGCAACCCCATGCCTGCCTGATCAACACCGCGCGCGGCAAGATCGTCAGCCAGGACGCGCTGCACAAGGCGCTGAGCGAAGGCTGGATCCGGGCGGCCGCTCTCGACGTGTTCGAAGTCGAGCCGGTCGGCGCCGACAATCCGCTCTGCGGGCTCGACAACATCATCCTCTCGCCGCATGTCGGCGGGCTGACCCGCGGCTTCATGAAGGAAAGCGCCATGACCGTGGCGCGCACCATGCTGAAGGTCTTCAACGCCGAGCGGCCCGACAACATGCGCAACCCAGACGCCTGGGAGCGGGCCAAGCAGCGCGCGACCCGGCTGCTGGCGAGCTAATACAGCGCGCGGCGACTTTCCTTCGATTTCCTGGACGGTCCGAACCGGGCCGGTCCAGGACCCAGACCCGGTGACCGATACCTATTTCACCGCCTCGGGCAGGGTGACTGTCCAGGCGACCCCACCCCATTGCGGGTGGATACGGGGCTCGGGGAGATCGCCGGCGCGCCAGCGGGCGATCTCCTTGGACCAGACCGGCCAGGACGGGTCGTACACACCCGACAGACGCGGCAGATAGAGCCAGGCATTGACCAGCAGGGCGCAGGCCAGGGCGGTGACGGCGATCCCGCGCACCGCCCGGTGGCGTCCGGCATCGAAGGCCAGGCGGGCGATGGCGATCACGATCAGCACCGACGAGAGTTCCAGGTAGCGCTCGCCGCCGGCCATCCGACGGAAGGCGGCGAAGGAGAGGATCGCGACGCACCAGGCCGCCAGGATCAGCGGGCGCCATGGGCCGTAACGCAGCAGAACGAGCTGCGCGACCACCGCCGAAATGACGCCCAGTGCGGAGATGGCGAACACCACGGGGCCGAGAGGCTGCTCCAGTGTCTTTGGCCCGAGATCGCCGGCGACCGGGTAGATCAGCAGCCCCTTGACCAGGCCTTCCGCGGCGTTGGCAAGGCTTCCGGCGACGTCGTCGCCCAGTCCGAACCGATCGATCTCGCCGGGGGCGATCATCACCGCCGTCGACTGTACCGCCAGGCTGGCCGTCAGAATGGCGAGAGCGAACGTGTCGAAGCGTCGCCCCCAGAGCCACCAGCGCCAGGCGAAGAGCGGCAGCAGCATGATCGCCTGAACACCCGTCAGCCCGCAGAGGATCAGCAGCAGGCCGTATGTCGTCTGGCGCAGGGGAAGCGGTGGGGTCTCTGTATCGAGATAGATGACCGCCGCGAGGACGGCGAGGTGGAACTGGCTGCAAATGGTGGTCGCATGCAACTCGCCCGCCGCCCCGACCAGCAGGACGGTGAGCACGGCGGTGGTGCGCTTCAGCGGCGTGTCGACCCAGGGGCCGCTGCCGAGCGCGGCGACCAGGGCGGGCAGAGCCTGGACTGTGAGGGCGATGGCGGTCGTGATCTCGGGCGCACGCTCCAGCGGCACCAGGGTGGCGAGCCACGTCGCGAGGTTGGGGACGAGGGAGTAATAGCCCTGGTGCGGGGCCAGCAGCGCGTCCAGGGCCGGGGCGCTCAGGGCGTGGGCGAAATAGACCCGGGCCTCTTCCGCCCAGAACCGGGGCTCAGCCAGGATCTCCGGGAGGCGCCAGACCGTCGCCAGGACGGAGCCGGCTGCCAGAAGCAGGGGCAGGACCAGGAGCGGCACTGCTCCGGCGCGGGTCACCCGGCGGCGATCCGGTGGCCGACATCCGCCGACGCATCGACCAGCCAGTCCCACAGATAGGCGGCGAAGGACGGGCGGACAAACAGTCGAAACGCGTCCTCGCCGGCGCAGTGCAGGATGATCTGGGCGTGGGCCAGCATGCCCTGGGAGCACTGGCCCGGCGTGAAGACGGCGGGGTGCAGATCCTGCGGCCAGCCCTTGGCCAGAATCCAGCGCGCCGAACGCCCCGACAACTCGATCACCGCGTAGTTGTCGGAGAGGTCGACCACGGCGTGATGCAGCTTCGCCGTGGCATCCTCGAGCTTCGCGCAGAGCGCCGCGCTGTCGTTGTCGTCGCAGACCGCCAGCCACTCGTCCGGGCCGAGCCAGATCAGCGACACGCCGTCGACCGTGGATGTCGTGTTGGGGCTGGTCGGCAGGGCGACGCCCAGGGTTTTCTCGATATGACCGCCGAACGCCGTGTCGGCATCGCCGCGCAGATTGATCAGGCTGAGACCGGCGGCCTCGCGCAGGGCGACACCGGCGTGGTGCGGCCCGCCGACGGGAGCGGCATGACCGGCGAGCGGACTCAGGGTCCGAGGTTCGGCATCAGCCATCGCGGCGACTCCCCTCCAGATCGAAGAACACAGGATCGGTCACCGTCACCTTAACCGTCTTTCCGGCGAGCGGCACCGACAGGGTGTCGCCCTTGCGGGCGTGCCCGCCCTTGACCAGGGCCATGGCGATCGAGCGGCCGCAATTGACGGAATAGTACGATGAGGTGACATGACCCAGCATGGTCATCGGCGGCGCGGGCTTCACGTCCTCGACGATCTGTCCGCCTTCCGGCAGGACCTCGCTCGGGTCCTCGGTCAGCAGGCCGACGAGCTGCTTGCGGTCGGGCAGCATCAGGTCGGGGCGGAACAGCCCGCGCTTGCCGATGAAGTCGACCTTCTGCTTGGAGACGATCCAGTCCATGCCGAGATCGATCGGCGTCACCGACCCGTCGGTTTCCTGGCCGACGATGATGAACCCGCGCTCGGCGCGCAGCACGTGCATCGCCTCGGTGCCGTAGGGCGTGATGCCGTGCTTCTCGCCGGCCGCCATCAGCACCTCCCACAGCGCCATGCCATAGCGCCGCGGCACGTTGATCTCGAACGACAGCTCGCCGGTGAAGGAGATGCGGTAGACCCGCGCCGGAATGCCGGCGACCGTGCCCTCCTTCATCGCCATGAAGGGGAAAGCCTCGTTCGACAGGTCGATGTCGTCGCAGAGTGCGGCCAGCAGGTCGCGGCATTTGGCGCCGCAGATCGAGGCAACCGACCACTGCTCCGTCACCGAGGTCAGGTAGACTTCCAGGTCCGGCCACTCGGTCTGCAAGTGCTCCTCGAGATGGCCGAGCACGCCGGCGGCACCGCCGGTGGTCGTCGTCATGTGGAAATGATCGTCGGCGAGACGGGTGGTCACGCCGTCATCCATGACGAAGCCGGCATCGTTCAGCATCAGACCGTAGCGGCATTTGCCGATGCCGAGCTTCATCCAGGCGTTGGAGTAGACCCGGTTCAGGAACTCGGCCGCGTCCTTGCCGCGCACGTCGATCTTGCCGAGCGTCGAGGCGTCGAGGATGCCGACCGCGTTACGGGCGGCCAGGCACTCCCGGTCGACCGCCTGGCGCATGGTCTCGCCCGCTTTGGGGTAGTACCAGGGCCGCATCCACTGGCCGACATGCTCGAATTGCGCGCCGTTGGCCCTGTGCCAGGAATCGACCGCGGTGGTGCGCACCGGGTCGAACAGCGCGCCGATGTTGCGGCCGCCATAGGCGCCGATGGTCGTCGGCGTGTAGGGCGGGCGGAAGGTTGTGGTGCCGACCGCCGGGATGTCGGTGCCCAGCGTCGCGGCGACGATGGCCAGCGCGTTGACGTTGGACGTCTTGCCCTGGTCGGTGCCCATGCCGGTGGTGGTGTAGCGCTTCACATGCTCGATCGAACGGTAGCCTTCGCGCGCCGCCAGGTTCAGGTCGGCGGCGGTGACGTCGTTCTGGAAGTCGACGAAATGCTTGCCCTTGTGGCCGACCGGCTTGTCCGAGGGCAGAACCCAGATCGTGCGATGGGCGCCGATGCCCGGCTCTTCTACCGCCGGGGCCGCCGGCTGGCGGGCGGTGCTGCCGGTGGCGCGGGCGGCCTCCAGCCCCTCCTTGATACCGTCCTTGATCGACTGGGCCACCGACATCACACCGGCGCACCCGCCGACCGAGCGCTGCGGGGCGTGGGTGGTATCGTGGACCTTGGCCGGCACGAAGGCGTTCATATCCGCGTCCCAGCGCAGTTTGCCGCGGCTCTGGCTGAACAGGTGGACCGTCGGGTTGAAGCCGCCGCACATGGCGACGAGATCGCAGTCGATCCGCCGGGTAATCTTGGCGAGGCCGGTGCCATCGGCGTTCATCTCGGCGACATCCACACCCTCTACCCGGTGCCCGCCATGGGTCCCGGCGACCGAATGGCCGGCCAGAATGTCGATGCCCTTCTCGCGGGCGGCGTCGACCAGGGCGCCGGACGGGTCCGGTCGCAGGTCGACGATACCGGCGAGTTGGATGCCGCGCGCGGCATAGGCGAGCGCAGTGCGATAGCCGTCGTCATGCCCGGTGACGACCAGCGGCCGGCGGCCGGCGGCCACGCCGTAGCGCACCGCGTAGCCGCGCGCCGCCGTCGACAGCATGACGCCCGGGCGGTCGTTGTCACGGAATACCAGCGGTCGTTCCAGCGTGCCGGTGGCCAGCACCACCTGCCTGGCCCGGATCTTCCACAGGCGCTGGCGCGGTGTGTTCGGGACCACGGCGCCGATATGGTCGGTGACCCGCTCGGCGGCGAGCAGGTAGTTGTGGTCGAAATAGCCGTGCACACAGGTCCGCGGCAGCAGCGTCACCGCCGGCATGGAGGCCAGCTCGGCGACCACCTCGGCTACCCAGTCGCGGCCGGACTTGCCGTTTATGAAGACGTCGTCGTCGCTCAGCAGCGAGCCGCCGAACTCCGCCTGCTCGTCGGCCAGGATCACCCGCGCGCCGGTGCGTCCCGCCGCCAATGCCGCGGCGAGACCGGCCGGGCCGGCACCGACGATCAGCACGTCCGGGTGGGCGTGCATGTGCTCGTAGCGGTCGGGGTCCGGTCCTTCCGGCGCCTTGCCGAGACCAGCGGCGTTGCGGATCACCTCCTCGTAGGTCATCCACAGGGAGGCCGGCCACATGAAGGTCTTGTAGTAGAAGCCCGCCGGAAACAGCCGGTGCAGGGCCGAATTCACCGCGCCCACGTCGTATTTCAGGCAAGGCCAGCGGTTCTGGCTGTCGGCGTCGAGCCCGTCGAAAAGCTCGACCTGCGTGGCGCGCAGGTTTGGCTCGCTGCGGTTGCCGCGGGCGAGCTGGATCAGCGCGTTGGGCTCCTCCGCGCCGAGGCCGAGGATGCCGCGCGGTCGGTGATACTTGAAGCTGCGACCGACCAGATGGACATCGTTCGCCAGCAGCGCCGAGGCGAGCGTGTCGCCAGCATAGCCGGTATAGCTCCTGCCGTCGAAACGGAAGCCGAGCGGCATGGCACGGTCGATGCGGCCGCCGGACGGAAGTCGGTTGGGCTGGCGGCTCACGTCAGGCGTCCTTCTTGGCGGTGAGCTGATCGATGTCCGGCATCGGCTCGCCCGGCTTGTAGCTGGCGAAGATCTCGTGGGTGTAGGTGTCGCGGATCACGTTGAACCAGCGCCGGCAGCCATTGGTGTGCAGCCAGCGTTCGGCGAACGGACCCTTGGTGTTGCGGCGCAGATAGAGATAAGCCTCCCATTCAGCGTCGCTGCGCTCCGACGGCACAGCCGGGCGGGCGACATGGGCTTCGGCGCCGTAGTGGAACTCGGCATCGTCGCGGGGACCGCACCAGGGGCAGGGGATCAACTGCATCTCTATTTCCTCCCGCTCAATGGGCGACGCCGGCGGCACCATGCTCGTCGACCAGGTACCCGGTACGGAACCGGTCCAGCGAGAACGGGGCGGCAAGGGCGTTGGGGCGGTCGTGGGCGATCAGGTCGGCGAAGACGTGGCCGGACCCGGGGGTCGCCTTGAACCCGCCGGTGCCCCAGCCGCAGTTGAAGTACAGGCCTGGGATCGGCGTCTTGGAAATGATCGGCGAGGCGTCCGGGCAGGTGTCGACGATACCGCCCCATTGGCGCAGCATCCGCAGCCGCGAGGTGATCGGATACAGTTCCACCGTCGCCGCCATCAGATGCTCGGGGTGGTTCGGCGAGCCGCGCTGGGCGTAGGAACTGTAGGCGTCGGTACCGGCGCCCAGCACCAGTTCGCCCTTGTCGGACTGGCTGATATACATGTGCACGGCGTTCGACATGACGACCTTGTCGATCACCGGCTTGATCGGTTCGGACACCAGGGCCTGCAGCGGACGGGCCTGGATCGGCAGCATGAATCCCGCCATCTCCGCCAGCACGCCGGAATGCCCGGCCGGGACGCATCCGACCTTGTTCGAGGCGATGAAGCCCCTGGTGGTCTGCACGCCGATGATCTGACCCTCCGGCGCGCGCTCGAAGCCGGTGACCTCGCAATTCTGGATGATGTCGACGCCGAGTGCGTCGGCCGCGCGGGCATAGCCCCAGGCGACCGCGTCGTGGCGGGCGGTGCCGCCGCGCTGCTGCAGGATGCCGCCCTTGACCGGATAGCGAATGGTCGGATCGATATTGATGATCGGAACCAGCTTCTTGATCTCGTCCGGCAGCACCAGCGCGATATCGACGCCGTTCAGGCGGATCGCCTCGTAACGGCGGCGCATCTCGCGCCACTCGTGCTCGCTGTGGGCGAGGTTGATGACGCCGCGCTGGCTGAACATGACGTTGAAGTTCAGCTCCTGGCTCATGCCCTCCCAAAGCTTGAGCGCGTGCTCGTACAGCTTGATCGACTCGTCCCAGAGATAGCCCGAGCGGATGATCGTGGTGTTACGCCCGGTATTGCCACCGCCGATCCAGCCCTTCTCCAGCACCGCCACGTTGCGCACGCCATGCAGCTTGGCGAGGTAGTAGGCGGTGGTCAGGCCGTGGCCGCCGCCGCCGACGATGATGACGTCATAGGCCTTTTTCGGTTCGGGTGAGCGCCAAGCCTGCTGCCAGCCCTCGTGGTAGCTCAGCGCATTCTTCGCCAACGCGAAAATAGAATAGCGTTGCTTGGTGGTCGGCCCCTGCCGACCGGCGCTGGCGTCCATGCTTCAACCCTCGAATAAAAAGGCACTGATACACGCCGCGCGGGTCGGCGTCAGCGCGCAGAATATATCGCACGTGCAGCACGGTTATACCGGGTGCGACGGGTCGCGTCGGTTTCGGGGGATGCCGGTACGCTTCTGCCGGATTCGCAGATCGCTTGGGCTCTTGGGCTGTGCCCTAGAAGGTCGCCCAGTCCGGCTTGTGCGGGATCACCGTCGACTCGCCGGCGGTGAGCGGGGCGCCGGAGCGCATGGCCTCGTCCAGGCGGTTCAGCCGGATCATCGCCAACCCCAGGCCGCCGCCCTCCTCGCCGGCGCCGGTATTGGCGACGACGCTGCGCACCTCGCCCGCTTCCCTGCCGTCGAGCGTGATCTCGGTGCCGGACGCGGGCAGGGGGCCGTTGATGACGATCGGCATCAGCCTGCGCTTGACCAGGCCGCGATACTTGGTGCGGGCCGTCAGTTCCTGGCCCATGTAGCAGCCCTTCTGGAAGTCGACGCCGCCCAACTCCTCGAATCCGGCTTCCAGGAGTACGGTCTTCTCCACCGCCAGATCCCGCGATCCGTCCGGCAGACCGAGGGAGACGCGGCGGCGGTCATAGGCGCTGCGGTTGGTCTCGGTCAGGCCGGCGGCGGCCAGGGCGGCGGCACCGGTGACCTCCGGCAGCAGCACGCGCAGCCCGGCATCGGCGTGGCGCGGATCGACGAAGGCGAGACCTTCGGCGAAGGCGCTCGCGGCACCGCGCTCCGGCGGCAGGCCGATGATGTCGAAGGCATCCGCGCCGAACACCGCGGCGACGACCCAGCCATCCGACTCCACCGTGAGTTCGACCTTCGAGCGCAGCTTGTACATGCGCAGCTTGCGGAAGAAATCGTCGAGCCGATCCGCCGCGGTTTCGATCAGCAGCGCGTCGCCGGTCTCGACCAGGAAGAAGTCGTGGAGGAATTTGCCCTGGGCGGTCAGGAAGGCGCCGTAGCCGGCCCTCTCGGGAGAGACCTTGAGCACGTCGTTGGAGACCAAACCCTGCAGGAAGGCGGCCCGGTCCTCACCGTCGAGACGGATCACGCCGCGATCGTCGAATGTGTGGAAATACGCGTTGGCCATTCATCCCTCCGATACGGCCCTAGAGGTAAGGCGCGCCGGCAGGGGTCGCAAGAGTGGGCGACACGTCATTGCCTACGGCACTCACCCTCGCCACACTCTGGGCGCTGCTGAGAGGAGTGTGACTATGGCCGACGATGATCCGATGGTGCGCCCACGCTACACGGGCATTCCGACCTTCATGCGAGCGCCCTTCGCGGACGATTGGGGCGGGGTCGACATTGCCATGATCGGGGTGCCGTACGACGGCGGCGTGACCAACCGGCCCGGATCGCGCCACGGCCCGCGGGAGGTGCGCAACTCGTCCAGCATGATGCGCCGGATCAATCAGGCGACGGGCGTGTGCCCCTACGATCTGGCGCGGATCGCCGATATCGGCGACTGCGTCATCGAGCGGCCGTTCCAACTCGAGGGCGCGCATGGCGAGATTGATCGGTTCTACGAGACGGTCGTGGCCGCCGGGCTGGTGCCGCTCACCGTCGGCGGCGATCACTCGATCTCCCTGCCGATCCTGCGCCAGCTCGGCAAGAACCGGCCGGTCGGGATGATCCATATCGATGCCCATGCCGATACCGGCGACGATTATTTCGGCTCGCGGTTCCATCACGGCGCCCCGTTCCGCCGCGCGGCGGAGGAGGGCGTGCTCGACCCCAAGCGGACGATCCAGATCGGCATCCGCGGCGGCATCAACGACCGCGATCAATGGTCGTTCAGCCACGAGAGCGGCATGCGGGTGATCTACATGCACGAGATCCCGGCCATGGGGCTCGACGCGGTGATCGCCGAGGCGCTGCGTATTGTCGGCGACGGCCCGACCTATCTGAGCTTCGACATCGACGCCTGCGACCCGGCCTATGCGCCCGGCACGGGGACGCCGGAATTCGGCGGGTTTACCGCATTCGAGGCGATGCAATTGGTGCGCGGCGTATCGGGGGTCGACTTCATCGGTGCCGATATGGTCGAGGTTGCCCCGCCCTTCGATCCCAGCGGCAACACCGCCCTGCTGGGAGCGACGATCCTGTTCGAGGAGCTTTGCGTCCTGGCCGAGGCTTTTGCCAAGCGCGCCGGGTGACGATGCCGGTCCGAGATGACTCCCGATTTCCGCCAAGCATGCATATGACGTTAATCAATAGTTGCTGAATTGGAGAAAAACACCCTCTGTACGTGCCATGAAGCCTAAGGTCCGGTAGAGTCCGGTTGCCATTCCTGACCATGGAGTGCGGGTCGGTTCCGGATGATACGCCTGATCGCTGTGATCTTCGTTGCCCTGACTGCCGTCACCGCGCCGGCATCGGCGCTGGATGCCGGCAGGCTCGGGGCGCCCGTCTCCGGTGCGGCGCGGTCCACGGCACGGTCTCCCACCGCACCGCCGGCCCGCACGGCCGACCAGGTGAACCGCGACGCGGTCGCCGTGATCATCGGCAACCGCAGCTACAGTCACGGTCTGCCGGAGGTGCGCTACGCGGAGAACGATGCTCGTGCGGTCCGCCGTCTGCTGATCGAGACCCTCGGCTATCGCGATGGCAATATCATCGACCTGCGCAACGCCTCCCAAGCCGAAATGCTGTCCGTGTTCGGCAATGCCGCCGACCACCGGGGCAAATTGTGGGCATGGGTCAAACCGGGCGTGTCGGATGTCTTCGTCTACTACTCCGGTCACGGCGTGCCGGGACTGCGGGACCGCCGCGGCTACCTGCTGCCCGTCGATGCCGACCCGGCGACGCCTGAGATCAACGGCGTCGCCCTGGATCTGCTGCTGGCCAATCTGGCCAAGCTGGACGCCCGCTCGACGGTGGTGATGGTGGAGGCGTGCTTCTCGGGCAATTCCGCCGCCGGATGGCTGTTGCGATCGGCCTCGCCGGTCTATGTCCTCACGGAAGCCCCGCCCAGGCCGGCGGGCATGTCGGTGATCACCGCCGCCCAGGGCGACCAGGTGGCGAGCTGGGATGATCCGATGCGCCTCGGCCTGTTCACCCGGCACATGCTCGATGCGTTGCTGCAGGGGGCCGCGGATAGCGGGCGCGGCGGCAACGGGGACGGCACGGTGACCCTCGGCGAACTGGAGACCTATCTCGACGACGAACTGACGTATTCGGCGCGACGTCTGCATCGCCGGATGCAGCGGGCGAGCGTGCTCGGCGATCCGAAATCGGTTCTGGTCCCGGTGATCCATCATCCGGTCGCGCCCCCTGTCGCCGCCGCTGCGCCCGCATGGCCGCCACCGCTCCGAACCGACCCCATGACGACGTCACCGACGCGGGACGGCAAATATCCGCCGCTCGGCCCCACCCTCGCAGATGCGGAGACCTTCACGCGTCTCCACCGGGACGACCTGCAGGAGGCGATCGAAACCTTCTATGCTCGCGATGGGCTGGTCTGGGACCAGCGCGGCAACCCGCCACAGGTCGAGTTCGCGGAGCGGATGGCGGCGATCGACGACCTCCAGGTCGTTCAGGTTGCGGGCAACACGTTCGACCTGGCGATCCGCTACCGCTGGATCGGCGGCGGCGTGACGGACACAGCCGCGGCGATGATGCGGATTGCCGTCGCGCCGGATGCGCTCTCGGTCGAGAAGATGTGGCGATGAGTGGCCTCATCCGCCTTCTGTCGGTACTGGCCGTGCTGGCGATGGCCCCCGGTCCTGTCGTCGCCTCCGATTTCTGGACGCGGGCCCTGACAGACCCCGCATCGCGCCTTTGGACCCCGTTGCCGCCGGGGAGCCGGATCGCAGTGCGTCCGCTCGATCCGGATGAGACCGGTCTGCCCGACAGTCTGCTGCGGGAGGTCGAGCAGGCGTTGACGGCGGCGTTGCTGGCGACGGCGCCGGCGGGCGGCGGGGTGGCGTCACGCCGGGATCTCCCGGTGGCGTGGGAGGAGGCGGAAAGCTTTGGTGGCGCCGACGGCCAGCGGCTTCTGGCCGACGCTGCGGTGGAGGCCGTTGCGGTCCCGGCCTTGGTCGAGCGGCGGGGCGGGGTCGCCCTGTCGGCCGTGCTGATCGGCGTCCGGGACGGCGCGGTTGGCGCGGTTTTGGCGACGATGCCGCCGACAGAACTCGCCGTCGATGTCACCCGGTTCGAACTGACCGGTGCGGAAACCGGTGCACGCCGGCTTGGCGTTGCCCTGGCCGAGGGGCTTCGGGCCGGACGCGATCCGGCATCGGCATTCGCGGTTCGGGTGGCACGTCGCGGCCCGCGCAGCCCTGTTGCCGACTGGTTTGCCGGCCTGGTGGCGCAGCATCTGATCCGACGGCTGGCCGAGCCGCCGCTCTACGTGACCCGGTCTGTGCGCCGGATGGGCGAAGCGCCCGCATCGGGGAACGCGATCCTGGCGCTGGAGGTCTGGGACCAGGGGGAGCGGGCGGATTTTCAGGCGACGGCGGTCATGAATGGCGTGGAGGCCCAGGCGACCGTGCGGATCGCCATCGCCTCCATCCCGGCGGGATTCCGACCCCTGACGCGCGATGGAGGCCGGGTCGGCGACGGATTCTTTCAAGCCGTCGGGAGGTTCACGCCGAGTATGCGGATGGATCGCCGCGAGGTCCTGTTCGCCGCCCGCGTGCTCGCCCGCGCCGCCCTGGTCGCGGATGGTCTCGCGCTGGGAAGCAGCCAGGGAAGCGGCCGGGATTCCGGCCAGGGAAGCGGTGCCCGGGAGATCGCCGCAGCGATGACCCGTCTTGCCCGCGGGATTCCGCATGAGGAGATCTGGCGTGACCGGCCGGCCGCCGGCCGGGGGGCGGTGCAGGCGCTGCGGGCGCGGGTCGCCCCGGTCGGCGGCGGCACCGCGCCGATCCTGGAGGCGGCGGTCGAGCGCGCGCTGTACCGCCAGGGCGACGCGTTGAGCGCGCGCGTT
>JARGOG010000146.1 GCA_029212785.1 Thalassobaculaceae bacterium
CGAACCGCCGCCCGCGCATCCCTTCCATTCTACAACAATGTCAAAAAACTAGGGCCGAATTTCGAAGCGGCGAGCCGCCCCGGTGGCCGTCCCGCCAGAGGGTGTGTCCCGCGGCGAGGAGGCGGTTTATAGGGACCCCTCCCGGACCTGTCAAACACCTTTTTGCATTTTTTTGACGACGATTGCCGTTCGCCCGTTTCGCCCCGGTTTTCAAACCCGTCACGGGCCCCTATAAGGATACGCGCGTCGGGGGACGTGATTGATGGAAAGCGCGAAGAACGGGTTGGAATGATATGAATTCCTTCTCCTTTCTTGACACGCTCACCGCCCGAGGACATGATTCGCCGGTCCTCTGGAGGACGGTCGAACCACCCAAACCATAGGCCTGCCGCGGACCGGTGGGCGCGCCTTACATCAGGGGAGACGGCACCGCATGCGTTGGACGAAGGTGGCCCTGGCGGGAGCGATGGCGGTATCCGCCCTCGCGATCGCGACAATCCTGGACCGCGACGCCCCTGCCCGGGCGGCGGCGACCGACATTCAGGCCATCGAGAAGATGTCCGGCCGACCGACATTCGCACCGGATCCGGCCCCGCGGCCGAAATTCGACACCGAACTGGCCAAGGACGCGCACGATTTCTCCGCCTCGCCGCCGCCCGAGGACCGGGTGGTGACGGTGGCGCGCGGCGACACGCTGATCAAACTGCTGACCGAGAACGGTGTCGCCCGATCGACCGCGCATAACGCCATCCAGCGCCTGTCCGACGTCTACGACGTGCGCAAGCTGCAGATCGGCCAGGACATCATCCTCACCTTCCAGGACCAGTCCGAGGGACCGGCCTTCCTCGGCCTCGCCCTGCAGCCCAGCGCCGAGCGCGACATCGAAGTGCGGGCCGACGCCGAGGCCGGCTTCGTCGCCGAGGAAGTGGTTCGCGAACTGGAGAAGCACGACGATTTCGCCGCCGCCGAGATCCAGACCAGCCTCTATGAGGCCGCCCTCGATGCCGGCATGCCGATCGACGTGCTGGTCGCCCTGGTGCGGGTCTTCAGCTTCGACGTCGACTTCCAACGCGACATCCAGGCCGGCGACGCGTTCGAGGTGATGTACGACACCTATGAGGACGAGCTCGGCAACCGGGTGCGCAACGGCGAGATCCAGTACGCGGCGATGACCCTGTCGGGCAAGACGGTGGCGTTCTACCGCTACACCCCCGCCAGCGGCATCACCGACTATTTCGCGCCGGACGGCCGCAGCGTGCGCAAGACGCTGATGCGCACGCCCATCGACGGCGCCCGCCTGTCCTCGGGTTTCGGCAAGCGCAAGCACCCGATCCTCGGCTATACCAAGATGCACAAGGGCGTGGATTTCGCCGCCCGCAACGGCACCCCGATCATGGCCGCCGGCGACGGCGTCATCGACATGGCCGGGCGCAATGGCGGCTATGGCAACTATGTCCGCATCCGCCACAACAGCTCGATCAAGACCGCTTATGCCCATATGAGCAAGTTCGCCAACGGCCTGCGCAAGGGAGCGCGGGTCAAGCAGGGCGACATCATCGGCTATGTCGGCACCACCGGCCGCTCGACCGGCCCGCACCTGCATTACGAGGTGCTGGTGGACGGCCGTCAGCAGAACCCGATGAGCGTGAAGCTGCCGGCGGGCGAGCAGCTCAAGGGCAAGGACCTGAAGACGTTCGAGAGCTTCCGTCCGGCGATCGACCAGCGCGTGGCCCTGCTGCGCGGCGACACCGAGGTAGCGAGCCGCTGAGCGGCCCCACCCGTCCGATCCCGATTTCAGAAAAGCCCCGGCCCGCGCCGGGGCTGTTCGCATGTGGATCCCGGATATCGTGCGGTGTCCCGGCCCGATGACCCGGTCCCCGGACGGCATCCGGGGACCGGGTCAGGATGGGAGCCTACAGTGAGGTCGAATGACCTCGTCCTGAACAGCCGCGGCGGGAGCCGGGGCGTGTCGGAGGGCGGGATGACGGTGTCGCCTCAGGCGAAGCTCACCAACGCGTCCACGGCCACCGCACCATCGGCCAGGACCATGACCGGATTGGCCTCGGCCTCCGCCACCCGCAGATCCGGGTCCAGCGCCAGGGTCGAGAGGGCCGCGACCGTCCGGGCCAGAGCCTCCAGATCGCCCGCCTGCCTGCCGCGCCAGCCGGCCAGCGCCTTCAGCCCCTTCACCTGGGCAATCATCTCGCGCGCACCGGCGAGGTCGACCGGCGCGGTGCGCACCGCGACATCCTCGTAGAGCTCGGCGAAGATGCCACCCGGCGCCACGCTGATCACCGGGCCGACCTCGGGATCGACCCGGTAGCCGACCAGCGCCTCGCCAAGACCCCGCACCATGGTCTGCACCAGCCATCCCTGCAGCCGGGCCGTCGGGGCGGAGGTCTTCAGATGCGCGCGCATGGCGTCCCGCGCCGCCGCCAGAGACGCCTGGTCCGCCAGCCCGAGGGCGACGGCCCCCGCCTCGGTCTTGTGCGGCAGATCGGCGCTCACCGCCTTCAGCACGACCGGATAGGCGATGTCGTCCGGGATCGGCGCGTCGGGGCCGAGCAGGCGGCGATCCACCGTCACCATGCCGAGCCGGTCCAGCAGGTCGAGCCCGTCGGCTTCGCCCAATACCGCGCCGGGCGTGACCGCGCCGATCACCGGCGCCGGCTCCGTCGGGATCGGGCGCGGCGGGGTCCATTCGATGAAGGCCCGCACCGCGTCCGCCATCGATTCGATGGACCGGAAGCCCGCGACCTCGGCCGCGG
This sequence comes from Thalassobaculaceae bacterium, assembly GCA_029212785.1. Classification (GTDB taxonomy): domain Bacteria; phylum Pseudomonadota; class Alphaproteobacteria; order Thalassobaculales; family Thalassobaculaceae; genus Thalassobaculum. The sequence continues at coordinate 2,769 of JARGOG010000146.1, forward strand.
ACAGCATCGCCAGCGCCCGGTCGGCCTGGGGCAGCGGGGCGGCGGCGATCGGGGTGGCATGGCCGGCGCAGTCGACGATCGGCTGCACCGCGCGCTCGGGAAGGAACTGGGCCGACGAGCCGATGGCGGCGACCACCGCGGCGTAGTCGCCGCTGTCCAGCAGTCCGTCCAGGACCGTCTTCATCACCTCGTAGCGGGCGCCGGCGAGCGTCACGTCGATCAGCCGGGCCGGCTTGAGGGCGAGCCCGACCGTTTCCTTCACATGGGCGCGCAGGGCGTCCGATGCGCCTTCGACCTCGATCCCGGCGGCGCCCAGCCGGTCGACGGCCATGGCCCCGCCGCCGCCGGTGGTGGTGACCACGGCCACCGGCCTGGTGCGCCGGGTTGCGTCAGGGCGACGGCCCTTCAGCAGGGCGGGGAGTTCCAGCAGGGCCTCGAACTGATCGACCCGCAGGATGCCGAGATCGCGGAAGAACGCGTCCGCCGCCTTGTCGGACCCGACCAGGGCGCCGGTATGGGAGACGGCGAGCGCCTGGGCCTCGGGCGAGCGGCCGAGCTTGTAGACCACGATCGGCTTGCCGGCGGCGTCGGCCGCGCGGGCGAAGGCGGCGATCCGCTCCGGCCGGCGCACGGTTTCCAGGAACAGGATGAAGGCGTCGACCCCGTCGAGGCCGACCGCCGCCTCGCCGATCGCGCCGACATCGAGATCCGCCTCGTTGCCGACCGACACCAGGGAGTGGAAGCCGATGCCCCGCGCCGCGCCGCGCGAGACCAGGGTGCCGATCAGCGAACCGGACTGGGAAAGCGCCATGAGCCGACCGGGGATCAGGCTTTCTGCCTCCCAGGCGGCGTTGGTGGTGAATGGCACCGTATCGGCGACATTGGCGGCGCCCATGCTGTTGGGGCCGAGCAGCCGCATGCCACCGGCATGGGCCTTCTCCACCAAGCGGCGCTGGGCTTCGGCCCCGTCCTCTCCCGCCTCGGCGAAGCCGTCGGCGAGCACGGTGGCGACCTTCACACCCAGGCGCGCGGCCTCGACCACCTGCTCCTCGACCCGCTCGGCGGCAGTGACGATATAGACGTGGTCCGGCACCCCCGGCAGATCGGCGAGGCTCGGCCACGCCTTCTCGCCGAGCACCGTCTCGCGCCGCGGGTTGATCGGCCAGACGGTCCCGGTGAAGCCATGCTTGCGCAGGAAGCGCAGCGGCCGGGCGGAATCCTTCTTCGGATCGTCGGAAGCGCCGACCACGGCAACCGTGGCCGGGCGGATCAGGGCATCGATCCAGCCCTTACTGTCGCTCATGTCGGCCCTCACGCGGTCGGCTTGGGGGGACGCTGGGAGAACCGGCGCCCGAAGACGCCCTCGGCGATCCGGTTCTTCATCATCTCCAGGCTGCCGCCGGCGATCTGCCAGCCGCGGGCCCGGCGCCAGCAATACTCGACCAGACTTTCGTGGGTGTAGCCGAGGCCGCCGAGAATCTGCATCGCCTCGTTGGCGGCAAGGAACCCGGCCTCGTTGCAGAGATACTTGACCAACGCGGTCTCGTAGGCGCTGGGCAAACCCTTATCGGCCTTTCCGGCGACCCGGTAGAGCATGAGCTGGGCCGCTTCCATGCGGGCGGCGACTTCGGCGAACTTCCACTGCAGGCCCTGGAAGTCGGCCAGCGGTCGGCCGAACTGGTGACGGGTCTCGGCATGCTCGCGGGCGATCTCGAAAGCGTGCCGGCCAAA
>JARGOG010000056.1 GCA_029212785.1 Thalassobaculaceae bacterium
TGTGGAGCTCAAGCTCAGCGACATCGAACGCCTGTTCGGCCGGCGGTGATGGCGCCTCTGGGCCCGGGCATGTTGCTTGCCGCGGCGGGGCGTGTTGAAGGGCAAGGCGGAGACGTCGAACCGCGCTACCCCTCCATCGAGTCGAGCGCCTTCTTGAATCGTCCGGCATGGCTCTTCTCGGCCTTTGCCAGGGTTTCGAACCAGTCGGCGATCTCCTCGAAGCCCTCTTCGCGGGCCATGCGCGCCATCTCCGGATACATTTCGGAGAATTCGTGGGTCTCGCCGGCGATCGCGGCCTTCAGGTTCGCGCCGGTGTCGCCGATCGGCTCGCCGGTCAGCGGATCGCCGACCTCCTCCAGAAACTCCAGATGTCCGTGGCCGTGGCCGGTCTCGCCCTCCGCGGTCGAGCGGAATACGGCGGCGATGTCGTTGTAACCCTCGATATCCGCTTTCTGGGCGAAATACAGGTAACGCCGATTCGCCTGCGCCTCGCTGGCGAAGGCCTGCTTGAGATTGTCTTCGGTCCTGGAGCCCTTGAGCCGCGCCATGCGATCTCTCCCGTCGGAACCGGCGTTCGGCGGAAGGCCGGGCGCCCCTAGGTCCGCGCCGCGCCGTCGGGCTGCGGCCGGCCTGAACAGTGAATGGCCGAAGATATGGGTCAGACGGCGGTTTTTTTAACCCGCACGATCAGGTCGACACGCTCGATCTCGGCGCCGACAGGGGCCGCCGGCAGCGTGCCGATCGACACCTGCTCGGCCGGAATGTCGATCAGGCGTCCGCTCTCGGCCTCGAAGAAATGATGATGGCCCATGGTGTTGGTGTCGAAATACGACCGGCCGGCCTCGACCACGACCTCGCGCAGGAGGCCCGCGTCGGTGAACTGGTGCAGGGTGTTGTAGACGGTGGCGAGCGAGACCCGGACGCCGTCGCGTTCCGCCTGGGAATGCAACTGCTCGGCGGTGACGTGACGATCCTCGCCATCGAAAAGCAGACGGGCGAGGGAGAGGCGCTGGCGCGTCGGGCGCAATCCGGCTCCGCGCAGTGTATCCACGGCGGCGGCGAACGGTCGTGAAGTCATAGCGCGCCCCTTCTCAGTTCCCGCTCTCGGACCTGTAATGAGACTTCCAAAAGCGTTGAAACAAAACGGTTATCATGAAGGTATAAAATTGGCAATGCATGCCCTTTGCAAGCGCGGGTGCGATGTGGTTTCCTTGGCGCCGATTGAGCTCAGCATCGTGCTGCGGCTGATCGTGTCGGGAACGCGCGGAGCGGGTTCCGGGCAGTGTGAAGGACTTACGGACGGCGAGGCCGGCATTGGATTTAAAGAAGCGGAGCAGCTTCTCGTACAAGGATCTGCTCGAATGCGCCCACGGGCGCCTGTTCGGTCCCGGTAACGCGCAGCTTCCGCTGCCGCCGATGCTCATGTTCGACCGGATCACCCATATCGCCGAGACCGGTGGCGCCAATGGCAAGGGTGAGGTTGAAGCTGAGCTCGACATCAAACCGGACCTCTGGTTTTTCCCGTGTCATTTCGAGGGCGATCCGGTTATGCCGGGATGCCTCGGCATGGACGCGCTGTGGCAGTTGCTCGGCTTCACGTTGGGCTGGCTCGGTGGGCCGGGTTCCGGTCGTGCGCTGTCGGTCGGCGAGGTGAAGTTCAGCGGACAGATTCTGCCGAGCGCGGAAAAGGTTCGCTATCATCTCGATCTGAAACGGGTTATCAGCCGCAAGCTGTTCCTCGGGATCGCCGATGGATGGGTGGATTGCGACGGGGCACGGGTGTTCGAAGCCAAGGACATTCGGGTCGGCCTGTTCGCCAATCCTTCGGCGGCTCTGGCCTGACGGAGAACAAAATGCGACGCGTCGTCGTCACCGGTATCGGTGTCGTTTCCCCGATCGGCAACGACAAGGCCGAGGTGACCGAATCACTCAAGATCGGCCGCTCGGGCATCACTTTCGCGCCCGAGTACAAGGAGATGGGCTTCCGCAGCCATGTGCATGGTTCGCTGAAGCTCAATCTCGAGGACCGGATCGACCGCAAGCTGCTGCGCTTTATGGGCGACGGCGCCGGCTACAACTATCTCGCCATGGAAGAGGCGATCGCCGATAGCGGTCTGGAGCCCTCCGACATTTCGAACCCGCGCACCGGCCTGATCATGGGATCGGGCGGTCCGTCGACCCGGAACATGATGCAGGCCTTCGACACCGCGCGGGAGAAGAGCCCGAAGCGGGTCGGCCCCTATATGGTGCCGCGCGTGATGTCGTCGACCAATTCGGCCAACATGTCGACGATCTACAAGATCAAGGGCCTCAGCTATTCGATCAGTTCGGCCTGCTCGACCAGTTCCCACTGCATCGGCAACGGTACGGAGCTGATCCAGTACGGCAAGCAGGACATCGTCTTCGCCGGTGGCGGCGAGGAGTTGCACTGGACGCTGTCGGTGCTGTTCGACGCCATGGGCGCGCTGTCCTCGAAATACAACGACATGCCGGAGAAGGCGTCGCGGCCCTACGACACCAGCCGCGACGGCTTCGTGATCGCCGGCGGCGGCGGCGTGGTGGTGCTCGAAGAGCTTGAGCATGCCAAGGCCCGGGGCGCGAAGATCTACGGCGAAGTGGTCGGCTATGGCGCCACTTCGGACGGCGCCGACATGGTCGCGCCGTCGGGCGAGGGCGGCCTGCGCTGCATGCAGCTCGCCCTGGCCGACGTGCACGATCCGGTCGACTACATCAACACCCACGGCACCTCGACCCCGGTCGGTGACATGGTCGAGCTGAACTCGATCGCCGAGGTGTTCCGCGGGCAGAACAAGATCCCCTTCATCAGCTCGACCAAGTCGATGACCGGTCACAGCCAGGGGGCGACCGGTGTCCACGAGGCGATCTATACGCTCCTGATGATGAGCGGCGGATTCATCGCGCCATCGATCAACATCGAGACGATGGAGCCCGAGGCCGAGTCGATGCCGATCGTGCGCACGCCGATGCTGGATCAGGAAATCAACGTCGCGATGTCGAACAGTTTCGGCTTCGGTGGCACCAACGCTGTCCTCGCCTTCCGGCGAGCCGACGTCTGAGCAACCGGGCGGCCGGCACCCTTCCTCGCCAACGCCCACGCAAATGCCCGTGTCCTCTGCCGATCGGCGGGGCCGCTTCAGGAACAGGAGCCCGATGTCAGATCTGCCCTCTCCCCAGCCGATCATGGCCGGCAAGCGCGGGCTCATCATCGGCGTGGCCAATGACCGCTCGATCGCCTGGGGGATCGCCGCCGCCGTTGCTGAGCATGGCGCCGAACTCGCCTTCACCTATCAGAACGAGAGCATCGAGCGACGGGTGAAGCCGCTTGCTGAATCGGTTGGCTCGGACATTGTGCTGCCCTGCGACGTGACCGATCACGCCTCGCTGGACAATGTCGCCGCGACGATCAAGGAGCGGTGGGGCACACTCGATTTCGTCCTGCACGCGGTCGCCTATTCGGACAAGGCGGAGCTGAAGGGCAAGTACTACGACACCACCCGGGCGAATTTCACCAACACCATGGACGTGTCCTGCTACTCGTTCACGGCGTTGGCGCAGCGTCTCGCCCCGCTCATGTCGGTCGGCGGCAGCCTGCTGACCCTGTCCTATCTCGGGGCCGAACGCAGCACGCCGAACTACAATGTCATGGGGGTGGCCAAGGCGGCGCTCGAGGCGAGCGTGCGCTACCTCGCCGCCGATCTCGGACCGGACGGGATCCGGGTCAATGCGTTGTCGGCCGGACCGATGCGCACGCTGGCCGGCTCGGCGATCGCCGATGCCCGCTACACCTTCCGGTTCTCCGAGAACGCCGCACCGCTCGGCCGCAACGCGGCGCTCGAGGAGGTCGGCAAGGCCGGGCTGTACCTGCTGTCGGGCCTGTCCTCGGGGGTCACCGGCGAGGTCATGCATGTGGATGGCGGGTTCCATTCCGTCGCCATCCCGCATCCGAGCCGGCGCGAAGGCAACAAGGGCGAGGGCTGAGGCCGCGGCCTATCCGCTCTCGTCCGTGGCCTCCTTCTGTCGGGTATGCGTCGCTTCCGGCCAGCGCGACTTGATGAAGGCGAGGATCGCCCAGATATCGGCATCGGCGAGGGCGGTCTCGAAGGCCGGCATCTCGTTGCGGTAGCTTGCCGGCGAGAACGGTTGGCCGCCGAACTTCACCACATCGAAGATGTCGCGGTCGCTGAGCCGCCAGATAGGCGCCGTGCCGTCGAGCGGCACGGCCGGACGACCGCCATCCGGAAACTCCCCGTCCCAACCCTGCTTTCCGGCGAGATCGGCGCCGTGGCAGAAAGCGCAGTGTTGGTCGTACAACGAATGTCCGAGGCCGACCTGGGCCGCATTGGTGTGGTCGGCGGAGACCGCGGTCTGGTTGGAGTATCGCTCCCAGAATATGTCGGCGCCGGTGATCAGCGCGCCGATGAAGATGGCAGCCGCCAGGAATCTGCCCCTGGGGCCGAGCCGGGCGGAGACATCGTTGGCGAAGGACTGCCGGCCCTGGGCCGGTGCGTCTTCCTCCTGGTCGACAAGGCCGCGCAGGCGGCGGGCCGGATCGAGGGTGCGGCCGGGGGCCTTGGGAATCCGCCCGCTCATCCGCTGCTCAAGGCGCGCGCGGCGTTTCCGGCGGGCGGTCTTTACGTCGCGCATCAGCGGATCCCGTTTCCTATACCGTCTCGCGCATCAGTCGACTTCGCGCACCTTCGGCGTTCCAAACACATTGTCCAGCCAGGCCGGTCGGGCAAGCCCGCCACGCACCTTGGCCTCCATCTCGCGTTCGCCCGCCAGGACCGTGTCGAGTTTGTCAGCGACCGCGTCGATCCGGCCATAGGGCACGATGACGACGCCGTCGCGGTCCGCCACCACCAGATCGCCGGCGGACACGGAGATCCCGCCGCACATGATGTTGAGCCCGATGGTACCGGGGCCGACCCGCGCCGGCGAGTTCGGCGAGACGCCGGCATGCCAGATCGGCAGTCCCATCGCCTCGATCCCGTCCTGATCGCGCACCGCGCCATCGGTGACCAGACCGATCGCGCCGGCGTTCCTCAGCATGCCCGCAACCAGGTCGCCGATCAGCGCCGTCTGCAGGTAGTTGTCGGTGGCGCAGACAACCACGTCGCCCTTCTCCAGGACGTCGAGACAGCAGGTGAGCGCCAGGTTGTCGGCCGGATGGGCGAAGGCGGTCAGGACCGGCGCGGCGATGGAATTGCCCGGCGGGATCTGCGGCTTGATCGACGGGATCATGGCGCCCCGCCCTTCCATGGCGTCTACGACCTGGGCGGTGTAGGCGCCGCGGAAGCGGCGGAGCTGGGCTTCGCTCGGCCGCGGAAAGGTCCGGCGGACGGTGAGGATGGGAGGATCTTCGAGCATTCGGTCAGGGCTCCGCACGGGTGAACAGGGCGGCCATCGCCTCGGCACAGGCGGCGGGCTCCTCCTCGGCGAGGAAATGCCCGCAGTCGAGGGCGACGGCGTCGATATCGTCGGCCCAGCGGCGCCACACGTCCAGATGCCGCTCGTCCTTTTCCTTCAGGTAGCGTTTGCCCCAGAGCAACACGCAGGGGCAGGTGATCCGCTGTCCGGCCTCCATCGAGGCTTCGTCAAGCGCCACATCCACGGTGGCGCCGGCCTGATAGTCGGCGAACATGGCATCGACCACGGCGGGATCGCCATAGGCATCGCAATAGGCCTGGACCGCGGCGTCGTCGAGCCGGTCGCGGTGGCCGGCCCAGCGGTCGATCAGGTGGCGCACGTATCCCGGGCCGTCGGCGCCGACCATCCGACGCAGGAACGGATCCATCTGGGCCAGCAGCAGCCAATGATAGCCACCCAGCGCCGAGCGCCAATCCATACGGCGCCAGTTCTCCAGGGTGGGGATGACGTCGAGGATGGCGAAACTGCGGACCTTCTCCGGCATATCGAGCGCCATGCGATAGCCGATCCGCGCACCGCGGTCGTGCCCGGCGAGGTGGAAGCTGCCATGGCCGAGTTCGGTCATCAGCCCGGCGCAAAGCTTGGCCAGAATCCGCTTGGAGAAGGTCTCCGGGCTTGGCGCCGGACCACGCGACGCGCCGTATCCGGGCGTGTCCGGCACCACCAATGTGAAGCGATCCGCCAGCAGCGGGGCGAGCTGGTGAAACGCCATATGAGTCTGCGGAAACCCATGCAGCAGCAGAACCGGCGGACCCGATCCGCCGACCCGGACATGGATTGTCGCATCGTCCACCGTGATCCGCTCGGTGCGGAAGCCTTCGAACATCGTCATCGTCCCCTGCTTTCCCCGACCCTCAGGAAATTACCATGCAACGGCAGGGCGTTCCGTTCCAGTATGTCAATGACGGCGGAGCTGGAGGACGGCATGCGGCAGGGCCTTGGCGGCCAGCCGGGACAGGCGGACGCGCTGGCGCGGGCGCTGGAATATCCCTATCCGGCGTATCCCGACGCGTATCTCTTCCGCGACGGACGCCCGGAACCGCTGCCGTTCGGGGTCGGCTTCGCGTCGCTCACACCGGTGATCGCCGTCGGCTCCAACCGCGCACCCGCTCAGCTCGCCCGCAAGTTCGACCGCATGGCGGTATCGATTCCCGTCACCCGGCTGATCGCCCGGGACCTCGACGTGGTCCATGCGGCCCATATGGCCGGCTACGGGGCGGTGCCGGCAACCCTTGCCCCGTCGCCCGGGACCGAGGTCGAACTCTGGATCACCTGGCTCGACGAGGCGGCGTTGCACCGGATGGACGAGACCGAGGCCGTGGGCGTGAATTACGGCCGTCACGACCAGGACCTGGACATCGTCGCCGCCGACGGACCGGCACCGCGCACCGCCCTGGTCTATCGCGCGCTGCGCGGATGCCTGAGTTTCGACGGCGCGATGGTCCCACTCTCGGCGATCCCGGCGACCGGCAGGTCGGCACCGGCGCTCAGCCAGCGCGACGTGCTGCAGCGTCTGCACCGAGAGGATGCCGGCGAGGATGCCGACGAGGAGGCGTTCGAGCGCTGGCTGCTGGGCCATATCGGCCCAGTGGGGCTGTTGCGCCGCCGCCGTCTCACCGCGCGGCTGGCGGCGGGGGCGATCCGAGAGTCCTCCTGATCGTCCAATGGTGTGGTTGAAATGTAACCATGGTTACATTACGATCGCGACCATGATCGAAATCACCTGGCTTCTGCTGACATACAAGCTGCCGCGCGAACCGGCGGCGAAGCGGATCTCCGTGTGGCGCCGCCTCAAGGGCATGGGCGCCGTCTATCTGCAGAACGGCGTGTGCATCGTCCCGAAGACAGACGACTACGTGCGCCGGCTGAAGATGCTGGAGAACGAGATCCGCGAGCTCGACGGCGACTGCGTGATCCTGGAGACGGTTGGCCTCGACAAGGCACAGGAACGCAAGGTCACCGCCCGCTTCCAGGCGGATCGCGATGACGCCTATGAGGAGTTCGTCGACAAGTGCGACGACTTCGAGCGCGAGGTCGCCAAGGAGATCAACGCCAATCACTACACCTTCGCCGAGCTTGAGGAGAACGAGGTCGACCTGAAGAAGCTGCAAGGCTGGCTGGCGAAGATCGAGGCGCTCGACTTCTACGGCGCCGCGCGGGCGGCCGAGGCCCGGGCGCGGCTGAAGCGGTGCGAAGAGGTGCTGGACGACTACGCGCGGCGGGTTTTCGAAGCGCATGACGAGAATCACTGATGCAGTGAGTCGAGGAGGGTTGGAGATGACGGATTGGTCCAGTCTGGCGCCCGCGGTCGGCGCCGCGTTCCTGGCGTCGCTGGTGGAGGTGGTCGAGGCGTTCACCATCGTCCTCGCGGTCGCCACGGTCCGTGGCCTGCGCCCCGCCGTGACAGGTACGCTGGCGGCGCTGGCGGTTCTGGCGGCGACGGTCCTCGTGCTCGGTCCGCTGCTCGAACGGGTCCCGATCGAGGCGTTGCAGCTGGTGATCGGTATTCTGCTGCTGCTGTTCGGCCTGGGATGGCTGCGCAAGGCCGCTTTGCGGGCCGGCGGCGTCATCGCCCTGCATGACGAGGAGGCGATCTTCGCCAGGGAGCGCGCCGGGCTTGAGGCCGCCGTTCAAGGCGAGACGAGTGGAAACCGCGCGCGGTCGCTCGACTGGATCGCCGGCATCACGGCCTTCAAGGCGGTGCTGCTCGAAGGGCTGGAGGTCGTGTTCATCGTCATCGCCGTGGGCGCGGGCCGGGGCATGCTCGCCCCCGCGGCGCTCGGCGCCCTGGCGGCCTGCGCACTGGTCCTGACGGTCGGCGCGCTGATGCACAAGCCGCTGTCGCGGGTGCCCGAGAACACGCTGAAGTTCGGCGTCGGCGTGATGCTTTCGGCCTTCGGCGTGTTCTGGACCGGCGAAGGGCTGGGCGTCGCGTGGCCGGGGCACGACCTCGCCCTCCTTGTCCTCGCCGTTCTGTTCCTCGGGGCGGGTCTGCTGGCCGCGTCCCTGGCCCGGCGGATCTCGACGGAGGCGGCGCGATGAGCATCCTGGCGGAAGTGCTGGCTGAACTCTTCGGCATGTTCCTGGCCGATATCCGGCTGACGGCGGCGATTCTGGCCCTGGTGGCCGGCGTCGCGGCGGCGATGCATTGGGGGGCGATCGGTTCGCTGACCGGGGGAGGCGCGCTGCTGGCCGGGTGTCTGGTGCTGGTGATTGCCAGCGTCGTCTTGGCTGCGCGTGCCGCGTCGCGATAGGTGCCCGTTCAGGTAGCCGGCGGCCGGTCTTCCTCTGCGGCGGCGCGGGTGAAGAGCTCCGTCAGATGATCGGATCGGGTGCTCAGGGCCTCGTTGGTGGCCCGCAGGCGACGCAGCAGCACTTTGAGCAGGGCGACGATGCCGGGATCGGCATGGGCGAGCAGGCGAGAGAAGGTCTGTTGGGTGATCACCTGGACGACCGTCAGGCTCGTGGCCCGGGCGGTCGCGCTGCGCGGCTCGTCGTCGATCAGTCCCATCTCGCCGATCAGTTCGCCCTCGCCGACCGTGGCGAGCAGAACCTCGTGACCGTCGCTGGAGTTGCGCACGATCGCCACCGAGCCCTTCTCGATCATGAACGCGGCCCAAGCCTGATCGCCTTCGTGGAACAGCGTCTGGCCCGGCCGATAGACGCGGCGATCCAGTATCATGGCTTTGCGCATCAAGCCTCTCCCGACCCGGCCGGTCCCCCAGGACCGCGACCGACGCCCTCCTGTGAGACATGGTCACAGCGGGGCCGGGCTGAAAGGTGCGGAGTCGCGGGGATCCGTAACCGTTGCGTGAGATCGGCGTGAGGCCTCAGACCGGCTCGACCTGCCAAACGATCGTGCGCCGGATGTCGCTGTCCTCAAGATCGCGCGGTGTCGGCACCATGTATTCCGCGAGCTGGGTGAGGCCGCTTTCAGGCAGATAGCTGCGGCCCGGATCGCCCATCAGCACGGTGGCGCCGGCGGCGGCATGACGGCGCAGCCAGGCGATCGTCCGCCCTGCCATGGGCTTCTCGTAGCAGACGTCGCCGGCAAGCACGAGGTCGTAGAGCGGCATGCCGTCCGCCGCCAGCACCGGCTCGTCCAGCATGTCGCGCCGCACCGTCTCCAGTCCGGCCTCCACACCGTTGGCAGTGGCGTTCAGCGTGATGGCGGCGATGGCGAAGGCATCGATGTCGTTGGCGACCACATGGGCGGCCGAGACCCACAGGGCGGCGATTCCGACGAGGCCGCTGCCCGCCGCGATGTCCAGCACCCGCTGGCCGGCGGCGATTTGCGGATGATCGATGACGTAGCGCGCCAGTGCCTGCCCGCCGGCCCAGGCGAAGGCCCAATAGGGCGGTGGCAGGTCCTTTTCCGCCAATTCTTCCTCGGTCAGTTCCCACAGCGGCACCGCCTTGTCGGCGAGGTGCAGGCGCAGTTCGGGAACAAGCGAGGGCGGCTTGAGGATCGTGTTGTCGCGGACGAAGGTCAGCGGATCGCCCATCCGGGCCTAGCCGAGGGTGATGGCAAGAGCGATCAGCAGTCCGGCATCGCGGTTGGCCCAGAAGGTGCGCAGGCAGGCATGCGGGTCGTCCAGGTCGGTGACCCAGAGCTGGCGGGCCAGGTTCAGACCGGCGAGCGCCAGTCCCGCATAGGCCAGCGGACCGAGACCCGCGCTCCACAGGCTGGCGGCCAGGAGGGCGATCGTGAGGGAGTAGAACACGGCCAGCGCCGGCTTGGTCTTGTCGCCGAGCGCCAGCGCCGAGGAGCGGACGCCGACAATGGCATCGTCCTCCTTGTCCTGATGGGCGTAGATGGTGTCGTAGCCGAGCGTCCAGAAGAACCCGGCGGCATAGGCCAGGACCGCTGGCGCCGCGAGGGTCTCGGTGACCGCCGCATATCCCAAGAGTGCACCCCAGTTGAAGGTCAGGCCGAGCACGGCCTGGGGCCAGTCGGTGACCCGCTTGGCGGCCGGGTAGAGGAATACCAGGACCAGCACCGCGGCACCGATCACCCAGGACGTCGAATTGAGCTGCAGCAGGATGGCGAGACCGACCGCGAGCTGGGCGGCGAGGAATGCGAGCGCGCCGGTGGGAGAGACCGCACCGCTGGCGAGCGGCCTTGTGGCGGTGCGGGCGACCTTGGTGTCGATCTTGCGATCCCAGAGATCGTTCACCGTGCAGCCGGCGCCGCGCATGACCAGAGCGCCGAGGGTGAACAGCACGACCAACCACAGCATTTCGGTCGCGGCGGCCCCCGTCGTCAGGGCTCCCGTCGCTTGCCAGCCGAGCCCGAGGCCCCACAGGCATGGCAGGTACAGAAGCCAGGTGCCGATCGGTCGGTCGAGTCGGGCGAGCCGGGCATAGGGTCGCCAGGACGCAGGCAGCCACCTGTCGACCCAGTTGTCCTGGGGAATGTCGCTTGCGCCGGAGATATCCCGGTTGAAATCGCTGCCGCTCATGGGGGCAGTCATACGCCAGTTGGTGACGCGGCGGAACCGTCTGCACGCAGGAGGGCGGGTCGGTCGCCTGTGCCCCTGCCGCCTGTGCCCCCGCCGCCTGTGCCCCTGCGCCTCCACCCGTCGCGCACGCTCCGGCGTAAGGCCGGGGAGTGGTCGAGAACGGGAATCTTGGATCCCGAACGGAGTCGGGACGTTACCGCGGTGGGCGGATCAACTCGGGCGTACCGGATAGGCGCTGGGGACGCCATCGACCGCCGGCAGCAGATCCGGACGCACGCTCTCGACCCAGTCCTGGATCAGTCGGCGGGCGATGCTGTCGCGGCGCGGCAGGAACTTGCCCAACGCCTCGAAATCCGCAAGCTGGTCGATGGTGAAGAACTGGGCATCGCCGAGCTCATCGTCATTGCGATGGATGTCGAACGACTTCGCTTCGGCATGGAAGCCCAGCATCAGCGAGGACGGGAACGGCCAGGGCTGCGAGGAGTGATAGCGCACATCGCGGACATGGATGCCGCTTTCCTCCCAGACTTCGCGGGCCACGGCCTCTTCGAGAGTCTCGCCCGGCTCCACGAAACCGGCCAGGGTGGAGTACATGCCTTCGGGCCAGACCTTCTGGCGGCCGAGCAGGCAGCGCTCGCCGTCATGCACCAGCATGATCACAGCGGGATCGGTGCGCGGGAAATGCGGGGCACGGCAGTCGGCGCTGGTGCAGGTGCGCTGGTGTCCGCCCTTGCGGTTCTCTGTCGGCGATCCGCAGACACCGCAGAACCGGTGGCGCTGGTGCCACCACATCAGGCCACGGGCATAGGCGAGGACCGACCCCTCGAACCGGTTCAGCAGCGGACCGATCTGGCGCAGGTCCTGGAACACGCCGTGGGCGGCCAGAATGTTGAGAAGGTCGGTCTCCTCCAGGGGCGACAGGTCGATCGCCACATGGGCGACGCCGTCAAATTCGCCGAGGAAGGCGGACATCTCGGCGAAGCGCATCAGCCCCTTGTGCTCGGCCACCGACAGCATGCCGGCGCGCGGCAGGTCGCCCGGCGCCACCAGTGAGCGGCTGCGCCAGACCGGCACCAGCACGGTATCGGGCCGTTCCAGCAGCTCGTCCAGCCAGCCTTCGCGCTCGCGGATATGGGCTGAACGGTCCAAACCACCGAAGCCGTAGACGTTCGGGCGTTTGGTGATCAGGTCGGTGACGGGGATGGCGGGATCGGTCCCGGGAGGATCTAGGCTCATGGTGGCGCGAGTTTACACACCTGCTCCCGCGTGGCAACGGGCCCTTCGACACGTCCCGGATTGATCCGGGGCGTCTCGTGGGGGCGGCGGGTCACAAGCGAGATATGGAGCGCCGTCAGCCGGCGCGCACCCGGGTGCAGAAATCGGCGATCTCGCGCTGCAGATTGTCGGCATTGGTCGCCAGGGCGCGGCTGGCGGCGAGCACGTTCGTCGCCGCCTTGCTGCCGCTTTGGGCCTGGTCGGCCATTTCGGTGACGCCGCTGGCGGCGTGGCTGGCGCTCTGCGACATGGCGGCGACCTCGTCACCCAATTCGCGGGCGGTCGCCTCCTGTTCGGCGACGGCCTCGGCGATGGTGCGGGCCACCTCGTCGATCCGGCCGACGGTCTCGCCGATGCCGCGGATCGCGTCGACGGCGCCGCGGGACTCGGCCTGGATCGAGGAGATCTCGCCGGCGATGGTCTCGGTTGCCTTCGCCGTCTGTCCGGCCAGGTTCTTCACTTCCGATGCGACCACGGCGAAACCCTTGCCGGCATCCCCGGCCCGGGCCGCCTCGATCGTCGCGTTCAGCGCCAGCAGGTTGGTCTGCTCGGCGATGTCCTGGATCAGGGTCAGCACCTCTCCGATGCGGTCGGTCGCCTGGGAAAGACCGGCCACGGTCTGGTCGGTATCGGCGGCGCGCCGCACTGCTTCGCCGGTAATCTGGCTGGACAGGGTCACCTGGTCGCTGATCTGCGCGATCGACTGGGATACCCGGTCGAGGGCGTCGGCGGCGGCCTGGGCGCGGGCCTGATTCTCGGTGGCGTCGCGGGCCACCATGCCGGCGTGGTCGCCGACCCGGGACGTGGTCTCGGTCAGACCGGTGGCCGTGTGGTTCAGCTCCTCCGACGCGGCGGCAACGGTCTCGGCGATGCCGCCGACCGTGTGCTGCAGGGAGTCCGACAGGGCGACGAGTGCCGAGGCCTTCTCCTCTGCGGCGCGCTGGTCGCGCACGCGCTGCTGGTCGGCAAGGCGGGCCTGTTCGGCTTGGGTCAGTTCGACCTCCTGCAGGGCGCGGGTCGAGGCATCGAAGGCCCGTTGAATACTGTGGGTGATCCAGAGCAACGCGCCCGCTTCGGCCAGTACGATCACCGCATGCAGGATGACCCGGGCGAGCGATGCGTCGTCCGGAAACACGGCTGCCGGAAGCAGGAAGCTGAGGGTGAGGTGATGCACCGCCACCACGGCGGTGGCCACCGTGATCGACACCATGCACACCATCGGCGCCAGGATGGCCAGGGCGGCGAAGTAGTACATGTGCATGTCGACCTGCCAGGTATTACCCCAGAACATCGCCACCATGATCGACACGATCCCCATCATCACCGCCGCGATGAGATAGCGCGTCGCGGCATCTTCCGGGCGCAGACGGGCGAGCGCGACCACCACGCCGGCGGCAATGGCCGTGGCAAGGGTCGGCCACAGCGCGTCGCGGCCCAGCAGATAGGCGGTCACGCCGACCAGCGGCACGTGTCCGAGGATGAAGAGCGAGAGCGCCTGGGTGGCGCGACGGCGGATGCTCAGAATGTCGGACATGGAAAGACCTCGGGGCAGAAGGCGGCAGGTCAGCCGCTGAAAGCAGGGGGTGTGAGGCCGAGGCAGCCGGCGGCGGCCTTCGGATCCACGATGAGCAGGGCGCCGGCGGCGCGCAGGCGCGCGGGCAGACCCGATGTCGGGCTGTCGACCAGGAGAACGGACGATGCGACGCCTTCACGCAGGATCACCGCATCGGTCCCGGAGAGGCTCGCCATGACGTCGCGCGCGCTCCACCACGGTGGGAAGACCGCCGCCACCGGCCCGGTCGTACCCGCTACGGGGGCGAGCACACCGACGGTCGCGACGACCAGCATGGCAATGCCCGCCAACGCGGCGGGGAGAAGGTTCTTCACTGTGTTGAAGACAAACGAATACTCTGCGGTCACGGCTTCGTCCTCCTACGGACAGAGACGTAGACCTACACATCAATATTTAAATTGAAGTTAAAGTAAATTCAGGCCTGAGTTTATCGGTATACTGGTCTTCTCGGTCTGGAAATTCAATCAGGCGGCCGTGCCGCCGACGGTGATCCCGCTCATCTTCAGGGTCGGCTGGCCGACGCCGACGGGCACGCCTTGGCCGTCCTTGCCGCAGGTGCCGATTCCGTCATCGAGCGCCATGTCGTTGCCGATCATGGTGATCTTTCCCATGGCGTCGGGACCGTTGCCGATCAGCGTCGCGCCCTTGACCGCGGGACCGATCTTGCCGTCCTCGACCAGATAGGCCTCGTTCATCGAGAACACGAACTTGCCCGAGGTGATGTCGACCGACCCGCCGGCGAAATTGACGGCATAGAGACCGCGCTTGACCGATTTCAGGATCTCGGCCGGATCGGCGTCGCCGGAGGCCATGTAAGTGTTGGTCATGCGCGGCATCGGGTGATGGGCATGGGACTGGCGTCGGCCGTTGCCGGTGGCGGGCACCCCCATCAGGCGCGCGTTCTGGCGATCCTGCATGTAGCCGACCAGGATACCGTCCTCGATCAGCACATTGCGGCCGGACGGGGTTCCCTCGTCGTCCACGGTGATCGAACCGCGTCGGTCCGGCAGGGTGCCGTCGTCAATCACGGTCACGCCCTTGGCCGCGACCTGCTGGCCGATCATGCCGGAATAGGTGGAGGTGAGCTTGCGGTTGAAGTCGCCCTCGAGCCCGTGGCCGACCGCCTCGTGCAGCATGACGCCGGGCCAGCCCGGGCCAAGCACCACTTCCATCTCGCCGGCCGGCGCGTCGACCGCGTCGAGATTGACGAGTGCGATGCGCAACGCCTCGTCGGTGGCGTGCTGCCAGGTCTCCGGGTCGACGTATTTGTCGAAGGTCACCCGGGCGCCGCAGCCGTAATAGCCGGCCTCCATCTTGTCGCCGTCGCCGACCACGACCTGCACGTTCAGGCGGACCAGCGGGCGGACATCGGCGACGCGCAGGCCGCCGGCGCGCAGGATCTGCACCGCCTGCCAGGAGCCGACCAGGGTGGCCGAGACCTGGCGGACACGGGGGTCCTTGGCGCGGGCATAGGCGTCGATTTCCTTGAGCACGCCGATCTTGGCCTCGGTGGTGAAGCCCTGCAGCGGGTTCTCGGCGGTGTAGAGGGCGCTGTTGGTACCCTTGGGGCCGAGATCCATCTTGCCGTTGTGCCCAGCATGGACGGCGCGCACGGTATCGGCGGCACGTCGGATCGCATCCTCGGACAGGTCGGCCGCATGGGCGAACCCGCGCGCCTCTCCGGCGATCGCGCGCAGGCCGAAGCCCTGGGTGGTGTCGAAGCTCGCGGTTTTCAGCCGGCCGTCGTCGAAGGCCAGGCTTTCACTCTGGCTGTACTCGAGGAACAATTCTCCGTCATCGGCGCCGTTCAGCGCGTCGTCGACGATCGCCTGGGTGCGGTCCGCGTCGAGGCCGGCGCGGTCGAAGAACAGCTCGTCAGTGAGGGCGAGGTTGGACACGGGACGGCTCCATCAGGGTAGAATGACTCTAAGTACGGTGCTCAGCTTCACATAAGCACGGGCCGGTTGGAAGTCGAGGCCGGGCGAATTGCCTGTCCGATCGATTACGCGACCGAATGCCGCGTCGCTCGCGCTTGTGGCCCGCCGGACCGGCATTTAGCCTTGTCTGGTGTGCGGAAGGGTCGCGTTGCACGGCTGCGCGGATGGTGCCATAAGGGCGTCGCTGCAATCCGGGGGACTGCGGCTCAAGGACCAACGACGACGGGAATGACCGAGTGATGGAGCGGATCCTCAAGCGGGTTACCGATGCCACTATGCGCGGCGGAGCCGCGATGCTGGCGGCGGTGGCGATCCTCGCGGTGGCGGCGTTTGACGCGTCGGCCGCCCAGCCCCAGCCCTGGCAATTGGGCATGCAGGAACATGTGACGCCGGTCGGCCACAAGATCGATCAGCTGCATGATATCCTGCTGGTGATCATCACGCTGATCAGCCTCTTCGTGTTGGCGCTGCTGGTCTATGTGTGCATCCGCTTCAAGCGGAGCAATAACCCGACCCCGTCGAAGACGACGCATCACACGTGGCTGGAAGTCGCCTGGACCGGCATCCCGGCGCTGATCCTCGTGTTCATCGGGTTGTATTCCTTCCCCCTGCTCTATTTCGGGGACAAGGCGATCGACCCGGATATGACGGTCAAGGTCGAGTCGCATCAGTGGTACTGGAACTACACGTATCCGGACGAGGAAATCACCTTCGACAGCTACCTGATCCCGGATGAGGACATCAAGGACGGCCAGACCCGTCTGCTTGATGTCGACAACCGTCTGGTCGTTCCGGTCGGCGCCAAGGTGCAGATCCTGGTCAATACCTATGACGTGATGCACTCCTTCTTCGTTCCGGCGCTGGCGGTGCAGGTCTACGGCACGCCGGGCCGCATCAACGAGACCTGGTTCCAGGTCGACAAGCCCGGCGTCTACTACGGTCAGTGCAACCAGATCTGCGGCATCGACCATTCCCGCATGCCGATCGTGGTGCACGCCATGGAGCAGGCCGAGTACGACGCATGGCTCGTGACGGCGAAGGAACAGTTCGCGATGAACCCGGGCGCGACCAAAGTCGCGTCAGTCGCCGACTAACCGGTGGAGACAAGCAAGATGACTAGCGCTGATCACGCTCATGACCACCACGACCACGGTGCGCCGAGCAGCTTCGTAAAGCGGTGGCTGTACTCTACCAACCATAAGGACATCGGCACGCTGTATCTGGTGTTCGCGGTGATCGCCGGCCTGTTGGGTGGCGCGATCTCGATCTTCATGCGCATGGAGCTCCAGGATCCGGGCATCCAGTACATGGAGAGCGGCAACTCCTGGAACGTCTACGTCACGGCCCATGGCCTGATCATGGTGTTCTTCGTGGTCATGCCGGCGCTGATCGGCGGGTTCGGCAACTGGTTCGTGCCGCTGATGATCGGCGCACCGGACATGGCCTTCCCGCGGATGAACAACATCAGCTTCTGGCTGATCGTTCCGGCCTTCCTGCTGCTGGTGATCTCGATGTTCGTGCCGGGCACGGGCGGGGCCAACGGCGCGGGCACCGGATGGACGATCTATCCGCCGCTATCGGGCAAGCTCGGCACGCCGGGCATGTCGATGGACCTGGCGATCTTCTCGCTGCACCTCGCCGGTGCTAGCTCGATCCTGGGCGCGGCCAACTTCATCACCACGATCTTCAACATGCGCGCCCCGGGCATGACGTTGCACAAGATGCCGCTGTTCGTCTGGGCGATGCTGGTGACGGCCTTCCTGCTGCTGCTGGCGGTGCCGGTCCTGGCGGGTGCGATCACCATGCTGCTGACCGACCGCAACTTCGGCACGTCGTTCTTCGACCCGGCCGGCGGCGGCGATCCGGTCCTGTTCCTGCACCTGTTCTGGTTCTTCGGTCACCCCGAAGTGTACATCATGATCCTGCCGGCCTTCGGCATCGTCAGCCAGGTGGTCTCGACCTTCTCGCGCAAGCCGGTCTTCGGCTATCTCGGCATGGCCTACGCCATGGTCGCGATCGGCGTCGTCGGCTTCGTCGTGTGGGCTCACCATATGTATACGGTCGGGCTGGACGTGGACACGCGGGCCTATTTCACCGCGGCGACGATGGTCATCGCGGTGCCGACGGGCATCAAGATCTTCTCCTGGATCGCCACCATGTGGGGTGGATCGATCGAGTTCCGTCTGCCGATGATCTGGGCGATCGGTCTGATCTTCCTGTTCACCGTCGGCGGCGTGACGGGCGTGGTGCTGGCCAATGCCGGCGTCGATATCGCCCTGCACAACACCTACTACGTGATCGCGCACTTCCATTACGTGCTGTCGCTGGGGGCGGTGTTCGGCATCTTCTGCGGGTTCTACTACTGGTTCCCGAAGATGACCGGCTACACCTACAACTCCATGCTGGCCCGGGCGCATTTCTGGGTGACCTTCATCGGCGTGAACCTGACATTCTTCCCGATGCACTTCCTGGGGCTGGCCGGCATGCCGCGGCGCTACATCGACTATCCGGACGCGCTCGCGGGCTGGAACTACGTCGCGTCGATCGGCTCCTATATCGGCGGCATCGGCACCCTGATCTTCGTTGTCGTGGTGGTCGAGGCGTTCATGGCCAAGCGTAAGGCGGAAGCCAATCCGTGGGGCGAAGGTGCGACCACGCTCGAGTGGACGGTGAGCTCGCCGCCGCCGTTCCACACCTTCAACGAGCTGCCGCAGATCGCTGCCACCAAAGGGCACTGAGCGGGAGCTTGCGGGTGGCTGATCTCACGGCCCAGACACTGACCGTCGAGGCCGTTTCCGGTTCGGGAACGGCCTCGGTCGGCGACTATATCGCGCTGCTGAAGCCGCGTGTGATGTCGCTTGTCGTCTTCACCGGGTTTGTCGGCCTGGCGATCGCGCCCGGTGACATCCACCCGGTGCTGGCGGTGATCGCGGTTCTGTGCATCGCCGTCGGGGCCGGGGCCTCGGGTGCCATCAACATGTGGTATGACCGCGACATCGACGCGATCATGGGCCGCACCGACCAGCGGCCGATCCCCGCCGGGCGGGTCGATGCCGACGAGGCACTGAGCTTCGGCGTCATCCTCGCCGGCTTCTCGGTCCTGGTGATGGCGTTGGCGGTGAACTGGTTGGCGGCGGTGCTGCTGGCCGCGACCATCGGCTTCTACGTCTTCGTCTACACCATGTGGCTGAAGCGCCGCACGCCGCAGAACATCGTGATCGGCGGTGCCGCCGGTGCCGTGCCGCCGGTGATCGGCTGGGCGGCGGTCACCGGGGACGTCACCTGGCTGCCGGTGGTGCTGTTCGCCATCATCTTCGTGTGGACGCCGCCGCATTTCTGGGCGCTGGCGCTGTGGAAGCGCGGCGAATACGCCGCCGCGGGCGTGCCGATGCTTCCGGTCGTCGCCGGCGAGCAGGCCACCAAGGTGCAGATCGTCGCCTATTCGCTGCTGCTCGGCGTGCTGGGCCTGGTCCCCTGGGCGATGGCCGCGACCACGGCGGTCTATGGTGTCACCGCAGCGGTGCTCGGGACTCTGTTCATCGTCGGCGCGGTGCAGATCCTGCGTGCGCCGGATGGCGAGATGAAGCCGGCCAAGATGCTGTTCGGCTATTCGATCCTCTACCTCTTCGCTCTGTTCGGCGCCCTGCTCGCCGACCACTGGATCGCCGGGTGAGCGCGATGACCGACCCCCATGACACCAAGGATGAGAAGCGTCCGCCGCAAAGCGCCGACGATATGTGGGCGCAGCGTCGGGGCAAGAACATCGCCATCCTGTCGGCGATCATGGGGCTGGCCGTGCTGTTCTTCGTCGTCACCATTCTGCGGATGAGCTGACCGATGGCCGGATCGAACGACCGAACCGATATCGAGCAGGCTGAGGACAGGGCCCGTGCGACCCGCCGCTCCAACCGCCGTGTTGCGGTGGTGCTGGGCGGGATCGTCGTCGGCATGGTCGGCGTGTCCTTCGCCGCCGTGCCGCTTTACAGCATCTTCTGCGCCGTTACGGGCTTCGGCGGCACCACCAGCCGGGCCGATGCCGCACCGGGGATGACCGTGGATCGCAAGTTCACCGTGCGCTTCGACGCCAATGTGAACGAGGGGCTCGACTGGGAGTTCGTCCCGGCGGTCCGGACCGCGGAAGTGGAGATGGGGGTCGAGACCCTCGCCTTCTTCCGGGCGACGAACGACAGCGACAAGCCGGTCGTCGGCACCGCTGCCTTCAACGTGACGCCGCACAAGTCCGGTCAGTACTTCATGAAGATCGACTGCTTCTGCTTCACCGAACAGGTGTTGATGCCGGGGCAGACGGTGGACATGCCGGTGCAGTTCTTTCTCGATCCGGAGCTGATGAAGGATCCGAAGATGGACGGGGTGACGACGATCACGCTGTCCTACACCTTCTATCCGGCAGAGGATCAATCGAAGGCCCAGCAACTCGCGCTGGCGCCGTCTGTACGCTAACATGCCGCCAATTCGGCGGAGGGTCTGAAGACGAGGGGACTGATGGCACACGAACAGCATCATCCATACCACCTGGTGGAACCGAGCCCCTGGCCGTTCATGGGAGCCGGGTCCGGCTTCGTGTTGGCGGTCGGCGGTGTCATGTACATGCACGGGCTGCCGATGGCCGTCCTGGTCATGCTGGTCGGCCTCGCGCTGATCCTGGCGACGATGTTCCTGTGGTGGCGCGATATCATCCGCGAAGCGCAGTGGCAGGGGCATCATTCCCCGGTCGTCCAGATCGGCATGCGCTATGGCATGGCGTTGTTCATCACCTCGGAAGTGTGCTTCTTCCTCGCCTTCTTCTGGGCGTTCTTCGACATGGCGCTGTATCCGCGCACAGGCGTGTGGCCGCCGGAGGGGATCCAGAGCTTCGATCCGTTCGACCTGCCGCTGATGAACACCATGATCCTGCTGCTGTCCGGCACCACGGTGACTTGGGCGCACTCGGCTCTGCTGCAGAACAACCGCAAGGAGCTGCTCTGGGGGCTCGGCATCACGGTGGTCCTCGGCTTTCTGTTCACCTGCCTGCAGGCGTTCGAGTACAGCCACGCCGCGTTCGGCTTCACCGACACCGTCTATGCCTCGACCTTCTACATGGCGACCGGTTTCCACGGCTTCCATGTGATCGTCGGCACCATATTCCTCGCGGTGTGCTGGGGCCGTGCCTATAAGGGCCACTTCACCCCGGAGCACCATTTCGGCTTCGAGGCGGCGGCCTGGTACTGGCACTTCGTGGACGTGGTCTGGCTGTTCCTGTTCGTCTGCGTCTACTGGTGGGGCGGCTAAGGCCGTCCCCCGGCCGAGGGCGGGGCCATGGCATATGGCTCCCCGTCCCCGATCGCGACCGGGCTTGCGTGCAAATGCCCGGCCTGCGGAAAGGGGCGCCTGTTTGACGGGTATCTGACCGTCGTTGAAGAATGCGCGGTCTGCGGTGCGGAGCTGCGGGCCCGCAGCTCCGGTGACGGACCTGCCGTTTTCGTGATCTTTGCGCTCGGCGCGATCCTGTCGGTGCTCGCCTGGATGGTCGAGACGCTGTTCTCGCCGCCGATCTGGGTTCATGCCATCGTGTGGCCCATCGCTGTGGTTGTCGGCACGATCCTGATGCTGAGACCCTTCAAGGGCGTCGTCGTCGCGCTCGAATACCGCCACGGCACGCCCGACCAATAGCGCCCGCGGCACGCGCCGCGGTTCGAGGAGAACCATGGCCTTTCGTCCGCGCCTCTGGCCGACTCTGTTCACCGTGCCCGCCATCGTCATGATGCTCGGTCTCGGTTTCTGGCAGCTTCAGCGCCTTGCCTGGAAGACCGAGCTGATCGACGCTTTCGAGGCTCGGGTCTCCGGTGAACCATCGGACCCGCCGGCGACGCTGACCCATGCGGATATGGACGCGTGGCGGTTCCGCCATATCGCGGCGACCGGCCGGTTCCTGCACGACAAGGAATTGCAGATCACCGGCAAGCTGTTCAAGGGAACCGGCGGGTTCCACGTCATCACGCCGTTCGTCACCGACTCCGGCCTGACGGTATTCGTCAATCGCGGCTGGGTCCCCGAGGACGAACGCCGTCCGGACACCCGGCCGGCCAGTCTCGTCCCGCCGCCGGCGACGATCGACGGTGTGGTGCGCGAGTCCGGAATGAAGGGCTACTTCGTCCCGGAGAACGAGCCGCAGAACGACGTCTGGTTCACCATCCGCCCGCAGGCGATGGCGGACCACCTGGGCCTCGATGGCCCGGTCGCCACGGGCTACTACGTCGACCAGTTGGCGGAGCAGCCGCGGCCGACCAGGCTGCCGTTCGGTGCCGACCGCACCATCTCGGTGCGCAACGAACATCTGCAATACGCCCTCACCTGGTTCCTGCTGGCGATCACGCTGATCGCCGTCTACGTCCTCTGGCACCGCCAGGCGGATCGTGAGGACGCGGCCGGAGACAAGTCATGACAACGACCCCGGCGATGGACAGGCTCGAGGCCCGGTTCCGCCGGCTCTCGGCGCTCTCCGGTGCATCGGGGATGCTCGGCTGGGACCAGCATGTCCTGATGCCGCCGGGCGGCGCGGAAGCGCGGGCGGAACAGATGGCGACGCTCTCCGTCCTGCGCCACGAGCTGCTGACCGCCCCCGCCGTCGCCGAGGAGCTCGCGTCGGCGAGCGGAGAGCCGCTCGACGGCTGGCGCGCCGCGAACCTGGCGGAGATGCGCCGCGCCCACGCCCATGCCACGGCCCTGTCCGGCGACCTGGTCGAGGCGCTCTCCCGCGCCGGATCGCGCTGCGAGGCGCTGTGGCGGGACGCGCGGGCCAAGGCGGATTTCGGGCTGGTCCGCGCGGCGATGGCCGACCAGATCCGGCTGATCCGCGAGGAGGCGGCCGCCAAGGCCGCGGCGCTCGGTACCACACCCTACGAGGCACTGCTGGACGGGTACGAGCCCGGCGGGTCGCTCGCCCGGATCGAGGACCTCTTCGCCGAGTTGGAAGCGGAATTGCCGCCGATCCTGGATGCGGTCCTCGAGCGCCAGGCGCGGGAGGCGGCGCCGCTGGAGCCGGCGGGCCCGTTCCCGGTCGACGCCCAGCGCGGCCTGTCGCGCCGGGTGATGGCGACGCTCGGCTTTGACTTCGACCATGGCCGGCTGGACGAAACCCTGCACCCGTTCTGCGGCGGCGTCCCGGACGACGTGCGGGTGACCACCCGCTACGACGAGAACGGGTTCGTATCCGGCATCATGGGGGTGATCCATGAGACCGGACACGCCCTGTACGAGCGCGGGCTCCCGATCGACTGGCGTAACCAGCCGGTTGGTGAGGCCCGGGGCATGGTCATGCATGAGAGCCAGTCATTGCTGATGGAGATGCAGGCGTGCCGCTCGCCGGCATTTCTGGCCCTGCTCTCCAATTGGGCGCGCGAGGCGTTTGGCGCCGAGGGGCCGGCCTGGAAGCCGGAGAATCTGCGTCGGATCTACACACGGGTCGACCGCAGCTTCATCCGGGTCGAGGCGGACGAGGTGACCTATCCGCTGCATGTCATCCTGCGCTTCCGTCTGGAGCGGGCGATGTTGGCGGGCGACCTGGAAGTCGCGGGACTGCCGGACGCCTGGAACGCGGGGATGCGGGAACTGCTCGGCGTGACCCCGCCGAACGACGCGCTCGGCTGTCTGCAGGACATCCACTGGTATGACGGGGCGGTCGGCTATTTCCCGACCTACACGCTGGGCGCCATGGCGGCGGCACAACTGTTCCAGGCGGCGCTGAGGGCAGAACCCGGCATTCCCGAGGCGATCGGGCGCGGCGACTTCACGCCGCTGGTCGGATGGCTGCGCGAGAACGTCCATGGTCGGGCAAGCTCGCTGGGCACCGAGGAAATCCTGAAGACCGCCACCGGCTCGGAGCTGACGGCGGCACCATTCCTGGCCCACCTGAAACAGCGGTATCTGGAAAGCTAGAACGCTTCCCCATCTACCGAGTTTTGGTTCGGACCGACTTCCTGGACGCGCCACTGGATCCTGGATCGGCCCTGCGGCCCGTCAAGGACGTCGCCAAGTCAGACGCGCACCTCCGTGTCGAAGGGCCGGTATCCTGCCTCAGACCTCGCCCTGGGGCAGGCCGGATTCCAGCGCGCCGGCGATGATCTCCGATACCTCGTCGGCGGTGAAGCCGATGGTCCGGTGCTCCGGCGTTTCCTGACCGAGCGCGGTTCCGGCCACCAGCCGGTAGGTTTCCGCCGCCCCCATGAACACCTGCGGATCGAGCCCGACATCGCTGAAAGTACGGGCGATCTCTTCCATCTCGCCGATCCAGCGATAGGCCTTGGGGGCCATGTCCGGCAGGCTGCGGTCGAACCGCTCGCGCAGCATGCGCAGGCTCGCCACCATCTCGGCGTCGAGTTCTTTGTCCACGCCATAGGCCTTGGCCGATGCCAGCGACTGGATGGCGAGCGCCGTCAACCCCTTGGTCACCGCCGCATAGCTCATCTTCAACGCCGAGGCGGCGCCGACGCCGCCGGTCACGCTGCGCATGTCGAGGCCGAAATCGCGCAACTCCAGCACCCGGCTGACATCGTCCTCATGGCCGGAAACATAGAGCCTCGGCCCCATGCCGCTGGCGCTTTTCGGCGGTCCGCCGATGATGCCGCCATCGACGAAGGGCACACCGACACCTTCGACCACCTCGCCGACCTCGACAGCCGAGGCCGGGGCGATGGCGTTCAGGTCGACATAGATCGGCTTCGCCCGTGCCGTCGCCAGCGCCGAGGCGAGGCGCTGGGCCAGTTCGAGTGCGAGGGAGGGTGGCAGGATCGAGAACAGGACGTCGGCGCCGTCCACCGCCTCCACATCGTCGCCGGCATCGATGATCCCCGCCTTGTCGGCGAGTGCGCGCGTGCGGTCCGAGCGGTCGGCCAGATTGGTGGTCACCGTGATCCCGTTCGCGATCAGAACCCGGGCGATGGCGTGACCCATGTCTCCGGGCGCGAAGATGGCAACTCTTTCGATTGGCATGCCGGTTCATCCCTATCGTGGTCGGCGGGCGGGAGCGACGGATGGGCGCTGCAATTCGTCGCGTGATCGCAAGGTTGCACACGCGGAGCACCAAGCATAGGTTACCGCGTCAACGCTCGGGGATATACAGGTCCGTGCAATACGTTAGCACTCGCGGGCAGGCGCCCGCTCTCGCCTTCGACGACGTTCTGCTTACCGGACTGGCGCGTGACGGCGGATTGTACGTCCCGGCGGTCTGGCCGCTGTTCTCGAAGGACGACATCAGAAGCCTGCGTGGCCTGCCCTATGCGGAGGTGGCGACGCGGGTCATGGCGCCGTTTGTCGGCGGCACCATCCCCGAAGATGTGCTGCGGAAGATCGCCGAGGACGCCTATGGCGGGTTCGGCCACAGCGCCGTCGCCCCGCTCAAGCAGCTCGACGGCAATCTCTGGATGATGGAGCTGTTTCACGGCCCCACGCTGGCGTTCAAGGACTACGCCATGCAGATCCTGGGGCGACTGTTCGACCACGTGCTGGCCCAGCGCGGCGACCGGGTGACCATCGTCGGCGCCACCTCCGGCGATACCGGTTCGGCCGCCATCGAGGCCTGCCGCGACCGCGACAACATCGACTGCTTCATCCTGTTCCCGCATGGCCGGGTCTCGCCGGTGCAGCGCCGGCAGATGACCACCGTCGACGCGCCGAACGTCCATGCCATCGCGGTCGAGGGGACTTTCGACGACTGCCAGGACCTGGTGAAGGCCGCGTTCGGCGACAGCGAGTTCCGCGACGAGATGACCCTGTCGGCGGTCAACTCGATCAACTGGGCGCGGATCATGCCGCAGATCGCCTATTACTTCTGGGCGGCGGTGTCCCTCGGCGCACCGGAGCGCACGGTGTCCTTCTCGGTGCCGAGCGGCAATTTCGGCAACGTCTATTCCGCCTATGCGGCCCGCAACATGGGGCTGCCGATCGAGACCCTGGTGGTCGGCACCAATTCCAACGACATCCTGTACCGCTACCTGGAGAGCGGCACGATGGAGATCACCGGCGTGGCGCCGACCCTGTCGCCCTCGATGGACATTCAGGTCTCCAGCAATTTCGAGCGGTTGCTGTTCGACCTGCTGGACCGCGACGGGGCCGCCGTGCAGCGCACCATGAACAGTTTCCGCCAGTCCGGTGCCTACAGTGTCGAGCCGGAGCGCCACGCGCGGGCGACGGCCCTGTTCCGCGGTGCCAGGGCCGATGACGACGAGATCGTCGCGACGATCCGCCGGATCGCCGCCGAGACCGGCGAGGTGATCGATCCGCATACCGCGGTCGGCATCGCCGCCGCCCGCCAGACCGAGGCTCGACGCGACGGCGCGATCCCGATGGTGTCGCTCGCCTGTGCCCACCCCGCCAAGTTCGCCGAGGCGGTGGAGCGGGCGGTCGGGGTTGCCACGCCGCTGCCAGAACGCATGGCCGATCTGATGACCCGACCGGAACGCGAGACCGTGATGCCGAATGACCTCTCGGCCCTGAAGGCCCTGGTGCGCGACCGCGCGGCGCGACGGGGAGCGGCGGCTTGACCAATTCCGCGCTTCCGGGCCTGCGGCTGACGACCCTGGATAACGGCCTCACCGTCGCGACCGACGCGATGCCGTCGGTCGAGTCCGCCTCCGTCGGCCTGTGGGTCGGCGTCGGCACCCGCTACGAGAAGCCGGAAGAGAACGGCTTGGCCCATCTGATCGAACATATGGTGTTCAAGGGCACCGGGACTCGCGATGCGGCCGCCATCGCCCGCGAGATCGAGGATGTGGGCGGTCACATGAACGCCTATACCTCGCGCGAACAGACCGCCTATTACGCCAAGGTATTGGCCGACGACATTCCGGTCGCTGTCGACCTGATCGCCGACATTCTGCAGAACTCGGTTTTCGATCCCGTGGAGCTCGACCGCGAGCGCGCGGTGATCGTGCAGGAGATCGCCCAGGTCAACGACACCCCGGACGACGTGATTTTCGATCACTTCCAGACCGCCGCCTTCCCCGACCAGGGGCTCGGCCGCCCGGTTTTGGGCACGGCGGACGTGGTGCGTTCGGTGCCGCGGCAGTCGCTGGTCGACTATGTGGCGGGCTGCTACGGGGCGGATTCCTGCATCCTGTCGGTGGCCGGCCGGGTCGACCATGACGCCGTCGTCGAGCTCGCGGCGGAACGGTTCGCCCAGTTGCCCTCCAAGACGACGCAGGCAACGACAGATGTCGGGCGCTATACCGGCGGCGAGATCCGGGTCGATCGGGATCTGGAGCAGCTCCATGTGATTCTCGGTTTCCGCGGCGTATCGTTCAGCGACCCCGACTTCTACGCGCTGCAGGTCCTGTCGATGATCTATGGCGGGGGCATGTCCTCGCGCCTGTTCCAGGAAGTGCGCGAGAAACGCGGTCTCGCCTATTCGATCTACTCCTTCACCTCGGCCTATCTCGATGACGGGTTGCTCGGCGTCTATGCCGGCACGGGGCCCGACGAGGTGGGGGAAGTGATGCCCGTGGTCTGCGACCAGCTCCGGGCGATTCCGGACGAGCTCGACGAGAGCGAGCTGGCGCGGGCGATCATCCAGCTCAAGTCGTCGATGCTGATGAGTCGGGAGAGCACCAGCGCACGCTGCGAGCAACTGGCCAACCACTTCCTGATTCACGGTCGCGCGCCCGACATGGCGGAGATCATCGAGCATCTGGAAAAGGTCGACGCCGCCGCCATCCGTAAGATGGTTGCGCGCCTGCTGTCCGAACCGCCGACGCTGACGGCCGTCGGCCCGACCGGCACGCTGGAGAGCTACGATGCGATCTGCGCCCGCCTGAGCTAAGGCTTCCGCCGTGCGCGCTCAGGTATGGGCCCCGACACAAGGCCGGGGAGGGCGGGAGAAATTGTGAGTTTCTACAGTTCCCGGACCATCAGCAGGACGCCGCCTTCACGGGGCAGGCGGGGATGGTGCGGGATCTCCACCGACGCCACCGTCTCGAAGCCCGTTTTGCGGTAGAGGCCGATCGCCGGCGCATTGTCGGCGAAGACCCGTAGCGACAGTTCGGCAAACCCTTCGCCGCGCGCCTTGTCGGCCACCGCCTCGATCAGGCCGCGTCCGATCCCGTGACCGCTCGCCATGGCGCCGACAGCCAGCATATTGATGAACCACGATCCCGGCCGGCCCATGGCCTGGATCGGTGCCACATGGGCGGCACGATCCGCGGGAACGCTCGCTTCCAATCCGGAGGGCGGCTGGGCGTCATACGGTTGGTTGGTGACGGCACCCGCCGGATTCCCGTCCAATTCGGCGATCAGGACACGGTTCCAGGACAGGGCGGTGTCGGCCGACAGCACCGCCTGCAGCATGAGCTGCGCGGCGCCGGGCTCGCCTGGCCGGTCGTCATAAATGAACTCGTAGACCCCGCCGCCGGCGAGAATGTCGAGAGCGGCGAGGACCGGCGCGTCGGTTGGACGCGCCGGCCGGATAATAACCTCGGACACGCGGCTTTCAGGCCGCCTGCTTCAGGTGTTTCGCCACCAGCTCCTCGGCGATCTGCACCGCGTTCAGGGCCGCACCCTTGCGCAGGTTGTCGGCCACGCACCAGAACACCAGCCCGTTCTTCACGGTCGGGTCGACGCGGATGCGGCTGATATAGACCGCGTCCTCGCCGGCGCTTTCGACCGGGGTGACGTAGCCCTCATCCGCCCGGTGATCGACGACGATCAGACCGGGGAAGCCGTGCATCGCCTTGCGGGCGGACTCAGCGTCGATCGGCTTCTTGGTTTCGATGAAGACCGCCTCGGAATGGCCGATGAACACCGGGACGCGGACGCATTGGGCGACCACGTCGATGTCCGGATCGAGAATCTTCTTGGTCTCGACCGTCATCTTCCACTCCTCCTTGGTGAACCCGTCATCCATGAACTTGTCGATATGCGGGATCACGTTGAAGGCGATCTGCTTGGTGAAAGTCTCGCGCTCGATCGGGTCGTTCACGTAGACCGCGCGGGTCTGGTTGAACAGCTCGTCCATGCCTTCCTTGCCGGCACCGGAGACCGACTGATAGGTCGAGACCACCACCCGCTTGATGCCGAAGGCGTCGTGCAGCGGCTTCAGCGCCACCACCATCTGGGCGGTGGAGCAGTTCGGATTGGCGATGATGTTCTTCTTGCCGTACTTGGCAAGCGCGCCGGGGTTCACCTCGGGCACGACCAACGGCACGTCCGGGTCCATGCGGAAGGCGGAGCTGTTGTCGATGACGACGCAGCCGGCCTGGCCCGCCTTCGGCGCGTATTCCAGTGACACGTCGCCGCCGGCGGAGAACAGGGCGATATCGGCCTTCGAGAAGTCGAACGTGGCCAGATCCTGGACGGTGAGAGTGCCCTTGTCGCCAAAGGAAACCTCGTTCCCGGCGGAACGCCCGGAGGCGAGCGCGAAGATTTCGTCGGCCGGGAAGTTGCGCTCGGCAAGCGTGGTCAGCATCTCGCGTCCCACGGCACCCGTGGCGCCGACAACGGCAACTTTGTAGCCCATATCAAATTCTCCTTTCGCGACGTGCGGCCCTGGGGCACGCGACATTCGGCCGGGGTTTACGCCCCCCGGTCCTGCATCGCAAGCACGCAAACGGAAGGGCGGAAGCCGCTAGCCGGTGGTCTTGGTGGTGGTTTTCGGGGTCGTGAACGCGCAAACGCCAGCGCCGCCCGCCTTGGGAGCGGAGCGCAG
>JARGOG010000057.1:0-3433 GCA_029212785.1 Thalassobaculaceae bacterium
TTTGGTGGAGCGGAGGAGGATCGAACTCCCGACCTTCGCATTGCGAACGCGACGCTCTCCCAGCTGAGCTACCGCCCCACCGACTGGGACGGGGAGCGGTGCCCCCCGTTCAGAGTGCGCGGAACATATAAACTTCCCCCGCTCAGTTCAAGAACGAGATTGCACCGGTCCGGCGGAAGTGTGCGGCGCGGATTTCCCCGGGGCGTCGCCGGCCTTGTTCAGCGGCGACCACGTCGCTACCTTCGGGGTTGGAACAACAGCGGTTTGTGGCAATGAACTCAGTAATCTGGCTGATCGGCGCGGTCGTCCACTATCTGACGATCGCGCTGTTCGTCTACATCGTGATCGACCTCCTGGTGAAGTTCGGCGTGCTCAACGCCTATAATCAGGTGGTGCAGGTGGTGATGAACTTCCTGTCGCGGATTTTCGAACCCATGCTGCGGCCGATCCGGAGCCTGCTGCCCGACCTCGGCGGCATCGACATCTCGCCGGTCATCCTCGTGCTGATCCTGCAGTTCGCCGTGCGGCTGCTGAACGAGGTCGCCCGCGGCCTCTGACGTTCCGGGCGTTTCCGTAAGCGATGGATGCCGCCGGCTCCCTCTCCCCCTTCACGCCGTTCTCCGACCGGCTGCAGTTGCGGGTGCGGGTTGCACCGAAGGCATCGGCGAACCGGATCGGCGTGGTGGTGGCCGACGAGACCGGCGCAGGTTGGTTGCAGGTCGCCGTCACCGCGGTGCCGGAGGACGGCCGTGCCAACAAAGAGGTGATCGCCCTGCTCGCCAAACGCTGGAAACTGCCGAAATCGGCACTGAGCGTGGTGCGGGGCGCGACCGAGCGGCGCAAGGCGATCGACATCGACGATCCCGATCCAGCCGCCCTAATGGTCCGGCTCGAAGCGCTGATCGGCATCCCCTGATCTGTCGATGATGGGCCGCTCGGCCAGCTCAGCCGGTCAGGTCAGCCGGCGAGGGCCAGCAGTTCCTTCACATAGGCCGGGACGACCTCGGTCGCCGGTCCGTGGCGCGCCTCGGCGAAGGCGGTGACGCCGGAGGAGGGTTCCAGGTTCAATTCCACCGTATGGGCACCGGCCACTTGACGGGCCTCCTGCACGAAACCGGCGGCCGGATAGACATTGCCCGAGGTGCCGATCGAAATGAACAGCGCGCAGCGGGCGAGGGCGGCGAAGATCCGCTCCATCTCGTAGGGCATCTCG
The DNA here is from genome assembly GCA_029212785.1 of Thalassobaculaceae bacterium. Lineage (GTDB taxonomy): Bacteria > Pseudomonadota > Alphaproteobacteria > Thalassobaculales > Thalassobaculaceae > Thalassobaculum. The sequence goes on from JARGOG010000057.1 coordinate 1,214, forward strand.
CCGAACCAGACCACATCGGGGCGCATGCCGCCGGTCGCTCCGCAATCCGGGCATGGCGTCGCGTCGGATAGGTCCCCGCGCCACGGGCTGACCGCGTCGCAGTGATTGCACAGCGCCTTCAGCATCTCGCCATGCATGTGGATCATATTGGTCGAGCCGGCGCGCTCGTGCAGGTCGTCGATGTTCTGGGTGACCAACAGCACGTCCCCCGGCCAGGCGGTCTCCAGGTGGGCCAGGGCGGCATGGGCGGCGTTCGGCTGGACAGTCGGATTCAGCAGGCTCTGGCGCCGGACGTTGTAGAAGCCCTGCACCTTCCCCGGATCACGGGCGAAGGCCTCCGGGGTGGCGACTTCCTCGATGCTGACCTTAGACCAGATCCCGTCGGCATCGCGGAAGGTGTCGAGCCCGGACTCCTTCGAAATCCCCGCTCCCGTCAGGATGACGATGGGAGAGTCGGGGGTCAGGGTCACGGGCAGGGCCATGGGCGTCTCCGGCATGCGGGCAGTCTGCCGCACCCTAGCAGGGTTCGCCGACCGCGTCCGACTCCCCGTCTTCCATCCCGGTGGGAGTCGCCCATCCCGTACTGTCTTCGTCCGGCAGCGTCTCGAGCGCGAACCGATGCCGCGGCTGATAGCGCGCGCCGTCCGGGCGCCGCCGACTCTCGTACAGAGTCACCGCGTCGACGGCGAACGGCGCGATCCCCGGTGGCGGCGCGGTCTCGAGCCAATGGCCGACCCGGTCCGCCTCAATGCTCTTCGGGAATCGGGCGAGGGTGATGTGCGGGGTGAAGCGCCGCGGATCCGGCGCCACGCCGCAGGCGCGGACCAGGGTCTCGACCCGGCGCTGCAGAGCGTCGAGTTCCGGTGTCGGCTCGACCGCGACGAAGAGCACCGCCGGCTTGCCGCGGCGCTCGAAATGGCCGTAGCCGCGCGGGATCACCGCCACCGCCGGTTCCTCCAGCAGGTCGAGGGCGTCGATCAGCTCGGCCTCGGTCGCCGGAGCGACCTCGCCGATGAAGCGCAGCGTCACATGGAAATCGTCGATATCGTGCCAGTGCGCCTCCGGTAGGCCGAGCTGCAGATCGCCGAGCGCGTCCTTGACGGCTTCGGGTAGGTCGAGGGCGGCGAACAGGCGGGGCATGGCCGGAAATGTAGGAGATATCGACGCGGACGTCAGGGGCCGGGGTTGGAGATCCGCCGGTGCACGTCCTCGATCGCTTCCAGCACGCTTTCCGACAGGGGCACGTCCAGGCTGGCGATATTGGCCTCCAATTGGTCGATCCTGGTGGCGCCGATGATGTTCGCGGTGGTGAAGCGCCGGGTGTTGACGAAGGCGAGCGCCATCTGCGCCGGATCGAGGCCGTTGTCGCGGGCGATCTGGACGTACTCTGCGTTCGCCGTCTGGGCGGCGGTGTTGGTGTAGCGGCTGAAATTATCCGGGAACAGGGTCATCCGGGCCCCTTCCGGACGTGCGCCGCCCTGGTATTTGCCGGTGAGCCAGCCGGCCGCCAGCGGCGAATAGGCGAGCAGGCCGATATCCTCGCGGATCGCCGCCTCGGCGCAACCGACCTCGAAGGAGCGATTCAGCAGGCTGTATGGATTCTGCACCGACGCGACCCGCGGCAGACCCTGCTCGTCGGCGATGCGCGCGAAGGTCATCATGCCCCAGGGCGTCTCGTTGGACAGGCCGATATGGCGGATCTTGCCGGCCTTCACCAGGGTGTCGAGGATGGCGAGCTGCTCGGCGATCGGCGTGGTGACCTCGTCGTCGTTATGCACGTAGCCCAGTTTGCCGAAGGAGTTCACCGACCGCTCCGGCCAGTGCAGTTGGTACAGGTCGATATAGTCGGTCCGCAGCCGCTTCAGGCTGTCGTCCACCGCCTGGGTCAGGTTCCGGGCATCGAATTTCGGCGATCCGTCGCGCACATGTTTGAAGCGGTCGCCCGGGCCGACCGCCTTGGTCGCCAGGATCACCTTGTCGCGGTTCCGGCGGGCGGCGAACCAGGTGCCGATGACCTCCTCGGTGCGCCCATAGGTCTCCGGGCGCGGGGGCACGGAGTACATCTCGGCGGTGTCGAAGAAGTTGATTCCGCGCTCCAGCGCCAGATCCATCTGCGCATGGCCCTCGGCCTCGGTGTTCTGTTGGCCGTAGGTCATGGTGCCGAGACAGATCAGGCTGACGTTCAGGCCGGTCCGGCCGAGCGGGCGGTACTGCATGCGA
>JARGOG010000057.1:3533-29046 GCA_029212785.1 Thalassobaculaceae bacterium
CGCCATGACCCACGCGTTCGCCGGCTTCTGGTTTTATTTTAGCAGCTATCCGCAGCCGGCGGAGGCAGGGGTGCGCGCGACCTAGAACACACCAAGCGCAGCAATCATCCCACAAGCCGCCGGCCCTCTCCGGCGGCTTTTTTGATGTCGTCGGCGGGCCTCCACCCGGAGGACTTTCCCGTGAACATCGCGACCACAGAGACCACAGCCCAAATCGACCGACGCGTCTCCGACGTACCGGATGCCGATCCGCTCGCCCTTGATCCCCTGGGTGAGTCCGACGATCTGCGCATCGCCTCGATCACCCCGCTCAGCGCGCCCGAGACGGTCATCGCCGAGTGCCCGCGCGAGCCGGAGATCATTCGGCGGGTGCAGACTGCCCGCGCCGCGATCGCCGACATCCTGCACGGTCGCGACGACCGGCTGATCGTGGTGATCGGGCCCTGCTCCGTGCACGACCCCAAGGCGGCGCTGGACTACGCCGCCCGGCTCGCGGTGCAGCGCCGGCGTCACCGGGACACGCTGGAGATCGTGATGCGGGTCTATTTCGAAAAGCCGCGGACCACGGTCGGCTGGAAGGGGATGATCAACGACCCGCATCTGGACGGCAGTTTCGCGGTGGAGACCGGCCTGCGCCGGGCCCGCGACCTGCTGCAGCGGATCAACGAGATGGGGTTGCCGGCGGGCTGCGAGTTCCTCGACACCACCACGCCACAATACTTCGCCGACCTGGTGTCCTGGGGGGCGATCGGTGCCCGCACGACCGAGAGCCAGATCCACCGGGAGCTCGCCTCTGGCCTGTCCTGCCCGGTCGGCTTCAAGAATGGCACCGATGGCAGCGTCGCCATCGCCCTGGAGGCGGTCCAGGCGGCGTCCCAGCCGCACCATTTCCTCGCCGTCACCAAGGAGGGCCGCGCGGCCATCGCCGAGACCGCGGGCAATCCGGACTGCCACGTGATCCTGCGCGGTGGGCGCAGCGGCACCAATTTCGACGCGGACAGCGTGGAGGCGGTCTGTGCCAAGGCCGAGGCGGCCGGGGTGCGTCCGCAGGTGATGATCGATGCCAGCCACGCCAACAGCGCCAAGAAGCCGGAGAATCAGCCCCGGGTCATCGACGCGGTGGCGGCGCAGATCGCCGGCGGCGACGGTCGGATCACCGGCGTGATGGTGGAAAGCTTCCTGGAGGCCGGTCGTCAGGACCATATACCGGGAGAGCCGCTGGTCTATGGCCGCAGCATCACCGACGGCTGCATCGACTGGCAGACCAGCATGGACGTGCTGGACCACCTTGCCGCGTCGGTCGAACAGCGCCGGCGGTAGTCCGTGACCGGTCATGGGCGCGTCGGGTCGGATCTGTCGGGGGTGGCGCGCCTCCGGCCGGACCGGCCGAGCTCTCAGACCAGGTCAAGCGCCCGCTCGCTGAGACCGACGATGGCGTTCGGCTTGGTGAGCGCGTCCGAGCTGCCGCTGACGATCTCCGCCAGCCAGGTTGCCTTGGTGAAGTGCGGCGCCGAGACGATGTAGATGACGCCCGCGTCGCCGGCATCCGGAATCGGAATGACCAGGGTGTCGACGATCGCTTCCTTGCCGTTGGTGAAGCGGTAGACGCATCGGGTCTGTGTCGCCTTGCCGGCCGCGAGCATCCGGTCATAGATCCGGCGCAGATGGCCCGCCCGGTTCGGCGGCAGCATGTCGATGGTCTTCCCCGCCAGGCTCTCGCCCGCCACCCGGGAAATCTTGGCGCCGCTGAGGAGTATCCGGTACGTGCTCGGCGTGCGAGCCACGACGGTCAGCCAGTCCAGGATGTCTTCCTGATTCTCATCCCGCAGGATGGCTGTGATCGTGGCCGGCCGCAGCGTCTTGCGGTGCGTTTGGAATATCGAAATGAATCGGTCGAATATTTCGACTGGCACGACGGCCAAGGGTTTGCCCATGCAACAATCCTGAACAGTTCAAATGTTGAACGGGGGATCCAACGGCCTGCAGCGATCCTAGCCGTCCGACGCCCGTTGAACCAGTTTTTCCACGAAAGGCAGGATCCGGCGCACGATCAGGTCGACGCCCGCCCGGTTGGGGTGGATGCCGTCCTGCTGGTTGAGAGACAGGTCTCCGGCCACGCCGTCGAGGAAGAACGGATAGAAGATCACGTTGTGCCGGGCGGCGAGCTCTTCGAACACTTTGCGGAAATCCTCGCCGTACTCCTTGCCCATGTTCGGCGGCGCCAGCATGCCGGTGAACAGGACGGGGATGTCCTTGTCGGCCAATTCGGTCAGGATCGCATTCAGGTTGCGCCGGGTATCCGCCGTTGGAATACCGCGCAGCCCGTCATTGCCGCCAAGCTCGACGATCGCCGCATCCGGCTCCTCCGACAGCGACCAGCCGAGGCGCGCGGCGCCGCCGGCAGTGGTGTCGCCGGACACTCCGGCATTCACCACGGTCACATCGTGCCCGGCCTCGCGCAGCGCCGCTTCCAGACGGGTGGGAAAGGCATCCTCGTCGGGCAGCCCGTATCCGGCCATCAGGGAGTCGCCGAAGCCGAGAATGCTCACGGGCTCGGCTTTTGCGGGCGTGCCGAGGGCGAGGCCGAGAACCGCCAGCACCGCCGCCGCGCGCGCGCCCGCATTGATCCGCCGGCGAAGCAGACCATATCGGGCCAGAGTAGACGGCGTCGTGGCGCCGGGCCTTTGACCTGTCTGGGATAGCGACACGATGACTTCGTCCTCCGGTGATCCGATCGTCCGCCTCAAGGGCGTCACCTTGAACCTGAGAAGTGCAGCGGGCGAGGTCAATGTCCTGCGCGGAATTGACCTTGAGATCGCCGCCGGCGAAACCGTCGGCATCGTTGGGCCGTCCGGCGCCGGTAAATCCACCCTGATGATGGTGACCGCCGGGCTGGAGAATCCGACCGATGGCAGCGTGCGCGTCGCCGGCACCGAGCTGGTCGGCCTCGACGAGGATACGCTGGCGCGCTTCCGCCGCGACAATGTCGGCATCGTCTTCCAGGCGTTTCGACTGGTGCCGACCATGACCGCGCTGGAGAACGTGGCCGTGCCGCTGGAACTTGCCGGGCGCGGCGATGCGTTCGAGGCGGCGGCGGACGCGCTCTCCCGCGTCGGTCTCGCCCACCGCGTGGAACACTATCCAGAGCAGCTTTCCGGCGGCGAGCAGCAGCGCGTCGCCATTGCCCGCGCCATGGTCGCCAAGCCGCGCCTGCTGCTGGCCGACGAGCCGACCGGCAATCTGGATGGCACTACCGGCGAGCAGATCATCGACCTGCTGTTCGGCCTCGCCCGCGACGGCGGCACCACGCTGCTGCTGATCACCCATGACATGGAACTGGCGGACCGCTGCGACCGCATGGTGAAGGTCGCCGACGGCAAGGTGGTCGAGGATTCCGCCGAGGATGGGCGCACCGACCAGGCGGCGGAGTAGATCCATGCGCAGCGGACCGCTCGCCCTGCGTCTCGCCCGTCGCGAGCTGCGCACCGGCCTCAAGGGCTTTCGTATCTTTCTCGCCTGTCTCGCCCTCGGTGTGGCGGCGATCGCGGCCGTCGGCTCCGTCTCCTCGGCGATGATGTCGGGGCTGGAGGGCGATGCCCGCCGGATTCTCGGCGGCGACGTTGCCCTGCGCATCGTCCACCGCCCGGCCGATCCCGAGGCGTTGGCCTATCTGCGGGAGTCCGGCGTGGTGTCGACGGTCGTCTCGATGCGCGCCATGGGGCGGGCCGAGACGGGGGGCGCGAATGCGCTGGTCGAGCTCAAGGCGGTGGACAATCTCTACCCGCTGGTCGGCGCTCTCACGCTGGACCGTGACATGACGCTGGAGCAGGCGCTGGCGCCGCGGGACGGCGTGCACGGGGCCGTGGCCGAAGAGAGCTTGGCCCAGCGCCTGGATATCGCCGTCGGCGACCGGCTGCGTCTCGGCGAGGCGACGCTGGAGCTCCGGGCGTTGATCACCGCGGAGCCGGACCGGCTGGTCAATTTCGCCAGCTTCGGACCGCGGCTGATGATTTCGGACGAAGCGGTCGCCGAGACCGGGCTGGTCCAGGTCGGCTCCCTGGTCCGCCACTACTACCGCATTGTTCTGCCCAGCAGCACCGACCGCAAAGCCTGGCTCGCCAATCTGGAAGATCGCTTCCCCGATGCCGGCTGGCGGGTGAGTTCGCTGGAGAACGCCACGCCCGGTTATGACAATTTCGTCAACCGCGTCACTTTGTTTCTGACCCTGGTCGGTCTCACCGCCCTGCTGGTCGGCGGTGTCGGCGTCGCCATGGCCGTGCGCAGCTATCTCGACGGCAAGACCGAGACCGTGGCGACGCTGAAATGTCTCGGCGCGCCGAGCGGGTTGGTGTTCCGCACCTATCTGCTCGTGGTCAGCATCCTGGCGGCCGCCGGTACCGTGATCGGGCTCGCGGTCGGCGCGCTGGCGCCGGTCGTCGCCGCCAAGCTCGCCGCTCCGTTGCTGCCGTTCGATATCCCGGTGACGATCTATCCCGCCCCGCTGGCGCTGGCGGGGTTGTTCGGCATGCTGACGGCGGTCGCCTTCTCGCTCTGGTCCCTGGGTCGCGCCTGCGAGGTCAAGGCGGCCCAGCTCTTCCGCTCCGCCATCGCGCCACTTGGCGGCCGGCCGCGGCTGCCCTACCTGATCGCCCTCGGTGTCGCGATCGCGGTCCTGGCGGCGCTGGCGATCCTGACCGCGACCGACCCGTGGCTGGCCATGTGGTTCATCATCGGTTCGGTCGGGGCGATCGCCCTGTTCCTCGCCGCTTCCTGGCTGATCATGACCATCGCCCGCAAAGCCGGGCGGCCGCGGGACCCGGAACTGCGCATGGCGCTCGCCAATCTGCACCGGCCGGGCGCGCCGACGCCGGGCGTGGTTCTCGCCCTTGGTCTCGGGCTGACGGTGCTGGTGACCATCGCGCTGATCCAGGCGAACCTGTCGCGTCAGGTGGACGAGCGCATTCCAGAAGTGGCCCCCGCCTATTTCTTCATCGATATCCAGCCGCACCAGAAGGACCGGTTCCTGGGGATCCTGGCCGGCATCGACGGGGTTGGCGAGATCCACACCACGCCGATGATTCGGGGCCGGGTGATGAAGATCAACGGCGTGCCGGTGGCGGAGGCAAAGGTCGACCCCGACGTCTCCTGGGCGCTGCGCGGCGACCGCGGTCTGACCTACTCGGCGACACCGCCGGAGAATTCCGAGGTGGTGGAGGGCACATGGTGGCCCGCTGACTATGTCGGTCCCCCCCTGGTCTCTTTCGACGTCAACCTGGCCAAGGGTTTCGGCATCGGTGTCGGCGACACCATGACCCTGAACATCCTCGGGCGGCCGATCACGGTCGAGGTCGGGAACCTGCGCAAGATCGACTGGGGGTCGCTCGGCATGAACTTCACCTTCGTGTTCGCGCCGGGCACGCTGGAAGCCGCACCGCATTCGATCATCGCCACCGTACATGTCGACGACCCGGCGCTGGAGGCCGAGGTGCAGCGGGCGGTGACCGACGCGCTGCCCAATGTCACCGCGATCCGGGTCAAGGACGCGCTCGAAGGCGCCAACCGGATTCTCTCCGCGGTGGCGATCGCGGTGCGGGCGACCGCGGCCGTCACGCTGATCGCCGGGACGCTGGTGCTGGCCGGCGCCATCGCCGCGGGTCACGCGCGGCGGGTGCGCGACGCGGTCATCCTCAAGGTGCTGGGCGCGACCCGGTGGCGGATCGTGAAGACCTATCTGCTGGAATACGGCCTGCTCGGCCTGTCGACGGCGGCGATCGCCTCTCTGGTCGGCTCGGTTGCCGCGGCGGTCGTGGTGGTCGAGGTGATGCGGGGCGATTTCGTGCTGCCGCCGGGCGTGCTGGCCCTGACGGCGCTGCTGGCGACGGGGATCACGGTCTCCTTCGGATTCGTCGGCACGTGGCGCGCACTTGGCCAGCGTCCGGCGCCGATGTTGCGCAACGAATAGCGTCGCCACCGGAGACGGCGCGGGGAATAGCCCGCGATTTTTAACAGGATCTTAGCAATCCAGCCTCCATTCTGGTCGGTGATACCGAAGAGTGTGGGACTGGAATGGCAAGGACTGCGGTGAGATCGACCAGTCAATCGAGCGTCGGTTCGGACATCTCCCTGATCCAGGCGGTGATTGATCCGCTTGATCAGGCGGTGATCATCCTGTCGCCGACACAGAACCGCCTTGCCTGCGCAGGCGCGAACGGCGCGGCGCGCGCGCTTCTGAGCGTGGGCGAGCCGGATCCGATCGGTCGCGCCGTCGAGACCCTTCTGTCCGGTGACACCCGGATCGCGATCACCCAATCGATGGAGGCTCTGGCTGACGGCGTCACCCGGACGGTCGAACTCGCCTTGAAGAACGACGAGGCGGCGACGGTCATCGCCAGCGTCAGGATCGTGCCGATGGCCGACATTGTCGTCTGGTATCTGTCACCGAACCCGGCGGAGCCGAGTGCCAGTGTCTCCAACGCCGACCGGCGGGTCGCGCGTGCCGAGAGCCGGTTCAGCGCGATGCTCGAGAGCGGGTCGGATCTGATCGCGGTGTATGACCGCGACGACCGGCTGATCGCTGCCAACGGTCGGTGGCTGACGACTATGGGCTTCACGTCATTGTCGGAGGCGGCCGGTCAGGGCGCCAAGGATATTCTGCGGGCCCGGCTCGAAAGGGTCGACCACAGCGCCGCCGGATTCGCCAGCAAAGAAGCGTGGTGCGATTTCTGGTACGAGCGCCGCAAGGCCGAAATGCCGGATGACGTGCTGGTGCCGCTCAGCGACGGGCGCACGATCCTGTCTCGGGCGGTTGTGACCGAGTGCGGCGAGCGCATCTTCATTGCGACCGATGTCTCCGATGTCGAGCGCAGCCGCCAGCGCATCGGTGAGGCCGTCGAGGCGATCGGGCAGGCCTTCGCGCTGTTCGACGCCGATCAGCGCCTGACAGTGTGGAACAGCAGGCTGGCCGATCTCGCGCCCGGCATTCTGCTGGCGGAAGGAACGGAATACACCGACGTCGCGCGAGCCCTCGCCGAGGCGAGCGTGACCATGCGGGCCCGCAACGGTGCTCCGCTGAAGGTCGAGGACCTGGTGTCGCGCGACCCGGTTGCCGGCCAGCGTTTCGAGTTCGAACTCGTGGCCGAGACCGGGAGGACGCTGCGGGTGCACGAGGATGTCACGCGCGAGCACGGGCGCGTGCTGATCGGCCATGACATCACCGCCCTGAAGGGGCATCAGTTGGCCCTCGAATACCGGGTCGAGGATCTGGGCCGGGCGCGCAAGGAAGCCGAGCATCATGCCGCGCGCGCGACCGCCATGACGGAGCTTCTGCAGACGGAGAAGGAGCGGGCGGAAACCGCGAGCCGCAGCAAGTCGCAGTTTCTGGCGAATATGAGCCACGAGCTTCGCACCCCTCTGAACGCCATCATCGGCTTCTCCGAGATCCTGAAGAACGAGACGTTCGGCCCGGTGGGTCATGAACGCTACCGGGGCTATGCCGACGACATCCATGCCAGCGGCCATCACCTGCTCAGTCTGATCAACGATGTTCTGGACATGGCCAAGATCGAGGCCGGCAAGTATGAGCCAACCCTGACGACCAACGCGGTCGACGATCTGGTCCATGAGGTCCGTCGGATGATCAAGGGGCGGGTCGCCGAGGCCGGTCTGACCCTGATCGTCGACATGCCGCCGGCCGGCGTGGTCTGCGTGTTCGACCGGCGGGCGATCAAGCAGGTGCTGATCAACCTGCTGGCCAACGCTATCCGCTTCACCGATGCGGGCGGTGAGATCGCCATCCGGGTGATGAGCGACGATGGCGGTTTCTCCCTACAGGTCGCGGATACGGGCACGGGCATTCCGGCGGGCCACGTGGAGCGCCTGCTGCAGCCGTTCGAGCAGATGACCGATATGACCCGGAGGGGCCAGGAGGGCACGGGACTCGGTCTCTCGCTGTCCAAGGCCCTGGTGGAAGCGCATGGCGGCACCCTGGCGATCGACAGTATGGTCGGTGAAGGCACCATCGTCACATTGTGGCTACCCCCGGCACGGATGCCGGATGACGGCAGAAGAATTCAATAGTTCTGAAATTCAGGGAATATTAACCCTGCGGAAGTGATGATCGCCGACTGTTGTGCCTCAGTGCATTCGAGGGTCCGACGATGTCGGTTAAAGTCGAGAAATGGGTGAGTCCGACCGACGGGCTTCGTGGTGTGTTGAGTCCCGCCGCGGACGTGCTCGATTCCGCCTTTCTCGGCGCCATGCTGCTCTCGGTCGTGCGGGGGGCGGACGGATCAATTGTCGACCTCCTATGCGGTGACCTGACGCCGGGCGCCCTTCTGGTACTTGGCGGAAGCGATGAAGACCTGCTCGGTCGCTCCATGAAGCGCCGCTTGTCGAGGGCCACCGGGAGCGACTCTCTGCGTCTGGCGGAAACGGTGCTGTTCGGCACCCGGGCGCGCGAATGCGCCTTCGACGTCGACGGGCCGGCATGGAGCCGGCCGGTCAGTGCCCGGTTTGCCGTCCATCGCAACGGTATCCTGCTGACCTGGCGCAATGCCGAGGAGGAAGTCGACTCCGCGCTTCGGCTGGAAGCGGCGGAGCGGCGTGCGGCAACCGCCGAGGCGCGTCTGGTCGACAGTTTCATCGCCAGTCCCGATCCGTTCGCCTTGTTCACCGAGGATGACCACCTCATCCTCTGCAATGAGGCCTGGATCGATATGTTCGCCCTGCAGGATGTCGATCCGGTCATCGGCCGGCGGTTCGAGGATCTGATGCGCGCCATCGGCAAGGAGCGTACTGACGACTCCCTGTCGGGCCATGATGTCGACGGCTACGTCCATTGGCGCAGCGAGGCGCGTCTGTCCCTGACCGACGACACGTTCGAGATGGCGCTCGCTGACGGTCGGACGTTCCGCATGCGGGAGCGTCGGACGCGTGACGGCGGCATCGTCAGCCTGGGCTCCGAAGTCACCGAAATCATCCACCAGCGCGAGGTGATGCACCGTGCCCTGGAGTCGATCAACAGCCGGGTGGCGATTTTCGATCCCGACGGCCGCCTGGTGGTCTGGAACACGGCGTTCGGCGGCCTTCTGGGCGACGATGTCGTCCAGGCCGGTATGACATTCGAGGCTTGCGCGCGCATCAACCTGGAACGCCCGGACGTGGTCACCCTATACGCGGGCGAGCCGGTCACATTGGAAGAGCGCCTGGCGTTGCACCGCGAAGGGCGGAATACCCTACATTTCGAGCGCTGGTACGATGACGGTAGCGTTACGCTGATGAGCGAGGCGCGGACTCAGGATGGCTGGGTCGTCATCACCGGCACGACGATCACCGAGCTCAAGGCCAAAGAGGCGGTGCTGCGGGCGCGGGTCGAGGAACTCGATGCGGCGCGGGCCGAGGCGGAGCGTCATGCCGCAGATCTGGCCGTGGTCACCCAGCAGCTCACCATCGAGAAGGAGCGGGCGGAGACCGCGAGTCGAACCAAATCCCGCTTCCTCGCGAACATGAGCCATGAGCTGCGCACGCCATTGAACGCAATTCTCGGGTTCTCCGAGGTGCTGATGCTTGAGGCCTTCGGGGCTCTCGGCGTGCCGCGCTACCGGGAGTATGCCGAAGACATTCATGCCAGCGGCCGCCACCTGCTCAGCCTGATCAACGACATTCTCGACATGGCGAAGGTCGAGGCCGGCAAGTACACCCTGATGGTCGAGGAGGTGCTGCTTTCCGAGGTGGTCGACACCGCGGTGCGGATGGTGCGCGGGCGGGCCGCCGAGGCGGATTTGCATCTTGCCGTCGCCCGCATCGACCCGGGCCTGTATATCCGGATCGATCCCCGGGCGATCAAACAGGTGCTGATCAACCTGCTGGTCAACGCGATCAAGTTCACGCCGGAGAACGGCTTCGTCGATCTGGATTGTGTCGAGGAAGTCGATCACGTGCTCCTCACCGTCCGCGATACCGGCAAGGGGATCGACGCCCAGGAGATTCCACGCCTGCTCCGGCCGTTCGAGCAGGCCCAAGCCGTCGACAATCTCCGCAGCCAGGGGACCGGCCTCGGACTGCCGCTCAGCAATGCGCTGGTCGATCTCCACGGCGGTACCCTGACCGTGAAAAGCGAGCCTGGGATCGGCACGTCGGTGACGATCCGGCTGCCACGCCGCTGACGCCCCCTTGCCGAGGGCGAGCGGCTCCCATACAACGCCGCGCGTACAGTGTTGCGTGCCGCCGGATGACATCATCCCGCGTCCGCCGCGCGCCGAAAGGGAGCCTTGAGCAAGCCGATGTCCGATTCAGAGTCCGTGAAGAAAGTCGTCCTCGCCTATTCCGGTGGCCTGGATACCTCGATCATCCTGCGCTGGCTCCAGGACACCTACCGATGTGAGGTCGTGACCTTCACCGCCGATCTCGGCCAGGGCGAGGATATCGAGCCGGCCCGCGAGAAGGCCAAGCTCATGGGCATCAAGGAGATCTATATCGAGGACGTGCGCGAGGAATTCGTGCGTGACTTCGTGTTCCCGATGTTCCGGGCCAACACGGTCTATGAAGGCACTTATCTGCTGGGCACCTCGATCGCCCGCCCGTTGATCGCCAAGCGCCAGATCGAGATCGCCAAGGAGACCGGCGCCGACGCCGTCGCCCATGGCGCCACCGGCAAGGGCAACGACCAGGTCCGCTTCGAGCTCAGCTACTACGCGCTGAAGCCGGACATCAAGATCATCGCACCGTGGCGCGAGTGGGATCTCACCTCGCGTACCGCGCTGATCGACTACGCCGAAAAGCACCAGATCCCGGTGCCGAAGGACAAGCGCGGCGAGGCGCCGTTCTCCGTCGACGCCAACATGCTGCACGTCTCCTCGGAAGGTAAGGTGCTGGAGGATCCGGCGGTGCCGGCGGCCGACTACATCTGGTCCAATACCATCGCCCCGGAAGACGCGCCCGACACCCCGACCATCGTCGAGATCGGCTTCGAGCACGGCGACCCGGTCTCCATCGACGGTCAGGCGCTGAGCCCGGCGACCATCCTCACCAAGCTCAACGAGCTGGGCCGCGCCAACGGCATCGGTCGCCTCGACCTGGTGGAGAACCGCTTCGTCGGCATGAAGAACCGCGGTCTCTACGAGACCCCGGGCGGCACCATCATGCTGATCGCCCACCGGGCCATGGAGAGCATCACCCTCGACCGCGAGATGGGCCATCTCAAGGACGAGCTGATGCCGCGCTACGCCAAGCTGATCTACAACGGCTTCTGGTTCGCGCCGGAGCGCGAGATGCTGCAGGCGGCGATCGACTTCAGCCAGAAGGACGTCACCGGCACGGTGGCTCTGAAGCTGTACAAGGGCAACGCCATGGTCATTGGCCGCAAGGCCGAGCGCAGCCTGTTCTCCGCCGACTGGGTGACCTTCGAGGAGAGTGCGGTCGCCGATTACGACCACAAGGACGCCGCCGGCTTCATCAAGCTGAACGCCCTGCGTCTGCGTCTGAAGAAGATGCTGCAGGGGTAAGATCGTGGCGGCGGACAGGGTCGCGCTCGTCACCGCCGGTGCCCAGGGCATCGGCAGGGCGGTCGTTCTGGCGCTGTCCGCTTCCGATTGGCGGGTCGCGGCGCTCGATATCGACGCCGAGGCGCTGGCCGAATTGCCCGAAAGCGTTCTGGGCGTCGTCGGCGATGTCGGCGACGAGGCGGTGGTGGCCGAGGCCATCGCCCGCACGGTCGAGCGGTTCGGCCGGCTCGACGCCATCGTCAACAATGCCGGCATCAACGCCAACGGTCCGGTCGAGAGCCTCGACCTGGACGCGGTGCGCCGGGTGTTCGACGTCAGCCTTGTCGGCATCCTCGCCACGGCAAAGCACGGGGTGGCCCATCTGCGCGCGGCAGGCGCCACTGGGAAGACCGGTGGCGCGATCGTCAACATCGCCTCCTCCCGCGCGTTGATGAGTGAGCCGGATACCGAAGCCTACTCCGCCGCCAAGGGCGGGGTGATCGCCGTCACCCACGCCCTGGCCATGTCGCTCGGCACCCGCGAGGACCGGGACAGCCCGGCGATCCGGGTCAACGCGATCTCCCCCGGCTGGATCGAGACCGGACCCTGGCAGAAGGTGTCCGGGCGTCGTGACGCGACGCACAGCGACGCCGACCGGCAGCAGCACCCCGTGGGCCGGGTCGGCACGCCGCAGGACATCGCCGAGGCCGTGCTCTATCTGCTGGACGATCGGGCGGGGTTCATCACCGGCCAGAACCTGGTGATCGACGGCGGCATGACGAAGAAGATGATCTACGCGGAATAGGGCAGGGCCGTTCGACCTTTACCCTTCACGACTTCCCGGACGCGCCTCGCGCGATCCAGGGCCCATACTGGCGCCTGGATCAACCGGCTGTGCGCCGGTTGTCCAGGAAATCGCCGAAAGAAGACGCCGGTCAGCGCTTCCCGCCGCTGGCGGCGATCTCCGAGCGGCGGACCATGGCCCAGCCGTATTGCTTCTCCCACAGCGCGCAGTCCGGATCGGCGCCGAGCGCTTCCGCCGCGTGCAGGGCCCAGAACGGGTTGTACATCAGCTCGCGGCCGATCCCGATCAGGTCGGCGCGGCCCTGTGCCAGGATCTCCTCGGCCTGATGCGGGTCGGTGATGACGCCGACCGCCATGGTCTTCACCCCGGTCTCCTGCCGAAGGCGTTCGGCGAAGGGCACCTGGAACCCGGGGCCGCGGGGCGCGCGCTGCAGCGGCTTGCCGGAATAGTCGGCGCGGTAGGCCGGTGGTCCGGCGATGCCGCCCGAGGAGCAGTCGACCACGTCGACGCCGCGGGCGCCGAGTTCGCCCGCCAGCGCCACGGAATCCTCGATCGACCAACCCTCCTGCGGTCCGTCGATGGCCGAGATCCGGCAGAACAGCGGCAGTTCCTGCGGCCAGACCGCGCGCACCGCCTCGGCCACCTCCAGCAGGAAGCGCATGCGCCCCGCCCGGTCGCCGCCATAGGCGTCGTTGCGCTGGTTGGTCAGGGGCGACAGGAAGCTGTGCAGCAGGTAGCCATGGGCGGCATGGATCTCCGCCACCTTGAAACCGGCGATGAGCGACCGGCGGGCCGAGGCGGCGAAGGCGTCGACCAGATCGGCGATCTCGGAGGTCGAGAGCGGGTGCGGTGTCGGCCAGTCGTCGCCGACCGGCAGCGCCGAGGGGCCGACGGTCTGCCACGGCGTTTGCGCACTCTGGGGGCCGAGCGGTTTGCCGCCGGTCCAGGGCTCCGCCACGGAGGCCTTGCGGCCGGCATGGGCGAGCTGCACTGCCGGCACTGCGCCGGCCTTGGAGATGAACTTGGCGATCGGCGCATAGGCCTCGGCCTGGGCGTCGGTCCACAACCCGCAGCAGCCATGGGTGATCCGCCCCTCCGGCCGGACCGCCGTCGCCTCGGTGAAGACCAGACCGGTGCCGCCGCGGGCGAAGGATGTCAGATGCGCGAAGTGCCAGTCGTTGGCCACCCCGTCCCTGGCCGAGTACATGCAGAGCGGCGACAGAACCACCCGGTTCGGCAGCGAAATGGCGCGCAGGGTCAGCGGCTGGAACAGCAGCGGGGTCTCGGTCGTCATGGGGATCCTTTCGAGGGGTTCGAATGCGGGCGCTCAGGCGCCCCAGGTCTTCTCCAGCACCCGGACCCAATTGCCCCAGCACAGTTTCTCCATCAGCGCGTCGTCGACGCCGTGGTCGCGCATCGCCTGGCGCAGGACCGGCAGGCCGGCGACGTCGCCGATATCGCCGGGGATCGTCGCCCCGTCGAAGTCGGAACCGAAGCCGACCCGGTCCTCGCCCACATGCTCGATCAGGTGATCGAGGTGACGCATCATCACGTCGAGTCCGGTCTGGGCGTTCATCTGGCCGTCGGCGCGCAGGAAGCAGGTGGCGAAGTTGATGCCGACCATGCCGTCGCTCTCGCGCACCGCGGCGAGTTGCTTGTCGGTCAGGTTGCGGGTGGTGGCGCTGAGCGCATGGGCGTTGGAATGGGTGGCGACCAGCGGCGCGTCGCTGAGGGCTGCCACGTCCCAGAATCCGGCCTCGTTCAGGTGGCTGAGGTCGATCATGACGCCCATCTCGTTGCAGCGCCGGATCAGTTCCTTGCCGAGGTCGGTGAGGCCGGGGCCGGTATCGGGCGAGCCGGGGAACTTGAACGGCACGCCGTGGGCGAACGCGGTCGGACGGCTCCACACCGGGCCGATGGAGCGCAGACCGGCCTGATACAGCAGTTCCAGAGAACGGAACTCGCGGTCGATGGTCTCCGCCCCCTCGATGTGCAGGATCGCGGCGACCGACCCGCGCTCCAGCGCACCGCGGATCTCGGTGGCGGTGCGGCAGATGGTGAAGGCGCCCTCGCTCTCCTTCTCGATCTGGAACAGCAGACCCATCATCTCCAGCGCGATCGGCTGGGCGAAAGAGATGTCGAGCTCGGCCGGCAGCGGCAGATCGTAGCTGTCGCCCTGCATCGACTCCGTGAAGCCGCCGGCATCGGGGTCTTTGGGCGAGGGCACGAAGACCGCGAAGAATCCGCCGCCGAAACCGCCCTTCTGCATCCGCGGCAGGTCCAGGTGCCCGCGCCCGTCGCCCTTCACGAACTGGGCGGCGGCGTCGCTCGCCTCCTTGCGGTGCAGGCGCAGCAGAACGTCGTTATGGCCGTCGAAGATCGGAGGAACGGTGGAGCTCATGACACGCCGCCTGTGCCGGTGGGAGGGTTTGCGAGTCTAGCAGCTAGAACGCGGCGGTGACGAGGCAGGTTCTAGCCCGGATGCGGCCACACGCCGGCATAGTAAGGGTGAGCGCCGTACAGCACCGCCCAAAGCAGCAGCCCGAGTGCCGGCCGCCACCAGCTGATGCCGCCCAGATCCAGCCTGTTGCGCCCCTGAATGATCGCCAGGAACGGGAGGATGGACGTGGTCATCGCCACCGGTCCCCAGGCGCTGTCCACCTTGCGCCGGATCTTGGCGTCGAGCGCCGGCATCCCGGCGAAGGACAGCACCGCCATACCGCCGAACAGCAGCACCGAGGCGAGATCGCCATTGGCCGCCAAATGGCCGATCGACCAGAGTCCGGTGCCCCACAGGAACGGATGGCGGGTGACCGTGAGGATGCCCTTGACCGCGCTCGGCTCCGCCAGCACAGCCTCGCCGCCGACCGAGGTCGGGCTGCGGGTGGTGATGCCGGACACCAGCAGCACGCAGGCGATCGGCATCAGGATGTTGGGGACCCATTTGGTCGCCGGGCCGGGTAGCCAGACTTCAAGATATGGCGCCTCGCGGAAGGCGAGCACCAGCCAGACCAGCGCGCCCAGCATGACCAGGGAATAGAGACCCCGGAACTTCTCCTCGCCGATGGCCTCCACCACCCGGTCGCGGATCGGCGCGGAGGCCAGCACGAAGTGGCCGCCGGTGAATGCCAGCACGCCGATGATAACCGCGTCGATCGTGCCCAGCATTCTTCTGGTCCTTCCCGCCTGTCGGACTATGCTGGCTATATGGCAATGGAACCCGATCAGGCAACAGCCGAGCGACTTCAGGCGCTTATCCTGGAACAGTGTCGGACCGCCGGTCCGGGCAAATCGATCAGCCCGGACGCGGTGGCGCGCGCCGCCGGCGGTGACCCGAACGATACGCCGAGTTGGCGTCCTCTGCTGCGCTCGGTGCGCAAGGTGGCGGCCGAGTTGCAGGACCAGGGCGCGATCCTGGCGCTGCGCAAGGGCAAGCCGGTGGATATCCGGAGCGCCAAGGGCGTCATCCGTCTGGCGATCGCCGAGCCCGCCGGACCCTGAAACCCGTTGGCGGACGGATCGACACGACCAGCCCGACCATGACGATCACCACGCCCGCGATCTGCAGCGGACCTGGAACCTCGCCGGTTACAGGCATGCCGATTATCAGCGCGGCCCCGGGGACGAGGGCGGTGAACAGCACCGCCCGCGCCGGACCGAGCAGGACCACGGCCCGGCCATAGGCGACGACCGCTATCACGCCGGCGCACAATCCCTGCACCAGGAGCTGTATCGCCAGGGTTTCGGGCGCAAGCGCCAGCAGAGGTCCCGGGCCCGTCCAGATCAGATAGACCGGACCGGCGACGGCCGCCGACAGCACGGCGACCGCGGCCGTCGCCTGCATCCCGTCCACCCGCCACCGTCGCAGAAGCACCGTGAACAACGCCCAGAGCCCGCCCGCGGTGGCGAAGAACCCGGTGCCGAGCAGGAGCGGGCGGGCTTCGACACCGGTGGCGACCAGCATCAGGGCCAGCCCGGCAACGACGATCGCCATGGCCAGGAACTGGGTGCGGGTCGGGTGCGCACGCAGCACCAGCCAGGCGAGCGGCAGGCTGAACAGGGTGATAGCGGCGGGTTGGACGACGGCCCCGGCGGCGAGCGGCGCGAACTGGAACCCGGTGACGCTGACCGCGATGAAGGGGGGGCCGGCGACCAGCGCCAGGATCGCGCCACGGCCCCAGCCGACACCGCCCAGGTCGCGCAGGCCGCTGCGCAGCAGAAATGGCAGCATGATCAGGCCGGCGGTGACGTAGCGCAGGACGATGAACTCGCCGGGCCCGAGCCCGATCGATACGCCGAGCCGGGCATAGGCGAGAAAACCGCCCCAGATGACGACCGCCGTCATGCCGAACAGCGCGCCGACGACACGTGAGGCATCCGGCTTCGGCGCGGGCGGCGTGGCGGGTGCGGCAGCCTTCATGGCCGGAACTCCGGATGGGGAATGCCGCGGGCGGAACGACCGAGGCGGCGCATGGTTATGCTGCGGCGCACTATATCGGCGGTGGTACCGGCGGGCACAGGGGCCGCTATCGGATGGGTGTCGTTCGCGATGGTATCGACCCAGGCGCGGTGGCGCTTGATCTGGCGCAAAGTATATTCCGTCGGGCCGGCTATTCTGGACGCATGATCGAGGAGTTCCAGCTCGCCCGCCGACTCGGGCCCGGACTGTTGACGCTGTACGGCGTCGGCACCACCATCGGCGCCGGCATCTACGTCCTGATCGGCGAGGTCGCGGCGCGGGCCGGGGTCTGGACGCCGGTGAGTTTCCTGCTGGCCGCCGTGCTGGCGGGGGCGACGGCGCTGTCCTTCACCGAACTGTCGGCCCGGATGCCGAAGAGTGCCGGCGAGGCGCTTTATATTCGCGAGGCCTTCGCCGCCGAGTGGCTGTCGCTGCTGGTCGGGCTGCTGGTCGCGGCGGCTGGGATCATCTCGGCGGCCAGCGTCGTGGTCGGCGGTGTGGGTTATCTGCGGACCCTGATCGACGTGCCGCAGGCGCTGGCGATGATCGTGCTGTGTCTGGCCCTCGGTGGGTTGGCGGTCTGGGGCATTGCGGAATCGACGCTGGCGGCGGCGGCACTGACCCTGGTCGAGATTGGCGGCCTCGGCCTCGTCATCGCCACCGGTGTCGGCTCGGGTGGGGCGGGGGGGCTGCCGGTTGCCGAGATCCTGTTTCCCAGCGCGCCGTTCCCGTTGGTCGGCGTGTTCGCCGGTGCGGTACTGGCATTCTATGCCTTCATCGGCTTCGAGGACATCGTCAACGTCGCCGAGGAGGTGACAGAGCCTGCGAAGACCATGCCGATCGCCATCGTCGCCACGCTGGTGATCGCCGGTGGGCTCTATCTCGCGGTCTCGGTGACGGCGCTGGCGGTGTTGCCGATGGTGGAACTGGCCGGCGCCGAGGCGCCGCTTGCCCTGGTTTATGCCGCGGGCGGGGGCGATCCCCGGCTGCTCGGCGCCATCGCCGTGCTGGCGACGGTCAATGGGGTGCTGGTGCAGATGGTGATGGCGTCGCGGGTCCTGTTCGGCCTGTCGCGCCAGGGCTCGCTGCCGGCTTTTCTCGGGCGGGTCAGCCCGGCGACCCGTACCCCGGTGGTGGCCACCGTTCTCGTCGTCGTGGCGATCCTGGCGCTGGCGCTGCTGTTTCCGATTGCCACGCTGGCCGGCGCCACATCGTTGATCACGCTGGCGGTCTTCACGCTCTGCAATCTGGCGCTGTGGCGATTGAAGCGCCGCGGGCCAACCCCGCCCGAAGCCCCGAACCTGCCGATCTGGCTGCCTGTGACGGGCGCGGTGGTGAGCTTCGCGGTGTTGGTCATCGAGATCGTCCGCCGGATTGCCGTGTCGCTTTAGAACAGTTCGGAGTCTTCCGAAGCGATCGGCGTTGCGCCCACAGCCCCGGGCGTCATGATCGGGGCCATGAGCCTGAGCGCGAAATTCGAGACCCTCGGTGCCGCCCTCGCCAATGCGAGCCGGGCACAGATGCTCTGCGTGCTGATGGACGGGCGCGCCTTCACCAACAAGGAACTGGCCCATGCGGGCGGGGTGACGCCGCAGACCGCGACGGCGCATCTGCAGCATCTGGCCGATGCCGGCCTGACCGTGTCGATGCGCTCCGGTCGCTCCGTGTACCACCGGCTGGCCTCGCCGGAAGTGGCAGAGATCCTGGAACGAATGGGCAGTCTGACGCCATCGCCGTATCTTCTGCGCGCCGCCCGAAACCCCGGCAATGCCCGCCTTCTGGCGGCGCGCAGCTGTTACAATCACCTCGCCGGGCGGCTCGGGGTGCGACTGATGGATGTGCTGGTCGACCGGCGCATCCTGGCGGTCGAGGGAGAGACGGCCCGTCTCCTGGAACCGGGCTTCCTGGCAACGATCGGCATGGCCGTTCCGACAGACGGCAGCGGCCGGCGCCCCATAGCCAAACCCTGTCTCGACTGGACCGAGCGGCGGCCGCATCTGGGCGGACCGCTGGCCACCTCCATCATGACCCACGCCTTGGCGCAGGACTGGATCCGGCGGGGCGCGCCGCGGGTGCTGACCGTCACCGAGCGGGGCTACGAGGCCCTGGCCGCCCATTTCAATCTGACCCGTGAGGAGATCGACTGTGTTCCCAGCGCTTGAGACGACCCGTTTTGAGACCGAGACGGGGTTTCAGCTCACCGTCGAGGTGCCGGAAGAGCGCGCCGATGCCGTCGTCGAGGCGATCGCCGGGGTGGTTACCCTGAAATACGGCGACTACGACACTGTCGCGTTCCGCAGCGCGCCTGGCAGCCAGCAGTTCCGCTCGCTGGGGACCGGTCGCAACGCGGCGACCGGTAAGGTGGTTGCGGTGCCGTGCCAGCGGGTGTCCTGCTTTCTGCCCGAGACGGCGGATAGCGCGGCGGTGATGGAGGCGATCTATCACGTCCACCCTTATGAGGAGCCGGTGATATTGCTCGTACCGGCACTGCGGACACTGCATGTGCGCGGCCTCGACGAAGACAATCCGAACCGCTTCTGGAACCGGCCGGCCGCCGATTGGGTGCCGGAGGAGCATCGCTGAGACGCGGCGCCTTCAGGACGCGGCCGGGAGCTGGGTGAACGGCCGTTCGACCGACGGCACGCTGACCACGGCCCTGGTGCCTTTGCCGGGGGCGCTGGTCATCGTCAGAGTGCCATCCTGCAGTTCGATCAACCGCCGGGTCAGGGGCAGGCCGAGGCCGACGCCGTCCGGGGCGATCGTCGGGTCGCTTTCCGCCCGCGCGAAGGGTTCCATCAGTTGCGGCAGGTCGGCCATGTCGAAACCGATGCCGTCGTCCTCGACCGCGATCTCGACGCTGTCCTGGGCGCGCTGGGCGAAGTCGATCCGGACCTGTCCGCCCGCGCGGCCGTATTTCAGGGCATTGTCGACCAGGTTGATCAGGGCCTGGCGCAGCAGCCGTTCATCGACCCGGGCGGATACCTGAAATTCGGGGCGGGTGACGATGATCTTCTGATTCCTGTCCAGGGCCTGGGGGCGAATCATGGCGGCCACGCCGCCGACGACCCGGCCGATATCGACGATGTCGCGCAGGACCACGATCGTATCGGTCTCGATGCGGGAGAGGTCCAACAGGTCGTTGACCAATACCAGCAGATGCTCGCCCGACGCCTTGATGTCCTCGGCGTACTCGATGCGTTTGCCGCCGCTGAGGTGGAGGCTGTCGGCCGCCGCCAGCATCTGCGAATAGCCGATAATCGCGTTCAGCGGCGTCCGGAGTTCGTGGCTCATCTGCGCGAGAAAGCGGGTCTTGGCATTGTTGGCCAAGCGCAGTTCGAGTTCGGCGCGCTGACGCTCGCCGAGGGAGAGGGCCATCGCTTTGAGGGCGCCGATCGTCCCGTTGATACGGCGAACCATGGGGCGGAAGATGAACAACACCTCCAATGCCAGCAGAATGAGAGTGGCGCCCCACATCAGGGTTTTGATCTGCACCAGTTGTTTGACCTGGGCTTCGCCCTCGCGCTGGATGATTTGGGCGACATTGTCCAGCCGGCGGGGCAGGTCGTCATAGGCGATGGCGAAGATCCTGTCCTGCAGCCGTCCAAGATCGCCCGGCGCATCGCCCGGCATCCGGGTCAGCGCGCGAACCGTCGAAAGAAAGCGGACAAGCAGGTCGTCAAGCGGTTCTGGTGCCGCGAAATACGCGTTTCGGAGGTCGTCGGACAGGGCGCCTCGCGGCAGCACGGGAGTGTCTCCGGGGCGGCAGTCTATTCCTTCCGCCGCCGTCGCCATCTGGGCATCGGCGTTGCGCGACAGCATGATCAGATGCGCGCGCTCCATGAGGTCGGCGCAGGCCAAGATCTCGGCGATCAGCGCGGAACGGTTCTCCGTTTTTGCTGTGCTCAGCGTCGATGTCAGAAACGCGATCTTCTGCGTCAGCATGCGTTGGCGGCCGGCCACGTTGATCTCCGCCGCCACCTGTCCCTGTGCCGAGACCAGATGGATCGTCGTGAACCAGACCACCGTCGCCAGCAGAGCGATCAGGATGAGCGCGATCGCATACGCGATTGTAGGCCCGCGGCTGGCCCAGGCACTCTGCTCTTCGACCCGATCGAAGGGAGAGGGGTGTTCAATCATCACGATCCGCGCGTTTCGCCTTTATGCGGGGAGATATCCGGTTCGATGCGGGCACCCAGGGCGCGCCGCCGCAGCACGGAGGCCGTAATCTATTCGTCCGTAATTAGATGCATTACGAATTAAATTCTAGAAAAGATCAATTATCCCGGTTGCCGCAGGACCCGGCGATTGGCGTCACCAGAGCGAGACGCGGTCAGGCGGGATTCCGGGCCACCAACTGGCGGGCGATGATGAGGCGCTGGAGTTCGTTGGTGCCCTCGCCGATCGCCAGCAGCGGGGCGTCGCGGTAATAGCGCTCGATGTTGAATTCCTTGGAATAGCCGTAGGCGCCGTGCAGACGCATGGCCTCCAGGGAGTTGTGCACCGCGGCCTCGGTGGCGAACAGCTTGGCCATGCCGGCTTCCAGGTCGCAGCGTTCGCCCCGGTCGTAGGCTTTCGCCGCCTGCTCGACCAGCAGTCTCGCGGCTTCGGCCTGGGTCGCCATGTCGGCCAGCTTGAACTGGATCGCCTGGTGTTCGGCGATCGGTTTGCCGAAGGTCTTGCGCAGCTGGGCGTAGCGCACGCTCTCCTCCAGACAGGCCCGGGCAATGCCGACGCCGCGCGCGGCGACGTTGATGCGGCCGAGTTCGAGTCCGCCGAGGATCTGCTGCAGGCCGCGTCCTTCCTCGCCGCCGACGAGGTTGTCGGCCGGCACGAAACAGTCGTCATAGACCAGCTCGCCGGAATCGATGCCTTTGTAGCCGAGCTTCTCCAGCTTGGAGACGGCGACGCCCTCGCCCTTCTCGATCAGCATCAGGGACATGCCTTTGTGCCGCGGCTCGGCCTGAAGGTCGGTCTTCACCAGGACGGCCAGCACGTGGCCCTGGATCGAGTTGGAGATCCAGGTCTTGGTGCCGTTGACCCGGTAGCCGTTGCCGTCCTTGCGCGCGCTCGTGCGGATGCCCTGCAGGTCGGTTCCGGCGTCGGGCTCGGTCAGGGCGATGCCGCCGCGCAGCTCGCCGCTGGCGAATTTAGGCAGCCATTTGCGCTTCTGCTCCTCGGTGCCGGTGCGCTCGACCGCCTGGGCCATGATCAGGTGGCTGTTGAAGATGCCGGAGACCGACATCCACACCGCCGAGACCCGCTCGACGATCTTGGAATATGTCGTCGCCGACAGGCCGAGCCCGCCATATTCCTCGCCGATGGTAGCGCCGAACAGGCCGAGATCCTTCATCTTCTCGACGATCTCCGCCGGCCATTCGTCCCGGGCCTCGAGGTCGTGGGCGACCGGGCGGACATCGCGTTCCAGGAACCGGTCGACTGCGTCCAGGATCAGAGCTTCCTGCTCGTCCAGCGCGACCTGGTCTTCGGCTACAACCATGATCGGCTCCTCACTCGGCCGGGCGTTTGGACACCAGGATGGTGCGCTCGTAGGTCATCACCACGGTACCGTCCTGTTTGCGGCCGGAGGTGGCGAAGCGGACGATCCCCTGGTGCGGGCGCGATTTCGACTCGCGTTTTTCGAGGATCTCGGAGGTGGCGTAGAGCGTGTCGCCAACGAAGACCGGGGCCGGCATCTTGATGTCGGTCCAGCCCAGATTGGCGACGGCGCGCTGCGAGGTGTCGCGCACGGTCATGCCGGTGACGATGGACAGGGTGAGGCAGGAATTGACCAGCACCTTGCCGAACTCGGTGCCGGCCGCGTACTCGACATCGAAATGCGCCGGGTGGGTGTTCATGGTCAGCAACGTGAACCAGGTGTTGTCGGCCTCGCCGATGGTGCGGCCGGGCCAGTGCTCGTAGATGTCGCCGACGGCGAAATCCTCGTAGTACCGGCCTTCGCCCTGATGCGCCGCGCTCATTCCTCACCCGCCGCGCGGATCGCCTGGGGCACCGGGCGGGTGAGATCGAGCAGCGCGGGGATCGAGGCTTGACGATCGAGGGACAGCACGGCGTCGGCGAGCGCCGCCGCCCGCTGCGGCGCCAGACAGGGGCCAACCAGGGCGTCGAACTTGGCCCGGTGCTCGGCGTCGCTCGGCCAGTTGTCCGGTTCGCCCTTCGGCACCTCGACGAAGGTCTCGAAGCTGCCACGCGTGGTCTCGATGGTCGCCTTGCCCGCCATGTTCGCCGGGAAGGCCGCCTCACAGCGGTCGTCCAGATGACAGGTCACCTTACGCGTCAGTTCCAGGGTCGCCTTGTCGGACAGGTGGGTTTTGTAATCGTCCCAGCCGAACCCGCCGAGGCGCAGGGCGGCGGCGGCGAGGAACGGCATGGAGAACTGGCCGTCGACCACCGTGACCGGCTTCTGCTTGGCCTCGATCGGACCGCCGATGATGTTCATGCCGTTGGCCGGCAGGCCGATGCGGATCGCCGTGACCTCGTCGGAGATGATGTCGTTGGCGGCGCACAACGCCATGACCGCGTCCATCGGCGCATGGCTGTAGCGGCACGACGGATAGGGCTTCACCGCGACGTTCAGGGTCTCCCACACGCTGCCCAGGCCGGCGGCGGCCTTCGCCGGGGTGGCGTTGGGGGCGTAGAGGGCGAGGAACCCGCGCTTGCCGTCGATGCCCCGGGCCGGAGCCTTGAAGTCCTCGGCGGCGAGGCGGGCGGCGACCAGACCGCTCTGCGCGGCCCAGCCGACCTGGAACGGTTTCGACCAGGAACCCTCGGCGAGGAACTCCAGGGACCCCGCCGCCTGGCTCAGGGCCAGGCCGAAGCTGGCGGCGATCCGCTCGCCCGACAGGCCGAAGCAGCGCCCGGCGGCGGCGGCGGCGCCGAACACGCCGCAGGTGGCGCTCGGGTGATATCCGCGGTTGTAGTGTTCGGTCGGGTTGAGGGCGAGCGACAGGCGGATCTGCACCTCGTAGCCGGCGATGATCGCGGCCAGCACCGTCGCCCCGTCGCAGCCCGACATCTCGGCGGCGGCCAGAGCCGCCGGCACGATCGGCGCCGAGGGGTGGATCGAGCCGCCGGCATGGGTGTCGTCGAAATCGAGGCTGTGGGCGAGCGCGCCGTTCAGCCAGGCCGCCCCCGGCGGGGTCCAGCCGTCGCCATCGCCGAACACCCTGGACGAGCCGTTTGCATAGCCGAGCGCCCGGGCCGCCGCGATTAGCGGTGCGGTCGATTCCGCCTCGTGGCGGGCGCGCAACGCGATGCCGACGGTGTCGAGAATCAGGGTGCGGGCACGGGCAGCCACATCGTCGGGAATGTCGGACAGGCTGAGCCCGGCGGCGAAATCGCCGAGCGTCCGGGTGACGTCGATGCTGTCGCTATCGGTCATTGTCTCCTCCCATGGAGCGCGAATTTATTGGTTGGGCGGAAGGGTAGGAGCCGGTGTCGGGCACGTCAAACTGCTAAAACGCACCGGAGTCCCGGGTCTTTGTCTCGCGCAGAAACACCCGTTTGAACACCATGCCGGTGAAGCCGATCACCAGGAAGATCCGCACCACATGGAAGGCAACGACGATGGGCACGCCGAGATGCAGAACCTTGGCGGTGATGCTCATTTCGGCCATGCCGCCGGGCGAGATCGCCAGGGCCATGGTCGCCACCGGCAGACCGAAGATCAGCCCGATCGCCGCCCCGGTAAGCACGTTCAGCCCGACCAGGATCACCGTCGACAGGAAGGCCGGCGGCAGGAAGCGGCGCAGGGCCAGAACCCGGTCGCGCTGGTAGCGCAACCCGAGGGTCGCGCCCATCACCACCTGGGCGAAGTTGATCAGCTCCGTCGGCACGCCGGAGAGCACGTTGCCGGAGACCGACACGGCGACGGCGACGATCATCGGACCGAGGAACCAGGCATTGGCGATCTTGCGCCGCGCGCCGAGCCAGCCGAGCACCGAGCACGCCGCCACCAGCACGATGAAGCCAAGGGGATCGAAGGGCAGGACGATCAGCTCGAACGGGTCGGAGCCGGTCAGGCCGAGCAGGGTGACGATCGGCGGGATGGTGGTCACGACCAGCAGGATGCGCAGCGACTGGGCGAGCGAGACCGAGGAGATGTCGCCATTGTAGCGCTCGGCCTGGACCGACATCTCGACCACGCCGCCGGGCACGCTGGAAAAGAAGGCGGTCGCCGGATCGGTCCCCGCCGTGCGCTTCAGGGCGAGGCCGGCGAGCACGCCATACCCGATCGAGAGCAGGGCGGCGCCGATCATGATCGGCAGGAAGCCGGCGACGAAGGCCGCGACCTGTGGCGTGAAGGTCAGGCCGATGGCGCTGCCGAGCAGCACCTGCCCGGTCTGGCGCGCGCCCGGCGGCATGGCCAGTCTGCCGCCGCACAGGCCGACGGCGGCCACCACCGCGAGGCTGCCGAGCAGCCAGGCGAGCGGCACGCCGAGATGCGAGAACCCATAACCGCCGATGCCGCCGAGGACGAGGGTCAGCAGCCACAGACCGATCTGCTTCAGGGGAAGCTGGGTCATGCGGCGGCCTTTCTCGTGATGGCTCTTACCCAGTGGGCCCCTACCCCGTCGGCCCGGTTAGAGCGCACGGGTCGCCCCGCCATCCATGTCGATCACGCTGCCCTGCAGCAGATCGCCCGCATCCGACACCGCGAACAGCGCGAGGCTGGCGATGTCCTCGGGCTTGCCGAGGCGCATGACCCGCCAGTTCGCTTCCATCTTCGCCAGCGCCGCGGCCTCGTCGATG
>JARGOG010000058.1:0-1972 GCA_029212785.1 Thalassobaculaceae bacterium
CAACCGGACAACGGACCACTCAGGGGGAACGCAGATGATTGAACTCTACACCTGGAAGACCTCGAACGGGCGTAAGGCGTCGATCATGCTCGAGGAGATCGGGCTGCCATACAACGTGCATCCGATCCCGATCGGCCAGGACGTTCAGTTCACGCCCGAATACATCGCCATCAATCCGAACTCGAAGATTCCGGCGATCGTCGACACCGAAGGGCCGGACGGCAAGCCGATCACGATCTTCGAGTCCGGCGCGCTGCTGATGTATCTCGCCGAGAAGTCCGGCAAGCTGATGCCCCAGGACACCGCCAAGCGCTACGAGGTCATCCAGTGGCTGATGTGGCAGATGGGCGGGGTCGGACCGATCTTCGGACAGGTCCACCATTTCGAGCGCGCCGCCAAGGTCGACGTGCCCTATGGCAAGGAGCGCTACGGCAAGGAATGCCGCCGGCTGTACGGCGTGCTGAACGCTCGGCTGGAGGGCGTCGATTACGTCGCCAACAACGAGTATTCGATTGCCGACATCGCGATCCTGCCCTGGGTCGCGCGCTACGAGTGGCAGAAGGTCGACCTCGCCGACTATCCGAACGTGAAGCGCTGGTACGACGCCCTGATGGCGCGACCGGCCGTGCAGCGCGGCATGGAAATTCCGGCCGACGCCTGAACGGTCGACATCTGTCGGCGCCTTATTCCGCGAAACCGCACAAGAAAACGGCCGCCCTTTCGGGCGGCCGCCTCGCATTCAGGTAAGCGCGTGCGCGTTAGTCGGTAACGATCGAGCCGTTGGCATCGACCTTCACCTCGACGAAGCGATCCTCGTTGTACTCCTCGCGCTTCTCCAGCTCGGCCTTGGTGGCGCTGGCCAGCACGAAGTGATCGTCGGTGCGGGTGAACTCGCTGGCCGGGATCGCGACCTCGCGCTCACCCAGACCCAGGAATCCGCCGACATCGGTCACGAAGTAGAGCTCGTTGTCGGACTTGCCCCGAACGACCTCGTCGACCTCGCCGACAGAGTCGCCGCGGATGTCGCGCACGGCCGTGCCTTCGATGTTGTCGATCTGGTCGCCGGCCAGCAGCTCGCGAATCTTGGTCTCGGCGGCGGTCGCGGCGGTGCTTGCCGCGGTGGCGACGGTGTTCGCCGCGTCCTTGGCGACCTTGCCGGCCTTGTCCATGTCCTTCTTGATCTCAGCCTCGGTCTGACCTTCCGCCTTGACGTGGTCGGTCTTCACGGTGCCGTTCAGGTTGGTCTCGGTCGACGCGCTGCCGGCGATCGACGGGTTGCTGGCGAGTGCCAGCATGGACGCGCCGGCGATCAGGCTCAGGGTCAGGGCGTTGCGTTTCATAACTTACCTCCAGTTAACCTCGGGAGAGGCCTCGTGTGAGTTTTTGGCGGTCGGCCCGTTCGGGATCGTGGGGGGAGGCCGTCCGCTCGGGGAATGAAACGCCGCGCCGGGGAGGTGGTTCCGGATTTGGTCGAAAAACCTTTTGAAAAATATATGGAATAAACCCGTCGCCCCGCCTAGGCGTGCAGCTTCAACCCCTTGAGCGCCTTGTCGACGTCCCTGCGGTCGCCCCTGGTGGCGATGCCGACAAGGTCCAGCGCGTCGGTCGGCAACGCGGCGACCACCGCCCGGTTGTCGGTATCGTTGCCGGTGGCGAACATGCCTTGGGAGTAGACGGCGAGATCGAGAGCGCGGTCCAGCGCCCGACGGTGCCCCCTGGCCAGGGCGTCCCCGCTGCCGGTCAGGATCAATACCGGCTGGCCCAGGATTGGGAGGTAGGTCTGGCCGCCGCCGTCGCGATAGGGCTCGCCGATCGCCTCCGGATAGCGGGCGGCGATGGCGCTGGCCAGGAAGGCGACCACGTTCAGCTTCTGCCAGATGGCGAGGTCGTCGCGGACGGCGATGGAGATCTTGGTGTCGTGCATGTCTTCGGCTCCGGTGGATGGCGGCGCCAGCATGGCGTCACCGGAGAG
>JARGOG010000058.1:2072-14457 GCA_029212785.1 Thalassobaculaceae bacterium
ATAGGCCGCCTGGAACCGGCCCGGCGTCACGCCATAGGCCGCCTTGAAGCGCCGCGACAGGTGGCTCTGGTCGGCGAAACCGACGGCGGCGGCGACGTCGGCCGGCGCATCTCCCGCCGCCAGCCGGGCGCGGGCGTGCTCAAGGCGGATGTTGGTCAGGTAGCGGTGCGGCGGCAGGCCGGTTGTCGCCTGGAACGCCCGGGTCACCTGAAACCGGCTACGCCCGGCCGCGCGCGCCAGGTCGTCGAGGCGGATGTCGCGGTCGAACTCGGCATGCAGGATCTCGCGGATCCGCCTCACGGCGGCGGCGTCGCTGTCGCGGTGCCGGTCGGCCGGCAGCCGGGCGCGGCCGTGGCGCAGGGCGAGTGCCAGGAGCAGCAGGTCGAACCGGCTCTCGGCGGCCAGGCTCTCCCGCAGCCCGGCGCTGGATGTCGCCCGGGCCTGCAGCGCCGGCATGGCGGCGGCGAAGACTCGGGCCAATGCCGGGTCGTCCAGCAGCGTGTCGGCGAAGAACGGCGGGTCGGCGCGGCCGGTCGCATCCTCCAGTGCCCGCTCCCACACGCCCGTATCCGGATACATCATCCAGTAGGAGAAGCCAGCCGCGTCCCCGGCCTCGCCGTCATGCGGATCCTCGGGATTGAAGGCGATGATCCGGCCCGGCGTGCTGGTGTGGCGGCGGCCACGGTGGTTGAAGCTCTGCAGCCCTCGCAGGGTCACGCCGATGGCGAAGGTCGCGTGGGCGTGACGCTCGAAGGCGGGGCCGGAGAAGGCGGCATGCATGACATCGACGCCAAGCTCCGCATCGCGGCTGTAGTCCAGGAAATCGGGCGCCTTGGTCAGGGTCATGAAGGCAGTGTCACTCCCGCCGCAGGATCCTGTCGACCAGGATCTTGGCGGCCCAGTTCTCCTTGAAGGCGGCGTTCATGGCGTCGCGCTCGTACACCGTCTCGATCCAGTCGCGGAAGCCGATGCCGCTTTCCGCCTCGGCCTTCAGGTATTGCTCGTAGAAGAAATCGATCACACCGGTCTTCGCCTGGCGGACATGGCCAAACCGCAGGGAGAGCTGATCCATGGCCTCGCGCAGCGGCACGCCCTTGTGCTGCCAGAGGTACATCGTCGCCATGAAGCCGGTGCGGTCCGCCCCGGATTTGCAGTGCATCAGCACCGGATATTCCAACGTCTTCCAGATATCGACGGCGGCCAGCACCGTCGGCCGGTCCAGGGCCGAGCGCGAGCGGATCGGGAAATCGACCAGGGTCAGTCCGAGCGCGGCGCAGGCGGCGCGCTCCAGCGTGTAGGGCCCGTCGTTGCGCGGGCCGCGCAGGTTCAGGATGGTCTTGAACCCGTCGGCCTTGGCCTGTTTCAGATGGGTCGGGCTCGGCTGGGCGGCGCGCCACAGGGCGTCATCGACCCGGCGCTTGTTCAGATAGATCGCGCGCAGGAAGCCGTGATCGACCAGCATCAGGTTCCACCACGCAGCCCGGCGGGCGGCGTCGGACAGGGTATCGGGCATGTCGGCAATCTTCGGCAGGTCGACCATGGGCGCCTGCTAGCACACAGGCGGTGAGGCGGGAAGTGCGCAGCCGCGCGCGATCGTGTATCAGGAACCGATGGCCGAGGCGAAACCCGAGAAGACCCGCATTGCGTTGAATGATGCCCGAACCGGCCCACTGCTGCGCCGGCTGTGGGATGCGTTCGTGCGCCCGCACGCGGCCTGGCTGGCGGTGGCGTCGATCGCGATGGCCATCGTCGCCGCGACCACGGCGGCGACCGCCTGGCTGATGGATCCGGTGGTGGACAAGGTCTTCGTCCAGCAGGACCGGTCCATGCTGTGGCTGGTGGGCGGGGCGGTGATCGTCACCTTCGCGCTGAAATCGGCGGCGGCGTATTTTCAGGACTCGCTGCTGGCACGGGTCGGCCAGCGCATTGTCGCCGACGTCCAACTGCGCCTGTTCGGCCACCTGCTCGACCAGGACGTGGCCCTGTTCCAGAGCCGGGCGACCGGCGGGCTGATCTCGCATTTCACCTTCGATGTCCAGGCGCTGCGCCAGGCGGTGTCGAATGCCATCGTCGGCCTGGTACGCGACGGATTGTCGGTGATTTTCCTGGTCGGGGTGATGGTGTACCAGGACTGGCTGCTGTCGGTCATCGCCCTGTTGGTGGCGCCGCTGACCGTGGTGCCGATCCAGAAGCTCGGCAAGCGGATGCGCCGGGTCTCCGGCGATGCCCAGGCGCGGATGGGTGAGCTGACGACTCTGCTGGGGCAGGCGTTTCAGGGCATCCGGGTCATCAAGGCCTATGCCATGGAGCGGGCAGAGGCGAAACGCATCGGCGTCCTGGTGGAGGAGATCTACCAGCTCACCTACCGCCAGGGCCGGGTGCGGGCGGCGGTGCAGCCGATCGTCGACGCCTTCGGCGGGATCGCGGTTGCGGCGGTGATCGTCTATGGCGGCTATCGGGTGATCGAGGGGGCGACCACGCCGGGTGCCTTCTTCTCGTTTATCGCCGCCGTGCTGATGGCCTACCAGCCGCTGCGCGGTCTCGGCAAGGTGAGCACCACCCTGCAGGAAGGGCTGGCGGCGGCGGAGCGGCTGTTCGTGCTGCTCGACCGCAAGTCGGCCATCGCCGAGGCGCCGGACGCGACGGCGCTGCAGCGCGTGCCGGCGGAGGTCGCTTTCACCGATGTGCATTTCCGCTATGCCGACGGGACCGAGGCGCTGGCGGGAATCAGTTTCTCCGCCCCCGCCGGCAAGGTGACCGCCCTGGTCGGGCCGAGCGGGGCCGGCAAGAGCACGGTCCTGAACCTCATTCCCCGGTTCTTCGACGTTGAATCCGGCACGGTCGCCATCGGTGGGGCCGATGTACGCGCGCTGACCCTGGCGAGCCTGCGCGAGGCCGTGGCGCTGGTCAGCCAGGAGATCGTTCTGTTCGACGACACGGTGGCCGAGAACATCCGGTTCGGCCGGCCGGAGGCGAGTGAGGTGGAGCTGCGCGCGGCGGCGGAAGCGGCGGCGGCGCATGATTTCATAACCGCCCTGCCGGAGGGCTACGACACCCGCGTCGGCGAGCACGGCACCAAGCTGTCGGGCGGGCAGCGCCAGCGCATCGCCATTGCCCGCGCGATCCTGAAGGACGCGCCGATCCTGCTGCTGGACGAGGCGACCAGCGCGCTCGACACGGAGTCCGAACGTCAGATCCAGGCGGCTCTGGCGCGGCTGATGAAGGGCCGCACGACCCTGGTCATCGCCCACCGGCTCTCCACGGTGCAGGGGGCCGACGTGATCCACGCCTTCGAGGCCGGCCGTGTGG
Source organism: Thalassobaculaceae bacterium (assembly GCA_029212785.1). Taxonomy (GTDB): domain Bacteria; phylum Pseudomonadota; class Alphaproteobacteria; order Thalassobaculales; family Thalassobaculaceae; genus Thalassobaculum. Next base: position 5,382 of record JARGOG010000058.1, read on the forward strand.
TCGAGAGCGGCGACCACCGCGCCCTGGTCGCCCAGGGTGGCACCTATGCCCGCCTGCACGCCCTGCAGTTCCGTGCGCCGGAGAGCGCGGCCTGAGGCTTTTGCCCGCCACCTCCGGCGACTGCCTGGATCGCGTAAAGTGCGTCCAGGAAATCGGGTGCAAGGACGGAGAACTGAAGAGGCTCAGTCTCCCTTCGGCCAGCGCCGGTGTACCCAGAGCCATTGTTCCGGACGCTCGCGGATCCAGCTTTCCAGCAGGTCGTTGAAGGCCTGCACGGTGGCGGCGACGTCGTCGGCGGTCCCGCCGGTCCTCGCCACTTTCACCCCCTCGAAGGCCGTTACCCGGAAGCGCACGCCCTCCAGACGCTCGATCCGCACCGCCACGATCGGGCAGTCGAACCGGCGGGCGAGCTGGGCGAAGGCGGGGGTGGTCATCGCTCTGCGGCCGAAGAACCGGGCCTCGATCCCGTCATTCATCTTCTGATCGATCAGCAGGCCGAGCGGACGGCCGCGTTTCAGCGCGCCCATCACGCCGCGCGCGCCGGCACTGCCCTTGGGGAACATGGTGGCGTCGGGATGCGGCTTGCGCTTGTCGTAGAGTGAGGCGATCAGCGGGTTGTCAGGCGCCCGGTACACCGCGTCGATGACCAGCCCGACATGGGCGGCGGCGAGCGGCATCAGCTCCCAATTGGCGATATGGCCGGAGACGTAGATCGCCGGTCCGCCCGTCGCCATCGCCGCCAGCGCATGCTCGGCACCGATGATCTCGACCCGGCTGTCCATCTCGCGCAGCAGCGTGCGGATATGGGCGAATTCTCCCGCCGTCCGGCCGAGATTGCGCCACATGCCGTCGAGGATCCGGTCGATCTCGGCGTGGTCCTTGTCGGGAAAGGCCCGCTCCAGGTTGGCCCGCGCGATCTTGTGCAGGCGGAGCAGCGGCCCGACCCGGGACAGCACGGCGGCGCCGAGCTCCGAGGCCGCGTCGATCGGCAGCAGCCGCATCAGCCCGTAGGCGGCGAGCGCGCCGGCGGCTTCCAGCGGGAACAGCAGTCGTTTGGTCAGCGTCGACATCGATGGTGGTAATCACCGCCGGCGCCGAATTTGTCCAGCTTTGTCGATGGTTCCCCTTCCGTCACCCCGGCTTGAGCGAGGGTGACGGACACCAGAGTTGGTCGCCGCTCCCCGGCTCTATATCGAGGCGGGGGCGAGTCTCGCCAAGGGCCTCTCGTTGATCGGCAGGTGAATCACCGCCGCCAGCAGCCCCAGCGCCACGCCGGCCCACCACACGCCGTCATAGGATCCGGTGGTGTCGTAGAGATAGCCGCCAAGCCAGATACCGGCGAAGGAGCCGAGCTGGTGGCTGAGGAAGACGAAGCCGAACAGCGTCGCCATGTATTTCACGCCGAACACCTGGGCGACGATGCCGGTCGTGAGCGGCACTGTCGACAGCCACAGCACGCCCATGGCGCCGGCGAACAGGTAGATCGTCAGCTCCGTCTTCGGCGCCAGCAGCAGCGCGGTGATCACCAGGGCCCGGGCGAAGTAGATCGTGCTCAGACCAACCTTCTTGCTCCAGCGTTGCCCGGCCATGCCCGAGGCGAAGGATCCGGCGATGTTGAACAGCCCGACGAGCGCGAGCGAATAGGCGCCGACCGTGGGATCGAGGCCGAGATCGCGGACATAGGAGGGGAAGTGGACCGTGATGAAGGCGACATGAAAGCCGCACACGAAGAAGCCGACCGTCAGCAGGATGTAGCCGCGATGGGCGCCGGCCTCGGCCAAGGCCTGGCGGAAGGTCTGGTTGCTCGGCACTTCCCCTTTGCCGATGGCCTGCGTGGGCAGGACGAAGGCGAGCGGGATGATCAGCAGGGCCGAGGCGGCGAGGATCAGCAGCGCGCTCTCCCAGCCATAGGCGCCGATGAAGCCCTGACCCAACGGCGAGAACACGACCTGCCCGAACGATCCTGCCGCCGTGCCGAGACCGAGGGCCAGCGACCGACGCTCCGGCCCGACCACCTTGGCCATGGCCGCCATGGCGAGCGAGAAGGCGGTGAAGGCGACGCCGACGCCGGTCAGCACGCCGCCGAAGAGGTGCAGCTCCAGGGAGCTGTCCGCGGTCGCCATGCCCCACACGCCGACCGTATAGACCACGGCGCCGACCGCCAGCACCCGGGATGGGCCGAACTTGTCGGCGATCATGCCGGCGATCGGCACGCCGATGCCCCAGAGCAGGTTCTGGATCGCCATGGCGAGGCCGAAGGTCTCCCGGTCCCACCCCTTGGCCACGGTCATCGGCTCCAGGAACAGACCGAAGGCCGAGCGGATGCCGAACCCGATCATGGCGATCAGGCAGCCCGCGATGATCACGACGAGGGGGGTGCGCCAACCGGGGGAGGAGCGAAGCGCGGCGGTCGACATGGCAGTCTCCGAGAGGGTGGTTGGCCGAATTGGAGGGGTGTGTTAGAGTTCGTGTAGCTACACTCGTGTACCTGCACGGAATTGTCAATGTCCGGCTCTTCAATGGACCCTATCGACGACACTGGTTTGGCCTGCACCTGTTCTGCGGTGCGGGGCGCCGCCCGCCGGCTGACGCAGTATTACGACGAGGCTTTGAAGGAGACCGGCCTAAAGGTCACCCAATACGGGCTGATGGCGAACATCGCCCGCATGGACCGGCCGTCGGTCACCGATCTGGCCGACCGGGTGTCGATGGACCGAACGACCCTGACCCGGAACCTGGCCCCCCTGCGCGACGCCGGATGGGTCAATCTGGCGCCGGGCCCGGACAAGCGCACCCGCTCGGTGGTGCTGACCCCGTCCGGTCGGCGGATCCTGGAGACGGCACGGCCGCATTGGCGGGCGGCAGAGACGGCGTTGCGCCACAGGGCCGGTGGCGACATCACCAAAGACCTGCACGATGTCCTGGTGCAGACCGTGGCTGCCGTCGAGGTCCAGCAGGCTCAGTGACCCGGGCTACAGGGCACTGCCGAGGGCGGCGCCGCCGGCGGCGTAACCGATGACCACGCTCCACGGCGGTGCCTTCCACACCACCAGCAGGACATAGGCGAGGACGGCTGCCGCCACGTCGAACGGGCCGCGGATCGCCGCCGTCGCCACCGGGTCGTACAGCACGGCCACAAGCAAGCCGACCACGGCGGCGTTGACGCCGGTGAAGGCGGCCCGTGCCGGTAGCCAGCCGCGCAACCGGTCCCAAAATGGCAAAGCGCCGAACAGCAGCAGGGTGCCCGGCAGGAAAACCGCGACCAGGGCCAACGCACCGCCGATCACTCCGTTCATCGGCGCGTCGGCGACGGTGCCAAGGAAAGCGGCGAAGGTGAAGAGCGGACCGGGCACCGCCTGGGCGATGCCGTAGCCCGCCAGGAAGGCGTCGCGACCCACCAGACCGGTCTCGACCGTGTCCGCCTCCAGCAGCGGCAGCACCACATGACCCCCACCGAAGACCAGCGCCCCGGCTCGGTAGGAGGCATCGGCGGTCGCCAGGGCCTCCGGAACCGGAACGAGGGCGGGCAGGGCGAGCAGCACGCCGGCCAGGACCAGCATGGCGGCACCGAGCGTCGCGGGCACCGGGATCGCCAGAGGTCGTGGCGCGCCGCCGCGTCCGGCCAGGCTGCGGCAGAACAGCAGGCCAGCGAAAGCGCCGATGGCGATGGCCGAAAGCTGTCCGGTCACGCCGGGCAGGGTGAGGGCCAGGGCGGCGGCGGCGGCGAGGATGGTGGCGCGGATCGGATCCGGCGCGAGCGACCCGGCCATCTGCCGCACCGCCTGGGCGACGACGGCGACGGCGACGATCTTCAGGGCCTGGATAGACGCGGAGGCTGCCGCCCCTTCCGCCAGGGCGACGACACCGTAGGCGGCGAGGATCATCAGGATCGCCGAGGGCAGGGTGAAGGCGGACCACGCCGCGAGGGCGCCCAGCGGCCCCGCCCGTCGGGCGCCCAGCGCCAAACCGACCTGGCTCGACGCCGGTCCCGGTAAAAACTGACAGAGCGCCACGAGATCGACGAAGGCGCCGTCATCCAACCATTGGCGCCGCTCGACGAACTCGGTCCGGAAATAGCCGATATGGGCGACAGGTCCGCCGAAGGCGGTGAGACCGAGTTTGGCGAAGGCGGCGAAAACCTCGAAGGCGCTGCCCCGGTCCGGTGTCTGATCGCCCGGTGTTTGATCTTGCTGGGTGGTCTCGGCCATGCGTCTTCCCCGCGCCTTGGGACCGCTGCACTATGCCCGCCGACTATGGACAGCCGACGACAGATCGGATCAGCCGGGAGGAAGAGTATGACGGGACGGGTCGAGGGCAAAGTGGCGCTGGTGACCGGCGCGGGGTCTATCGGACCCGGGTGGGGCAACGGCAAGGCGAGTTCAGTTCTGTTCGCGCGCGAGGGGGCGAAGGTGGCCTGCCTCGACATCAATCTCGGCGCCGCCGACGAGACCCGCGCGCTCATCGAGAGCGAGGGCGGCGAGGCGATCGCCCTGCAATGCGACGTCGCCGACCGCGCCCAGGTCGAGGCGGCGGTCGCCTCGGCGAGTGAGCGGTTCGGCGCGCTGGATATCCTGCACCACAATGTCGGCATCGCCGTGGTCGGCGGTCCGGTCGAGCTCGAGGAGGACGAGTGGGACCGCGTCACCGACATCAATCTGAAGAGCGCCTATCTGGTCACCCGGGCCGCCTTGCCGGTACTGGAGCAGGGCGGCGGCGGGGCCATCGTGTTCACCTCCTCCATCGCCGGTATCCGCCATACAGGTGTCGACTACATCTCCTACAGCACCACCAAGGGGGCGCTGATTCCGTTCTCCCGCTCGGTCGCCCTGCAATATGCGCGGCGCGGGATCCGCTCGAACTGCGTGCTGCCCGGACTGATGGACACACCGATGATCTATGCCGGGCTGCAGGACGCCTATGCCGACGGTGACAAGGCCGAGATGGCGCGCCTGCGTGGCGAGCAGTGCCCGATGGGCCGCATGGGCGATGCCTGGGATGTGGCGCGGGCGGTGCTGTTTCTGGCCTCGGACGACGCCCGTTATGTTACCGCCACCGAATTGGTGGTCGATGGCGGCATCACGGCGAAGTTCACCTGACCCACTTGCATTGCCCCAGATCCGACACGATTTCGCGGTTGATTAGTGCCCGCCCTTGAGCTTGACCCCAAATACGCGCTAGGGCAGGGGCTATCTCCACCGGCCGGGAGCCGATGAATGACCGCATTTCGTTCCATGGCGATGGCTTCGGCCATTGCCGCCACTCTTATGCTTGCCGCCGCCGTGCCGGCCGCCGCCAAGTTCAAGAGCGGGATCTGGGAAGGCGACGCCTATATCTCGAAGGAAGGCAAGTTCCAGCGCTGCGCCATCGTCGGCGACTACAAGAGCGGGACTGATCTCGGCTTCGGGCTGGCAGCCAGTGGAGTCTACGAGGTCTATCTGATCGACAAGACCTGGGCGCTGGAGGCCGGGCAGGCCGCCAAGGTCACGATCAAGGTGGATGATCGTCCTGAGATCAGCGGCGCGTTCCAGGTGGTCAGCAAGGACACGCTCGGCACACTGCTGCAGGACCATCCGGAACTGGTGCAGGCCTTCAAGGCCGGCAACGTGGCGACGATCTCCGGCTTTTTCGGGACCCTGAAATTCCCGCTGACCGGCACCGCCAAGGCGTTCGCGGCGATGGAGGACTGCGTCAAGCAGGTCAAGGCGGGTGTCCGCGACGGCAAGAAACTGGCCGAAGCGCGCGAGAAGATCGCCAAAGTTCACGGCCAGGAGCTGTTCAAGCTGCAACCGCAGGCCTTTGCCTGGCGTGTGTTGAAGGACCTGCCCGAAAACCAGTTCGCCATTCCCAATGACGTCGAGCAGGCGATGAAGCGCTGGAACGCCGCCCTGGTCTGGCGGATCGAGCGCGGGTTGGGGCTGGTGCAGTCGGTCGGCGGAAAGCATAGCGAGGAGGAGTTGCGGGTCGAACTCACCAAGCTGAAATCACCGAGCTGTTCCGGCACGCTGACCTCGGAGGCGGATCTTCGGCTGATGCCTGGTGACGACACCGTGCTGCCCCATGTGGAGCTGTCCTGCACCGATGTCGGCAACGGCAATCCGGCCTATGAGGTGCTGACCTTCTTCCCGCACGCGTCCGGCAACATGATCGCGGTCAGCCATATCGGCGAGACCTTGGACATTGCCCGCGCCGCCGATAACACGTTCCTGAACCAGGTCGCGGTTATCGCCGGGCAGAAATAACGCTCAGCCGCACAATCCGGTCGCCGGGGTGATGCGGATCAGGGCACCGTCGCTTTCGTCGGTCAGCAGCCAGATTGCACCGTCCGGCCCGATGCGGACGTCACGCACCCGACCGAAGCGATCGGCGAACAGCCGCTCCTCGCCGATGACCCGGCCGTTCTCCACGTCGAGACGGACCAGCATCCGATACTTCAGCGCGCCGACCAGCAGGTCGCCGTCCCAGGCCGGAAACAGCGGGCTGCGCACGAACGCGAGGCCCGAGGGCGCGATCGACGGATCCCAGTAGTGGAGCGGCTGCTCCATGCCCGGCGCCGCCGTGCCGATGCCGATCGATCCGCCGTAGTAGTGGCGGCCGAAGGCAATGGTCGGCCAGCCGTAGTTCTTACCCGCCTCCGGTCGGTTGATCTCGTCGCCGCCCTTTGCCCCATGCTCCACCGTCCAGATCTCACCGGTGTCCGGGTGGCGGGCGGCGCCCTGTGGGTTGCGGTGGCCGAAGGACCAGATTTCGCGCGCCCCGTCGCGGCCGTCGGCGAAGGGATTGTCCGACGGAATACCGCCATCCTCGGCGATGCGCAGAACGGAGCCCGCATGATCCTTCGGATTTTGGGCGCGCGGCCGGTCGCCCCGGTCGCCGATGGTGAACCAGAGCGTGCCGTCCCCCTTGAAGGCGATCCGGGAGCCGAAATGCCGGGTGACGTCGGTCGGCAGCGACATGCTGAAGATCTGCGTCAGGTCGGTCAGGCGGGCGCCGCCGGGGGACAGGGTGCCATGGGCGATGGCCGTGCCCGTGCGCCCGTCGTCGCGCCGCTCGGAATAGGAGAAGTAGAGCCGGCGGTTGGCGGCGAAATCCGGATGGGCGACCACGTCGAGCAACCCGCCCTGGCCGGCGGCGCGGACCTGCGGCGCATCGGCGATCGGTGATTTTCCGCCGGATTCAGGATCGGCCAGCCATAGCGTGCCGCCGCGCTCGGTGATCACCGCTTTGCCATCCGGCAGGAAGGTCACGCTCCAGGGGTGGTTCAGGTCCGCAACCCGTGTTTCGGCGGAGAGCGTGCAGGCCATGGCCTGTTCGGTCTCCCGGGCGGCCTCCTGGGCGGCGGTGGTCGCGGGCAGGGTGGTCAGGAACGGGAGGGCAAGGAGCAGGATGCGGGTCGGAACCATGGTGTCCTCTCGGCCGGATGGCGGGTCAGTCTGACAGGTGGGGGCGGTGCCGGTCGGATCAACGGTGCGATCACGCCACCTTGACACCACCGCACCGCCGGGCTGCGATCGGGGCCTGCGACATGAGGAGATGACGATGGCCGGTTTGGAACGCTGCGACCTGAAGCTCAGCGGTGGAGAGGTGATCGACGGGACCGGAGCGGCACGGGCGCGGGCCGATGTGGCGATCGTCGATGACAGGATCGCCGCCGTGGGCGATCTCTCCCACGTTCAGGCGGGTCGCGAGATCGACGTGACAGGGCGGATCGTCGCCCCCGGATTCGTCGATGTGCACACCCATGACGACCGGGCGTTGCTGTCCAAGCCGACCATGGACATGAAGGTCAGCCAGGGCGTGACCAGCGTCGTCGTCGGCAATTGCGGGATCTCCCTGGCGCCATTGGTCATGGATCGCCGTCCGCCGCCGCCGCTTGACCTTTTGGGCACCGAGGAGTGGTGGAAATACGGCACCTTCGACGCCTTCCTGACCGCGATCGACGAGGCACCGGCAAGCGTCAATGCGGCCTTCCTGGTCGGCCATTCGACCCTGCGTGTCGGCGCCATGGACGACGTCTATCGGGCGGCTGGGGCGGACGAGATCAAGACCATGCGCGGCAAGCTGGAGGAGTCGCTGGACGCCGGCGCCGTCGGTCTGTCGACGGGCCTGTTCTACGCGCCGTCGGAAAAGGCACCTACCGAGGAGATCATCGAGATCGCCCGGGCGCTGAAGTCCCATGGCGGGCGGTACGTCACCCATATGCGCAACGAGGGCGACGACGTCCTGAAGAGTCTGGAGGAGACCTTCCTGATCGGCCGCGAGGCCGGGGTGCCGGTGATCGTCTCCCACCACAAGGTGCACGGGAAGGACAATTTCGGCCGCTCCAAGGAGACGCTGGCGCTGTTCGAGCGGTACCGCTCGAGCCAGAAGATCGGGCTCGACGTGTACCCCTATCACGCTTCCTCGACGGTGCTGAAGGCCGACAGCATCGCCTTCTCCAACCGGGTGATGGTCACCTGGTCGGTGCCGCATCCGGAGCACAAGGGGCGCGACCTGAAGGACATCGCCGCCGAATGGGGCGTGGACGTCTACGAAGCCGCGGAACGGCTGCAGCCCGCCGGCGCCATCTACTTCTCCATGGACGAGGACGATGTGCAGCGGATTCTGTCCTATCCGAACGCCATGTTCGGCTCAGACGGTCTGCCCCATGACGAGTTCCCGCATCCCCGACTCTGGGGCACCTTCCCGCGCATCCTCGGCCACTATTCCCGCGATCTCGGCTTGTTCCCGCTGGAGGAGGCGGTGCGCCGCATGACGTCGCTGTCGGCGGCGGAGTTCGGCCTGGTCGACCGCGGCGAGGTGACGACGGGCAAGTTCGCCGACATCTGCGTGTTCGACGCAAACGACATCATCGACAGCGCCACTTTCGAGGATCCGATGACCCCGGCCGCCGGTATCGACACCGTGGTCGTCAACGGCCGCGTGGTCTGGGCCGATGGCCGATGCACCGGCGAACGCTCCGGCCGGGCACTCCGGCAGGGACGGGCTTAGGCCCGCGGCTCCGGATGTTTGCGCTGGCGCCAGGCGAAGCTCTTGCCTTGGCGCATCTGGCCACGCATGCCGGGGGCGAACGCGCCTC
>JARGOG010000058.1:14557-28578 GCA_029212785.1 Thalassobaculaceae bacterium
CGGATATCGGGCGGCTGGCACCGCCTGTAGCGGTCAGAGCCCGAATGTTGTGCAGATGAGCCGAGCGCAGTCCTGCGGGCTGTTCTCCAGGGTGTCGATGTCCAGATCGTAGGTCTTGCCGGTATGGACGCGTGCGAACTGCCAACGGGCGAGGCCGATCCGCCGGTCGCCCCGGGCCGCCTCGCGCGCTTCCAGGACTGCCAGTGGCGCGTGGATCCCGACCGTCAGGAAGCGGAAACTGGCGAACGCGCGCTTATACTCGGCCATGCCATCTCGCAGGATCACGTCATCGACGATCAGGTTGTTACCGGCCGCCGCCAGGGCTGCGACCGAAGCCGGGATCGCGGCGAACAGCTTTGCGGCTGCAGGACCGCTACGGATGGCCACTTCTGAGGGGCCGTCGCTGTCGACCGGGATGAACTGCACGCCGTCGGGGTGACCGATCAGCCCGGCCGGCAGCATCTCGAAGAACGCGTCCATCTGCACATGCAGGAACGGCTCAAGCGTTGTCTCCTGAAGTGCCTTGGAAATCGACGATTTGCCGGCGCTGCCGACGCCGTTGAGGAGGATGACCGTTGAGGCCATCACACCTTCGGCAGTTCGATCGGCATGACGCTCTCGAAGGCGGCGGAGGCGGTGAGGACCATGTCCTCGCCCCATTTCGGACCGACGATCTGCAGGCCGACCGGCAGGCCGCCGACGCGGCCGCAGGGGATCGTGGCGGCCGGCTGCTGGGTCAGGTTGAATGGGTAGGAGAACGGCGTCCACTCGGTCCAGCGCTTCATGTTGGAGCCCGGCGGTACCTCGCAACCCGCCTCGAAGGCCGGCTGCGGCAGGGTCGGGGTCAGCAGCAGGTCGTAGGTCTCGTGGAACTCGTTCATCGCGGTTCCGAGCGCCTCGCGCTGCTTCACCGCGGCGAAATACTCCATCAGCGAGTATTCCGCACCGGCCTCCGCCACCTCGACCAGGCCCGGATCGATCAGCGCCTTCTGCTCCTCGCTGAAGGCGGTGAACAGGTTGGCCGCACCGGTGAACCAATGCGCGGCGAAGGTTTCGTGGCTGTTGGGGAGTGGGCTTTCCACCTCCTCTACGATCGCGCCGAGCTCGCGGAACACGTCCACGGCTTTGGCCACTAGGGCCGCGACCTCCGGCTGGACCGTCGCGCCGCCGAGATCGGGGCTATAGGCGATCCGCCATCCGGCGACCGAGGCGCGCAGGGCATTGCGGTAGTCGGCGCCCTCGTAGGGCACGGCGTACCAGTCGCGCGCGTCGGGCTCGCTCATCACGGTGAGCATCAGGGCGGAATCCGCGACCGTGCGGGTCATCGGCCCGACATGGGCGACCGTGCCGAACGGGGAGAGCGGGAAGGCCGGGACCCGTCCGAAGGTCGGTTTGATGCCGTAGATGCCGGTATAGCCCGCCGGCATGCGGATCGACCCGCCGCCGTCGGAGCCCTGGTGCAGCGCGCCCATGCCGGTCGCCGCCGCCACCGCCGCGCCGCCCGAGCTGCCGCCGGGCGTCTTGGTCGGGTCCCAAGGATTGCGGGTGATACCGGTCAGCGGACTGTCGGTCACACCCTTCCAGCCGAATTCCGGGGTCGTCGTCTTGCCGAGCAGAACGGCGCCATGCTCGCGCAGTCGGGCGACGAAGGGCGCGTCCACGTCCCAGGGTCCGTCCTCGCCTACCGTTTTGGAGCCGCGCAGGGTCGACCAACCTTCGGTCAGCGACAGATCCTTGATCGAGGTCGGCACGCCGTCCACCAGGCCGACCGGCTCCCCTTTGGCCCAGCGCGCCTCGGACTCCTTCGCGCTGGCGAGCGCGGCAGCGTGATCGACGAAGCGGAATGCGTTCAGCTTGCCGTTCAGCGCGTCGATCCGGGCGAGCGCTGCCTCGGTCGCTTCCACCGGGGAGATCGTCTTGCGGGCGTAACCGTGCAGAAGGTCGGTCGCCGACAGAAGGGCGAGATCGGTACTGGTCATGGCGGCGGATTTCCCTCGGTCAGAATCGTCGTCGGAGCGTCAACCAAACCTTAGGAACCTGCGGGGTGGCGTGTCGAGCAGGAACAGGCCTGGAGAGCGCCCGCGCCGTTGTTCCCAGACGCGGCGCTCCCGAAGCGAACGGCGCTTCACGAGCGCCTCGCCTGAGGTCCGGTGTCATGTGACCGGGGCGGGCCAACCCGGATCGCGGAACTCCTGGATCTCGAAGCGGTAGTTCTCGATGCCGCCGAAGAAGGCGGAATAGACGTTGAACCGTTCGCTGAGCTCCGGCGGCGACTCGAACGCCACGCCGCGGTCCTTCAAGGCCCGGTAGGCCGCGTCGGCGTCGCTCACCACGAAGGAATATGTCACGCCCGGATCCGCCGGCGCGGGCCGGTTGGTGCATACCCCGAGGAAGGCATTCGGCGCTGCCTCGTAAACGTGACAGAGATCGAATTGGTTCAGGACCAATCTCAATCCGACTTTGTCGCGTAGAAAGCTCGAACCGGCGACCAGGTCGCGCGTGTAGAGGAAGGTGACCTGCTGCTGGATCGTGAAGGCGGACATAGGGCTCTCCGGGGGTCGAAACGAAACCTTAGGAACTCGGGACGCATGATGTCGAGGATCAGGGATATCGCGCTCAGACAACCATCATGACCATCAATAAATCCAAGATTGCCCGCCAGGAGATGCGCGAGCTTCTCAGCCATTGGGAGCGCCAGCGCAGCCCCGCCGGTCTGCCGCGGATCGAGACCATGTCGCCGCTCGACATCGCCCCCTATCTGCAGAACATCATGCTGGTCGAGATCGAGCAGCACACCCTGCGCGTCCGCTATCGCCAGGTCGGCGAGGACCTGATGCGGGTCTACGGCCAGCGGATCGAGGGGGCGTATCTGGACGAGATGCCGCTGCGCTTCCGGAAATTCGCCACGCCGGCCTATCGCGAGATGCTGGCCGACCCGAAGCCGCGCTACGCCCGCTTCCGGTTCGTGGAGAACTGGTGGATCGCGACCTATGAGCGGCTGATGCTGCCGCTGGTGGCCATGGAGGAGGATCGGGTGGCCGAACTCATCGTCGCCATCTATCCCACGATCACCGTTAAAGCCGATGCCGCCTAAGGTCGCGGATCACGAACCGGTTCGGATGGACTGCCGCCGCGATGGCGCGTGAGACCGGCCAAGGTTCGCCCAGCATCTGCGCGATCACGAGTTCCGCCATCAGTGGGGCGGTGACGAGACCGCGCGAGCCGAGGCCGGTGAGCGCGAACACGCCATCGATGAAGGGCGGCGACCCGCCATCCAGCCGCTTGGCGTCCCTGCGCAGATGGCCATAGGCCTCGACCAGGGCGTCGGCGTCGCTGACCGGGCCGGCGATCAACTGGCGATCGGGGGTGACGGCGCGGATCGCCGCCCGACCGCCCAGGACCGTGGGCGCATCGGCAAACAATCGGGAGATCTCGGCCGGAAGCGTGCCGAGGGTCCGGCGGTGATCCTCCTCCAGCACCGGCACCGGCCAGCCTAACGGATCGAACCCGCCGCGGGTGTAGGTGGCACCAGCCACGTGATAGCCGGAGAGGGCGGGGGCGAGATAGCCGCCGAAGGCGAGGCAGCTTCGCAGGCGTCTGCTCGCCGGCGTTTCGCCGATCCGTGTCAACTGACCCCGGATCGCTTGGAGCGGGAGACGGGCCGCAGGCAGCAACGGCGCCGTCGCCATCGCCGAGGCGACGATGACGGCATCCGCCGTGGCGAGCACGGCCCCGGTGGCGTCCGACAGCGCCCAGCCTTGCCCGCAACGCTCGATGCGCGCGATGGCGGCGCGGGAGGGGGCGGCGGTACCGGCGAAGGCGGCGGACCAGGCGCGCGGGTCGACCCAGCCACCGGTATGATGCCGGATCGCCGGGCGGGCGAGGGGTATGCCGGCGACCCGGCTCGCCTCGGCACTGTCGACCAGCGACGCCGAGACCGGAGCGAGCACGCCCACCGCCGCCATCGTCGAGAAGCGGCCGAGCGCCGCATCATCGGCCGCGAGCTCCAGCACGCCGTCGCCGCCGAGCGCAACGCCTGCCCGGTCGGCGCAGGCGCGCGCGTACCGGAAGGATGCCGCCGTCACTTCGCCGTGGACATCCGCGTCCGCGGTCGGGCGCGCCATGATCAGGCCCGACGGGTTTCCCGACGCTTCCGCAGCCATCCGGCCGTGCCGGTCGAACCAGCGTGCGTCGATGCCGCGCCGTGCGAGCGCACCGACCACGGCGGCACCGGCGATCCCGGCCCCGATGACGGCCACACGACCCGGCGCGATCGCCGGCGGCGGGGTGTACCAGGGCTCTTCGGCCGACACGTGCGTCGGTGCGGTGAACCGGGCGGCGATGCAATGGTGCTTGGACCCGAAGCCCTGGCGCTTCTCGACCGCGAACCCGACCGCCGCCAGCCCTCGCCGGACCGCGCCGGCGGCGGTGAAGCTCGCCAGCCTTGCGCCGGGACCTGACAGACGGGCGATCTCGCGCAGTACCTCCGGCCGCCATATCGACGGGTTCTTGGCCGGGGCGAACCCGTCCAGGAACCAGGCATCGACACGGGCCTGGGTGCCGGCGAGCGCCTGCGCCGCCTCGCCGATCACCAGCGTGAGGCAAACCCGGTCCTCCTCGAACCAGATCCGATGCGGCCCGGGGGCCATCACGGGGGGATAGGTGTCGATGAGACGCGCCGCGAGGCCCGAGAGCCTGGGGAAGGCGGCGAGCGTCTCCGCGAGCCTGATGCCTGGAATCGGAAACCCTTCAATCGCCAGGTAGTGCAGCACACCGCCAGCGGGCCGGTGGCGGCGCCAGAGGTCCCAGGTCGCCAGGAAGTTGAGCCCGGTGCCGAAGCCGGTCTCGGCGACGGTGAACGCCTTGGCCGTCTCGCGCATCTTGTCGTGCCAGGCCTGCGGCAGCCCGCATCCGTCCAGGAATACATGCGCCGTCTCCGCCAGCCCACCCCCGCGCGAGAAGTACACGTTGTCGAACCGGGTCGAGACGGGGACGCCCTCGCGCAAGACGAGGCCGGGATCGGTTTCGTCGGCCGGGGTTTCGGATGGGGCATCGATCATGGCGGCGACACTGCCATGGCCGGTGGCCTCTCGCCATGTTCCGGGTGACATCGGCCGATTGCCGCGCTAAGCCTCGCTCCATCGGAAGTGCGGCCCAGGCTGGCTTCGACCGCTGCGGAGGCGACCATGAGCGACGAGCAACAACCGCCCATCCTACCCGAGGACGAGCAGAAGCGCCTCGCGCTCAGGGTGATGCTGGAAGCCTGGGACGATGCGGTGGCCCAGGGCGCGTCGTCGGAAATCGTCGCCTCCTCGGCGATCTTCGCGGCGCTGACCGACATGATCGACATCTATGGCGAGGAAACGGTCGCCGAGATGGTCGCCGAGTGGCCGGACCGTATTCGCGACAGCGAGTTCACCCTGAAGCCCCAGGGCGACTGACGCCAGACCCGCGCGCCGCCTAAAGACCGAAATTGCGCGACCAGACCTCGCGCAGGTCCGAGAGCTTGGCCGCCGGCAGCGGTCCGGCCTCGGCGGCCCGGAGGGCGAGATCGAGATGCTCGAGCTCGGCGAGGCCGACGACGACGCAGGACAGATCCTTGTTGGCGAGCGAGAAGCGGATCGCCGTCTCGGCGCGGCTCTCGCCAGGCATGGCGGCGGCATCCAGGGCGGCCCGGGCGCGCTTCGCCTCGGCCACGAGGTCGGCGGATTCCGGCGTGATCGCCACCTCCCGCCCATGGCGAACATCGGTCGCCAGGACACCGGCGGCGAAGACGCGGATGTTCATGATACCGACATCCTGGCGCCGGCACGCCGCCATCAGACCGGTGAAGTCCTGGGCGGCCAGCCCGTCGACCTTCTCGCCCATCCCGGCGGTCGGGTTCAGCATGTTGTAGTAGATCTGGGCGGTATCCAGCTTGCCGCTCTCCACCACCCGGATGCAGGACGCCGCATCGCCGAGTGCCGTGAAGCCGATATGGTCGGTCAGACCCTCGCGGCGCAGTCCGTCCAGGATGTCCGCGATGCCGCCGTCGGCGATGACGTCGTCGACGCCGACATGCTGGGCGGTGGCTTCGGGTTGTACCGGATTGTGCAGCTGGAACAGGCTCACCTTGTTCATGCGCAGGCGCTCAAGGCTGGTCTCGATGCCGCGCCGGATCAGGCTCTCGTGGCTTTCGCCGCTGCCCAGATCGAGGCGAACCTTGGTCGAGACATGCGGCCGCTCGCTGCGGTCGAGTTCGGCCAGAAGCCAGCCCAATGCTATCTCAGATTGTCCCTGGCCGTAGTCGCCGGCCGTATCGATCCAGTTGATCCCGCCGTCGATCGCGTTGCGGATCGCCGCGCGCTTCACGTCGTCATCCTGGTGGATCAGAATTCCGCCGACCCATCCTCCCCCGAACACAAGTTCCGACACCTGCAGGCCCGTGCGGCCGAACCGACGTGTGTTCATGTGCTTCCCTCCCGGTGATTGCTTATTATATTATCCATAGGATGGTTAAGGGCGATCGCCATCGTGCGATCTGAACTGAAACGAACAGGGGGTGGCAACGATGCTCTCTGCACGCGCGTTCCGCCAGTTGATTTCCATCGGTCATCTGACCTTGATAGATCCGGATGGAAATCGTTACGAATGCCGGGGCTCCGACGGACCCCGCGCCACGGTCAGGGTCACCGACCGGAGTCTCGACCGGCGACTGATGATCAACCCCGAGTTGGCGATCGGCGAGGGGTATATGAACGGTGGCATCGTCCTTGAGGACGGGACGACGCTCTACGATTTCCTCGACCTCTGTATGGTCAACATCGGCGGTGTCCGCGACGGGGCATCGCGCAAGATCCTCGCCCTGCTGCGGCGGGTCAAGGCGGCCGTGCGCCACTGGAACCCGATTTACCTGGCCCAGAAGAAGGTCGCCCATCACTACGATCTCAGCGATGCGCTGTTCGATCTCTTCCTCGACAGCGACCGGCAGTACAGTTGCGCCTATTTCCTCGATCCCACCGACGATCTGGAGACGGCGCAGTCGAACAAGAAGCTGCATCTGGCGGCCAAGCTGAACCTTAAACCGGGCCAGCGGGTGCTCGATATCGGGTCGGGTTGGGGCGGTCTCGGGTTGTTCCTGGCCGGCATCATCGACGATCTGCAGGTCGATGGGGTGACGCTGTCGCGCGAGCAGCACGCCGTGTCCAACCGTCGGGCCGCGGAGGCGGGGCTCGCGGACCGGGTGCGCTTTCATCTCAGGGACTACAGACAGGTCGAGGAACGCTACGACCGGATCGTGTCGGTCGGCATGCTCGAGCATGTCGGGCCGGGCCACTACGACGCGTTCTACGGTCAGGTGGACCGGCTCCTGAAGGATGACGGGATCGCCGTCGTCCACTCGATCGGCGTTTTCAACCGGCCGGAACCGCAGAACCAGTGGATGGAGAAGTACATCTTCCCCGGCGCCTATACGCCCTCCCTGCGCCAGCAGTTTACCTCGATCGAACGCACACGGCTGTTCACCACCGACGTCGAGATCCTGCGCCAGCACTATGCGGACACGCTCAAGCACTGGCGGCTCAGCTGCGAGGCGCATAAGGACCGGATCATCGAGATGTACGACGAGCGCTTCTACCGGATGTGGGAGTTCTATCTGACGGGCTGCGAGACCGCGTTCCGGCACGGCAGTCTGATGGTGTTCCAGGTCCAACTCGCCAAGGACCTGTACGCCGTGCCCCAGACCCGCGACTACATCGCCGATTTCGAGCGGCGCTGGCGCGGCCGCGGTGCGACGACGCTGCGTCAGGTGACCGGGGCCGGCATGCAGCCCGGCCAGGCGCCGGGAGACGCCGCGGACGGCGACAACAAGACCCGGCGGGCTTGAAGTTTCGGGGATTTCCCGTCATGTGATACGCCGCTGTCCAGGGGGCGGACGGCGGCGTCTCTTGGGGGGAACATGGCTGCTGCTTGCGATACCGCGAACCGGATGGAAACGGACCCACGCGACGGCGCGCTGATCACCGCGCTCGCCGCGAAGGTCGGTACGCCGTTCTGGCTCTACGACGCCGGTCGGATCGAGCGCCAGATCGAGCGGCTGCGCGGTTTCGACACCATTCGCTATGCACAGAAGGCCAACAGCAATCTCGATCTGCTGCGGATCATGCGGCGCAACGGGGTGAAGATCGACGCCGTCTCGAACGGCGAGATCACGCGGGCGCTGACGGCGGGATATGCGGCGGGCGGCGACGATTTGGTGTTCACCGCCGACATCTTCGACCGGGCCACGCTGGAGCGTGTGGCGGCCCTCGGCATTCCGGTCAATTGCGGCTCGCCCGACATGATCGATCAGATCGCCTCGATCAGCCCCGGACACCGCATCTGGCTGCGGATCAATCCGGGCTTCGGCCACGGGCACAGCAACAAGACCAACACCGGCGGGCCGTTCTCCAAGCACGGAATCTGGCACGAGCAACTGCCTGAGCTTGGCCCGCGCATCGAGGCCGCGGGGCTCGATCTGGTCGGCCTGCATATGCATATCGGGTCCGGCGTCGACTACGAGCATCTGGAACGTGTGGGCGATGCCATGATCGACGCCTATCGGGCTCTTGGGTTGCCGGTGCGCGCGGTCTCCGCCGGCGGCGGCCTGTCGGTTCCGTACCGCGACGGCGGCAGTGAGATCGATACGGCCCACTATATTGAGAAGTGGAATTCCGCCCGGCTGGCGATCCAGCAGCATCAGTCCGCGCCGGTGGAGATGGAGATCGAGCCGGGGCGTTTTCTCGTCGCCGCCGCCGGATGCCTCGTCGCCGAGGTCCGGGCCGTCAAACGGGTGGCCGAGCGCTTCTTCGTGGTTGTCGATGCCGGGTTCAACGATCTGGCCCGACCGGCCATGTATGGCAGCTATCACCGCATCGGTTTCGTCGACGCCCAGGGCGCCCAGGTCGGCGGCGCGCTGCATCCGGTGGCCGTGGCCGGCCCGCTCTGCGAGTCCGGCGACGTCTTCACCCAGGGTGAAGGTGGGGTGGTGGAGTTCCGCGACATGCCCTTGCCGAAGGTCGGCGATTTCTGCGTCTTCGCCGATGCCGGCGCCTATGGCGCGGCGATGTCGTCGAACTACAATTCGCGGCCGCTGATCCCGGAAGTCGTCATCGACGGCGACCGGCTTCGGCTGGCGCGACGGCGTCAGACCATGGACGAGCTGTTGGCACTTGAGACCGGCGAGGACCTGATGCTCGACTCGGTGGCGGCGGAGCGGGAGCGGCGCGCCTAGACGGCGCGTCGGACGTCAGCGCACCAGGCTCTCCGGCAGCACCAGGCGGACCGTCGTTCCCTCACCGAGCCGGCTCTCCACCGTGAGCGATCCGTCCATGGTGCGGGCCAGTGACTGGCAGATCGTCAACCCAAGCCCGACTCCGCCCGCCGCCCGCGCATAGGACGAGGAGAGCTGGACGAAGGGCTTCATGATCTCACCCAGTTTCTCTTGTGGGATCCCGGGGCCGTCATCCGCCACGGCAATCTCGATCCGGTCGTTGGCGACCCGGGTCGCCGAAACGCTGACATTGGCCGCCGTGCCCGCGTATTTCAGCGCGTTGGTAAGCAGGTTGATCAGAATCTGCATCATCGCTCTTCGGTCCGCGAGGGCGATCATTTCCTCGGTCTCGGCGGCGACCGACAGAGCGATCTCCCTGGCATCGAACTCGACCCGCATGCGGTTGGCGCTTTCGATCATCAGGGAGACGACATCGACATGTTCGATGGTTGAGACCCGGCGACCGCTTTCGATCCGGGACAGGTCGAGAATGTCGTCGATGATCGACAGCAGGAAGCGTCCGCTCTGGCGGATGTCGCCGACATATTCCGGCGCGCGCTCCCAGACCCGGCTGTTCAGGGGGCTGTTCTCAAGCAGCTCGCTGAAGCCGATGATGGCGTTCAGCGGGGTGCGGAGCTCATGGCTCATCACCGCCAGGAACGTCGACTTCGCGGCGCTGGCCTCTTCCGCGCGCTGCAACGCGTCCAGGATTTCCTGGTTGGCCGCGATGCGTTCCTGGGCGAGACGGAACCGCACCGTCGACCATGCGAAGACAAGGATGAGCAGGAGCGCCGCCGCACTCAGCGTGAACGGCAGGTAGGTGACGAAATTGGGCCAGCCGTCGATCGGCGCCGCCAGAATGCGCCAGGATCCGGTCGGTATCACCACGTCCAGTTCGACCGGTTGCGCTTTGCGAATGTCCGGGTCTCCCCAGATGATCTCGTCGCTGGCGGCGTCCCCGTCCCGGCCGACAAGGGCCAGGCGATAGTGCTCGGCGAAGCTCGGATAGTCGGCCTGTTGCAGCAGTCCGGGAAAGTCGATCACCGTGGAGGCGAGGCCCCATAGCCGACGCTCGCCATTGTCGTCCATGCGCAGCAGGATCGGAAACCGGGCGATCAGGCCGACGCCGCCTTGGACGAGGTTGACCGGCCCGGCGACGATGATCCGCTGCTCGTCGATCACCCGCTTCACGGTGGGCCATTGCTGAGGCGTCTTACGGTAGTCCAGGCCCAGGGCCGACTGGTTTCCCTGGTCCGGATACATGTGGGAGATCACCAGATCCTGGGCGAGCGCGATGTTGCGGACATGCGCGGGGGCGCCTTCCAGGATGTCCTGGGCAATCAGCGTGAACTCCTCAACCGACAGGTTGGGCCGGGCGCGCACATAGCCGATCATCCCGCGGATCAGTTGTACGTCGCGGCTGAGGATCTGCTGCAGGGAGGCCCGGAAGCGGTTGATCTCGTCGCGGGCCCTGGTCTCGGCATTGCTGCGCGCGAGATCGGCCAGCGCGAATTCCAGCATCACGACCAGCGCCAGGCCGATCAGTGCCGCGACTCCCATCCGACGGGCGACATAGACCGCGATCGCCCGGTATTCGGTCCCGACGGTGTCCGCGGGGTTGGTCATGGTGAGGACGCTCTGCATTGGTTGGCCAGCTCACGTGACATGCCGAGACCCGAAAGACCTGGATATCTGCAGCATAGGATTATCGGGGGGAGTAAACATCGCCAACGGTTAAGATTTTATCACTTCTTAATCCCGGCGACCTGCCGTTCCGGCCGTTTCCGCCTCTATCGCCGCGACCGCGAGCTGTCCTATCCTGCCGAAAACATGGCTGAAGGGGTGGATATGACCGGCGAAGAGATCGCCCGCACGCTCGGGCGCCTGCCTGAACTGGTGAACGGCAATGCGGCTCTGGTGCGCCGCGGGAAGACGCTGTCCGGCGAATTCCTGGTCCAGGCCGACGATGTCCCGATTCATATCCGCGTGAGCGAAGGGCGGATCGAGGCGGTCGAGACCGGCCCGTTCCGAATGCGCTCATGGCGGTTCGCGATCCGCGCCGAGGCCTCGGCCTGGGCGCGCCACTGGGACGCGATGCCGGCGCCCGGCTACCACGATTTCATCGCCATGACCCGGCTCGGTGTCGCCCGCATCGAGGGCGATCTGCAGCCGCTGATGGCCCATCTGCGATATGTGAAGGAGGTGCTCGCCGCACCCCGCGCTGCCGCGGGGAGGGGGTGACCATGGCACTTCAGTACGAACCGATCGTCGGCCGCTACGCCACCATCGAGATCGGCGGACGCGCCTGCCGCGTCTATATCGAGGAGGCGGGCGAGGGCATTCCGCTGCTCTGCCTGCACACCGCGGGCTCCGATGGCCGGCAGTATCGCCACATGATGGCGGACCCCGAGATCACCAAGGATTTCCGGGTCATCGCCTTCGACCTGCCCTGGCACGGCAAGTCAAATCCGCCGGTCGGCTTCCACGAGGAGGAGTACCGGCTGACCACCGATCTCTATACCGATGCGATCCTGGCGGTGGCCGATGCGATGGAACTCGACCGCCCGGCACTGATCGGTTGTTCCATGGGCGGGCGCATCGTGTTGAACCTCGGCGCCTATCACGCCGACCGGTTCCGTGCGCTGATCGGCGTGGAATGCGCCGACCACCAGACATCCTGGTACGACACGAGCTGGCTGCATCGCGGCGACGTGCATGGCGGCGAGGTCTGTGCGGCCATGGTCTCCGGTCTGGTTGCCCCGCAATCGCCCGACGAGTTCCGTTGGGAGACCCTGTGGGGCTACATGCAGAGCGGGCCGGGGATCTTCAAAGGCGACCTCTATTTCTACCGCGAGGATTCCGACTTCCGCGACCGCACCGACCTGATCGACACCAAGCGTTGCCCGCTCTACCTGCTGACCGGCGAATACGACTATTCCTGCACCCCGGAGGATACCGAGCGCACCGCCGCCGCCATCGACGGCGCCCAGGCGGTGATCATGAAGGAATGCGGCCACTTCCCCATGAGCGAGAACCCGGCGGTCTTCCGCGACTACCTGCTGCCGGTACTGACGGAGATTCGCGAAGCCGGCTGAAGGACCGGCGCGGCGTAAGGGGCGGATGCCGATAATGATAATACGCAACTAAATGGTTGCTTATTATCCGGAGGTGTGTATCTTAAAGGCAACCAGGAGGTTGCTTATGGCCGATCGCATTGTCAAGCAGGTGGAGCTGAAGGCGCCCGTCTCCCGGGTGTGGCGCGCGCTGACGGATCACCAGGAGTTCGGGGAATGGTTCCGGGTCCGACTGGACCAGCCCTTCGTGCCGGGGACGGTCTCCACCGGGCAGATGACTTTTCCGGGCTACGAGCACATGCCCTGGCGCGCCACCGTGGAGCGGTTGGAGCCGGAAGGGCTGTTCTCGTTCCGCTGGTATCATGCCGACGGCAGCGGGATCACGGACGAGCCGGCCACCCTGGTCGAGTTTCGGCTGGAGCCGGTGACGCTCGGGGCCGGGGCCGGGGAGGGCACGCGCCTGACCATCACCGAGAGCGGTTTCGAGGCGATCCCCGATCCGCGCCGACTGGAGATCCTGCGCGGCAACACCAAGGGCTGGAACATCCAGGCGGAGCACCTGGCGGCCTATGTCGCGGCCGCCGATGGCTGATCCGGAGTCGCACATCCCGGCCCCAGCAGAGCGGGACCAGGCCGCTCGGGTCATCGCGGCCGTGGTCTTCGCGGCTCTGGGCGACGAGACCCGGCTGACCCTGCTGTCCCGTCTGTGCGAGGGACGCCCCCGGTCGCTGGTGGAGCTGACCGGCGGCACCGGCCTGACCCGCCAGGGGGTGGCCAAGCATCTTGGCGTGCTGGAGCAGGCGGGCGTGGTCGCCCGCAGCCGTGTCGGCCGCGAAAGCCGCTACGCGATCCGCCCGGAAAGCCTGACCGAGGCCCGCCGCTACCTGGAAACCGCCTCGCGGCAATGGGACGAGGCGATCGAGCGGCTGCAGCGGTTCGTGGAGGGGTGAGGGCTGCCCGAGATCGGATTTCCGCAAAGCGCCGCATGCTGTAGGATATCCCCTCGCTGAGGAGCGGACCCATGGCAGATCAGACCGAAATCCGGGAGATCATCAAGGCGGAGCTGTCCAGGCGGCTGGATACCGTCAAGATTGTCGCGGTCAACCTGACCCCGCAGACCGATCACGACGGCAGCAGGGTCCTGTTCATCAACGTCGTCTACGACGGCAAGCAGGAGCAGCTCGACGTCAGGCAAACGACATCGATGATCCGTCACATCCGGCCGCTGCTTGAGGAGGTCGGGGAGACGGCGTTCCCGGTCTTCACCTATATCGCAAAGTCCGATCTGGGGAACCGAAGCCCTGAGGCCGCTTGATCTCAGTCTGATCGAGACTGCGAAGGACCTGGTTCGCAGCAAGAAGGGCAAGCCCACCCAGGCCAATCTTCGGCGCGCCGTCAGTACGACCTACTACGCGCTGTTCCATTGTCTGGCGCGCACGGCGGCGGATCTGCTGGTCGGCGCAACCCGCGCGTCACGAAGCGACGCCGCCTGGACCCAGGCTTACCGCGCCTTGGACCATGGCTTTGCCAAAGGGAAGTGCTCCAATGGATCGGTCATGGGCACGTTCCCCACGGCGATCCGGGAATTCGGCGAGGAGTTCGTGGCGATGCAGCTCAAGCGCCACGCCGCCGACTACGCCCCGGACGACACTTACTAC